>JAJDCP010000187.1 GCA_029260765.1 Planctomycetota bacterium
GGGCAGCGCCAGCCTCGAGCCTCGTTCCCTCTGAGGTCTTCAGCTCGGGCGGCACGTGGAAGCGTCATGAACTGAAAGAACCGGGTCCAGGACCGCCAGATGAGCTGAGAAAGGAGCTCTCGCGGCCTGAGATCCCACGCCGTCTCGAGCCGGCCGGTGTCGAGAAGCTCTGGAAATCGTCTCCCTCCCCGTTGATACTCAGGCACACCACGCGCCACGGACCCAACCGGAGAGAGCATGACCCTGAGCACCAAGGTTCTTGCCCCAGCACTCTGGCCCGACTTCGAGGCCTTCTTCCAGTCTCCCCCCTGCGGGGGCTGCTGGTGTATGAACCATCGCCTGCCGATGGGTCTCAATTTCGAGGGGGAGGCTGCCCGGCTGGCGATGCGTGAGCTGGTCACGTCGAGCAGGGTCTTCGGCCTGCTCGCGTACGCCGAGGGCGACCCGATCCCCGTGGGCTGGTGCGCCCTTGACCGCCGTGAGACCCTGCCGGGTCACGACTGCATCGGCACGGACATCGCCTGCGGCCCCCAGACCTGGTCCCTGCACTGCGTCGTCGCCAGGGCCGATTGGAAGGGACGCGGTGTCGAGGATCGGCTACAGGCGGATGTCCTGAGGCTCGCCAAAGAGCTGGGCGCCACCCGGGTCGAGGCCTACCCCGAGCCCGACAGCCAGCGCGGCCGCCCCTTCACCAGCTGGAACAGCTTCAGCGGCTGCCAACAAAGCCTCGAGGCCCTGGGCTTTGTGCCCTTTGTGGTCGAGCTGGGCGCATCGGGGGAGTTCTATCGGCCGCTGGCCATCGAGATCACGCCTTGAGTGCAGGCCCTGCCTACGTGGCGGGTCGAACCTTCAGAACAACGCTTCGGGCTGCTCCAGTCCGCGGAGGGTCGCCTGCCAGGGTGATCCTTGCACAACAGCCTGCGAGTAGAGAAAAGGTCGGGACGACAGGTGGTCGAGCTGCCTCGCTTCAACAGTCCTTGCGCCGCCCCTCTCAAGGTCGCCTTGAAGCCGCAGCCTGTCGGTTGCTGGTCGCGAGCTGGGGGATCCATGGGGCGGTCGACCAGATCCGATTCCCAGGTCGGCGGCTGGCTCTACGCATTCGGACGGAAATCCGGATGGGTCATCACCCCCGACGCGGGTCTCCAGCTCGGATTTTGGGCTACGCCTCCGTCTTCTTCGCGCAGTCCGACAGCAATCGGTTTTCCTGAGGTTTTTCTTCCCCGTCGCTCTCCGCCCCTTGATCGTGGCCATGCCTCATCGGGATGGCCTCCCCTGGTCCGGTGTCTACCACAGGTATTGGGACCAGCCCCAAGATCAAAACCGCGTTTTCCGCAATCAATGCGACAGGCGTAAAGGGTAGTAGTGTTGGCGCGAGCCGTTGTCGGCGGGGCCTCCCGGAACGCCGGGGCCTCCCGGACCTGTGAAGCGTGCATTCGCCCAGCAAGAGGAAGGAAGAAGACCATGAACCCATCACGACACCGAAACCATCCGGTGCCCTGGCTGTTGCTTGCTCTGATGGTCGTTACCGGCTGCGCATCGAAGCACGTCGTGCACCACCTCGAGACAACGCGCACGGACGCGGGAGTGACGCTCAACAGTCCGCCGAACCTCGCCTCGGGGACATTCTTCGCACTGCCGCGCACCGTGGTAACCGTCACAGTCCCGGTCGAAAAGACCGAGGTGGACTTCGGCAACTTCTGGCACGAATTCACCGACGAAGTCGTCGCGGGACAACTCGGCAGACTCTTCGCAGACGCCGGGCTGCCCCGGCGCAGCCGCGACACGACCACGCGCAAGAAGGTCGCTGCGCTCGAGGCCGTCGCCCGGAGGTCCCTGTTCAGGGTCCTTGAGCAGCCGATAGACTCGCTGCAGGTGGCGACGCGGAAGATCGCGAACGATACGCACTTCGTCGGGATCCTGACCCGAAACCAGTTCGCAGACTCGACAGCGGTCAGACTGGTGGCTTCCTGGAGCACTGCGCTCGATTCGACCGACCTGAGGCCCCCCCACAAGGCTCTCTACAAGTTCATCGGTGAGCAACTCGACCACCGCGGGCTCAAGCTCTCGTATCCGGCAGCGGGGACGTATAGAGTCAAGACCGCCTCTGTCGAGACCGGTTTCGAGACCGATCCGGACCAGGTGTACTTCATCGAAATCGAGGGGCAGTGTCTGGTCGACCGCTCCCTCAAGCTCACCCTGACCGAAGACGGCGTGATCGCCTCGAGCGAGTCCCATGCCGTCGACCAGACCCTGGACACAGCCGTGCAGGTTCTCGAGACAGCCGCGGGGATCGCAGGGCGCTTCTTCATTCCGTTCGCGCCCCCGCTGACGATTGCGTCCCCCGATACGCTCGCTTCGATCAAGCGTGCAAAGGGGTTTCTCCAAGACATCGACTCCAGCCGAGACGCGCGGAGACTCCTGATGGGCGGAATAGGGGATTTCTGGGCCGGTCAGGGGACGCCCTCCGAGCTCAAGAACCTCCTCGCCGAGCTGACGAAGGCTGAGCAGTCTTTGACCCGTCATTTCGACAACACCGTGAAGAAGCCCTGGCCCGCGCGCTTCGCCTTCCGGCCCGGGCATGCCCCCGCAGAGGTGGAGCTGTTCGGCTTGAGCGCAAACGGGGTCGTCTTTCCCGCGACCAACTACCTGGTCGGGCTCCCAAAGAAGGGCTACGTCGGAACGGGCACTGCCAGGAGCACGCTCGTCCTGCGTTGGGAAGACATGGCACCAGGTGATGCAGACCAGGGGCACGGCCGCACCATCGCGGCGATCCACACTCAGGTGGACAAAGACCAGAATGAGCTCGAGCTGACGGAATTCGGCTACCCCTACCGCATCCCATACAGCCTGACCGCGGTCGTCACCGAGCGCACGTCGAAGGCCAGCAAGGATCTCTCCGCAACGCTGCTCACCGTCGCACAGTTCGGAGAGGTCTTCCGCCTGCCATCGTCGACGGGGGACCCAGACCTCAAGCTCACTGTCGCCTACTACCACGAGACCGGAGCGCTCAAGGAGGTCTTCGTCGACGCCCATGCCGCCGACCTCGCCCCAGCGATCAAGACGCTCGGGACAGCCGCCGGCAACCTGATCGACGCCCGCCAGGAAGAGGAGCTCAACGCACTGCGCCGGAGGAAGGAGAAGCTCGAGCTCGAGAAGGCCATCCGCAGCCTCCGCGACGAGGCGGCAAGCACACCATGACCATCCACTACATACCCAACGATCCGGCCGTCGGACCGTTGAGGCGGGTCAAGGCTTACCCGAAGCGGCGACGGGACGCGCTGCTCAAGGGGCCGGGAGGTTACAGCGAGAGACTTTATGCCCCCGGCTCCAAGGGGTTCACCGTCTGGCAATGCCGCGAGGCAGCCTTGCGAGGCCTTGCGTGCTGGGAGGAGATGTTCGGGAGCTTGCGCCGCTGGGCGCGAAACAAGACTCTGCGTATGCGACCCTTCCAACGCTTCCAGCAGCTGGGGGCCTACGACCGCGCGTATCTCAGCTTCTCGATGCTCGGTGACGGACCAACCTTTGCCGCTGCGAGCGCGGATGCCGTGACCCACGAGTTGGGCCACGCCCTGCTCGACACTGTGCGCCCGGATCTTTGGAGGGAGGTAGCACTCGAGAGCCAGGCTCTCCACGAGGCCTTCGCCGACGCCTTCGCCTGCACGGCTTCACTGGCTGACCGCGACGTGCGGCGGGCGGTGCTCTCGAAGTCGCCTGACATCGGTAGCCCGAACCTCGTCGAGGCGATGGGAGAGAGCCTCGCCGAGGCCATCCGACAAGCCCGGCAGCGAGGAGAAGCGTACGCGGAGAACGTGTCTGGCCCCCGTCGGCTACTCAACACCCACCGCGCGACTTCTCTGCCCCATGAGGAGCTTCCCGCGGACGGCCCGCCGAACGTGCTCGTCGCGACGCCCCATAGCTACAGCCAGGTGCTCTCTGGCGCTTTCTACGACCTCCTGCGGTTCGCGCTGGCCCACCACCCCGCGCCGACCGAAGGACAGCTTTGGGACGCAACAAAAGGGGCTTTCGGGCTGCTCGTCGAAGGCCTACAGTCAGATCTCCGCCCCCGTACGTTCGCCGAACTCGGCAGGGCGATGCTTGCGGTCGGTCAGCGACGCAGTGGCTGGGCCACGTGGGTCGTGCTGGCCTTCGCGCGCCACGGCATCACCCTGGACCCCGGCTCCGTTCCCATGCCAGCGTCCATCACCGGCGGGCCGTCCTTCGGCCGTGGAGCGCGGCGCCGTTTGCTGCACGCCTGGGGTTTTGTCGGCGACACGCCAAGCCGAAGCTCGCGCGTCGAGATCGGCGGCCATCCCGGGGTGCATATCGCGCTGCGACGCCATGTCCCGGTTCGCGGCGGGCCGAACGGGAAGAAGCTCTGGGTGCCGGTCCGGGACGCCTTGCTTGTCTCACTGAAGGGCCGGCCCACGGTCATTGGCGAGACGCCGAACCCGTCACGGATCGAGAGTGCCGTGCAGGCCGATGTCCGACGCCTGCTGCGCTCGGGGGCGGTGGCTCGCGGCCGAACGAGCCCGCGGCGACCCTGCTCGTTCTACCTTCGCACCCGGAGAGCGCGTCGCTACCTCCGGCGCGTGCGGTTCCTCTGCACATAGGCCTGGGCGCTCGAGGAAGCCCGCGGGACAACGCAAACTGGGAGTTCGAGGCGCAAGCGTTGAGCGGTCTGTCCAGCCTTCGATGTCACACAGATCGAGCGCTTCTTGCAGGACCACAATGCGCAAGAATCACCGGACTGACATTGGCGCGCTGCACGAGCAACTTCGTCTCTCAGGGACGACTGGCCGGGACCTGATGAGCAGCAGTCTTCCACCGTAGTGCGCAGACTTCGCAAATGCTCGACGCCCCGCGTAGTCTGGAGCAAAGTACGGAACCTTGACACGAATTCTCGAAGTTGGCGAAGACGAGGCCGCCGTTGCCCTGCTGCCAGGCTGACTTGAGATTCGCCGTCGTCGAGATCAGCGCGAACAGGGCCGAGCCGACGCCGAGCAGGGTCGCGGGCGTGTTGCCGGATGGCTCGAGTCGGAAGCCGTGCTTAGCGCGACATCCAGGCGGCGCGTCAAGCCCTCGCCAGCGCGGCCGGCGGGACGGAGACCGCCGGGGATCAGCGGCGCCCTACGGAGCCACCTGGACCCCGTTGTAGAAGAGCGCAGAGGGAGCCACCCAGTTGTCAGACCCGTCAACCTGCTGCAGCAGGGTGGCGGACCCGTCCTGGTCGCTGACCCGGACCTCGAGATACGGCGCGTTCGCCCCGTCGGCGAAGACAGACACGTCGTTGCTGTCAAGCGAGACGCGGTCGAGCGAGACCACGAGCCGGCTGTCTGCCGCGTCTCCGCCGGCGGGGAAGTTGGAGTAGCCGAAGTTGTCGGGGAGGAAGCGCATCCCGTGTTGGTTGTCGCGTGCCTCGCAGGCGACCAGAGTCGCGTTCAGGTCGCCCTCGTTCTCACTGCGGGTGACACCGGGGCCTGGCAGGTTGGCGATCACCTGGAAGCCGCGACCTGCCCCCTCTGCCAGGCAGCCGACCGCGTAGACCTCGCAAGTCTCATCGCCATCCCAGAGGATCGGTACCGAAGGCATGGTCTGGTCGCCGTGCGCGACGAGCTGGTAGGCGTTTCCCATGGCTCTGGAGGAACAGCTCAGCAAGGTGTACTCGCCGCCTTCTGTCACAGGCCCCCCTTCAACGGTCGTCCCGACGGCCGGGCCCGTAGTCAGCGTCCTGTCCAGCGTGAGGGTCGCCCCGCGGGCGTGGAGCGCGAGGAAGCCCTCGCCGGCCCACACCCTTCGGATCACCACGCCGCGTCCCCGATCGATGGTCAGCGCAACCGTCGGCTCTGGCGGTGGGCCGAAGTCCGCCTCGACGACGACATCCTCGATCGTCACGTTGTCGGCCATCACCCAGACGACGTAGTTGCCGGGGAAGCCAGAGGTCGTAGCAAACTGGATCTTGGTCTCGTCGCTGGCGACGGAGTCCAGGCGTCCCGCCTGATCGAGGTTCCACATGGTAGAGCCCCGGATCAGCAGGTTGTCATGCACGCCCTCCTCGAGGGCGACCTGCTCGACATAGGTGCCGGCAGCTACGTGCACGACGGCCGGGGGGGCGTTGCCCGAGGCCCGGGAGGCTGCGATGTCGTCCAGCGCTTCGTTGATGGTCTGGTACGGGTCTGCCACCGTCCCGTCGCCACCAGCACCAGCCCCGGCGCTGACATAGACGTCGTAGCTGTAGCCGTTGGAGCCGGAGCCGCCACTGCAGCCCGCGAGGCTGAGCAGAGCGGCCGAGAAAACTATGAGCGCGATCTTTGTTCGTGACTGCATCGGACCCCTTTTGTTACGCCGACGTGGATGAGGAGGATGGGTCCTCTCGCCGAATGAGCGGCTCACGCAGGCACTTAGAAACGTATGGGGTCTACTGTACATGAAAGGGACATCAATGCTTGACGTTCCTGTCTGAGGGAAGTCGTGAGCTTGGAGGCTTGGTACTGACGACCATCGGTCTGAGACCGGCCGCAGGGCCGGATCCGACCGCGCCCCCGAGAGTGGCTGGCGGGGCGACGACGGCCTTCAGTGGGGCCAGGCCAGAGTCGCAGGCTCAGCCATCAACCCGGGCCCGCGTTCAGGCATCATCCAGTGATTCCACCTCGGGGCGCCTGAGGGAACGCGTCGCCTTGGGAATCAGCTCTTTCATCGATGCAAACTTGCCAAAGCAAGTCAGCCGATCGTCCGCCTCCAATGTCCTTGTGGCGATGGGGTTCGGGATCGTCTTGCCAGCCCGTTGCAGGGTGAGAACATTGATGTCTTTTTCGCGCAGACCGGAGGCAACCAGGGTCTTGCCGACGAACTCGGAGCCCTCGGGGATGGTGATTTCCGACACGCCATACCCTCTACTTACGGTGAGCCTCTGGCGGACGTCAATTTCCGGGAAGTCGACCTGGGCGGCAATGTAATCGACGAAGGCACCAGCCACATCCAGTTGGGTGCAGTTCTCGATCCCCTCGAGTCCGGGGGAGGAGTTCAGCTCCATGATCTGCGGGCCTCTCGCGCTCTCCAGCATGTCCACTCCGGCAATGCCCAGGCCCATGATCTGGGTCGCTCGGATCGCGGTTTCCCGGTACGCCTCGTCGAGCTCAACCTGCTCAGTGAGGCCGCCGCGATGCACGTTGCTGCGGAATTCCTGCCCCTGCGCGACCCGACGCATCGCCGCCACGACACGGTCTCCCACGACGATGGCGCGCACGTCTCTTCCCTTGCTCTCAGCAACGAACTTCTGGATGAGGACATTCTGTTTCTGGCTCTGCAGCAACTCGATCATCGAGTTCGCGACTTCCAACGTATGCGCGAGAAGCACACCGATCCCCTGCGTCCCCTCCAGCAGCTTGATCACCACAGGAGCCCCGCCGACCCGTTCAATCGCGGGCAGCACATCCTTCTTGTCCCTGACAAAGGTGGTCGCCGGAATCCCGATCTTGTGACGGCTCAAGATCTGAAAACTCCTGAGCTTGTCGCGGGAATTCAAGATCCCGTCGGCAGAGTTGGCACAAAACACGTTCATCTGCTGGAATTGCCGGACGACTGCCGTGCCGAAGTAGGTTACAGAGGCTCCGATGCGTGGAAGGACGGCATCGTAGCCGGCAAGCTTCTTCTGGCGGTAGTAGAGCTTCGGGTTGGCTCGCTCGAGGTCTATGGCGAATTTCAGAGTATTGAGCACCTTGGCTTCGTACCCACGTTTCTCGCAAGCCTCGATCAGTCTTCGTGTGCTGTAGGTGTCTGGCTCTCGGGACAGAATCGCTAGTCTCATGGCATCTCGTTTCGTGTAGGGATCGTAGGTTGTTCGTTGTGCGGACCATTAGAGATCCATCGTCACGGCTCACGGGCGCGCCTCTGCGCTGACGGGCTGTTGTCTGACACCCTTGGGAGCACTTGCCGCTGTCGCCTGGGTTTCTTGCTCCTCTTGTCGTAGTGCACGCCCCTTGATACCCGCTCGCAATGCCCGGCCGCCCCGGCCTCAACCAGAGCGCTCAGCCCTCATCTGGACAGCTGCAAGCGCTGTGATCGGGCGGAACAAACACGGCAACTCCGCCACAGCCAGGTGCCCCTCCATGCCGTTGCCCGCGAGGTCAATCCTGGCGGGTAATCGGACTCCGCTCTGGCGCCGGGCCCCTGCAGTAGACCATCTTCGAGCGCGAAAGGTAGACAAAGCATCCACAATGTCTTTGATAGGGCAGATACGACGTCTTGCCTCCGCCGCAGGCGGCGCGGAGGCATGGCCCGGCGGTTGGACCCCGTGGCCCAGGGGCCTCTCTGTCGGCCGCCAGCAACGGGTAGCCCAGCACCAGCATCCAGACAAGACGGCTCGCCGCAAAGCTGACAGCGCCGCAGAGAGCGGGCAGCGCGTAGAGTCCGCCAGGGGCCCCTGAGACCAGCAGCAAGGCACCGACCAGCACCGCCACCAGGCGTCCCTGGGCTGTGCGCCAACCGCAGCGTCCTCGCGCCCGCAGCAGGGCGACGAAGGGGAGGAACGTCAGGGCATCGTCGTACCGCCAATGGGAGGGCTGGGGAAGCAGGACCCCCTGGTGGCGGATGGCGTCGGGATCGAAGACCAGACCCGCGAGACGCTCTGCGTGACGTCACATCTTGCTCCGCGGTGCTTGTTCAGGTGGCCCCGCAGCTCAGCTCGACGTATCGCCGAAGCGGTGCACCTTCCCACCTCAGATGAGGGCCGCGAGCCGCTCGAGGCTGATCAGGGAGAAGACCACGTGATGGCGTAGGCGATGACTTCCATCGGGCTCGGTCGGTTGGTGGTGGCAAGCGAAGATCGCAGCGGAGATTCAGGAAGCCCTGGACGATCGGTACAATCGAAGAATCCACGCGGTTGTACGAAGGAGAACACGATGTCAGTCAGCAGCAGCAACGGCAACAACTCCGCGGCCAAGGGCCAGTGGGAGGAGCGCAAGAGAAAGGGTCGCGATCGCAAGAAGTCCCGTTTCCACAGCCGTTCCGAGGGAGTCGCGAGCCAGCTGCAGAAGAACCTCGAACGCCGGACCAAAGAAACCCAAAGCGACAGCAAGACGAACGCCGAGCGCAAAGCAAAGCAAGGGCAACAGCCCGAGACCGACGGAGACATCTACGTCCAGATGCAGTCCCTGAGCAAGGGGGAACAGGGCGCGCTCAAGCAAGATCTCCAGCGCGTCGACAACATGATCCGGAAGCTCATCAGCAACCTGACCGGCAAGGACGGCGTCAACCGCCAGGCTGTCAGCAAGGCCCTGGACGCCATCAGCGACATGGCCGGGTCCCTGTAGCGTCCCGTGCCTCCCCACGCCCAGCGCCTCTCGCGCGTCCCCGCCGTTTTTGCGCGCCCGTGTTTCGCCTCGAGCGAGGAGTGTGAGCGCGTGCTCGACGTCGCGGGCAACTGGGACCGCATCGACGCCGAGGGGGTCTGCCCCGACCACGACGCGACCGGCTTCTGCTACGAGCTGCCCGTCGCTTGGGACCCCCTGCTCGCCGCCCTCGCCGCTCGCATCGACGCGCAGCTCGGTCTTCGCAATCAGGTCGCCGACACTTTCCGCTTCCGCCGCTATGCCCGCGGAGAAGCCCATCCGCCACACCTCGACAGCTACGAGTTCGCGGGCGTGCACCTGCTCGCGAGCGCGATGCTGTGCCTGAAAGCGCCCGAGCGCGGCGGCGAGACCCGCTTCGAGATCTCCGGCCTGCAGGTGCCTCCGTGCCCGGGCCAGCTCGTCTGGTGGTACAACTACCTGCCCGATGGCCGCGAGGATCTGTCAGCGCGGCACGAGGGCTTGCGGGTCGAGGGCGGCCTGAAGACGACCATCACCTGGTTCGTGTACGCCCCTCTGGAGCAGGCGGCGCGTCGGCCTGCGCTCTGAGCCAGTCGAGCATCGCCCCGGCGACGTCGACGCCGGTACGTTCCTGGGCGATGGGCCAATAGCAAGGGAAGTTGACCTCGAGCACCACCTGCCGCGAGGCGGAGCGCAACAGGTCGACCCCCCCGAAGGCGAGATCCAGACAGTGCACTGCGCGCACGGCGAGGGCGGCGAGCTCGGGCGCGACAGCCTCGACGTCCGCGAAGTAGTCCTCGGCCACGTCACTGAGCACACTGCGGAAGTCGTCCTGGCGCGGCACCTGCCGGTAACCCGCGACGGCGCGGTCGCCGACCACGACCACCCGCCAGCACTCGGCGTCCGGGATCAGCTCCATCAGCTGTGCTTCCCGCCCGCCGAGATGGTCGACCAGCGAGTGCAGACCGGGCAGTGAGTCGACCTGCATGACGCCGACGCCGCCTTCTCCTCCGGAGACCTTGACGATCAGCGGGAAGCCGCCGAGCTGGCCGACATACCCGCGGAGCACCGGGCGCTGGGCGCACGCGTACGGAATGGCGTGCGGAACCGGCAGGCCCTCGCGAGCCAGGCGCAGGCTGGGGAAGGACCAGGGCGCGAACAGCCGCCGCTCGCAGCGGTAGAAGCTCCCGACCCCGGGCTTCCACAGCACCTGCTCGGCGGAGTGCGCGTGCGCGTCGACCGCCGAGCGGTAGAGCAGGTCGCCGGCCTCGAGAGCGGGCGGGTCGGTGTAGTCGAACAGGGGGAGCCAGACCGCCTGGTAGGAGATCTGCCGCGCCTCGCAGGCCGCGAACAGCAGGTTGTCCATCGCCGCGGTCTCGCGGTCGCAGACGTGGAAGAAGCGTCGCATCGTGCCCTCGGGAGCTGTCACTCCCGTCAGCATCGCCGTTGGCGGACCTGGCGTCCAGGTGGTGCATCCTGCCCTCGAGGTCGGCCGGGAAAGGACGGCGAGCCTGGCCCTGAATCAGCCTGCGCAGAATCGCCTGGCTCAGATTCCAGCCGGTCCACTCCGCCCTGGGCGGCGCTCGATGAGCCCAACCCGGCCCGAGCGGCCTTGTTTGCTACGCATTTCGTTGGTTTCGAAGACGTTGGGGTCTGCGCCCAGGGCGACTGCCGACCGTCGACCACGCCCCGAGCAGCCATACGACTGCGCCGTGCATTCGAACCTGGCTTTCGAAACAAACCGGGCGACGAAGCTCAACAGCACAGGGCCGCGAACCCTGGCTCCGCGACCGAAATTTGGCGTCTGATCGCGATCGAACGCTGAGCTCGGTCCTCGGTCCCCTCGGTCTTCCAGGGTCGGGATCAGAATCGGGCTCGGAACCGGCCTCGGACGCGGGATCGGAGTCGGATCCGCCAACAAGCTTTCGTGCTGGTGACCTCCCGGCAGGAGAGGCCTTGAACTTCACTCCAGCGCGTTCAGCGCCCACAGCCGCTCGAGACAGGTGTTCCCGGATGGCATCAGTCTTGTCGGATGGACTGACGCCGGTGGCATCACCGGCGATGCTGGCAATACGGGAAGTGGCGACGCAGGCGGACTTCCCGGAGGCAACACCGGAGGTGGCGACGCGGGTGGATCTTCCGGAAACAACACCGGAGGCAGCCCGGCAGGCAACTCTGGACCCGGCTTTGGTTCCTGATGATTCGTGGATTCTCCGCCTGGCTCGGATGCCGCCTGTTCGCCGCAGGCAGCCCTGCACACCGGTAAAACGCCTGCGCTCGGTAGACCAACAATGCTCGGCATGGGGAAGCTGATCTGCACCGGTTGATGTCGCTTCAAGCAGCCTCGGGTTCGGGCTCATCATGGCAATATTCTGTCTCTGCAAGATCGCCCAGCTACCGTTCTCAGGAGGAGCCCTCGCCATAGACCAGGGAGTACACCACAGGGATCACCAGAAGAGTGAACAGTGTGGAGGCGACCAGGCCGAAAATCAGCGACCACGCCAGACCCGAGAAAATAGGGTCCAAAGTGATGGGCCAGGCGCCGAGGGCTGTCGTGATCGCGGTGAGGACGATGGGACGCAGACGGACGGCGCCACTCTCCAGTAGCGCTTCCTTTTTGGTGCTTCCGCTCTTGATGGCGCCCTTGATGAAATCGATAAGGACGATGGAGTTGCGGACCACAATCCCGCCGAGTGCGATCATGCCGATCATCGCCGTGGCCGTGAAAAACACGGGATTCTCCAAGCCTCCGACCGGTTGGCTCAAAGTCAAGTTCAAGAAAGTGAAGCCGGGCAGGATCCCGATGGCTGTGAGGGGAATGGCCGTCATGATGACCAGGGGCATGAAAAAGGACGAGGTCTCGATCACAATCAGCACATAGATCGCGATCAACGCCGCGCCGAAAGCCAGGCCGAGGTCTCTGAACACATCCACGGTGATCTTCCACTCGCCCTCGCTGTCGAACACCGCGACGGTGCCATCGGGGAGCGGATGCCGAGCGAGGTCGTCCATCAGGTCGAGGACGATCAGCCCTGGCGACGCGCCTACAACCTCTGCGGTGACAAAGACCACCCTCGCCAGGTCTTTGTGATAGATGGGCTGATCCGCCGTGATCCAGCTGAAGCTCCCCAACTCTGCCAGGGGCACAAGCTGACCATCGCTGCCCTTGACCGCGATCCGCGTGAGTTCGGGTCCCCCTGACCGCTGCTCCAGTGGAAGTTCGACCCGCAACAGCAGCGGTTGACGCTCGCGGGGCACATGGACGGTGGTGGGAGTGCTTCCTCCGAGAGCCAGGCCGATCGTCTGGACGACCTCCTCGGTCGTGATGCCATGCAGCCCCGCCTTCTCCTTGTCCAGCAAGAAGTCCAGACGCTCGGACGGCGTCGTGGACATGTCATCGATCTCGTGGACGCCCGCGTGGTCGGTAAGCCTCTCTTTCAACACGTGCGCGGCGCTGATCAACCTGGCGTAGGCCAGGTCCTCCGAGCCGTGGATCTCTGCGACCAGCGTGGCGAGCACCGGCGGCCCTGGGGGCACCTCGACGATCTTCACCTGGATGTCACCACTCAGCCCCCGCGCGATCTGTTCCTCCCTGAGGGTAGCGCACACGGCCTCCAACTCGGCTCGAAGCCGCAGCGCGATCTCGTGGCTCTGCTGCCGCCGGCGCGACTTGTCGACAAGATTGACGCGGATCTCTCCCACGTTCGGGCCCCGACGCAGATAGTCATGGCGTACGAGGTCGTTGAAGTCCATCGGGCTGGCGACACCGGCATAGGACACCCGGTAGGCGACCTCCGGAGCCCGGGCCAGGACCTCCTCGAAGCGTTGGAGAGCGGCGGCCGTCGCCTCCAGGGTCGTCCCTTCCGGCATGTCGAGCTTCAGGGCGAGCTCGTTTTTGTTGTCGAACGGCAGCATCTTGAGCGGAATCAGTCTGCCTGGTACCAGCGCACTGGAGCCGACGAACAGCAGGCATACCACCAGCAGAAAACCGATCCCGCGCCACTTGCTGGCGATCAGAGGCGTCAGCACCTTGCGATAGGCGGACCGTACCCAACCGGGGACGACGTCCCGACCCGTGGAAGCGTCTCCACTCCCCTTATGGCGGAGCAAGAGATAGGCCAGCCAGGGGACGATCGTCAGTGCGCTGACGGTAGAGAAGACGACCGTAAGAGGTACGTTGATCGCCATGGGTGCCATGTATGGCCCCATCATGCCGGAGATGAAGAACAAGGGCAGGAAGGAGACCACGATGGTGAGCGTCGACATGATCACTGGCGGCAACACCTCGTGCAGTCCCCAGAGCGTTGCCAGGAGCGGACCGCGCTTGCGCATGAGGATGTGACGCTGAATGTTGTCGACGTTGGTGATGGGGTCATCCACGACCATGCCCAGCGACAGGATGAGCGCGAACAGGGTGACTCTGTTGATAGTGTATCCCAGCTGCCAGTTCAGGAACAGGGCGAGACCAAAGGTGATGGGTACGGAGCAAGCGACAACCAGCGCTTCCCGCCAACCGAGAAACAAGAACAGCAGCCCCACTACGGTCAACAAGGCGAACAACAGGGAGGAGAGCAGGTCGTTCACCTTGGCGTCCGCTGTCTCTCCATAGTTGCGAGTGACGGCGTACCGTACATGCGTCGGGATCACGCTCCCGTGTAACTGTCTAAACAGCTGCAGGATCTCGTCGGCGACTGTGACGGCGTTCGTGCCTCTTTTTTTGGCGATCGCCAGCGTTACGGCCGGCATGGCGGCATCGACCCGGATTCCGGGAATACCCGATTCTTCGAGCCCGGCCGATCCAAAACCGATGTGCGCGTAGGACTCGGGTCTCACGGGGCCGTCGATGACCGTAGCGACGTCGGACAGGTAGACCGGTCTGCCTTCGTGGACTTTGACCACCAGCTCCGCCACATCCTCCCGGCTGCTCAGAAAGGGGCCGCAGGTGACGTCGATGTGACGGTTTCCCCGGTCGAAACTCCCGGCCGACACAGAGGCGTCCGCCACCTGCAGCTGCCGATGGATCTCTAATGGCGAGAGGTTCCGGGCCTGCAGCCGCTCGGGATCGAGCTCGACCCGGATCTCCCTGGGTAGGCCTCCTACGATCTCCGTGCGGGACGTGTTCTTGACCCTGGCGAGCCGCGTCAGGACCTCTTCTCCGACCCGGCGGAGGCGATCCGGGCCACACTCCGGGCTCATGGAGTAAAGGGTGATGGTCACGATCGGGACATCGTCGATCTCGATGGGCTTTATCAGCCAACCCGAGACACCCGGAGGAGCCTCGTCCAGATGGCGTTGGATCCGATTGCGGAGCCTGACCATGGCGCGCTCAGGGTCCGTTCCGACATAGAACCGGGCCGTGATGACCGCTTCGTCGCGGCGGGAGATGGAGTACACGTGCTCCACGCCATCGATCTGCCAGATGAGCTTCTCCAGTGGAGTCGCCACGAGGTCCTCCACCTCCTCCGCGCTGCCTCCGGGATAACTCACGTAGATGTCTGCCATGGGTACGACGATCTGCGGATCCTCTTCCCGTGGTGTTCCAAGGATCGACGCGATGCCCACGGAGACGGCGACGAGGATGAGCAGCGGAGCCAGCCTGCCATCCAGAAAGCGGCTGGAGATTCCCACGAGCAGGCCTCGGGGTCTGTCATTGTCGCCGGGCATGACACCGTCCTCCTCGGGCAAATGCGGGACTTCCCGTCAGCGCAGACCGATTGGCTCGCCACCGTCGAGGCCAGACAGGATCTCGAGCCTCTCTTCGTCCACCATGCCCCCTACGGAGACGAACCGCCGCCTCCAGGCGCCGTCCGTTTCACGGACCAACACTGTGTTGAGTTGTCCCACGGTGCGGACTGCCTGCGCGGGCACCAACACGGCTTCCCGCCAGCCGATCTGCAGGCGGAGCTTGCCGAACATACCCGGAAAGAGTCCCGCATGGGGTGGCAGGTCGACTTTCACGGAGAAGCTGCGGCTGATGGGATCCGCCGAGGGGATGATCTCGGCCACCACTCCGGTGAGGTCGGCCTGCCTGGCGGTGATGGTGACCCCGACGGAGTCCCGGTAGCTCAGCTGGCCGATCATTCCCTCCCTCACGTTCGCTTCGAGCCGAAGCTTCTCGGGGTTGTGCAGGAGCAAGAGGACCTTGCCGGGGTAGGCCAGGTCGCCCGGTTCGGCCAACCGGCGGTCCACGATTCCCTCCGAAGAGGCGCGCAGCGTGGCATGTCCCAGGGCGACCTCGGCCTCCTCGGCCATCTCCGCCGCGCGTTTCATGCCCGCCTCTGCCTGCTGGAAGCTCGACAACGCAGCATCCTGATCCCTCTGCGAGGCCCTCCTGTTCTCTGCTAGCGTCAGGATCCGGGCGTATTCCGTCTCGGCCTGCTTCAGCGCCGCGACTGCTGCATTCTTCGCCTCCAGTGCTTGAATCCGGCGACTCTGAAGCTCCCGGTCCTCGAGCCGGATCAAAACTTCGCCGGTGTGGACGGTGTCTCCCGAAACCACGCGGATCTCCAAGACCACACCAGTGACCTGGGAGGCGATGTTGACCCTCGTCTCGGACTGCACCGTCCCTACAGCTTCGTACCAGATGGCGATCTGTTCACGGCTGGCGAACACAGTGAGCTCGGGATCTTGCAAGGGAGGTGGCAGAGAGAGCCTGGCCGGCTCGATGATTCCCGCGGAGAACGTCCCGTTGATGGCGAGGATGAGCAGGACGAAGATTCCAGCCCCAAACAACAGGCACAACACGCTTCTGAGTTTGGCAAGGCTCAAGGAATCGCCTTTTCATGGGTTCTCGATCACTGGGATCATGTAGCAATCATAGCGAAAAATCTTCCCTACGATGTAAAATGCTGCCGGAAAATGACGAGCCGGAATGGCGAGTTCCTCCGGCTCGAATAGGCGCATCTCCACCCGTTGTCTGTGCAGGAAGGTCGCTCAGAGGCTGCTGACGACCATGATGCATGCATCGTCGATGGTGGTGAATGGTGCCTTCGCGGCAAAGTCGAGGACATCCTGGTCGAAGCTGCCCTCCTGCAGCCAAGCCACGGGCAGTCCGAGTGTCGCGACTTCTTCTAGCACCTTGCGGGTCACCGGAGGCGGAGTCACGAAGTTCACGATGTGGATTGGACCGTCCACCGTAGCTTCCGCCAGGTTGGAACAGGCCTTCAACTCGGCGATCACATCGGCCCTTGGATTGATGGGTATCACCGTATAGCCTTTGGCTTTCAGGTTCTTGACGAGGATGTTGCCGTACTTCGCGAGATCGGAGCTCGCCCCGACAACCGCGATGCGGTCTCCAGACTCTTGTTTCTCAGGATCTCCCGGACGCGTTTCATCGAGTCTCTCGACGTGGGCACGATTTTTCTCCCTTGCATTGAGGCGAAGCCAGACATGCCCTGCGGCACCGCAGAGCTCCAGAATCTGTAGAGATCTTCCCACTAGGGTATGCCTCATAACCTCCCAGCGCCCAGGTTGTCCGGGGAGCTGCGCTTGCGACTCGCCGCAAGCGTGAGTATCCTGACGGACAAGACTCCTTACTTCTGGTAATGAGATGCCGACTTCCACGATGACGACCCAAGGACAAATCACAATTCCAAAGGCGATTCGGGAGGCGTTGGGTGTTCGCCAGGCGATAGAGTCGTCTTCTACCAGTCCGATGATTGCAGAGTCTTCATCGAGCCCGAGACTGTCGATATTCGCAGCTTACGAGGCAGTGTTCGGCCCCGGAGAAAAGGCGTCACGATCGAGGATATAGAGGCTGCAATCAGGGCCGAGGCGTCCAAGTGATCGGTCTCGATACCAATGTGTTGATTCGCTACCTGGTTGAAGACGAGCCCGAACAAGCAAGGCAGGCAGTCGCGTTGATCGAGGGCACGGTCGACACAGAGGAGCGACTCTTCGTTCCCCACATCGTCCTATGCGAAGTCGCATGGGTTCTCGGTTCAGCCTACTTGCGGGGATCTATGTCTTCGGTGCCCTCCACCACCGCCTTGGCAATCCCCCGGCCCAACCGGCTGCATCATTTCCAACCCTGTCACCGAATGACCCATCAAAAAGGGAGATATGATGAAGACCATATTTGAGCAACTCAATCCAGGTGCTTGCCGAAGCTACCTTGTGGGGGTCGAAGGATCACCAGAAGTCGCCATGATCGATCCGGTGCTGGAGCATGTCTCCGACTACATGAGGCTCCTCGATCAAAGAAAACTCCGTTTGACACACGTGATCGACACGCATACGCACGCCGATCACATCTCGGGAGCTGCAGCTCTCAAGGATCTGACGTCTTGCGAGTACGTCATGCACACGAGCGCTCCGGCACATTGTGTGACGTTTCGTGTCGCCGACGGTTTCCAATGCCACCTCGGACCCATCCCCGTGACGGTTCTTCACACCCCAGGGCATACCAAGGATGGTGTCTGTCTGGTCTTCCCCGACAAGATCTTCACGGGCGATACACTTTTTCTCGACGACGCGGGCGCAGGGCGCGACGATCTGCCAGGTGGTGACCCGGCAGAGCATTTTGACAGCCTGCAACGCATTCTAGGGCTCGACGGCGAGCTGGTCGTCTACCCGGCTCACGAGTACCGCAATCGGGAGCCTTCATGCCTCCGCGAGCAGAAGCTCCGCAATCCTCACCTACACCGACGCACCAGGGCGGAGTTCGTCCGCTACCTGGAGGACCTCAAGCTCGGTCCGGCCGAATGGATGAAGGACGTGCTACAGGCGAACTATGCGTGCGCCCGCGATCCGAAGGCTGCCTGGATCCCCGTCGACGTGCCGGCTTGCGAGATCAAAGGAACCCTGGCACACGGTGTCAACGACATCCAGGTCGCGAACCTACCCGTAGCTGAGCTCAAACGGCGACTGGCCGAGAATGAAAAGCCACTTCTGCTGGACGTTCGTGAAGCCAGCGAGCTCACAGGCGATCTCGGCCATATCGCGGACAGCGTGCATGTTCCGATCGCTCAGCTCCCGAGCCGTTTGAAGGATCTGGATCGCCACAAGCAAGCGGAGATCGTCACTGTCTGCCGCTCCGGAGGCCGCGCCCATACCGCTGCGCAGATCCTGACCCAGGCGGGTTTCAGCCATGTGACCGTGTTGTCAGGCGGGATGATCGCCTGGAACAAGGCCGGATACCCGGTAGATTCGACGACGTAACTCCAGCTTCGTGTTCGGTATGACGCAAACTTCAAAGAACCGCGTTGCTAGAATGTTGCCCCTGATCGGGGTTCTTCGCGAGTATGCCTGGACTGATGTGCGTAGCGACGCCCTCGCGGGGGTCATTGTTGCCACCACCATCCTCCCGAAAAGCCTGGCCCTGGCTCAATTGGCCGGAATGCCTCCGCAGATGGGGCTCTACGCGAGCATCTTCCCGCTGATCGTCTACGGATTGCTCGGTAGCAGCCGCGTCGTCAGCGTTGGTCCGACGGCGGTGGTCTGCCTCCTCGTCGCCGCCACGGTCAAGAGCCAAGCCGCGACCCCCTCGGAAGCGGTCGGCCTGGTACTTTCACTCGCCCTGCTCGTAGGATTGATTCACGGGCTGATGGCCCTACTGCGGCTGGGATTCCTGGCGAATCTGCTCAGCCACCCTGTGATTGCTGGTTTCACGTCTGGAGCAGGGGCGATCATCATCCTCAGTCAGGTCAAATACTTGGCCGGGATCGAGCTTCCGCGTACCGAGTATCCGCTCGAACAATTGTGGGCTCTCGCCAAGGGCTTGCAAGACGCGAAGGGGCCGAACGTCATTCTCGGCTCGGCTTCGGTCGTCTTTCTCCTCGCCCTCCGCTTTGCAATTCCCAAGTGGCTCATGCACCGCGGCTCTGCCGCCTATGCCAAGGCCATCAAGAGGACCGCACCCTTGATCGTCATCGTTCTTGCAGTCATCGTCTCGTGGGGAGTGGATCTCGAGCGAAACGTCGGATTGCATGTCGTCGGCACCGTCCCCTCAGGACTTCCGGCCCTCACGGCGCCGGAATGGTCACACTGGGCGGAGCTCTGGCCAGCGGCCCTCGCCATTGCCTTCGTCGCCTTTGTCGAGACCTATTCGGTAGGTGCTGCCCTCGCAGGTCGCAAGAGGCAGGCGGTTTCACCGAACCAGGAGCTCCTGGCTCTCGGTGTTGCGAACGGGACCGCCAGCATCCTCGGTGGGCTACCCGTTGCTGGCAGCCTGAGCGGCTCCGCCATCAACGCAGAAGCGGGCGCCAGCTCCGGACTGGCTTCCGTCTTTACGGGCTTGACGATGCTCATCGCCGTTGCGGTTCTTGGGCCGCTCCTCTACCACCTCCCCCAAGCGGTCCTGGCCGCCCTCATCATCATGCTGGTGTTCCCCCTTTTCGACATTCAGGCGCTGATCAGAGCCTGGCGCTACGACAAGAGGGATGCCGCATGTCTATTGGTGACCCTCCTCGCCGTGCTTGCGGGCGGCGCGGAGGTCGGAATCCTCGTGGGAGTCGCGACAGCCCTTGTGCTCTTCCTCTGGCGAACCAGCCGGCCCCACTATGCAATTGTCGGACGGGTCGGCGACAGCGAGCACTTCCGCAACGTGCTCCGACACGAGGTCACAACCCATCCGAGCCTTCTATTGCTGCGCTTCGACGAGAGCCTCTACTTTGCGAATTGTCGCTTCCTGGAGGAGCTCGTCACGAGGCTGGTCGCGGAGCGATCCAGGCTGAGGCATGTCGTGTTGATCTGCGCAGGTGTCAACGCGATCGACATCAGCGGAGTCGAAACGCTCGTGTCGCTGCGACGGAAGCTAGAGGAAGCTGGAGTCCGCTTCTACCTGGCCGAAGTCAAGGGACCCGTCATGGACAGGTTGAGACGGTCGGAGTTTATCTCGAGTCTAGATGAGGAACGCGTGTTCATCAGTACGCACCGCGCTTTCGAGATCCTGGCCGGGCCCACCGGCGGCGGTGATCCTATCGACGCCTGAGGAAGCACGATCAGTTCCAACACAATGCGAGCTTTGTAGGACCCAACGTCCGCGATGCCGTGCGGGAGGGACGGGCAGACTATACTCCCGTCTCTCGCTCCCAGATTCCGGCGCTGAGCCGCGGCTGTCGGGTTCCCGTCGATGTCGCGTTGATCCAGGTCACTCCGCCCGATCGCTTCGGCATGCGAGGTGTGGAGAGGGAACTTCGCGAACGGGTGAACAGATTGAGGGAGCGGCGGGAGTGTGGACGCCGTCTGCACCCCAACAATCGAAAGAGCCCGGCACAAGGCCAGGCTTCTCGCTTCGCTGCTAACGACCCCGAAGGGACTCGAACCCTCAACATCCAGATCGACAGGAGGGAAACGGGGATGGGCGGGGATGGAGCTGGGTGTGCTTAAGTGTTTTGTTCGCAGGATGTTTCGTTGGGGGAAGAGGATAGGGGGCACTACGGAGAAAGAAGGAAGGCAGGCGCCCCTCGCGAGGTCGCTTGAGGATTTAAACAGGTTGTCCAGGAGCACGGTGGCGTCAAAGGAACCGATCGCGCCGGTATAGAAAGAGACCAGGGCCGCGGCAAGGATGGCGAGGATCCCGTACTGGACCTTGATCGTCCAACCGGCGCCAATGTAGACGCAGATGAAGGTCAGCAGGTTGAAGAAGGTCGCGACGCTGGTGAAGTGGTCTTTCAGCGCCGGAACGGTGGCGACCAGCGCTTCGGTGAAGCCGATCACGTACAACGCGACCGAGATGGCCTGGGCGAGTTAGAACACGATCCCGATCGCGCCCCCGAACTCGACCCCGAGGCTGCGGCTGATCAGCTAGTAGGTGGCGCTGCCCTTGACCCTCGTGTTGGTCGCGATCGCCGACAGAGACAGGCTGGTCAGCGTCGTGATCGCCTTGCTGCTCAGCACGATGATCAGCGCGAACAGAACTCCGGAGTGACCGACGACCTGGCCGAAGCGCAGGAACATGATCAGGCCCAGGATGGTCAGGGTGCAGGGGGTGAAGACGCCCCCAAAAGTCCCGAAACCGTTTTGCTTGGCCATGGCTCACAGCGAGACTGAGGTGGAAGACGGGCCGCCCGCGCCTGCTCGAGCGTGCCGATCCCTGGGCAGTGGGGAAACGCGCGGTGTCTTCCCGCAAGCCCTCGAATTTGGGGCTAGTGTCGCTGAGAGCGCGACGGAACGCAAGCAGACGCGCAACCTCGCCTGGCTGCCCCGCTTGCGAGTGTCGGGATTCGTGCCTGGAGGCCCGGCGCGCACCCCCCATCTTGACGCAGCGGCCTGTTGGACACGGTGTTGACAGATGTGTCGGAACCGACCTGGCGTGCGTCAGATCGGCAGTGTGTCGTTTGGTCCCAGGGAGCCGCAGGAGACCAAGCGCCATCAGTCCCTTCCGCCGCCGCTCGTCCCCTCCCTGCGTCCTCTAGCGGCCGCGGCGGCGTGCCGCGTCAAGCCCGGTGCCCGGGGCTGCAGACCTCGCAGAGAGAGCTGCCGCTCTGCGCGCGTCGGTCGCCATCGCCGTTCTGCGTGGGCCTGCATTTGCAACAGGTCTGTTGAGGAACAGGGCAGTCTCCGGGGATTCTAGCGACACCTTCCTTTCAGTGTGGTCGGTTGCACAGGGTGTCCGCTTCTGGGAACCCATGTTTCGAGGGCCTCAACATGCACTCTCTCCCACTCCGTGCTCTTTCGCAGCGCATCGCGGGTGTTCTGCTTGCGATCCTGTGCATTGGTAGCTCGCTCCATGGCCAGGAAGGACCCGGCCAGGAGATCGTGCAAGCCAACCAGAGCTTGCGTCAGACCGTAACCGCAGCGATGCAGAAGGCCGCCAGAAATACTGGTGCGGCACTCCTCGCGGACAAACTGGTGATCGGCTCGAGGAACGACGTGCTCGTGGTCAATGCCGCCCTCGAAGGTGTCACGCGAGTCACCATTGCCGATCTGGAGGGTGGCGCGCCGCTGATGTTCGTATACCTCAACCTCCCGCAGGGAATGGAGGTCGCGCGCGGTTTCTACACGGTCAAGGTGATGCGCCATCGCACCCAGAGAGGCGCCTGGGTGGCGCAGCTCCTGGACGCCAAGGGGGTCGTGGTCCGCGAGCTCGGCGCAACGGTCGCGACGGGTGAGCCCGTGCTTCCGGAAGGGAAGCTCACCGTGAGCATCACGATCAGCAGACAGGGCGTCGTGATCGACATCCGCTTCGGGGGGAACGCGGTAGACGTCGCATTCTCCGGCTCGGGCACAGGCTCGGGCACAGGCGAGTAGCGCCCGTCCGTATCAGCTATCCAGCGCGGCTGGTCAGCCCTGGGGCGGCCCTGCCGCTTCGGGCGGCCCTGCCGCCTTCTTCTTGAGGGCCAGGAGTCGTTCCCAGGCAGGCTTCCAGTCTCTTCCGCGCTGCAGGGCCTGCTCCAGGCGAGTCAACTCGTGGGAATCTCCGTGGCGTCACCGAAGGCTCCGAGAGCCTGCCAGTCAACAGAGCGGCATTCCATCACTGGCAGCCCGTCGGGTTGGCGACCCCGCTGACGACGCGCACATTCTGGGCACGCCTTGCCTCCGTGCCCGGCTCCGCTGGAGGACCGCGCGGGTTCCCTGCTTGCGAGAGGCGCTCATGCCTCGAGGCTCACCGTGTCTCCCGTCCGTTGGATTGAGTAGATATACTCCGGTTGGTAGACGACTGGAAACATGACGCTCGGGTCTGACCCGAGCCCGACCCCGCGGCGTATCAGGCTCCAGCATCGCTGCGCAGGGCAAACCCTTGCAGGCTCGGATCGCGGACAAAGCCCCTCTCGATCTCAGGCAGTTACCCAGCGAGGGCTGTCGGCGCCAGCTCACCGACCCTTTGCATCAGCGCCTCCTCGCGGTCCGCGCGGATGAGCAGATCGACTCCGGTCCCATTCCGCAGGAAGATGACGATCCTGGAGCTGCTGCTGCGCCTGACATAGAACCACACGATCGCGGCCCTGTGGTCGCGCAGGACACGGTACGCCTGGTGCTCGCGCGCAGGTCGTCTGGAATCGATCCACAGGGCGAACGCGCCAGCGACAGACAGCACGAGCATGAGCCCAAGAAACACGTACAGGGGTGCAACCGGTCGACGTCGAGGAAGGACGCCGGTACCTCGCCCATCGCGTGCGGACTGCCGGCGGCAACCCAGATGTCATTGAGCCCGACGCGGTCGAACTGGTCTTGGAGGAGGCACAAGGTCGGCTGCGCGCCATCGACGACGTCTGCACCCAGGCGCTCTACGCGGGTTTCATCGCTCGCGACCAGGTCATCACCAAGACCCACATCGAGAACGTGATCGCGGAGCGGCGGATCCTGCGATACTGATCGCCCCTCCAGCCTCGGCGCACTCTCAGCAGCCGGAATCAGCTTCAGAGATAATCAGATCCAGGACTTGATCTCTTCTTCTGGAACCAGATCCAGGGAGGTGTCTGGCTGCGTGCAGTGTGCCACAGAGAGTGGCCAGACGTGTGCCAGATAGGGTGGCCGACGGCATCAGTGCTCGAGTTTCGGTTCGAGCTGGAAGGGCAAAGGGTCCTGTGCGACAGGAGCTGGCCTTTCGAGGTGATTGCTGTCGATGGCGGATTGGTCGTCCGAAGCCACAAGACGAGGGACCGTTCCGCCCACGGGGTAAGAGTCCTCGGCTCAGGGCGCTATCGTACCAAGGTTGGAGAGCTTGCCGAGTTCAAACTGGTCGAACCTTTTGAAGTGTCGCTGAGCCAGGCACCACGGTCGCGACCACCATCTACCTGCAGAATAACAGCGAACGATAAGGTACCACCCTTTGGCAAGAACTGAGGGCGACTGCGTAGTGCGAGTCAGCCCCCGAGCGCCAGGACAACTGCACTGCGCATTCGAGACTGGCTGCCAGGACAGACCGGGCGACGAAGGTCAAAGGCGCTGGAAAGCGATCGCTGGCATCACCACCGATGCCTGCAGCCACATCGCGATCGACCGCCAACCTCGGTCCTCGGTCTTCACGGTCCTCGGTCTTCACGGTCTTCGGTCCCCACGGTCTTCGGGGGGTCGGGACCGGTTGCGGGCTCGGTTGCGGGCTCGGAGTCGGATCCGCCCTCGCCACCGCATCAACATGCACAACCTCACCCATCCGAAACCCGCACCCCCCGTCAAAGCCCCTGGACCTTACGCCTTTCTTCATCGCCCCCGATCGAGCCCGCAATGGGCCCCTCTTGGCGTCGCCGCGCAGCGAAGCGGCCCAAGGGGTCGACCCGGAGGGCTGGCCCGGCGGTTGCCGAGCGGGCCTGACGGGAGCCGGCGACACAACATGCTGGCATGCAAGGAATTGAAGCAAGTGCCGGGCCAGGCTGGAGGGCTCAGCGGCGAAACGGCGTTGCGTGGCTCGCGTTCGAATCCCGTTCTTTGATGGGTGCTCCGTGGCAAGGAGCCGTCCGCCAATGGCATGGCAAGAGAGTGTGTTGTGACAAGGCCTAACACCGACGACTACACCACCCGCATGCAAGGGAACCTGTGGTATGCTGGAGTCAGGATGGACGGTGAGGGCGCTTCATGACTGGTTCAGCACAACAGCTGCTTCGCCAAGCCTTGGAACTGGAGGAGGAAGAGCGAGCCGAGCTCGTTGCACGAATTCTCGAGTCGCTCTGTGTCGCGCAGCCAAGTGGCGACGAGGTCGCACGATCTTGGGCCATTGAGTTGGAGCGTCGAGCGCGTCGGGTGCTCACGGTCGGCCCATCGGGAGACGACGGAGAAACAGTCATTGGGCGACACCTCCCCCAAGAAAGCCGCTCCCAAAAGTCAACCGTCCCCCCCCTCCCCCATCCCGGTGGCCAGCCCAACCCGCCCCACGCAAACCCCCGAACCCCAACAACAAACACCAACCCGCACGACCGCCCCCCGGCGCCCGTCGGGCCTCCCGCCTCAAATCCAAACCTACCCGCGGACCCTCACCCCCGCGCCAACGCCAGGAACCTCCGCGTCAGCACCGCCTGCAGCTGCTGGTAGAACCGCGGGCTCTCGATCCGATCCCGCTGCTCCGGCTCCAGCCAGGCCAGGACATCCTGCCAGTCCTCCAGCGGCGGCAGCTGCATCCGCACCCAGCCCTTCCACTCCTCGACCAGCGAGATCCCGCCCAGCGCGAGCGGTCCCCGTTCGCTCTGGATCTCTACCCGCGCGCGGGCGCCCCCGGCAGGTGCCGGCTCGACAGACACCCGCATGCTGCCCACGCTGCCGGCCGGCGGCTTCCGCTCCCGCGCCCGCGCCGTCTCCCGCTGCATCCCCTGCGACACCCCCATCAAAGCGTCGAGCGGGCTCTGCACCGTGCGCGCCACGGTGCGCGCGACTTTGGTGTAGATCACGGTCGTCTCCAGCCGGGCGTGCCCGAGCAGCGCCTGGATGAAGCGGATGTCGGTCCCATTCTCAAGCAGGTGGGTCGCGAACGAGTGCCGCAGGGTGTGCGGCGTAGCCTGCTTGCTGATGCCGGCCAGGGCGACCGCCCGGGCCATGGCCCCTCCGCTTGCTCAAGTACCGTCCGGGCCGGTCACCAGCAAACAGATGGTCTTCCGCCCCGCTGAGTTTCTGCAGCGATGCCAGCGTGCCCTCGAGACATTGCGGCAGCGTCGCCATCCGTCATTGCAGCTCGCCCCTCCCCCCAAGGTGTACAGAATCCGGACATGCTGCCCCGCCCCGCCCGCGGTAGATCCCAGAAACCCAACATCCCGATCGATGGCACGCGCCTTGCGATATACGCCCTCGGAACGATCCATGAGCCGGGAGGGCAGGCATGTCAGCGATACCGACGATCAACAAGTACGTCTCGGGCGTCAACTCGCTCGTGACGCTGGCGGTCAAAAAGGGGCGCCTCCCTGCGGGCTACCAGGGCAATGTCCAGCTGTTGACGCAGCGGCTGCGGTCGGTGCTGCAGAAGACCAGGGCCATCAAGACCGGCACGATGAGCGTCGCGGCCATCGCGATCGCCGCGAAGCTGAAGAAGGCGCAGTCGGGCAAGGACGGCGCGCTGATGCTCGAGGCCTTCGTCGACATCGGCATGCTTGTCGGGGTCTACCTGACGCCGTGGGTCGGCGTCATCAACCTGGCGGCCTGCCTGTGCCTGGGCCCGGACTGGCCCAAGAAGATGCTGAGTGGGCCCGCCGCGATCATGCGCGAGATCGGGCAGCACGGCCAGCGCGCGACGCAGCACTTCCTGTTCCGCGACCGGCAGATGCACGGTCTGATGGGCTCGGTGGTGCTGGGCTTCGGCAAGCTGAAGCTGCGCGCGCTCAAAGGGGGCAAGTCCAGCTATGATGGCCGCATCCTGCGGGGCTACAAACATCCCGACCCGTACATCTACGTGACCGAGCACACCAAGATCAGCGCCAACGGCAGCTCTATGTCGCAGTCGCGCAACTGGAGAACGCGCACGATTTCGGATGTGCGGCCCACGCTCAAAGATGGCCTCGTGCAGGGGTACGAGTGCGCGGGGTTCCAGTCGCTGCTGCTCAGCTATCCGTGCGTCAAGATCGACGTCAAGGTCTACGACAGCGACGCCCTCAAGGATGACCTGCTCGGGAAGGGCACGTTCAAGATCTCCCAGACAGCGGGCCGGGTTTCGCTGAAGCTCAAGAACGGGGATGTCGAAGACCTGGAGATGCTCGTCGTCGTCAAGACCGGGCAGAAAGCCACCGCAGGCTGATCCACTCAGTCTCCCTCGCCCGCAGCGGGGACCAGCACGATGGTTGCGTCCTTGCGGAATTCGACCGTCAGTGGCAGGTCCCGCAGCAACAGGGTCAGCAGCTCTTCGCGGCGGTCACAATCGCAGATGTCCCTGGTCCCCTCGCGCCAGACCTCGTAGGACGGGGGAGCCGGCGGCCACGCGCCGGCTGCCAGCTGGATCGGGCGCGCTGCGAACCGGCCCTGGCCGCCACTGAACTGGAACAGCCTCGGGATGACCTCCTGCAGGGTTCGGGCCCCCGACCAGAGGCTCGCTCCCTCACCCGGAGCGGTGCAGGCGTGCAAGATCAGGAGGGCCTGTGCCCTGATCTCGGCGGGCGCGCCATTGTCCATCGCCAGGCTCTCCAGCTGGGCGGTGAGCTGGCGTGCGTCCGGGGTCGGGCCTGTCGCAAGGTTCCGATACCTGCGCCACTCCATCAGCAGGGCGACTGCCGCCAGGCGTTCTTCCCGGTCGTTTTGCTTCAGGGGATGCAGCAGCGCCTGCGGATCGGGCAGGAACCGAACCGAGGTGTGTGGCAGAAACTCCAGAGCAGCCAAGCGGGCCGCCTTGTCCGCGGAGCCCAACATGGCGGCGACGATCGCCTGGCAGGCCTCCAGCTTGTCGGCAGGCAGCGGCAGGCTCGGACGCGACCGCCGGATGCAGGCAGTCAGCGCACGCAGGCACTCTGCTTGGGCGCGCGCTCCCGCGGCCTCTTCGAGCTGAAGCACCAGCACGCTGAGCTTGCTGTCGTCGCGGCTCTCGAGCAAGGCTGCCGGATCGTGCCGAACCGCGATCAGGCTGCCGATGCCCGCGACAAGGATCAAGGCGACTCCGGATAGCAGCAACTTCCTGGCCATCGTTTCCTCGCGCGGTTGGGAGAAGAACCTGGGCGCGGGGAGCGCCGGCACAAAGCGCGCCATGGACGAGACGCCCGACTGCCGGCCCGACGCGCACATGCCTGGCAGCGAGGGCAGTGGCGATTGCGGCCGCTGTGGAAGTGCTGATTGGAGGCCACGCCGGCCAGCGGCACCAGGAGTGACCTGCTGCCGTCGCCGCTGGCGCCCGCGATCGCAGAAGTCAAGAGCTGGTCCGCCCCCTCGATCAGGAGCATGTCCGGGTCGGAGAGCGAGAGGGAGAGCGTCAGGCGGTCGGGGTGGGAGCCGTCGAGATCGACGATCTCGAGCACCCCGTCGCCCAGGGAGTCCTCGGTCACCGTGCCATCGGCGAAGCTCGGGAGGATGAGGAGCACTAGCGCTACGAAAAGGGTGGCGCTGCGCACAGGGACCTCATTTCTCAGCTGAAGTCAAGCCTGTTGTTTTCTGCACTCTCCTCTCTATTTTCAAGGTCCTTTGAACTGCGCCACGGCTTCGACCATGATGGGGCCCGCCGCCTCGATGGCCCGGTCGTCGAGGTCGCGGTGGACGACGGCCCGCAGTCGATCTGCGCTGACAGCAAAGAGCAGCAGACCCCTCTCGGCCAGGGCGTCCTGCAGCTCGAAAGCGCGCGGCTGCTCCAGCGAGAAGTAGACCATGTTGGTCTCGACCTGCTCCGGCTCGACCATCAGGCCGTCGATCCCCGCCCAGGTCTCGGCCAGGCGCCGGGCTCGCTGGTGGTCCTCGGCCAGGCGCTGCCGATGGTGGCGCAGGGCGTAGAGCGCACCCGCCGCGATGACGCCGGCCTGGCGCATGCCGCCCCCGAACTGCTTGCGCACCCGCCGCGCTTCATGCACCAGCGCGCGGCTGGCGCACAGGGCGCTGCCCACAGGTGCGCCCAGGCCCTTCGAAAAGCAGACCGAGACCGTGTCGAAGCCCGCCGCCAGCTCGGCTTCGGGCAGACCACTGGCGACCGCGGCGTTCCACAAGCGGGCGCCGTCGAGATGGCAGCGCAAGCCCGCTGCGCGCGCCGCCTCCACCACCGCCGTCAACCGACCCTGAGGCCAGACCGTGCCGCCGCCGCTGTTGTGGGTGTTCTCGACACAGAAGAGCCGGCTGCGCGGCAGATGCTCGTCATCGCGGTGGACGGCCGCCGTGACCTGCTCCGGAGTGAAGAGACCCCGCGTCCCCTCGAGCAGGCTGCAGGTCAAACCTGAGAGAGCAGCCGCCCCGCCCGCCTCGTAGCGCCGGATGTGGCTCGTCCCCTCCAGGATCACCGCATCCCCGGGCCGGGTGTGGATGCGCAGGGCGATCTGGTTGGCCATGGTTCCCGAAGGCACGTAGACCGCCGCCTCCTTGCCGAGCAGGGCGGCGGTCTCCTCCTCGAGCTTTCGGATCGTCGGGTCCTCGCCGAAGACATCGTCGCCGAGGGGGGCTGCCAGCATGGCCCGACGCATCTCCGGGGTCGGCAGGGTCACGGTGTCGCTGCGCAGATCGATCATGGGCGGGTCTCTCCGAAGTCGGGTGCCACCGGCAGAGCCGCTGGCTTGAAAGAGGCCCCTCGAAGCCTGCGGCACCCAGCTAGCAGTTTTCAGCTGTCAGCCCTCAACAGTCATGTCGAGCTTTCGAAGAGGGCTCCTGTGTTTCAGTAGGATCTCGATTCTCGTCTAGAGCACAAGTCGTCCTCGACGATCTGGCTGAAAGCTGACCGGGCGAGCGCACGCCGAGCGGCAGAGCCATTTCGGGTCTTACCTCCGGAGGAGTTCCAGCGCGCGCTCAGCTTGCCGCCTTGCATCGCAGCGCTCAACTCTTCGACCTGGTCGACCGGGCCGGGGGCACCACTCGAGGATCGCCTACTTGTCGGGGCTTGTCAAAAAACGGGTGCGGCAGCGGCGCTTGGATGGCGGGCGCGCCGCCCAGAAGCTTCCGCTTTTGGCGGAGTTGTCGTAAACCGGGTGGAAGAGTTGGGAGTCGGCTCCCAACCCCGAAACGCGAGCAGGTCGGCTCGCCCAGTCATGGGAGGATGGTGATGCCCCAACCGATTCAAGATCCGGTGCTGCTGACCGGCACGGCCCTGGACGCCCGGCGCGTGGTGCTCGAGTGGATCTACTGCGAATGCACGACAACGCACAACTCTGAGGGGACGGAGCAACTGTATTTCGAGGTCACGGAGACTGGGGCGACTCCCGAGATCTGGCGCATTCCGAACGGCGCGACTTTCGGAGCCGAGACGGGCATCACATCCAATCCCAACGATGCGGGCGTGGCACGCCTCTGGGAGGGCTATTTCTCTGCGGATGGTTCCAAGAAGTTCGAGATCAAGCTCTATGACAGCGACGACACTCTGCTCGGTTCGCGGAACATCGAGGTCTCTTACAAGGATGGCGAGCTGAGCTTGGGGGCCCATCTACACCCTGTCAACGTCCCGCAGATTCCGCTCCCTTTTCAGGACAACGGAGCAGACTACAGCGTCCTCGTCCACGTTTTCTGAGCGGCAACACCGCACAGCGCTACCCACCACGCGAGCAACTACAGGGAGTCAGTCATGGCCGAACCCGGTACTCTTTCCCACACGGGGTCCCCCGATGAGTTCAAGCGGCGCAAGTTTCTGATCTGGGACACACTGAACAACAAGAGCGCGGCCAACGCCACCGACCTGGAGTTCTGGCTCGAGGACACAAACGACTGGATGGTGGACGCACCGGCACCGCTGGCCGGGGAGACCTACGCCTCCGGCACGTCGAGCGTGCGGCTCTGGGAACACCCCTTCACGGTAGTTCAGGATCCGCCCGAGACGGTGGCGGTGACGCTGCAGGTCCGGGAAACGGCCAACCCCGAGCATCCCCTGGGGCACTGGCACCTGGTCATCAGCCTGACCGATAAGGGACCTCTTATCCCTTACGCGTGGGAAGAGGGCTCCGCGCAGGGACAACCGCAGGATGTGTCCGAGAGGACGCTGAGCTCCGGCACGTACGAATTGAAGGTCAGGGTCATCTGAATCGCGCCGCCGCGCGCCTAGCTTCCCGGAATGCTGCGTGCGACCCGGAATCCCAGGAAAAAGGTGCGGTAGGATGGGCCGTTGGTTGCCCGGCTGGCAGCCCGGCAGTAGTCGGCGCCCTCGAACAGACACCCTCCGCGCCGGACGCGCGGCCCGTCGCCAGCCGCTCCCATCGGATCGCGCGCCGCCACTGGGTAGCTGCCCTTCACATCCCAACACCACTCGGACACGTTGCCCAGCATGTCGAAGAGGCCCCACAGGTTGGGCCGTCGTGTGCCGACAGCTTCGGGAGCCTTGAGGTCGTCGCCGCCGCTCCAAGCGACGCGCTCGAGCTCTCCGTAGCGCGCTTCGACGGTTCCGGCGCGGCATGCGTACTCCCACTCCGCCTCGGTCGGCAGGCGGTAGCCCGGCGCGCCGAGTCCGAGGAACACCACGCGCGCTGAGACGATGCTGGTGTCCCCTTGCCGTACGACCTCCTCCAGTCGGTACGCGGGGTCGTGCCCCTCGAGCAAGGACAGTCTGTTGCAGAACTCGAGCGCATCGTACCAGCTGACGGAATGGACCGGCAGCCCGCGGCCGCGATGGGTTGATGGGTCGTAGCCCAGCACCCGCCGGAAGGTCTCCTGCGTGACCTCGCATGCGGAGAGGTAGTAGCTGCGCGTCAGCGTCACCGAATGCAGCGTCTCGTCGGCCCTGTGCCCATCCTCCGTCTCGGGCGAGCCCATCGAAAAGCTGTCCGCAGGCACCAGCACCAACTCCATCCCCAGATCGTTGGAAGTACGGAGCTCGAGGCCGAGCTGCCGGGCGATGGCCGCCTGCCGCTTCAGGGCAGCCAACGCCCGGTCCACCCGCGCAGGGAGGGGGTCCAAGTGCTCCCACTGCGCGAGCAGGTCGTCGAGGGCGCTGCTCATCCACGCCGCCTGGAAGCCTTCATCCGTAGCCAGGAAGGCCAGGCTGTCCGCCTGTTGCAGCCGGACCTGCAGCGCGGCGCGCGTCTCCCAATGCCGCGGAATGCGCGCCGCCAGCGCGCGGTACCCGTCGGGCCAGGCGGCCAGTGTCAGGGGGTCGGCCGACTCTGCGCTCCGACGCAGGTCGGCGATGCGCTTCAGGTCGGCGAGCCGCCCGAAGTCGTCCAGCAGCGACGCTTTCGCGGCGTTCGCCGACAGGATCACGGCGCTCATGCTGCCCATGCCGAGCAGCAGCAGGGTCAACATCAAACTTGCGACGGCCCTGGCCGGATGCCTGCGGCTGTACTTGACCAGGCGCTCGGCGACCCCGACGGGGCGCGCCAGTATGGGCCGCCCGTCCAGCCAGCGCTGCAGGTCGTCGGCCAGCGCCGCGGTGGACGGGTAGCGCTTCGCCTCGTCCGGCCGCGTCGCCGCCGCCACGATGGTCTCGAGCTCTTCGGGGATGCCCGGCGCGCGGGCGGTCAGGCGCGGCAGGTTCCCGAGCTGGGCCTGCTTGAGCACATCGTGGTCGCTCTGCAGGTCGGGGAACGGCCGCTCCAGCGCCAGCAGCGCGTAGAGGCTCATGCCGAGGCTGTAGACGTCGGCGCAGGGGCCGACGCGCTTGGCGTCGAGGATCTGCTCGGGGGCCATGTAGCGCGGCGTGCCAAGCTGCGCCCTGGTGCGGGTCAGCTCCTGGTCCGAGACGTGGGCGAGCCCGAAGTCGAGCACCTTGACCCGGCCCTCGCCGTCGAGCATCAGGTTGGCTGGCTTGACATCGCGGTGCACGACCCCCCGCTGATGCACCGCGTGCAGGGCCTGGCCGGCGTCGACGATCCACTGCACGCGCTGCCGCAGGGGCAGGGTGCTGGTCGGCGCCTGCGCGGAGCTCTGGGCGCCGATCCAGGCGTCGAGCGTGGGGCCGGGTAGCAACTCCATGACCGTGAACAGGCAGCCCGCCTCCTCGCCGACCTCGAACACGCGCACAATGTGGGGATGCCCCACCGAGGCGAGCACGCGGGCCTCGTTGAGGAAGCGCTGGCGCACTTCGCGCGCCGCCCAGACGCCGCCGACCAAGATCTTGAGCGCGACCTCGCGCCGCAGGCGCGTGTCCCAGCCGCGGTAGACCGCGCCCATGGCGCCGCAGCCGATCGCCTCGACGATACGGTAGACCGCTCCGAGCACGCGGCCGACGAAGGGATCACTCTCGGGCGGCGCCTCGGGCGGCGCCGCAGCGTCCTGGGAGAGCAGCGAGCTCGGCGAAGTCCGGCTCCTCTGGGAACCACCGGAGTAGCCGAGCACCGCGACCAGCTCCGCATAGCGCTCCACGATGATGCGCGGCGGGCTCCCGTCCAACGTTCCATAGCGCGGGCGCCGCGCGTCGATGCGCAACAGCTGCAGGACAACACCGTCCTCAACGATCCAGAAAGGATCGAGAGCCAGGAAGCGCCTGCCCGCGCGCCAATACAGGCGCCCCGCCGCCAGACCCGGCCCCGCGGTGAAGGGCCGTCCGCGGCAGGCCACCGCGATCCCGTTCAGCTCGAGCGGCTGGTAGCGGACGCGTTCCTCCCCCATCAGGGTTGCACTCTCGATGCAGAGCAGGCCGCCGGTCGTGAACAATGTGCTCTTGTGGGACAGGTCGACGAGCCGCGACAGCAGGTCGACCTCCTCGTCCTGGGGCCACACGTGCGCGCTCTCGTTGCGCAGCCGCAGCAGCCTGTCGAGGAACTGCAGCAGGTTCTCGCGCTGGCCGGGGTGCACGTCAAAGAGCAGCTCCCGCGCGGCCCGGCCCAGCTCATCCTCTTGGGAGACCGCTTGCAGGGTCCCGCGCGCTAGCGAGATCCAGGCCCCCATCGAGGGGCGGAAGGGCCGCTTCCGCAGGAGGCTCGGCAGCGAGCTGCCGGACTTGAGCAGCAGCGCGCTGCCGATGGCCGTCAACAGCCGCAGCAGACCCTCCCACAGCAAGAACATGATCATGCGGCGCGGCAGCCCCGGGCGGGCGTTCCAGGCAGCCAGCGCCGCCTGGGCCAGCGGCTGCGGCAGGTTCTGGAAGTCGACGGCGCGGAAAACCCGCGGGCCGCTCTCCTCGACCAGGTCGTTGCAACGCAGGCTGCGGCTGCGGATGGCGTCCGCCGGCTCGTCCGCGGCCGGGGCCTCTTCCTCTTCCCCCAACAGACCCTGCAGCTGCCGCAGCACGGCGGTTGCCGTGCGGGGACGCTGCTGCGGCTGGGGAGCGGTCAGGCTGCGCAAAAGCCCGACCACCCCCGGGAGCGGGTCGGGGCCGTCGAGCTCGAAAGTGCGGCGTCCCTCGAGGGTCGGGGGAAAGGGGGCGTGGCCCGTCAGGGCGTAGGCGAGAGTCGCCCCCAGGGAGTAGAGGTCCGAGGCCGTAGAGAATCCGCCGCTGACCGTCTCTGGCGCAGCGTAGGAGGCATCGGCGAAGGGTTCGCTGCCGATGTCCAGGCTGTGCTCGCCAGCCCCGCCCAGCCTCGCGGCCAGGGCCAGGTCCGCCAGGCGCACGCTCCCGGATGCCGCGTCGACCAGCACCTGCACTGGGCTCAGGTTGCGGTAGACCAGGCCGTGCTCGTGGACGCACGCCAGCGCCCGCGCCAGCTCGGAGGCGATGACCAGCGCACGGTGAGCGGGCTGCCGCCCGAGCTCGGAGAGCGGCCGCTCCTCGGGACGGGCGTCGGTGGCGATGTACGCGAAGTCGCCGGCTTCGCCCGAGCTAAGCACGCGCACCAGGTTCGGGTGGGCGATGCACCGGCTCAGCTCGCGGCTGCGCCGATCCTCCGATGCGGACCTGGGGCCCCGCAGGGGAAGCACCTTGAGCTCGACCCAGTAGCCGTTGGCCTCGTCGATCGCGGCGAAGGCCGTGCCCGTGGCCGTACGCCGGCGGACGGCTTCCAGCCGGAACGGGCCGATCAGGCGCCCGACCAGCTGCTGGTCGGGTTCCGATCCGGAGAGCTCGAGCCCACACCGTCGGCAGTGGCGGAGCTCTGCGGGATTGTCCTCGGCGCACTCGGGACAGCGGCGGGACGCAGGCGCTTCCTGGGTTGCGATCATGTTTCCAGTATGCGGCATCGCCCGTGGTCCTGCCAGTCTCTGAAGACGGACAGAACGCGGGCGCTCTGTCCCTTCCCTGACCGGAGCTGAAGCGCTGGCCTGCCCGCCATCACCCCTGTTGCAGGCTCGGCTCGGCGAGCCCGCGAAACTCGCTGAGCTGCGAGGAGCCGACGCCGAACTGGTTCAGTGATCCGGCTCGGATTCGGCGCATCAAGTTGACCACTTTGGGTCGCGAACCCCGCACACTCCGGCGAAGCCCCTCCGCGCCACGACTTTCTTCAGCGCCCCGATCGAGCCCCCAGTGCGCGAAGGGCCCGACATCGGGCGAGATACGCAGGCCTCGAAGCAAACCACTGGCGCCTTGTGGTTTTGTGGCACGTATCTTGCGGGACAATCCGTGCAGGCCCACAGGGAGACATCATGCCAACCAACGCGGACAACCTGGCATCTCGATTGAAGGAACGCGCCTCCCAGAGCGCTTCGGCAGCGAAGATGCAGATCTTCTGGGAGCAGAGCTTTGCACGCCCGGCCCTGCTCATGTTTGTAGCCGTGTTGGTGGGAATGACCATTTTCCTGTCCTTCGCACTTGCCAACGACTTCCTCAGCGGCGGAACCATTGTCGGCACGCTGATCATGGCAGGGATCAGCTGGTTCACTCTGGTGCGTTTCGCCGTGCTCGGCGCAGGCGCCCGGGCAAGATCCAGGCAACAGGAGCGCTTGGGCAGTGAGTGGAGCGAACGCTGTGGTCCATGCCCGATCCTGGCCCGGGGTTTGCACCTCCCGGCAGAACGGAGCGCGCGCGCGGGCGTGCTCGGTGTGGTTGAGGGCAAGTTGGTCTTCGTCCCGATCCCCTTCGGCAGCTTCGTCTGGAAGTCCTTGGAGACATGGGAATCCCCGGTCACCCGTGTCGAGCAGCAGGCTCCGATGGGTTGGTGGCAGTGGGCCTGGTACGGCTTCGGGCCTCTGGAGCTGTCTTTTGAAGACCGCACCAGCCTGCGCTTTTTCGCCTATGGCGGCGAGGAGGTAGCCAAGGCTCTCCGGGCGCAGATCGGAACCTCATCGGCCTGAGACAGGCATCATCGCTCCTGCTATCCGCGGGGAAGTTCCTTGCGCTTGGTGTTCTCCACAGCTCGGAGCTGTCCGGAAGGCTCCAGTCGTCGGACGCTCCAGCGCGCTACGTTCCCGTGACAACCGACACCTCGCAGCCCGCCAGCGAGCCGCTGGAGACCATACGACACGGCAGAAAGAGGCACCGCAATGGTGCCGATCTACGGCCCACGACTGTCCATGCGTCGCCACAGGCGACTCGGAGCCTTGGCCCGACGGTTGTCTCGCGACCCGGATCGGGGCGGACGTAGCAACGTATGGGTACACAAGAAGATATGGCAAGAGTCGGGCCAGAACGGCGGGCCCGCGCAGCATCTTGACGGCAGCACGGTGGACTTGAGGTCTCCGCCGATGCCGAACCAGAGGCCGATCGCGAAGCCTTAGGGACGATTGCGAGGACCGAAGACCGATGGAGCCCGGCGCTGAGTGCGCAGCGAAGCGCTGCGGACCAAGCCCTCCCAACCCGCTCAGGCCGGTGCGGTTTCGAAAATTTTCTACCCTCCGGGTGCGCTCATTCGGGATTCCATCGATGTGTCCGTAATAGAGGAGAGAAACGATGCCAGGCAAGCAAGAGAAGCGTCCGACGGAAGCCGAGCTCGACCGCGCGCATACCGCGCTGAAGAACGCCGTACGTGCGGGCAGGAAACGGCGCTGCGTCGAGCGCCTGCTCGAGGCGTATATCAACAAGGCGGGTGGGTTGTTCGAAGCCCGGGGAGAGGCGCGCGGAGGCGTAGCACCGCGCGGGATTGTCCCGGGGCTCGTCTACCGTCCTGGTCCGAGGTGACGCAGCGTTGGCCTGGAGCTCGTCTAGCCTTGGACCTCGGTCCCCACGGTCCTCGGTCCCCACGGTCTTCGGTCCCCACGGTCTTCGGTCCCCACGGTCCTCGGGGTCGGTTTCGGTGTCGGAGTCGGGCTCGGAACCGGCATCGGAACCGGGATCCGGACTCCGAACCGGCTCCGTCTTCGCCCCCGTCGTCCGGCTCATGGCCCCGATCTGCCTCCAACTCTCGCACCCCGTCAAAGCTCCCGAATCTCAGCGCTTTTCTTCATCACTCCGATCGACCACGTGCTGGCTGGTCTTCCCGGTCCACCTAGCGCCACGACCGAACCGCCGCGCATTGAGCGACACCCTTGGGTTGCGACGGGGGCAGCGCACAGACGCCGGAGCCTCAAATCCCCCCAGGCAGCTTCCCGAAGCTGCGTGAGCACCAGGCGGCCTAGGAGTACGACCGGCAGCTGGGGCTGCCCTTCGAGCTGCTCGACGCGATCGACCGCTCTGCCGATGGTGCGTGGGTGGAAGGATCAGAGATCCCAGGCCAGGAATGTGCAGGATTGGTTGTGGGACCTGGCGCCCCCGGGGTCCTTGCTGTTGATGATCCGGAAGCGCTGCTCGCCGAGGCGGCGCTCGATGATCTCGCCGCGGACCCGTTGCACTCCGCCGTCGTCGTCCTTGTCATGGTTCTCGTAGCGCCAGTAGCGGAAGACCGTGTTGGGGTTGGCCCTACCGACGGCTACGACCGACTCGGTCACACCGGGGTAGCCCTTCGATGTCAGGGAGCCGGCATTGTAGAGGCAGTCCAGGAGCTCCATCCGATCGCCCCGCAGCCTGTCGGCGCCCAACTTGTTGATGACACGGAAAACGTCGCCACCTGCCGAGTGGAAGGAGACGCCGCGGTATTGCGGTTTGAGGGGGCCGCTGTTCAGCTCCCGGCGGACGGCCTCTTCGGCGTCGGCGGTCGTTTGGACCTGGCTCACAACGTTCGTCCACCGCTCCCGGCTCATGTTGCCACTCTCAGGAAGGACCACGACGGCTTGCAAGGGCGAGGTGCTGGCGACGAGCTGCTTGACCCTGGCGACGTGCGAACCGCCATGGGCCCAGGAGCCGAGGCCGTGGTAGTGGGTCTGGACGAAATGGGGCCGGTTGGGGTCGAAGTCCTGCGGCAGGACCACGAAGACCGGGCGGCTGCCGTTGCCGGGGCTCTTGAGCACCAGGCTCTTGTGGGGGTGGTAGACCTTCTGCACAGCGAGGAAGAGGTTCCGGTCCTGGACGGGGACGTTCGCCGCGCCGAAGGCCGCCTGGCTTGAGGCGGCGATGGAAGGCGCGGCGGAGCCGAGGGGCGCCGGAGCCCCGCCATGGGCCGCGGAGGCGGCGTTGTCGTTGGAAGGTGCGGTACCGGCACCAGCGGCCCCGGTGCCCTGGACATGGACCGGCACATAACCGCCGGACTTGGGAGCGAGGGAGGGGGCTGAGCCGCTGAAGCCTGTCCGCGCCGCTTCGAGGAGGTCGACGTCGATCCAGCCGCTGACGCGGTAGCTGGCCTTCCAGCCGTACTTGAGCTGGTTCTTGTTGCGGAAATCGCCGGACTTCGGGTCGAGATAGTGCGTCATCTTGACCGCCGTGAGGGCACCCCCGTCGATGGTCGTCCAGGCCTCGGTACCCTTGTCGCCTGGCTCGATGCCCCGCACGATCGAGACATGCCGGAAGTAGCCGGTGCTCGGGTTGATGGTGATCAGGAA
>JAJDCP010000188.1 GCA_029260765.1 Planctomycetota bacterium
GCGGGTTCCGGCGCTCACAGAGCGCCGCTACTGGGGGAGGAACCGCAGCGGACGCGGCTTCCGGCGCTCACAGAGCGCCGCTACAGGGGGAGGAACCGCAGCGGACGCGGCTTGCAGCGGCTGTAGCGTCGGTCTATGACCGACGGGAACACCGACCCGCGTAGAGTCCCCCCAGATCTTCGGAGGAACCGCAGCGGACGCGGGTTCCGGCGCTCACAGAGCGCCGCTACAGGGGGAGGAACCGCAGCGGACGCGGCTTCCGGCGGCTGTAGCGTCGGTCTAAAGCAAGGCCCTGGCAGGGGTCTCTCAGGGAAACTTGGCTCATCCGCGGAGATCGGTCTCGCCGGCAGGGTCGAGTAGGCCGGGACGTTCCCGCATGACCGGATCCCGCTTCTTCGCTTCTCCACTTTCACCGCACTCCTCGCCGAGAGGCATTCCTCAAAAGTGTGGGGCGTCGAGCTCCCACACCGGTTGTTGCCCGCCGGATAGCCAGCCGGCCGCACCCCGGAGACCGCCAAACTCCAGGCTAGGGCCCGCGCACCAGACTCTGGAACTTGCCGCGGCCCGTCCAGCGGGGCGCAACGCGCACGATACGCAGCGTCTGACCCTGGCGCCACAGGTTCGCAGCGCTGGCCGCCATCACGCTTTGGCGAGCGAGCGCCAGGTAGAAGCCTTCGATCAGGGCGGGCCCGTCGATAGTCAGGCGTGGGTGCACCCGCAGGTGCAGCCGGGTGAGCCCTGCCCCGTCTTCCTGTTCGGCGAGCTGGTAGTCGAAGGGCGTGCCGCCGAAACGCGCAGGCAGGTCGTGCTCGAGCAAGCGCTCGACGTCCGCCGCGAACAGCGTGGCCCCATCAGTGGTCAGCTTACGGAAGCTACGGATGCGCCGCAGATGCAGCCCCAGGCCGGGAATGTCCAGCGGGCAGCCGCAGGAGCGTTCTTCGATCAGGCCCGTGTCATCACTCTCGGTGTTCAGCAGGATACGGGGGGCAGTCGGCAGCACGCTGGTGAAGCACCAGGCATCGATCGTTTCGAGGTCCGTGTTGCGCGGGTATTGGATCAACGCGCACAGCGACTGACAAAGATGCACGTCCGTCTGGTCGAGGGGCGCCCGACAGCCCATCCCCACTCGGCCCAGCTCGGTGAAACCGTAGGTCGAAAACACCCGCGCGCCAACACGCTGCATGCCTTCGAGCCGGGCGTCGCTGAGCGGCTCCCCCGCAACCCGGAAGACGGCTCCCTGCAAGTTGAAACCGAGTTGCTCGGCGGCCAGGCAGACCCGCAGACCGCGGCTGGCCGAGGCCAGCACCAGGCAGCGGCCGTGCTCGTCGAGCAGGCGCCTGGCGGCTCGCGCAACCGTATCTGCCCGCTCCACCGGCACGAAATGCGGCCAGGGAAGCGGCACTCCGTACAGGCGCGCGAGCAGCAGCGTGCCCCAGGTCGCGAAGCGGAAGCGGCGCTGACCGGGGCTGAAGTCCCAGGGGTCGACGGGTGAGCACCACATCTGCGGAGGCTGCCCGTAGTGCGCGCGGCGCAACGTGTTGTGGAAGCCGCTTCCGTCCGGCAGCACGCCTCGGAACACGATGGTCGGCAGCTCCACCGCGTCGTGGGCGGCGTAGGTCACCAGCTCGTGAGCCGCCAACACTGCCAGGTGGCCGAGCTCGTGCTCGACCCGCGTCGGCGTTCCGCTGCTTCCCCCGGTCGCCGATGCGTAGTCGGGCTCGAGAAAGGGGTTGGCGAACGCCACCGGCCCCTCGCTGATCAGCTGCCCGTCGCGCACGAGCGGAACCCGCCCCTTGCTCTCTTCAAAACTGACATAGACGCCCGCTTCCCGCAAGCTGCGCAGGGTCTGCTCGAGTCCCCGGCGCTGGACCGAGAGCTCGAGATCCCGGAAGCTGCAGTCGGCGGCCCGCAGCATCGGAAGATAGGGGCTGCGTGGGTACCCGTAGATGCCACGGCGGGCCACGCGCAGGAAGTTCTGCTCGCGTTCTGCGACCAGCCGGTCGATCCAATCCCGGGCCTGCTTTTCGTCGATCGGTTGGCGTAGGAACGCGCGCAGTCCTCCTGCAAAGCGTGCGAACATCTTGAGGTCTGCCCAGACTGGCATGCATGGCACTCGAAAGAGGAGGGCGCATTGTACTGTGAGCTACGCCGCCGCGAACACCACTTGATAGCGTCCTGGAGGCACGCCGTCGACGCGGGCGCGGCCTTGCTCGTCGAGCGTACCCCGGCGTTGGTCCCCGCCATCGGGCAGGATCAGCGTATAGGCCAGGCCCTCGCGAGGTAGCTTGGTCAAGGGGTCGTGGCAGCGCAGCTCGACAAAGTCCTGGAAGTGAAGAAGCGCTGACCGCACCGTTTCTTCCCCGAGCTCAGCGACGAAGTACAGCTCGGGTTTGGTGTAGGGCTGGGCCGTGCCTTCTTCGTCTTCGTCGTCGACATAGCTGTAGGCCCATTCGATCTCTGCGCGACCATTCTGAGCTTCAGCCTCAAGGGTCGCCACCGGGTCGTCGGCGGAATCTTTGTCCTGTTCGAACAGCCGGAATCGCACGGAGCCTTGGAGAGTGCCCGTCTCTACGCTCAGTTTCAGGTCGCGTCCAGAGCGCGCATGCTGCAGCGCCTCTCCGGATTTGAGGTCGAGCCAGCGGGGGTTGCGCAGCTGTCCGCGCTCGTTGGAGGCCGCGGCGCCGGCCGTCGTTTCTGTGCTCTGCCAGGCGGGCAGGGTCAGCGTTTGTCGGGCGGAGCCGAGACCCGGCAGTCCGTTCGCAACCGGGCCGCCGAAGCGCACACCGTAGCGTCCGGGGGGAACACCGTCGACGCGGGTACTGCCCTGCTCGTCGAGAACGCCGGTCTTCGAGGTCGTTCCGTCGGGGAAGGTCAGCGTGTAGCCCAGGCCTTTGCGGGGCAGCCTGGTCAGCGGATCGACACAGCGCAGCTCGACGAAGTCCTGGAAGTCGAGCAACGGCGAGCGGGCATGCTGGGCACCCAGCTCGCAGACGAAGTAGAGCTCGGGCTTGGTGTAGGCGGCCTCAGCGCCTTCCTCGTCCTGGTCATCGACATAGCAGTAGGTCCACTCGGCGGCGGCCTTTCCGTCATCCAGCTTGCCTTCTATTGTGGCGACGGGATCGTCGGCGGAGTCGTGGTCTTGCTCGAAGATCTTGAATCGCGGTGTACCGCTCGCGGGACCGCTGAAGCAGGCTTCCAGACGCAGGGTCTTGCCGCTGCGCGCATGCTTCAGCTCCTCGCCGCTCTGCAGGTCGAGCCAACGGGCGTCTTTGAGCGTCGGTTCCCTCTGCACGACAAACTTGTACCTGCCTCCGGTCTTCAGTCGGATGCCGGCTCTCATGGTCTTCAGGCTGCGGCGTTGGGTTGGATGGCGTGTTTTCTGTTGGCTCATGGCGTATTCCCTCCTTGGTTGTGTAAACCTCAATCCAATCCCGAACGTCCTCCGGGCGAACCCGTGAGGATGTGGGCCGTCCTGGCGGACTTGTCGACGGCCAGCCCGCAGTCCCAATACTCCGACTTCCAGGTGCCCCCCGAGAAGTCCTTGTCGGCACCGACCTCCACATAGAGCTCGACGCAATCGCTGAACACACCTTCGCGGTCTTTGAACAGGCTCTTGGCCAGCTTGTCGTTCAAGGTCTTGAAGGGGATGACCGCCCGGCCCAGCTTGTCGACTTCCAGCTCAAGACACTTCTTGCCCCCGTAGGCCAGGGCGTCGTCCCCGTTGTTGCTGTCACAATCCCAGAAGCGGGCGTACAGCTTTTCGGGGCCGTGGAACCACTGCAGCCGGAAAATGTCGTCGCCATCGTCCTGGGGCCCATTGATGTAGAGCTTGCCCAGGGCGTCGTACCAGCTTTCCAGCTTCTTCTCCTTCTCGACGCTCTCGCTGATGGCGGCCCAGACCACGGCGACCAGGCCGATCACCAGGCCGATGGCCACCAACGCCCAGCCGGCCACGGGAATCGCGCACACCAGCAGCACGCCTTCAGCTGCAAACATGGTGATGGCCGCTCCCGCGGCGACCAGGCCACTTCCCAGAGCGATGCCGAGATCAAAGGGCAGCTTGCTGCTACGGCCCCGGCCGACACTCTTGTAGACCTCGAGCAGGTCGACCACAAACAAGAAGGCGTCCGCGAACACTCCGGCGATCTGGAACGCCATGCGTGCTGTGAAGACCTTGCCGAATTTGACCGCGAATTGGGGGCGGAAGTGCGCGGTCACCTGCCAGGCGATCCCGATCAGGTCTTCCAGCGCGGCAACCAGCGTGGCGAGGTCGCTGAGGGCGCTGATGCGATCCTGGTCGGTCACGTGGGTCTTTTGCCAGTACTGGGTCAGGTTGTAGACTGCCAGGCTGACGGTGGCCAGCGCGATCAAACCTTCGAGCGGACCCGAAAAGTCTGGCAGGCTGTCGGCCTCCTTGCCTGCGCCCTTGTACGAGAGAAAACAGCGCTTGATGACCGCCGAGCCCACCTTGATGCTGGTGTCCTTGATCGCTTTGTTCTTTCCGATCGGTGCCAGGCTGCGCACAAAAGTGCCGAGGAACTTGGCGTTGTCGCTGTTGCCGTCTTTCTGCAGCTCGCGGCCGACCTGCTCGGCTTCTTCTTCAACCGGCGCCTTGCGCTTCAGCTTGGCCAGTTGCTCGCGCGCCCACTTCAGTGCGCTGTCGACCTCAGCGCGGGAGGCGACGCTTGCGTCGACGAGGATGTCGCCCAGCAGTTGCTGACTCTGCTCGGTGCTCGGGTCCTTCTTGGCCCCAATCACCGTGGTCAGCACCATGATCAGCTTGGTCTGGAATTCGAGCAACTTCTCGGGGTCTTTGAGGACCCCACGGATATCTTGAGCCTGGATGTCCTTGATCAGGTCGACGTATGCCTTCTTGGGATTCGGGCACGGCCGGATCTTGCTGGGATCGAGGAACAACTGGATGCGCAGGATCAGCCACAGGGTGTCGATGCGAGCCAGGGGGTCTTTGAGGCAGCTGAGGTAGTTGGCCGGGAAGTGGTGGTCCTGCCCGCTCAGCGAGGGACTCGAAAGCGGAGGTGCGTCGAGCATGATCAGGTCTTGCAGGGCGTTGGTCTTGACCGAAGTGACACCGTCGCTCCAGCAGATGTTGTCGGCAGGCTGCTCTTTCACCAGGAAGTACAGGTCGTTGAAGTACTCGCCGGCCCGGCCTGCAAAGTAGCGCTGCAGCAGCTTCTCGAACAATGCGTGCGGTTTGATTCCGAAGCCCGGCAGGCCGGCGGTCAAGCCTGTCAGGTAGCGGATCTGCTCTTCGATGTAGGTGACCGGACAGGAGCCAACAATGTTGCGGGCGCGGTCGATGAAATCGTCGCTCTCGAAATAGCTGAAGGCCTTTTGGATGCGGGTCTTGACCTTCTTCAGAGCCTTGTCGACCGCGCAACCACACGACTTCGACCAGTTGCCGGGCAGCATCGCTTTGGCGTGGCGGTACAGCTCTGCGTAGAGCTTGCCGACCTCGGTGTCCATCCAACGGGAGTGCTGCTTCTGCAGGTCTTGGCCCCAGCGCTTCTGGATCTCGACCGACAGGAACAGGCGGTCGAGGGTCTTCTCGGGAATGCACCAGTCCAGCGGGCACTTGCTGCGATGGCGGGTGTCGCTGTCTTTGGCCTTGTCGGCCATGATGGCTTCGGCGACCCCCGAGAAGGCCTTGTCGATCTCCTGTTTGTGCTCGTGCCATTCGCCGAAGTCGCCAGTTCCCTTCGACTTGCTCCATTTGCGGTCGTAGTCGCGGTACTCGACCGAGCGGTAGAGATCGTATTGGTCTGACAGGTATTGCAGGATCTCGGACTTCTTCGCGCTCTTCAGGCGTTTCATGTCAGCCTCGAGGTCGCGGACTTCCCGGCTGAGCGTCAGCAGGGGGCCACGGATTCTGTGCAGTTGGGACGCCTTGTCCTGGTACCAGTGGAAGCAATTCAGGCTCTCGTCACTGGCGCTGGAGATCGCCTGGCGCTGGCTGGCGGTCTTCAAGCTGGCCGTAAACTCTTTGCCTCCCTGCTCGTACAGCTTGCTGAGGAACTTCTTGATGCTCGCCGTCCAGCTGTGGACTTTGCGCATCGAGGCTTTCTCGGCGTCTTCGCTGTGGCGGTAGGACACTCCATCACGGGCCGCCGAGACCACTTTGGACAACTCCTCGCCATAGGCATAGATCGCCGAGGCAGCTTCAGAGTGGGGGAACCGGAAGCCCGCATAGACATCGCTGTCGACGAACTGGACCTCGCCGCCATCAGCCAGCTTGGTGTACTTCTCGCGTACGGTTTCAGGGTCGGTGCCACCCGCGTTCATCCAGGAGCGGGCTGCGTCGAACAGCTCGCGTACCCGTTGGCGGATGCCGGTCAGGCTGTAGGTCCTGGTGGTGTTCCCGGCCGCGCTGTACAGCAGTGTGATCTCGAACAGCTGCTTGCGGTTGGCGCTGCTCAGGGTCAGATCTTCGATCTGCGGTTGGGCGCTCTCGAGTCTCTTGAGCTCGGTGTCGAGTGCTGTCAGAGGAGGGCGGCTGGCGCACGCCCGAGCCAGCTCGTGCTTGCGCTCGCCGGTCAGCTTCCAATAGCTTGCGTAGCTCTCGTCGCTGCGCTGGATGAGTTGGTGCAGCTCCTTCTCTTTGCCTTCGTCGTCGACTTTCCACTGCGCCAACTTCGTCTTCAACGCAGCCAACCGTCTTTCCAGCTCGTTCAACTTACTCACAGAATCCCCTCCTTGCTTGCCCTGTGCGGCTCCGCGTCCCGTCGACCCCGCCGCGTTTGCACGTCTGGGGAGGCTCTGAGCAAGGGGCGTACCAATTGAAAAGGCCGGCCACCCAGGGGTTGAGCCTGCCAGAGATGTCAAGTCGTAAGGTTTGTTTGGCAGCGACGGTCTAGTGGGCGACCAACAGAAGGTTGCGCGGCGTCAGGGCGCGTTCGCAGAAGCGGCCGAGCGCAACCTGGCGCCCGGCCTCGAGCAGGAACAAGCTGCGGTCGAGCAGGATCCAGAGCTCCAGGCCCCGACGGAAGCCGAAGCGCACCAGCTCGAGGGCTCGCAGCCGGCGTGCTGCTGCCAGTCCATCGGCTTCCGCCCGGGCCAGGCGAGCGGGTGAGGGCTGGGCAAGGTCCAGCCTGTTGCAGCGTTGGCGCGCGAAATCGCTAAAGCGGGCTTTCAACTGGCGGCGAGGGATCATGCCCGGCGGCTGCGGAAGCTGGTGCAGAGCCTGCCATCCCAGCCGATAGGCCAGGGCTCGTCGGCGGTCCCGCCGGCGGGCGCGGCCCGAGACCACCTCATCGAGGCTGCAAAGCCGCAGGCCGCCGCGGTCCAGCGGCAGTGGCTGGAGCAGGCCGGCCTGCGAGAGGGGGCGGTAGGCATCCTGGCCGTCTGCCAGCTTGTGGAAACAACAGCCGGCGGACACGATCAGGCGCGCGCGGCGCGCGCAACCCACTTGCAGCAGACGTTCGCTGAGCTGGCCGCAGGCATGCAGGCCCAGCAAGGCCGTCTGGCTGGTCACCAGCGAGGCGGCTTCGGGGCTGAGGACGTCGAGACAACGGGTTTGTACCAGGTCCGTTTGAGGGGCTACTTCGCAGAGCGCTGGGTTCCACTCCAACAGCTGCGTGGGCCGCCCGCACAGCGTCGCCAGGCTGCGGCCCAGGTGGCCCTTACCCGCGCACCAGTCCAGCAGTTGCTCGTCACCGCGCAGGCGCGGCAGCAACACTTCGGCGAAGGCGAGCACCTGCTGCCACTTGCGACCGGGAATACCCGAGGCCTGCGGCGTCGTGGCACGCAGGGGCGTATGGTGCAGGCGGGGCAGCTCCGTCAGGTTCGCCAACTCTGCCCACCAACCGCGCAGGGCGCCGGGAGCGGTGTCGGGCAGGGGGGCACCGGCTTCGAGCTGATCGAGCGCCGCATCGTCGAGCCCGAGCAGCCAGGCTGCGACCTTTGGGTGTTGCACGCGCCACGGCAGCGGCTGCTGCGCGAACGGGCGTGGCTGCCACAGAGGCTGATGCTCTAGCAGGGCCCGGGTCAGAGCGGCAAAACGGGTGTGCAGGGAGGAGGGGGACAGCATCGTTGCTCTCAAACCTCCGAGCCCGCCAGGCCCAGATGCGCGGCCAACACCTGCGCATGGCGCCGCACGCCCGCTCGGTACTCTTCCCGCCAACGCGAGAGCGGTTGCAGGCTGATTTGTAAGCGGCCTCTCTTGCGCTTCTGCGACCAGGTGGCCACGACCCGGCCTTCGGCCAGCACCGTGGCGCTCAGGTAGGTGCTGCGCGTCCAGATTCGCTTGAGCTCGCTGGCGAGGGGCACCGTCCAGCTCTTGTCGGCGTGGGCCATCAGCAAGGTGTCCCAGAGCGGCAACAGCCGCACCGCGCCGTCTGCAGGTATGCGGGCCGCCTGCAGCTCCGAGGCATCTTCGGCCAGAGCGCACAGCCCCCGGCGTCCCCCGCATTGCACGGGTACGAGCGCGCCCTGTTCCTCCAAAGCCGCCAGCCAACTGCGTGCGATGCCCGGTTTGCTCCCGAAGAAGTGGGCCAGGTCCTGGGCACGGGCGGGGCCATAGCTGCCCAGGTAGCGGCGCGCCAGCTCGCGGGCAGCCTGCTCCGGTGCGGGCAGTGGGTCGGGCCAGGCCAGCTGCGGAAACCACACCTCCCGGGCGGCATAGCCCTGCTCGCGGCCCAGCTTCCCCGCGGCGCACGCGTGCCCGTCGCGGGCCAGGTTCCAGAGCAGGCGGCGAGCGATGAAGGCTTCGGCACTCATGCGGGCCCTTGCGATCTCGGGCGTCAGCCGCTCAAAGGTGGCGCTCGCTATCACCGCGAACAGGTCGCTGCGCACCACGGGATCTGTGGCGTCGAGGAGCACCTGTCGCGCGGCGGCCAGCTCGTGCGCGAGCAGCTTGCCATCGCGCGGCTCCGCCGTGGGCCACTGCGGGCGGGCCGCCACCAGCCGGTGCCAGTCGTCAGGATGGTAGATGTGCAGGGTGCCGCGCTGGCCCCAGGTGCGCACAAGCTGGCGGGGCGGCTGCAACAGCTGCTTTTGGAGCTCTGCAGCGGTCGGAGGCTCCGCACAGCGTAGCGCCAGCGACCACAAGCCGGGGGCCTGGTTCTGACCCTGCGCCCCCAGCATACGCTTTGCCGCCGAAGCGGCGTCGGGAGCTGTCTGCAGCACGCTGCGTCGCAGGCGGAAGGCCAGCACCTGCTCTTCGCTGAGCTCGAGCGTCAAGGCTGCAGCCCTCCGCAATAGACTTCGGTGTCGTAGGCCATCGTCACCTGGCCGTCTTCAGCGTGGGCGGCGAACAGCTCTGCGAGCGCGGCCAGCATGCCGGCGTGGCGCGGATGCCCGGGAGCGGGAGCGTAGGAGCTCGAGCACAACCGGCCCCGCAAGCCCACGAGATCGAAAACCTGCACATTGTCGAAGCGCGCGTGCTGGTAGCTGCTGGAACCAAAGAACCGGGCCATCGCGGCAGGTTCCTGGTACTTGCAGCTGACCTGTTGGTAGTCGCTGCCCCAGGTGCAGAGGAACTGTTCGTAGGCGACCAGGAAGGGGCTGCCCACGGTCCGCCGGTCGTTCCAGATCAAGGCCGCCCAGCCGCCGGGCTTCAGGATGCGCCGGCACTCGGCAGCGGTGGCGGGCACATCAAACCAGTGGAAGGCCTGGCCGGCGACGATGCCATCGACGCTGGCCGCCGCCAGGCCGGTCGCTTCCGCCGTCCCCGGCAAGCTGTGGAAGCCCTCGTGTTCCCCCAGGGCGGCCTCGGCAGCAGCGGCCATCGCCCGGTTGGGCTCGACGGCTTCGACCAGGTTGCCGGCCGTCAGAAACAGACGGCTGAGGATGCCGGTCCCCGAACCGAGATCCGCGATGCGCTGGCCCGGGCGTAGGCCGGCGGTGGTGCGCAGGAAGTCGATGATGGCCTCGGGATAGTGGGGCCGGTAGCGGACATAGTCGGCCACCCGGTTGGAGAAGCGCTGGGTCGGGTCCTGCATCCTACTCCGCCTCTGCCGGCCCGAGAGCCGCCGCCTCGGCAGCCAGGCTCGCGGCCGCTTCGGCCTCCCCGAGCTGCTCGCAGACGCCGGCCTGCGCACGCAGGCAGGCGGCCAACCAGGCACGGCCTGCAGGATCCGACGCCCGGGCGTTGTAGGCACGGGCAGCGGCCAGGCTCGACTGCAGCGTGGCCTGCGCGCCGGCAGTGTCGCCGAACGCGCGCTGGGCCTGTCCCAGCCAGACCTGGGTGCGGCCATGCTCGAGCTCGATGGACTCTCCGGGCAGGCTGTTCTCGAGCAACAGTTCATAGATGGAGATGCTGGCGCGCAGCTCGTCGATGGCCTGTTGGGGGTCGAGCGCGGTCTGCAGACGTCCCAGCTGGGCATGGAGGCGCGCCGTGCGCTTGTTCAGCGTCAAGCTGCCCAACCCGCGCGAGTCTCTGAGCGTGCCGAGTAGAGCCTCGAGCAGCGGGCGTACATCTTCGTCTTCTGCCGGGCACTGGCTCAGGTGGGCGATGCTCGCTTCTGTCAGCAGCACCAGGCTCTGCCGGTCGCGTGAGGCGTGGAACTGGCTGCGTTGCGTTGTCTCCTGCAGATGTTCTCGTTCCTGCACGAGCTGCTCGTACTTCTTGTTGACGAGAAAGAGGCCCCCCGCCAGGGTCACGAGCAGGACCATCAACAGGCTGATGATTCCCAGCGACAGCTTGCTGTTCATGGGGGCTCCTTGGGATCGCCCGAAGCGGCTAGACCGACCGGACCGCCGGCTTCGGCACGAGCCGCCCGGGCAACGGACCGCGCAGGAAGTGGTCGCCGGTCAGATGCTCGTAGAGGTTGCAGCCTGTCCAGACGGTGCCCGCGAAGCCGGGAAAGCCGGCCGAGGCGTTGCAGAAGTGCAGACCCTGCAACGAGCTGTGATGGGTCAGACGTCCAGGCCCAATGTAGCGGGGGATCAGCCGCGATCCGTAGGAGTTCCCGCGCGGGCTCAGGCAGTAGCGTTCATTGGTGGTCGGACTGCCCGTGATCTTGAAGCACAAAGCGTCGCGGAAGCCTGGTACGTAGTCGCGTTCGACGACATCGAGCATCTTGTCGAGGATGGCCCGTTTCTTCCGGTTGTATTCTGCGCGACTCTCGCCGCGTAGCTGTTGGAAGCTGCCATACTCCGCCACAGTCAACAGCTCGACCAGCTGCGTGCCCTCGGGCCGGTCGCCCGCCATCGGTGTCAGCAGGCTGGGCACACACATCGCGAAGCTGATCTTCTGGTAGTCGCCACGCTTGTACATGGCCTCGAAGGCTCGGTTCAGGTCGGGCTCTTCGGTGTGGAAGAGGTTGCTCTTGCCAAAACCGTGCTCGCGCAGATCGAGTCCCTCGACAGCCAGGTAGGCCATGAAGTTCGAGGCCGAGTATTCATATTCGAGGCAACGCCGCACATCCTTCGAGAAGTGTTCCAGCCCGATCATTTGGGCGGCACGTTGCGGGTCCATGTTGCAGACAGTCATGTCCGCGCGATATTCCTCGCTCTCTCCAGTCGGGGCGCACCCGTCGTCGACGACTTCGGCCACCGCCCCCAGAATGCGCGTGCCCTCGCGCAAGAAACCGCTGACCCGTCGCCGCAGACACACCTCGCCGCCGTGGTCCTCGATCACCTTGACCAGGCTGTCGATCACATGCTCGAAGTGGTGTGTCGGGTAGTACGCACCGCGCATGTAGCCGGCAAACAGCATCGTCCAGGCAAAGAAGGAGAGCTCGGCCGGCGGCTCGAGAAAGTCCGGCCACTGCAGGCCGAGCAAAGTCTGGGCGGCCGGGGGCAGCTTGAAATGGTCGAAGACCTGTTGCAGTGTCGCCTTGCGCCACTTGATCACGCGCCGGAAGCGAAAATACCTCAGCAGCATGCGCAGGGGGCTGATCAGACCAGGCAGGTTGTCGAGCTCGTCGGCCAACGCCCGGGTTTCGCTCAGGAAAGCCCGGATCCGCTTGGATGCCTCGGGAAACAGGCGGGCCAGCCGTGCGTGCAGCTCTTCCCAGTCGCCGGGAATATCCACGGCATAGCCCGGCATGCGCATGCGGTCGAAGCCTTGCTTGTCGTAACTCTCGAAGCTGACCTCAGCTTCGAGACCCAGACGCCGCAGGAAGCGGTTGACGGTGCGGCCCTCACCGCAGTTCCAGACGTAGTGGAATTGCGCGTTGTATTTGAACTTGCGCGCGGGCTTGCCGAACTCGAAGCTGTGCCCGTATCCTCCCGGGTGGTAGTGGGCGTCGAGCACCTTCACTTGACGGCCCGACTGGGCCATCAAGGCGCCGAAGCTGAGTCCGGCCAGACCGCTGCCAACGATCAAAACACTTGTCATCGAAACACCCGTACGCAAGACTGCTCCAGAGCTTGATCTGAGCGTGGCGGCTTGTCAAGCGGGCGACACGGGAAGGCCGCCCGCTGTGGGCCGGGAGTGGACATTGAAAGTCGCGATCATAGGCGCCGGGGCGGCCGGACTCGTGACGGCGCATCTCCTCGGACAAAGGCATGAGGTGAGCGTCTTCGAACGCCAGCCGATGCTGGGGGGGAACGTCCGCACCCTGGGCAAGAATGTCACCCCCGATCGCGCGCTCGAGGTCCCCTATCTCGACGCGGGGGCCATCGAGTTCGAGCAGCACGCCTTCCCTCGCTTCTTTGCTTTGATGGCCGAGCTGCAGGTCGCCCTGGAGAGCGTGGGAGGCACGACCTCATTCTTCCCGTACCCGCGGGGTCGGTTGCTCTCTGCCGGGGCCTTTCGGCAGGGGGCCGGAGAGAGTCTCTGGCATCGGCTGGACACCTGCTTGCGTGCCCCTTTTCTGTTGCGGGATCTGCGCCGTTTCCACCGGGCGACCGCGAACCTGAGCCCGGAGAGGCTGGCCCAGACTTCCCTGGCGCGCTGGTTGCCGCGAGGGGTCTTTGGCCGCTGGTTGCGTCTGCTGATGATGTATGCCTATTCGATCCCAGCGGAGCAGGTCCCCGCGATGCCCGCTGCGATGACGGTGCCGGTGTTGCGGAACTTCACCGAGTCGCGTTGGAAGAACAGCTGGCGTTGCATCCGTGGTGGGGTCTACACGTATATGGAGCGCATCCTGGCCGGCTTCCCCGGACGCGTCCACACGGGTGTGGAGATCCGTCGCGTCTCACGCAGCCCGAGCGGGGTCTGTCTGCAGCTCGCCGGCGGAGACAACCTGCGCTTTGATCACGTCGTCTTCGCGGCCACGCCCGAGGTGACTCTCGGCCTGCTCGCGCAGCCGACGGAAGCCGAGCAGCGGCGCTTCGCGGCCTGGCGAGCGAATCCAGTGCGGGTGAGCATCCACTATGATGAAGGCCCGTACTTGCGGCGCAATGCGCACTACCGGGCCGAGTTCGACCTGTTCGCGCTGGCGGGCGGGCGCGGCGGCTACAACTGCTACCTCAACCGGCTCTGCGGACTGTCGGACCGCGGGCCCCGGCACTGGGGTCTGGCCTTCGGCCTCGACGACGAGCTGGACCCAGCCAAGATCGTCCACCGCCAGACCCATCACACACCCGGCTACACGACCGAGGCGCTGCGCCATCGCGAGGAAGTGCTGGCAGACAACGGCGCACATCGCACCTGGCACGTCGGTGCCTGGCTGGGCAACGGCTTGCATGAGGGTGCCGTCGTCTCGGCCGAACGGGTCGCGTTGGCTCTAGGCGGGCGTGGGATCGGGAGCTAGGAATCAGCGTCCGAGCGGACCGCGATGCGCCGCAGCATCTCGCTGCAGAAGGCATCCCGGCTCAGGTTCTGCTGTTCCGTCAGGCCGTAACGCCGCCAGGTCACGCTGCCTTCCTCGACTTCCTTCGGCCCGACCACCAACACGTTGGGGATCTTGTGGGTCAGGGCGTTGCGGATCTTCTTGCCCACCTTTTCGGCGCCCCGGTCCACCTCAGCCCGGATCATCGACCCGCGCAGCTGCTGCTCCAGTCCGCAGGCGTACTCGAGGGTCTTCTCGCTGACCGGCAAAATGCGCACCTGGATCGGCGCCAGCCAGGTCGGGAACGCCCCCGCATAGTGCTCGATCAGAAACGACACGAAGCGCTCGTGAGTCCCGAGCGGTGCACGGTGGATGCAGTACGGGTGATGGTCCTGGCCATCGCTGCCCGTGTAGACCAGACCCAGTCGCTTGGGGATGGCGAAGTCGAGCTGGTTGGTGCTGGCGGTCTCTTCCCGTCCGGTCACCGTGCGCATCTGGAAGTCGATCTTGGGACCGTAGAAGGCCGCCTCGCCGAGGGCCTCGGTGAACGGGATGCCGGAGTTCTGCATCGCCCCCCGGATCACCTCCTGGCTCTCGTCCCAGGCCACAGGATCGTCGACGTACTTCTCCTTGCCCTTCGGATCCTCCGGATCCCAGCAGCTCAGCCGCATGTAGTAGTCATCGAAGCCGAACAGCTCGTAGAGCGTCTTGTGCATCTCCATCACGGCGACGAACTCGGCCTCGATCTGCTCGCGGGTGCAGTAGATGTGGCCGTCGTTCTGGCACATGCCCCGCACCCGTAGCAGCCCCGACAGCGAGCCCGAGTCTTCGAAGCGGTACACCTGGCCGAACTCGGCCAGCCGCAACGGCAGGTCGCGGTAGGAGCGCGGACGGGCCGCGAAGATCTTGTGGTGGTGCGGGCAGTTCATCGGCCGCAGGGTGTAGCGCTCGGTCACCACCTCGACGCCGTCGTGGGTCTCTTTGAGCTCCATCTGCGGGTACATGTCCTCGGCGTAGTAGGGCAGATGGCCGGTACGGTGGTAGAGCTCAGACTTCGCCAGATGCGGCGTGGCGACGCGCTGCCAGCCCGCTTTGAACTCGAGCTCCTTGGCCAGCTTCTCCAGCTCTTCGCGCAACACCGTGCCATGGGGCAACCAGAGCGGCAAGCCGCGTCCGACCTCCTGATCGATGACGAACAGGTCCAGCTGTTGGCCGAGCTTGCGATGGTCGCGTTTCTGCCGCTCTTCGAATGCCTTGACGTGCGCTTCCAACTCCTCGGCGCTCTCGAAGGCCCAGGCGTAGATGCGCGTCATCATCGCGTTCTTTTCGTCGCCGCGCCAGTAGGCGCCCGCGACGCTGCGCAGCATGTATCCCTGGCGCGGAATCTCGCGGGTGGTTTCGACGTGGGGTCCTTCGCACATATCGACAAAGGGACCATTGGTGTAGAAACCCAGGGTCGAGAGCCCCTGCTTGGCGATCAGCTCGCGGGCGTACTCGGCCTTGTACGGCTCGCCCATCTCCTCGAGGCGCGCCAGCGCCTGCTCGGCAGGCAGCTCTTCTTGGCTGAACCTCTGGTTCCGCTTGATGATCTTCTTCATCAGCTTCTGGATCTTGGGAAGATCTTCGCTGCTGATCGGCTCGGGCAGAATGAAGTCGTAGTAGAAACCGTCGGCGATGGGGGGCCCGAAACCCAGAGTAGTGCCCGGACGGTACTGCTGAACAGCCTGGGCCAACACGTGGGCCAGGCTATGGCGGATGCGGAAGAGCTGAGAATCTTTGTCCAGCGTCTGTTGCATGGCATGCCTCCGGGTTCACAGACTCAGCGCGCAGTTGTAGCGGAAGGGCCGAGTGGGCGGAAGAAAAAACTGTCGCTGGGAGCGGGCAGGGCACTCGTTGACGGGCCTGTGGGGTAGGCTCTCGGCAGAGTTCGGCAGTCGTCGGCTGAGAAGGAGGTGAGGATGAACAACCAGGCCCACAGGAAGCGGCTCCGCCGCCTGGATCGGATCTTCAGCCGTGATCCGGTCTTCTTTGTCACAGCATGCACTCGTGAACGGACGCCCATGCTGGACAACCAGACCGTAGACGATGCTTTCCGCGGCTTTGCAGAGTGTGGTCCGCAACGAGGAGTCTACGTGGGTCGTTACGTCCTGATGCCGGACCATCTCCACGCTTTCGTGGGATTTCAGGATGCGGAGATGTCTCTGTCGTCATGGATGAAGTCCCTGAAGAACGCCCTGTCGAAGGTCTTCCGAAGCCAAGGGATTCAGGCGCCACACTGGCAGAAGGGGTTCTTCGATCACGTGCTGCGCTCGCTCAGCTCGCTTGAAGAGAAGTGGGAATACGTCAGAAACAACCCTGTTCGGGCAGGTTTGGTGCGAGAGACAAATGCGTGGCCGTTTCAAGGCAGGATCTTCGATCTGGAGTATCGAAAGAGCTAGCGGCGTTTGCAGCGAGGATCCGGGTAGCGGCCTCGCCGGCGGTCACAGACCGCCGCTACAGGAGGGGGTCCCGTGGGATCGGTTGCAACCCCTGTAGCGGCGCTCTATGAGCGCCGGAAGCCGCGTTGGAGGCGGGTGCAGCGAGGATCAGGTAGCAGCCTGCGCAACGCGCCGGCGGTCACAGACCGCCGCTACAGGGGGCGGAGGCCGCTTTGGAGGCGGGTATGGCGAGGACCAGGGCAGCAGGCCTGCGCAACGGTCTCGCCACCCCCCGAGGCGCGCTCACTCCCCGGCCACCTCCACCACATCCTCCGCGACCAGCAGTGGCGTGCGGTCAGCTTCGTCCAGGTAGCCCATGAAGGTCGACACCTCGTCCAGCCCCTCGAAACGGGCCAACTCGGCGAGCACGCGGCCGCCGAAACTCTGGTACAGCAGGGTGCAGCGGACGCTTCCCACCTCGCCCAGGCCGGCCAGGGCGAACTGGATGGTGTCCTCTCCGGCCTGGAAGTCCTGGTCCCCGGCCGTGCCGACCGGCGCCGTCCGGGCGGCCTCGGGGTGGTCGTCGCGGAAGCCCATCGGCAGCAGGCGGTTGTCCTTGAGCATGCGCGCGCCTTCCATCAACCTCCAGGTCGGCTCGCCATCCGCACCCGCCATGACCGTCTGATAGATCTGGACCTGGCCTTCCCCGGTGATGCGCTGGTAGTGTGCTTGAATGGCACCTCCGGGCTGCTCAGATGCCAGGACTTCGCCCGCGCCATCGACGAGGCGTCCCTCGGCATCCACGGCGCCTGACAAGAACAGCAGGCTGCCATCGGGAGCACGGATCTCCGTGCGCAACCAGGCGCGCCGGCTCGGATAGCCGCTGGGGAACTTGTGCCCGGCGAGGTTCTGCAACTGCACCTCGAACAGCAGGCTGCCGTCCTCAACACGCAGCGCGCCGATCTGCAGCCGCGCAGTCTGGGTTCCGACCATCTGCTCTGTCAGCTCGATCACACGGTCGAAAGCCTCCGCCGGCGCCTGCGGCAGGAGATCGTCGGCGTGGTCCCGCAACAGGGCGGGAAGCTGGACGTTGGCGCCGACGAACAGGTGCCGCCCATAGGTTTGGCGCGGGGCGATGGGCGGGAAATCTGTGCCGTTGGGCCGGCGGGCGATACGGGTCTTGATCGGCGTGCCGTCGTCAGCCGTCGTTGGCATGTGGCACGCTTGGCAGGAAGCCGCGTAGGGGCCTGGCTCGGGAACTTCGTCGTTGAAGGCCGAGTTCTTCCATTCCAGATAGGTGCCTTGTTCCAGGAAGTCCGTGCCCGTGCCCTCACCCAGCGCGGTGTGCGCTTCGGTGATCACGGTGTGGCAGCTACCGCACAGGTTCGACTGCAAGATGTGCGGACTCTCCGTTGGTGTGTAGGAAGTGTGGCGGCGCATCGGCATGGTAAAGGGCTGCGCGTGCGGACCGAAGATCTTGCCCTCGTCACCGATGCGAAACCCTGCCGTGTAGCTTTCTTCACTTCCGAGTCCCTCGGCCTCGATCTGGTGGCACAAGGCACAGGAGACGCCGTCGTTGCCGATCTGGGCGAAGTCGCTATCGAACACCAATTGTTTGAGCGCCACCTTCTCGCCCTGGGCGTGCTGCTCGTAGGCAGCCATGGGCGCATGGCAGCTGAGGCATTTGTCTTCGATCGCCGCCGCCTTGTCAGGCATGTGTTGCATCTCGGCAGCAAGGGTGGCGCGGAAGAAGGGGTCGCGGAAGGCGTTGGCCATGCTGGAGGCCTGCCAGAGATCGAAAGGAGCCTGCGCACCGCCGGCCGCATCCCGCATCGCGTTGCTACGGCCAGCGTTGGAGTGACAGAGTGCGCAGCGTTTCGAGGTCAGGAAGCGGCCGTGCTGGGCATCCCGTAGGGCCAGAACCTCGATGCCGTTGCCGGCCTGGGCTTCCCGAAGCAGGCAGAGCAGAGACACAGAAGCACAGACAGACAACAGAATCAGCAGACGTGTGGGGCGCAACATCAGAGCTCTCCCGGTGAGGTCTGTGCGGAATACCTGCAAAACCGGGTCCCTACGGCATGTCAACTGTCTCGCAGTGTGCTCGGACTCAGGGCATACAGACCAGCAGGCGCAGAGCGTCCAGCCGCAGCTGGGTCTGCCCGAGTCCTTCAGAAAGAACGGCCAGCTCCTTGCGCGCCAGCTCGATCTCCTGCTGCGTTACCGAAGGATTGACGAGCTGCAGAGCTTCGAGCCGCGCGCAGGCCGGAGCCAACTCGCTACGCATCGCCTGGCGCGCCTTTTCGACCAACCCCGGCAGCTGGTCTTCTGCCCGCCGCCGCATGCGTCCGAGCATGCGCTCGAGCCCGGCCAACACCTGTGGGTTTGCGAGCATCATCGCCGCGTCCGTGGTCTCGACCTGCTGGTCTGGCAACTCGACAGCGGCTCCGTGCAGATCGACAGCGAATCGCAGGGGGGTGGGGGGAAAGAAGCGGTCGCCGCGCAGGCGCTCGGGCAGGCTGCATTCGACCACGAACAGGCCCTCGAGCACCAGGCCGGGGGGCATGCCGCGCAGCTTGGCCACACAGGCGTTGCCGCGCTCGTCGTTGCTGGTCGACTCCAGTGCGTCGCGGACCATCGGATGGTCCCACGACAACAGCTCGATGCTGTCGCTGCCCAGCGCCTTGCTGCGGTCGAAGCTGACCACCATGCCCTCGGCCCGGAAGCCCGGAAACGGCCGCGCATAGGTCTCGTTGGGCTGCAGATACCAGGTGCGGCGCGCGACCTCCTCGCAGTCTATGCCTCCGTGATCGAGGGCGAGCAGCATGAACTCCTCGAGCTCGGGCGCCTCGTCGATGCTCTGCACCGCCAGGCTGATCGCCTGGGCGGCGGGCTCATCGAAGGAGTTGTATTCCAGCAACCGGTCTCTGCCCGTCTCGAGCTCGGCGATGATTTCGCGGTTGCGTTGGGCCGCGTGCTGCAACAGCTCTTCGAATCCAGAGGCATGGGGACTGCAGCAGGCTTCCAGCAAGGCATGCCCGAACTCGCGCACGACCTGCCGGGAGCCGTGCCAGGCTGTCCGGAACACTCCCAAGGCCTCGTCGAACCAGCGCACCAGCCGGTGTTGCGGTGTGTCGGGCACGAAGGGCAGGTGGATGAAGATCTCGGCGCCTTGCCCGATGCGGTCGAGCCGCCCGATGCGCTGTTCGACCTGCTCGGGATCCAGGGGAAGATCAAACAGCACCAGGTGGCGTGCGAACTGGAAATTGCGCCCCTCGGCGCCGATGGGCGACGAGAGCATCAGCTGGGGCCCATCCTCCTCCTGGAACCAGGCCGCCATGCGGTCGCGCTCCATCAAGCTCATCTGTTCGTGGAAGGTCGCGAGCTGCAAGATGCCCGCCGCGCCCAGGGCCTTGGCGAGCACCAGGGTCTTGGCGGGGCTGTTGCAGATCAGCAGCACCTTCGCTGGGGTAAGCTCTGTCAGCAACGCCACCAGCCACGAGACCCGCGAGTCCTTCTCGAGCCGACCGAGCCGGAAGGAGGGATCGCGGCCCAGCTCGTGCAGCAACTCGCGCCGGATCCGCTTGGCGTTGCCGCTCAGCCTATGGAAAACCGCCTGGCGACGCGGAAAGCCGCCGACGACGGCGCGCACGTTCCTGAACATCAAGCGCCCCAGGCCGTGCTGGTCGAGCAGCTTGCCCAACAGCTGCCGCCGGGCATCGCGGTCTTTGCTACTGCGGCGCAGCAGCCCCGTAATGTTCTCGTGCTCGAAGAGGCCCTTCAGGCGCGTCTTGTCCGCTTTGTTGAGGGGTTTCGAGCCTTTGAGCCGCTGCGCCAGGTCCGCCACCTCCAGGTAGCCTTGCTTCTCCTGTTGGTAGGCGTCGTAGGAGCGGAAACGGCCCGGATCGAGCAGGGCCAGGCGCTGGAAGTGCCCTTCCTCTCCGGCCTGCTCCGGCGTTGCCGTCAGCAACAGCATGTGTTCCACCGACTGCGCCAGCTTCTCCAGCAGCGCGAAGTTGGCGCTGCCTGGCTCGACCTGGTGGGCTTCGTCGACCACGACCAGGTCCCAGTCTGCCTCTGCCAGGGGGATCTGCTCGCTGCGGTCGAGAGGACAGATGATCCGCTGGTCGAGCAGCTCGGGCGTGATCTGCACGGCTTCCTGGGCCGTGAGGTAGGCCTCGTTGACGATCCGGAAGGAGACGTGGAAACGCAGGTAGAGCTCGGCAAACCATTGGTGCACCAGGCCGGGCGGCACCAGAATCAGCACCCGCTCGACGCGCCGCGTGAGCAGAAAGCGGTGGATCACCAGGGCGGCTTCGATGGTCTTGCCCAGGCCGACCTCATCGGTCAACAGCACCCTCGCGCGATGCCGAGCGCAGACTTCGTGGGCGACATAGAGCTGGTGTGGGTAGAGCTCAATCCGACCCCCCAGGAAGCCGCGCCAGGGTGAGGACAGGGCACGATGGCGCGCTCGGTGGGCCTTGAGCCGCAGGTCGAACAGAAGCGGGTCGGCGTCGAACTGCCCGGATTTGAGCCGGTTGAGCGGTTGCCCCAGCTCGAGCGTGTCGGCCATGTCCTCTTCGCGCAGCGTTTGTCCCTTGCCGTGGTAGCTCAACAGAGGTCCGCGTGTCTCGACCGACTCGACCACGAACGCCCCCCCATCGCGGCGCCGTGCACGGGCTCCGGGGCTGAGCAGAGCACGGACCAGTGGTGCACTTTCGGCGGCGTACTGGCGGGTCACCTCGCGGGCAGCGAAGAAGATCGTCACATCCCGCCCCTCGACGGCGACCACGCTGCCGACGCCCAGCTCGGGCTCCGAGCTGTTGTACCAGCGTTGCTGCAGGCTGAATGTCTGGCTCGCTTCGGTCATCGGGGTCTCCCAGCTCAGGTCCTGGACCAGATCAGGTCGCGTGTGATCGTGTCGATCTGCGGCGCGCCGCAGAGCGCCATCGCCAGCTCGAGCTCCTCTGCCAGTATGCCGAGCACGCGCTCGGCACCGGCCTGGCCAGCGACGCTGAGACCCCAGAGGATGGGCCGGCCCAGCAACACGGCGCGTGCCCCCAACGCCAGGGCCTTGAGCACGTCCGTGCCCCGCCGGATGCCTCCGTCGATGAAGACCTCCAGCTCGTCTCCGACAGCCGCCACGATCTCAGGCAGCACGTCGATCGTGGCTACAGAGGTGTCGAGCTGGCGTCCGCCATGGTTGGAGACCACAACGCCCGCGGCACCGGCGTCGTGGGCGCGCCGGGCATCGTCGGCCCGCACGATGCCCTTGATCACCAACGGCAGCCTGGTGATCGAGCGCAGCCAGGCGATGTCGTGCCAGCTCAAGGAGGGATCGAGCAAGCTGGCAAAATAGGCCGCAAGGCCCGACTCCTGTAGCTGGTGGCTGACCTCGTCCAGCCCCGCAGGCATCAGGTTCTTGACAGACAATCCCGGGGGCAGGCGGAATTCGTTGCGCACGTCGCGTTCACGCCGCCCGAGCAGAGGGGCGTCGACCGTCAGTACCAGGGCCGAAGCGCCTGCCGCCTCGGCGCGCTCGATCAAGCCGCGTGTGGCCGCGCGGTCTTTGTAGACATAGAGCTGAAACCAGACTGGCCCTTCGGCAGCCTGGCAGATGTCCTCGATGGCGGTATTCGAGAGCGTGCTGACGACCATCACCGTGCCTGCACTGCCGGCCGCCCGTACGGTCGCCAGCTCGCCATCGGCGGTGGCCAGGCAATGGAAGGCCGTCGGGGCGATCAGCATCGGGGCCCGTACGCGTTGGCCGAGCACGGTTGTACTGAGGTCGCGTGCGGAGACATCGACCAGCACGCGGTAGCGCAGGGCGATCTGTTGGTAGGCCTCCTGGTTGCGACGCAGGGTGATCTCGTCATGGGCGCCGCTGCGGTAGTAGCCCAGGGCCATCGAGGTCAGGCGGCTTCTGGCGGCGGTTTCGAAGTCGTGAAGGTTGATCGGCTCGGAGGTCAAGCGGCGCTCCTGGACAGGTGGAAGCGGACATTGTGCCAGGTCCTGCGGGCTCTGCAAGCTCCTAAGAGCCTCGCGAAGGGTGGGAGAGACGCGCTGTACGGCACTTTCCGACGATCGGGGGCTCTACCGGCAGGCGCGGGCGTGCCACACCGAGCTGCCCGGTGGCTCCCAGTCGTTGCTGGAGGTCCGCAGGCAGGACGATCTGCTGCGGGCAGCCATCGACTCCTTGAGAATCGTGCAGCAGGGCTTGGGATTCCCGATCAGCGGTGTCGGGGTCGGTCCGGCCAACCAGCAGATCTTGGACCTGCGCTTGTTGCTGGGGGTTTTTCTGCCAGCGGCTGAACCTCTCCCTGGGGGCCCACGTCACACCCACGGACCCGGTCCACCGTGGTCCCGACATTCCCGATCTTGAGCCCGATCAACCCTTGCCACAGGAGTCCCCCCCGTGCGCACACAGCTAACGTACGTCCTACTGCTCTTGCTGTTCCCTGCCCTGCTCTCTGCCCAGGAGAAGATCCCCTTGCGCGGTTCCCGCGACGGCCCCATGAAGGTCGAGGATGTGTTGGACATGGCCTCGCAGATCATCGGCCAGCGCATCATCATCGACCCTGCCCTGCAGGGTGTGAGCCTGCAGATGCTCGACGATGGCAGTGTGACGATGGATGAGCTGCGCGCGATCCTCTCGATGCATGATATCGAGCTGGTCTATCAGCTCGTCGATGGACAGACGGTGATCAAGGCGTACCTGCAGCGCAACCTGACGAACCGCGAAATCGGCAAGGTCACGCGCTTCTTCAGTGCAGGCGCCGCGTTGCCGGCGAACAATGAGATCGTCACCTCTGTGGTCGAGGTACGGGTGGCCAATGTCGAGCAGGTCTTCGCCCAGGTCCGCGCCCTGATGTCGCGGGATCGTGACCGGCTCGGGAACATCTTGTTCGCACGGGGATCGACGCGGCTGATCATCACCGACAAGGCCAGCCATGTCGCCTTCTACAAGCAGGTCATCGAGGCCCTGGACCAGCTGCCTACAGCGCTGAGCATGCGGGTCGTCGCGCTGCAGCATGCCGAGGTCTCCGAGACCGCCTCGCTGCTGCGGGCGATGCTCAATTCCCGTACCGTCCTCCAGAATGAACGCGGCGTGGGGACGACGCCGCAACCGCAGCTCTTGGCAGACACCCGCACCAACCAGCTGGTCATCCTGGCGATGGCAGATGATCTACCCGCCCTCAACGAGATCCTGGCCAAGCTGGACATCGAGGTCCCGAGTCCGGACCGCTATGTTGTGCGTCTGAAGCACGCCTCGGCTGCGGACCTTTGCAACGAGCTGAATGAGCTCTATGTCTACGCCGCAACGCGGGTCGTCGCCAGCCGTAGGACCAACTCACTGTTGATCGAGGCCAGTCCGGCGGCGATCGAAGAGATCCGCGAGCTGTTGGAGGTGCTGGACGCGGCCGTCGACTGATCTGCAGGCGCAGCCCGGTCAGGCGACCGGATAGAGCTCGAAGGGGCTCTGGCAAGGATGGGCGCGCCCCGTCAGCCAGTGGCGTGAGGCGCCAGGACGCAGCTCGGAGACCATCGAGGCCGTGGTCGCGAAGCCGCCGTGCATGCAGATCCCACTCGGGTGGTCGGCCAGGATGCGCATCATGCCTTCGCTGTTCAGGCGGCCGTTCTGCGCGGCCATCAGGCGGCTTCCCCAGGCGGCGCGGCAGTCCTCGTCGTTCAGGCTGGCGAGGTCGCCGAAGACCACAGCGAAATCGAACGGCCCTTCTCCAGGGTCCAGGCCCAGAAAGCGCGCGGTATCGGCCAGATCCTCCGAGCACAGCTCGAAGCGCGTGCGGATCGAGAGCTGGTTCGAGATGTTGCGCGTGCCGTCGACGACCTGCTCCGCGGCCCACAACCGGCCCACGGTCTCCAAGATCCAAGCGTCGCCAGGATCGGCGATCAAGAAGCTGTTGTGGTAGCTGAAGCCGGGGTTGCCCTCGGCGCAGGGTCCGCCCTGACCGTGGGTCTCGAGCAGGCCTGCCATCACCAGCACCGCCTCGCGCGCGCTCGTGGCTCGTTCCAGACCGAGGCGTACGAGATCCATCCCGAGCAGCGCTTCATCTTCCAGCGGGCCGGCCACGAAGATCGCTTCGTTGCCGATCACCACGTCATGCTCGTTCGCCCCCATCTCCGCACCCCACATCCAGTCCGGCTGCGAGAGCAACACGGCATGGGTCTGGGCGGCCTGGGGGATCTCGATGTAGGTGCAGCGCACGCGCGCATCCGGCGGATGGCTGGCGCGCGCGAAGCGCACCACGCTCTGGGCTTCATCGGCAGGCCGGTCGCTGTTCTTACCGAAGACGACAGCGCCCGATGCGGTCGCGCCGGGCATCGCTACGAAGGTGTCACACATTATGCGTCGTGAACCATGGCTATCGTTCTTGCTGCCGGCGCTTCTCGATCTCGTCCAACACGACCTGCACACGGGCTTCGTCGAGTGTGTTGTGTTTGTTGGCGTTCTCTGCGGCGGCCTGGGCTTCATCCAGCTCGCCGCGGATCAGGCAGAGCTCTGCCAGGTGCACGAAGTACTGGGCCACCCCGTCGGCGTTGAAACGCGTGGCCATATCGAGCTCGCGCTTGGTCTTGTCGCCGTGATCGCCGCTTTCTTTCCACGCCACGCCGAGCTTGCCGTGGATGTTGGGGTCCATCGGGTTGACCGCCAGGATCTGCTCAAGCAGCGCGGCCGCTTGTGCCCAGCCACGATCTTCGAGGTATTTGGTGGAATACAGCTCGGCCAGCTCGAGGCGCAGCTCGACATCGAGGTGGTTGATGGTCGCGATCTTCTCCATCATCTCCAGGCGCTCGTCGTCGAGCCCCAGCTGAGTATGGATGGCCAGCAACTGGCGCAACACGCCCTCATGGCTGGGGAAGCACTTCTCAGCTTCCCGGAACATCGCCGCCGCCTGGCGCAGCTTCTCTTCCTCCAGCAACAGGTTGCCGAGATTGTAGAACGCCGCGAAGGGATGGGTTGTGCCGTTGTCGACTGCCTGCAGATAGAACTGTTTGGCCAGGTCCTTCCGTTCGCGGCGCATCGCCAGGCCCGCGATCACCAGGAAGGCGTCCCCGTTGAGCGGGTCGTTGTCGAGTGCCTTGCCGGCGTAGGTCTCTGCGTCGGCGATCTTGTCGATAAACAGATAGGCCCGCGCCAGCTCAGCGAGCAGCTCCGGATTGTTCGGATCCCGCCGCACTGCGCGCTTGAAGCGCCGCACATCGGAGGAGTCGTAGCCGGGTTTCCAGGTGTAGTCCTGGTAGAACTCACGCACCCAGTCGAGGAACTGGGCATCGAACTCTTCGAGGGTCAGGCCGAACTGCTCGGAGAAGATCTCGTCGGGGGTCTTGAAGTCACGGTAGCCGTGCAACATGTTGACGATCTTCTCGAAACCCCAGGTCTCCTCGATGAACTGGCAGATCATCGCGCCCTGGTAGTAGGACAGCAGGATCTGGCCGGGCCACTTCGGCTTGGTGAAGCCCTGGTTGAGCTCGCGGATGCCGAGGAGGCGCTCGTGGTGCAGGGCCTCGAGGATCTCCTGGTCGAACTCGCGCCGCCACTCGGGCCGGGCCTGGCTCTCCTCATAGGTCGAGATGCCTTCGGTCAGCCAGCGCGGCACGCGGTGTTTGGTCATGCTGACCGTGATCACGTGGGCAAACTCGTGCCACAGGGTGCGGGCCCAGCTGTGCTGGGGACTCGGACCGACCTGAGTGAAGACCATGCCGAAGCAGACGCCGATGGCACCGATGTACGGGACGCCGACCGAGCGTGCCGAGAAGTCGTCGTGTTGCGCGAACAGCTCGTGCAAGACCTTGCCTTGTGGCTCAAAACCGTACTTCTCGGTCAGCTGCGTGTAGGCGTCGTCGAGGAACTCGAGCACATAGGGTTCGAGGATCGGGCGTTGATCTTTGTGCAGGCGCACGATGAAATGCTCGGTCTCGATCGTTTCATACTCGCGCTCGATGCGGCCGCTGACGTTCAACATGTTCTCGGTGTAGATGTTGCGAGGATCATGCTGGTGGGCGGCCTCGAGCCATCTCTTGGCCTCGACCTCGTCGCCGACCCGCATCAGGTTGAGCCCCAATGTGGTCATGGCCGGCCAGAAGTCCGGGTCGAGAGCCAGGGCCTTGCGGGAGAACTCGGCGGCTTCTTTGTAGAGGAACTTGCGGTCGACGATGGTCGCGATCTGCCAGTAGAAACGCGCCGCCAGCGGGTTGGCGTCAAGGGCCATGCGCTCGGTCTGCTCGAACGACTCGAAGTCGCCGGTGACGAGATCGCAGCAGGCCTTGATCGACAGCGACTGGCGATCATAGGGATTGACCTCCAGCGCCCGTGCGAGCGCGGCCAGGGCCTTGCCGTACTGGTCGTCATCGAAGGCTCTGACAGCTCGCAGCTGCAACAACTCGGGATGGCTCTCGTTGATCGCGGCAGCCCGGTCGAGGTACTCGCTGGCCAGCCGGTAGCGGTCATAGCCCAGCTGCCACATCCCCAGGGTGGCGCTGGCAAGGCCGACCAATGCGCGCACGTGGTTGTCGTTGACCGCCAGGGCCTTTTCGTAGACCTTCTGGGCCTCGCTGTGGTTGTTTTGAGCCATGTAGAGCTCGCCCTTGTCGATCAGGTTCTCGATGTACTCGGGATCGAGCTCCTGCGCGGCGGAGTACAGCTCCCAGGCGTACTCGATCATGCCACGTGCCCAGCGGTTCTTGACATCGGCATAGGTGTCGAGCAGGAAGCAGGCGCGGCCGGCGGCATGGTATTCCTGGGCCGTCAGGTCGGGCTTCTCGTAGACCTGATCGAGCAGCCAGCTGAGGTGCTTCTGGGCTTCGATTTTCTTGCCCTGGGTATCGAGAGTCTCGGCCAGCGCGATGCGTGCACCCCAATCGCCTTCGTCCAAAGAGAGCATGCGTCGGTAGCAATCTTCGGCTTCGCCGTAGCGTCCGCGGTAGCTGAGGTAGCGCCCCATCGCATGCTGGAAGTCGCGGTGTTCTGCCGCGGCCTCGAGCTCTTGTCCCCACTCCAGGTACTCTTCGGCCTCTTCGTAGTAGCCTTTGGTGGCGTTCAAGCTCATCAAGCGATGGAAGATGTCGAGCAACAGCTGCTCGTTCTCTTCATCCTGGGCGACCTCAAGCACGATCTCGAGCTGTGAGATCGCTTCGCCGTACGCGCCCCGCGCAGCTCTTGCGTCGGCGCGCTGGAAATGGAGCTCGATCTCCTCACGGTCCTGGGCGATCGCACCCAGGCTCAGGGCCAAAACGAACAGACCCGTCAGGGGCCTCGCCATTTTCCGCATCACCGAACCTCCGTGTTCGCAGCTCCCCCGGGAACCCGCCGGCCGCGCTTCGAGCCTATTGTGCCAGCGCGGACGCCGGGTGTCCAGCTGCGAGCCGCTGCGTCAGGGCGCGCACGGCGTTGCGTCGTGGGCGGGCATACGCTACATTGAGGCCCAGTCCTCCTTTGAGCTTGTACTGTGCCGCGACGCCCCAACGGTGCCGATTTGTTCCGCCGCCGCCGGACTGCCTCCTTCCGAGCGCGCAAGCAGATCCTCGGCCTGAATCCTCCGCAGCCGATCGAAGAAGCCGGTCCCCGGTTCTCGCTGGTCATCTTTGACCTCGACGGCACGCTGGTCGATTCCACCCGTGACATCGCGCAGGCTGTCAACGATGTGCGTACCCATCACAAGCTGCCAGCTATGGCTCTCGAGGCGATCCGGGCTCATATCGGCTGGGGTGTGGCCCACCTGCTTCAGAACACGATCCCCGAGGTCAACGACCTGGTGCGCCTGGGCCAGGACTTCTTGCATACCTACAGGCAGCGATTGGTCGAGACCACCACGCTGTTTCCGGGCGCCCTTGAGCTGCTCTCGACGTTGGTCGAGGCAGGCGTGCGTATCGCCGTGGCGACCAACAAACCCGAGCAGCTCGCGCGCGAGCTGCTGCGGCGTCTGGGTGTGCATCTTCTCTTCATCGACATCTGCGGCGGGGATCGCTATCCCGAGAAGAAGCCGCACCCCCGACCGTTGCTCGAGCTGCACGAGCGCTTCGGAGGCCCGCGCGCCAGTTTGATGGTCGGCGACAGCATCGTCGACGCGCAGGCGGCAAACGCGGCGGGTCTGTGCGCCTGCCTTGTCAACGCGCAGCTGAAAAGACCCGGCGCAGGTTCGGACCGGTTGATGTTTATCGACCGTCTCGAGGAGATCATCGCGATCTGCAAAGTCCCCGAGCTCGTCAGCGCGACGCATTCCGCCCTCGTGCCGGGCGTTGAGTCTGTGTCGGGGTGAGCGCCCGGCTCCCTGTCCACTTTCTGACCGAGAATGCCGAGGGCCCCAGCGCGCGGGCGCGGGCACAAGCGCTGTTGCCGGGTTTGGCGGCCCGGGGATTCCTGCCCGCCTGCTCTGTGTTGCCGCGGCGCGGACGCAGCGCGGCCTTCGACGCGGCGGCCGCCGGGGGAGCCGTGGTCGTGCTGCTGCGGCGCCTGCTGCATCCTCTGGACGCGTGGCGGCTGCGGCGGCGCTGCCGTCGCCTGGTGTACGACTTCGACGACGCCTTGCCCTTCCGTGACTCCAATCGGGGCGCCCGCTTGTCGTGGACACGGCAGCTGAAGTTCCGTTGCCTGGTGCGGCTGGCCGATGCCTGCGTGGCGGGGAACGACTATCTCGCGGAGCTGGCCCGAGGGGCGACGGTGATTCCCACCGCAACACCCCTGGTGGTATCTCGCACGCGCCCTTTCGCAGGCACACTGGGATGGATCGGAAGCCGCTCGAACCTCATCTATCTCGAGAGCTTGCGGCCCGCCCTGCAAGCTCTCTGGCAGCGACGCCAGGATTGGCGCATACACGTGGTCTGTGACGGGTTCCCTGCCTGGCCCGAGCTGCCCCTGGTGCGCATACCCTGGCAGGCAGCCAGCGATGAATCGGAGCTGCTGCGGTTCGACGTGGGGCTGGCGCCTTTGTTGGATGACGCCTGGACGCGTGGCAAATGTGGCATGAAGCTGCTGCGTTACCTGGCGGCCGGCATCCCCGCGCTGGCCTCGGACGTCGGGGTACAGGGCACGTTCCTGCGGCGGGGAGGGGGGCTGTTGGTCGAAGCGGGCGGGGATTGGCTGCCCGGTCTGTTGCGTCTGCTCGACGACGCTCCGCTGCGCGAACGCCTGACAGCGGAAGGTCCGCAGGTCGTCGCGCAGGGCTATCTGCTCGAACAGGCGGTCGATGCCTGGGCCGGTCTGCTGCGCAAGCTCCACTGAGGGTCGACAAGAGCAGCCGTGGAGGGCACAATCGTCGGCTGAATGCGGCCTGGAACATGCCCCTATGGAGCCCTTTTTTTTCGGTCCCCCTGGCGAGCAGCTGTTCGCCGTCTTCCACCGTGCATGCGGTCCGGTGTGCAGGGGGGCTGTGTTGCTCTGCGGGCCTCCGGCTCCCGATGCGGTGCGTTTCCACCGGCCCCTGCGGCGGATCGCTGAAGGTCTCGCGGCGCGCGGCCTGAGCGTCCTGCGCTTTGACCTGCGTGGCTGCGGCGACTCTGCGGGCCTCTTCGAGGCTTGCAGCCTGGAACACTGGCGCGAGGATACGCGGCGCGCGGCCGGGGCTCTGCTCGCACGTTCCGGGCCTGTTCCGCTGGCCTTGTTGGGCCTGCGCCTCGGAGCCAGCCTGGCGGCACTGCTGGCCAGTGAGCTGTCGCGGGTGGCGGTGCTTGTGCTGTGGGACCCCGTGTCGCACGGCGCGCGTTGGTGGGCGGCATTGGAACGGGAACACGCCCGCATGCTGCAGGTGGCGCATGTGAGCCCTCCGCCGGTCGCGGACACGAGCACTCGTGAGCTGTTGGGATTCGCCTGGGGAGCCCGGCTGCAGGCCGAGCTGCGGGCGCTCGATCTCACCCGGTTGTCTGTGCCGAGGGCCGCTGTGTTCCTGCTCGAGACCGATCCGGGGCAGCCCCTTGACAAACTCGCGGCTCGATGGCACGCAGGGCGGGCCGAGCTGTGCTTTGAACGCTCTCCGGACCCCGAGCTCTGGTGCTGGCACGAGAGCTTCCGCGGTGCGACGCCGCAACCCGCGTTGTTGGCCCGTATACTGGAGTGGTTGAGCGCGCGCCTGGCCGAGGTCGCCACAGCGGCCACGGCGAGGCCTGTGGGCAAGGGCAGCGAGGCAGCCCCACGGGCGCTTGAAGCGGGCGGCGAAGAGATCTGTGTCTTCGCTGATGCTGGACCCCTGGTCGGCATCCTTCACAAGCCAGCGCAGCAGCCCCTCTCGGCGCCGGGCTTTGTCTTTCTCGACAGCAGCCTGGCGCCGCGTGTCGGGCACTACCGGCTGTACGTCAAGCTCGCGCGTGCTTTGAGCGCGCGAGGGTTTCCCGTGCTGCGTTTCGACTTCTCCGGTGTCGGGGACAGTCCAGCCCGACCGGATGGACGGCCCGCCGATGAAGCCCACATCGCCGAGACGCAGGCGGCGATGCAGCGCCTCGCCGCTCTCGGCTGCCGGCGATTCGTGCTGCTCGGGGTGTGTGCTGGCGGCCGTCAGGCCTACCGCACAGCGTTGGAGGATCCGCGGGTCGCTGGGCTGGTGCTGATCAATGTGCGTGCCCACCTGCACGAGCGGCCGGCGGCGGGGCTGCGTCTTCGGGCACTCCTACGGCATGGCCTGCGGATGACCCTGGCCAGCTCTTTTGCGGCCCGCACCCGCGGACATCTGGCGGCGGGGCGCGCCGACAGCTCGCGCGTGCTCGACCTGCTGCGCAGGTTGCGGCCCAACGATCTGTTGCCGCGCTGGCGCGAGCGCGCAAGCGGCTTGCAGCAGCTGCTCTCCCAGGGAACGGTGGTTCTGCAGCTGCACGCCGAAGCCGATGAGGGCGTGGACTACCTGGCTGCAGCGCTGGGGCCCGAGCGCTCTGGGGTGATGGCGCGAGCCGGTTTCGAGTTCGAATCGATCTCGGGCAGCAACCACACGTTTACTCTGCTTTGGAGTCAGAAACGGCTGATTGCGTCGGTCGTCGGCTGGGCGTGTGCCCGTTTCAGCGCTGAGGATCTGCCATGATGCCGACGGATTTGCGAGCCGCCCTGCAACGACAGGTGCATGCCGGGCCAAAGGCCGCGGCGCTGCTGGCCGTCGATCGTGAGCCTCTGTCCCGGGGAGGGCTGCTCGAGACCGTGGATAGCTGTGGCAGTTTCTTGCGGTCTCGCGGGATCGGGCGGAAGCAGCGCGTCGCCCTGGTCTTGCCGCAGGGGCCGGAGGCCGCGGCAGCCTTTGTGGCTCTGGCCGCGGCGTGTGGCTGCGCGCCGCTGAATCCCGGCTACCGTGAGCGTGAGCTCGACTTCTACCTCGACGACCTCGGGGCCGCCGCCCTGGTCACGCTGCCCGACCAGGCGCCCGCTGCGCGGTCGGTGGCTCAGCGCCGGGGCATCCCGATTTTCGATTTGCTGCCTGGGGCTGCAGCGGGGGCGTTCAGCCTTCGTGGCGAGACCGGGCGGGCTCCCAGCGTCGAGCCCGCGGCGGGGGCGGATGATGTGGCTTTGCTGCTGCACACTTCGGGCACGACCTCGCGGCCGAAGTTGGTCCCGTTGCTCCAGCGCAACCTGTGTGCGTCGGCGTGGGCGATCGCTGAGACACTCCGTCTGCAACCTTCGGATCGCTGTCTGGAGCTGATGCCCCTGTTCCACATCCACGGACTGATGGGGAGCTTGCTTTCGTCGCTCCTGGCGGGCGCGAGCGTGGTGTGCACGCCGGGGTTCTTCGCGCCACGGGTGTTCGCTTGGCTCGAGCGCTTTGCACCGAGCTGGACGAGCGCGGTGCCGACCATGTATCAGGCTCTGCTGGCCCGGGCAGAAGAGCATAAAGAGACCATCGCGCGCCGTCCTATGCGAGTGCTGCGTTCGTCTTCGGCCTCTATGCCTCCCTCGGTGATGGCCGAGCTCGAGCGGGTCTTCGGCGCGCCGGTGGTGGAATCGTACGGCATGACCGAGGCCTGCCATCAGATGTGCAGCAACCCGCTGCCGCCCCTGGTGCGCAAGCCGGGTGCCGTCGGCCTGCCCGCCGGGCCGGAGGTGCGTGTGCTGACGGCCGACGGTCGACCCGCCGCCGTCGGTGAAGTGGGCGAGGTGGTGATCCGGGGTCCCGGAGTGACCGCGGGCTACGTCGCCAACCCTGATGCCAACCGCGAGGCATTTACAGACGGAGGGTGGTTCCGCACAGGCGATGAAGGGCGGTTCGATGCCGGGGGCTATCTGTTTCTGACCGGCCGGCTGAAGGAGATCATCAACCGTGGCGGTGAGAAGATCTCTCCGCGCGAGATCGACGAGCGCCTGCTCGAGCACCCGGCCGTCGCCCAGGCGGTCTGCTTCGCTCTGCCTGATGCCCGGCTGGGCGAAGATGTCGGCGCGGCCATCGTGCTGCAACCTGGAGCGCGGGTTGAGGCCGCGGAATTGCGGCGCCATTGCAGCGAGCAACTGGCGAGTTTCAAGCTTCCGCGGCGCTTCGTGTTCGTCGCTGCGATTCCCAAGGGACCGACCGGCAAGCTGCGCCGCATCGGTCTGGCAGGCATGTTGGGAATCGAGGAGGAAGCCGCGCCTGTCGCTGAGCGCGCACCGGTGGGGGCGCTCGAAGAGGGCGTGGCCGCGATCTGGTGCGAGGTGCTCGAGCGCGAGCAGGTCAGCGCGAGCCAGGAGTTTCTGGCGGCAGGAGGGGACTCGATGCTCGCCGGCCTGGTCGTCACGCGTATCCGTGAACGCTTCGGCCTCGAGCTCGATCTGCTGGCCCTGTACGAAGCATCGACGGTAGAGGCGCAAGCGCAGTTGCTGGCGGCCGCGCCCGCTCGCATAGAACCGGATTGCGCGCTCGGGCGCAGAGTGGGAGGGGGCGTCGCTCCGCTGTCCGCAGCGCAACGCCGGCAGTGGATTCTCGCCCGCCTGGAGCCGGACAGCCCGCTGGCGCAACGTCCGCTGTTGCTGCGGTTGCGGGGTCCTCTCGAAGTCGAGCGTCTCGAGAGCGCGCTGTCTGCGCTGGTCGAGCGTCATGAGGCGCTGCGCAGTCGTTTTCCCGAGCAGGCTCCCGGCTCGCCCTGCCAGGAGGTGCTCGCCGACTGGCGCCCGAACTTGCGGTTGGAGGACCTGCGCACGTTGCCCGCTGACGAGCGTGAGGATGCACTGGAGACATACGCCCTGGCAGCCTGTCAGGAGGTCTTCGCAGTGACCCAAGAGCCGCCCTTGCGGGCGTGGGTGTTGCAGCTCGATGCCGAGGATGCCTGTCTGTTCCTGCTGTTCCACCACATCATCTTTGATGGATGGTCCGAGGCGCTGCTGGTACGCGAGCTCTCGGCTCTGTACATCGGCGAGACCCTGCCGAGTCTTCCCATCCAGGTCGCGGACCATGCCGTCTGGCAGGCGGGTCAGCCCGCACCGGCGCTGGACTGGTGGCAGCAGCAGCTCGTGGGCCTGCAGATCCTCGAGCTACCCCTTGACCGGCCGCGGCCGGAACATCCGACCATCCACGCCGGCCGGTATGTGCGGGTGTTGCCCAGTGAGCTGGTTGCCGAGCTCTCCCAACTGGGACAAAGCTCAGGTGCGACCCTGTTCATGGTGCTGCTCGCCGGCTTCCAGACGCTGCTCAGCCGCAGCTCGGGCCAGACGGACATCGTGGTGGGGACACCTGTCTCCGGCCGCGTGCGCTCGGATACCGAGGGCTTGATCGGATGCTTCATGAACCTGCTGGTGCTGCGCACCGATCTGGCGGGGAGCCCCGGTTTCGGAGAGCTGCTCGGCCGCACGCGTGCCACCACCCTGGGGGCGTTGGCGCACCAGACGGTGCCTTTCGAACGGCTGGTCGAGGTCTTGCGTCCGACGCGTACGGCGAACCGCTGGCCCTTGTTTCAGGTGATGTTTCAGCTGCGCAACCATCCTCGTGTGCAGCGTTGTCAGGCAGGAGAGCTGGCGCTTGAGGTACAGGCCTTCGATGCCGGCATCATCGGAGGCCTCGATCTCAGCCTCGACTGCGAGCCCGGCCCCAAAGGACTGGCCTGCAAATTCGACTATGCGGCGGAGCTCTTCGAGCCTGCCAGCATCGAGCGCCTGGCCGAGCGCTTCGAGGCGTTGCTGCGGGCAGCGCTCGAGGACCGCGAACGAGCTGTAGACCGGCTGCCCTGGTTGGATGAGGGGGAGCGCGCTCGGCTGCTAGCCTTGGGCTGTGGGGCGCCCTTGCAGGTGCCCCCGCTATTGCTGCAGGAAGGGTTTGAGGCCTGGGCGCTGCGCACGCCGGAAGCGCCTGCGGTCAGGGGGCCCGAAGGCTCGCTCAGCTATGCGCAGTTGCAGCGCCGCGCCGAAGCTCTGGCCGCTAGCTTGCTGGCCTGCGGCGCCGGGCGCGGCAGCGTGGTGGGCATTCGGGCGCGGCCTTCACTGCGCTTCCCCGTGGCTGTCTTGGCCGTGTTGAAGGCAGGCGCCGCCTGGTTGCCTCTGGACGCGTCGATTCCGCCCAGCCGGGTGGTTCGCCTGTTGCGACAAGCCGAGGCGACGCTTGTGGTGGGCGATGCTGAGCTGTTGGCAGCGTTGCCAGCTGCAGTGGGAACTTGCCTGGATCTGGCCGAGGTCGGCCAGCAGTCCGCGACAGAGATGGCCCCTTGCACAGCGCTCCCCGGCGACCTCGCCTATATGATCCCGACCTCCGGTTCGACAGGTGACCCCAAGTGCGTGGCGGTTCCGCATCGCGCCATTGTGCACCATCTGGCCTGGCGCAGGCAATTCATGGGCATCGAGCGCAGCGATCGTGTGCTCTTGGCGGCCTCGATCTCTTTCGACGACGCCGTCTGGGAGATGTTCGATCCGCTGAACGCGGGTGGTTGTCTGGTGCTGCCTCCACTGACGGGGCCCGCGGACATGCGTTCCTTCGCGCGCTGTATCGACGAGCAGAAGGTGACGGCGACCTGCCTGGTTCCATCATTGCTGCGGGTCTTCCTCGAGGCTCTGGAGCCTGGCGAATGCAAAGGCTTGCGGCGCATGACCACCGGCGGCGAGGTGCTGCCTGTGCAGGTCGTGAAGCGCTTCTTCGAGCTGTTGCCCGAGACGCGCCTGCTGAGCGGCTACGGCCCTGCTGAGGCATGCGTCGCGGTCAGTTTCTGGGAGTGTCGGCCGGAACAGAACCTGCCACGAGTACCGATCGGCAGGCCGATCGACGGCGTGCGCATCTACGTATTGGATCAGTCAGGCCAGCCGTCGCCCCAGGGCGTGACGGGTGAGCTCTGGCTGGGCGGCCCGACTCTGGCCAACGGCTATCTGGGCCAGGCCGAGCTGACAGCCGAGTGTTTCCTGCCCGATCCCTTCGCGCCCGGGGAGAGGATGTACCGCAGCGGGGACTTCGGGCGTTTCCTGCCCGACGGCAACCTCGAGTTCCTCGGCCGCCGGGATGGCCAGGTGAAACTGCACGGGGTGCGCGTGGAATTGGCAGAGGTGGAGACCGCCCTGGCCGCGCATCCTGCTGTGCGCGAAGCAGCGGCCCGGGTGGATGCTGGGCGCCTGCTCGCCTGGGTGGTGCCGGCCGGGTCCGAGCCCGTGGCCGATGAGCTCCGCCGTTTCCTGCGCGAGCGCTTGCCCGAGGCGTTCGTGCCCGCAGCCATCGGTTTCCTGGCAGAGCTCCCACACACGAGCAGTGGCAAGCTCGACCGACGGGCCTTGCCCGCACCGGGTCCTACTCTGGCCGTCGCGCGGCCGTTCCTGGCGCCCGCGGGTCCGATGCAGCAGCGGCTGGCCGGGCTGTGGTGCAAGCTGCTCGAGCTTCCCAGGGTCTCGGCCGATGCGAATTTCTTCGACCTGGGCGGGCACTCGCTGCTGGCCATCGAGTTGGTGGCGCGGCTTGAGAAAGAGCTGGGAATTGCCCTGAGCGCGCGCCAGCTGACCCATCAGACCCTGGCGCAACTGGCCGGTGTCTGCGAGCAGCGCGTGGCGGCCAGACCCCAGGGGCTGGGGGATCGCTTGCTGCGAGGCCTGCGCCGGGTTCTGCGCGGCGAGTAGGGTCTGTTGCGTACTTGTAGGGGCGGGCTTTACTCCTCGAAGACTCGGACGCTTCGCTCGAAGACTCGGACGCTTCGCTCCGCCCGAACGCGCGGGCGGGGGTAAACCCCGCACCCTACATCTGGAGAATCCGGATCTTCAACGCAGCCTGCTGCCCTCCGCGCGCACCACTGAACAGGCAGAGGCCGAAGCCTCTGCCTGTTTCTTGTACCGGCTACCCCGTCTCAGGCGGAGCGCCGCCGGCGCAGGGAGTGCATTCCCAGCAACAGCATCAGGCAGAGCAGAGCTGCCAGTGGCGATCCCGAGTGGGTACTGCTGGTCGCGCAGCTGCTGCTACCGCCGCTGCTTCCTCCGCTTCCGCTCGAGCCGCCCTGGCCGACACTACCGGTCACCGCGGTCTGGCTGAGCGTGCCAACAATACCGCCGGAGTTCGAGGTAAAGTCGACCGTGGCCGAGACCGTTTGGTTGGTGCTGGCCGTGTAGCTGACATTGAGCAGCACCGACTGACCGGCCGTCAGGCTGACCGGCAGGTTCAGTCCGCTGACGACGAAGTCGCTGCTGCCGCTGACGCTGACTGCGGTGATGTCCAGAGTTCCGACCCCCGCGTTGCTCACAACCCACAGAGCCGAGATGCGCGAGTTGAGGCTGACGGCGTTGAAGTCTGTGACTCCGCTGACCCCAAGCAGCGGCTGCGTCTGCGCAGCCGTGGCCGTGCCGCTGACCGTCACCGTGTAGTTGCCCTCGTCGGCGTCGTTGTTGCTGACTACGACGTCGAAGGAGAAGGCGCCGGCCGCGCTGGCGGAATACTGCACAGTGAAGCTGCTGGTGCCGGCGGCGCTGATCGGGCTGGTCGGGTTGGCCGTCACCGTCGCCGTGGCATTGCTCTGGTTGTTGATGGTCGGATTCGACACGGTCAGGTCGGCCGTACCCAGGTTTTCGATCGTGTAGATCAGGTTTGCGGCCTGGCCCGCCGTCTGGCTGCCGACCGGGTCGCTGCCACCGTCTGCGATCGAGCTGCCGAGCCGTTGCAGGTCGATCTCCGGGACCGAGCTCGAGCCTGTGCCCGAGACCGTCACCGTGTAGGTTCCTTCGTCACTGTCGTCGCTGCTGACGACGAAGTCGAAGCTGAAAGCGCCGTTGGCCTGAACCTGGTAGTCGATGGTCAGCAGGTTGCTGGTCTGCGAGCTGAGCGTCTGCGCCCCCGTCGCGCTGGTGATCGTGGCCGACACATTGCTCTGGTTCTGCAGGGCAGTGCCCGTGATGTTCAAGTCGGCCGTGCCGCTGTTGTTGACACTGTAGCTCACGGTCACCGTGCTCAGAGGCAACTGGTTGCCCTGGGCCGAGGTGGAGCCGCTGGCCAGCGGCGTGGCGCCCGAGGCGATGTCGATCTCAGGCGCGAGGCCGGTGCCGGTACCGGAGACGGCGATGTCGTAGGCGGCCTCGTCGCTGTCGTCGTTGGCGATCTCCATGTCGAAGCTGAAAGCGCCGTTGGCCGCGGGCTCGACACCGATGCTCAGCGTCGCGGTGCTGCCTGCTGTGACGGTGATCGGCACGGTGCTGATCAGGCTGGCCGTGACGTTGCTCTCGTTGCTGAAGGTCACGCCCGTGACCGTCAGATCGGCCGTTCCCAGGTTCTCGATCGTGTAGTCGATCGTGCTCACCGTCAGGGCCGTCTGGTTGCCGATGGCATCGCTGCCGCCGTCGCTGATCGAGGTCGCGGCGGGACGCTGCATGTCGATCTCAGGGGTCCCGCCAATGCCCGTGCCGTCGATGCTGATGTCGTACGGGTCGGTGGCACCGTTGGTGCTGTTCTCGATCTCGACGTCGACGTCGAAGCTGCCGTTGCCGGTCGGCGTGACCGACAGGCTCAGCACCTCGGTGCCGCCCACGGACACAGTCAGGGGCAAACCCGTGGTAGCAGAAGCGGTCACATTACTCTGGTTCGAGAACGTCACCGCATCGACCGTCAGGTCTGCGGTGCCGTTGTTGATGATGTCCAGGTTGACTGTGGTCGGACCGCTCACATTGACGTTGCCGAGCGCAAGGCTGCCTCCATCGCTGATCGGCGTCGAGTTCTCTTCGACCTCGATCATCGGGAAGAGCCCGGACTGCGGTGTCACCGCCCCGTCGAGCTGCCAGCTGTCCACACGCACATTGCCGCCGGCCGCGGTTGCCCCGCTGCCGACGATCCGCACTTCGACGGTGCCCGTGAAGGGACCGGCCGCCGGGGTGCCGGCGAAGTTGAAGGTCTGGGATGCATAGGTTGAAGCTGGTGAAGAAACCACCAGGCCCGGGTCGTAACCGGTGTCGACGCCGTTATGGAGCACGCGGATGCTCAAGCTGGTCGGTCCTGTGCTGGTGCGGCGCACGTCGAAGTTCAGCTCGCTCAGGGTGACCTGGTTGCCGCTGGTCGGCGTGAACTCGGACTCCCAATACTGGCTGCCGAGCGCGACGTTCCAGCCCGGAGTCGAGATCCCCCAGGTCGTGCCGTTGCCCGAGAAGAAGTCGATCGTGCTGCCGGGGGCCGCGTCAAAGTCCAAGACTGTCAAACCCGGATCGGACATGGTAGCGACGGCCGTCGAGGCGCCGCCAGCGTCCTCGTAGTCGTACTCGACAATGCTGGTGACCGTGATCCCTTCCTGGAACTGCAGCGTCCAGAACTCCAATGTGCCGTCATCGCCTCCGACCGCGTCGGAGAGCGTCAAGGTCCAGGTGCCGTTGGGGTCGATACCGACGCCACCGGGGAACAGCACGCTGTCCCAGGCCGCGGCGTCTTCGACCACAAACAAGCCCGTGAATGGCGCTGCCTGGCCGACGACGCTGGCTACCGTGCCCGCCGGATCACGCTCGGGGTCGTTGTCGCCGGTCAGCACCATGTTGGTGAAGTTGTCAAACGAGCCACCCTCGGCATCGATCAGCGTAATCGGCGTCGCTGAGCCGGGAGCCGTCAAGGTCATCGTGACATCGGAGTCCCAGGTGTGGGTGACGGTCAACTCGACGGCCAGCGAGTGGATCTCGGTCGGCAGGCCGGAGACGACGATGTCGTCGCTCAGGGGCGTGAGCTCATCGAAAAAGCCCGCCGCACCGCCGACGACTTGGGTAAAGGTCGTGGTGCCCACCGGGGCACCTCCTGTACCCGTCAGATTCACGACGAAGGGGTCGGTGGTGTTGGTCGCATCGTGCCCGATGTCTATGCTGGCCGAGAGGGGACCGCTGGTCGACGGGTTCATCTGCACATCGAAGGTCAGCGTCGCGCCCGCGGCGACCGTCGCTGCCGTCGGCGCGATCGGGAAGTTCGACACGTCGATGAAGAAGGCGCCCGCATCCGTCCCGCCGAGCACCGGATGCTGCACAGTCATCGGCGCGTTGCCGTTGTTGGTGATCGTCACGGTCTGGGCGGCGCTGGCGCCGGCGAAGATGTCGACGCTGCCGAAGTCGGTCAGGTTGCCACCGTTGGCCAGCGAGCCGCTCGCGTCGCTGACGTCGATCTCGACTGTCGCGGCGCCCCCGTCTCCCGTCAGGTTGAGGACGAAGGGCGAGCCTGCGGCGTTGTGGGGGAATTGCACATCCGCCACCTTGGTCCCTGCCGTGGGAGGTGTGAAGGTGACATCCATGATGAAGCTTCCGCCCGCGTAGAGGGTGATCGGAAACGTGATCGTCGTGGGGATGGCGAGCGCGTAGTCGGCCGCGTTGGTGCCGCCCAGGGTGGGCGCACTGGAGATCGTCAGGGGCTCGCGTCCCGAGTTGGTGACCGTGAAAGTCTGCGTGTTGCTGGTGGTTACGGCAATCGACCCATAGTCGAAGGCTGCGCCTCCGCTCGTCAACGCCGAGCCCAGGCGGTCGCCCTCACGCACCTCAGCAATCGCCGTGCCGGTGCCGTCGGTGGCGACCAGGGCGACGTCGTCGATGGTCATGCCGTCGAGGCTCAGGTCGAAGTTGTCTTCTTCCTGGATGCGGATCACGAACTGCGAGCCAAAGGTCCCGCCCAGGGCGGTGACGGCCGCGCTGATGTCCGCGGTGGCGTAGCGGTAGGTCTCACGCGGGGTGCGAGGTGACAGGAAGTTGAGCACGATCGCTTCCCAGGTAGCGCCGCCATCCCGGCTGATCGCGACGATATCGCCGTCGCTGTCCTCACTGCCGTAGTCTGCCCAGCTGAAGCCCAGCGTGACCTGGTCAGTGGCCGGATTGAGCGCTGACAGATCGTAGAACAGGTTGATCGCGGTGGCCAGCGCAGGGCTGTTGAGGGGCATGTCCATCGCCACCTGCACGGTTCCCGAAGGAGGCTTCGGAACTGTGCTGTCCGGATGGGTGTCGTTGATCAGCAGGATGCGCGCGTCTGCCGAGTTTGTGCCGAGCGTGCCCAGGATTGTAGTCGTTGTGCCGGTGGCTTGGGGATAACTCGCCCCCGTCAGGAAATCGAGCGAGTAGTTGACCGGGGTCGATGCCTCGAAGTCCTGAATGAAGATGCTGTTGACGCCCAACGCCATCGCCTGCGAGACGCTGAACATGGTCGTGGTCACGGGAAAGGTCTGCGTGCCTCCTGGGCCGCTCGAAGCCGTCACGTCGGCGGCTGAGCCGATCGACAGAGTGCCCGCCAGACCCGTGGCGATGTCGGCGATGATCATGATGTCAGCGCTCGGAGACATCTGCAGGTCCGGCGACAGGTCGAACGTCAACGAGCCCGTCGAGAAGTTCGCCCCGGAGGCGAGGATGTTGTCGGTGCCGACCTCGTAGGTGCCTTCGACCCCCAGGTCTTCCACCAGGCGCACGTTGGTCACATCGGCGCCGTTTCCGCCAGTGAAACCGATCACCAACTGATCAAGAGTTGCGGGCAGGCCGGCGGACGCGGTGAACTCGCCGATGACAATCTCGGTGCCGGTCGCGAAGTTATTGCTCTGCTGATTGTTGTCCGCCGTGATGCGGTAGTCGGCGGATACGGTGCCGAATTCGATGGTCCACGAGTCGAGGGTTCCGGTGTCGCCGCCCGTGTCGTCGGTGACCTCCAGGGTCCAGGTGCCATTGCTGTTCGTGCCGTAGAGCGCGTCGAAGCCGGCCAGGCCTTCCGGCGTAAAGAAGCCGGTCAGGGGCGCGTCGGCAGCGGCGGTCAAGACGCCGATAGGCCCGCCAGAGGCTGCGAAGACCGGATCTGCACTGCCAGTAAGATTCGTGGCCGTATAGTTGTCGCCGGAGCCCGCGTTGTCGGTGCTGAGCTCGATGGGGACGCCGCCGGGGGGCGTCACGAAGATGTCCAGGTCCGAGTCCCAGGTGTGGGTGATGTTGAGCTCGATACGGATCGAGGTGATCGATGCAGGCCCACCCGACACGATGATCGCATCACTCGTTGTCGGAAATGCGCTGTCAATGGCGGAACCGGGCGTGCTGGTAAACACCTGCGCCTGCGCGAAGCTGCTAGAAAACGCCAACAGAACCGCCCAGGAGGCTATGTTCTTACAAACTCGGAATGAGCAGTGGGCTGCCACGGTCGTCCCTCCAAACCAACATCACTCGACAAGCGCCAGCAGGCCCTGTGAGTAGGGTGTTCGCGATCGGAATTTCGGATCATGTCAGTGTAAAGTCATCGCCGTTCAAAAAAAACCAGAAAAACCCCATGTTTTTGCCAACAAGGTCGAGAGAGCCCCCGTAACAAGCGGTGTGACGCGGGCGGCCTGCAGCCTCGGTCGCAGCTTGCAGGTGTTGTCTTGTCGTGCGGTGTGTGGTTTTCAGGGCGCGAAATGCAGGTCGACAAATCCGCGTGGAAGCACTTGTGGCGCTTCGAGATTCTGGCCATCGGCATCGAGCTGGAAGACACGGCCCGCCGTGCCATCGGCGACAAAGATCGTGTCGCCTTCGACGCCCAGCGAATAGAGCGTGGTTTCGAGGTCTGTCTGCCAGAGCTGCGCTCCATCGGCGTCCAGCCGGATCACCCCTCCAGATGTGTACGTTGTGAGGAGGGTCGTGCCGTCGTCGAGGCGTAGCACGTTGTTGGGGAATGCGAGCCCACCAACTTCCCAGACCACGGAGCCTTCGGAGTCAACCTCGAGCAGGCGGCCGTTGCCCGAATCCGCTACCAGGGTGTTGCCGTTGGGAAGTCTGTCGGCATCGTACGGATTGCTCAAGCCCTCCAGTTGCCAGACCACCGCACCCGTGGCATCCAGCTCGACGACCCGGCCCGCAGCGTTTTCCAGCACGAGCAGGTGCCCGTTGTCCACCATCGCGACATCGCAGGGTCCGCTCAGCCCATCGAGCTGGCGCAGCACGCCTCCATCCGCCGTCAACACCTGCACCCGTCCCAGGCTGCGTTCGGCGACGATCAGACTGCCATCGGCCTGGAGCTCGGCGTCGTAGGGGTCGCAGGCGAGCCGGAAGAGCTCATGTCCCTGCCGATCGAGGCACAGCAGACCCTGATTCGGCGACGAGAGCAGGTAGCGGCCCACCGCTCGGCCCGGCTCGAGAAAGCGCAAGGCCTGCACCGCGTCATCGTCGGCGTGCAGGGGCAGCCAATCGCGCCAGCGTTGCAACGCCGCCTGCCGGCTCTCGGGGCTGGCCGACGCCTGGAAGTCCAGACTCTGTCCCGTCAGCTGTTCGAGCGCAAACAGGGCCTGGCGGCGGCGGGCTGCGGTGCTGGCCTCCAGCAGGTCCACCAGCCTCGGCAGCGCCTCCCGCGGGGCTAGTCGAGCCAAGGCCAGGGCGGCTCCGAGCCGCATCACCTCTGGCTCCGAAGCCAGCAGCTCACGCACCCGCGGCAACGCCAGCAGGCCACAACCACCGAGAGCGGTCGCCCCCAGAGCCGCCAGCTCGGGGTCGTCGAGTCGGCTTGCGGCGACGACGGCTGCCAGGTCTTCTTCTCGAGTCACATTCCAGAGACAATCGCGGACGCTGCGACGCAGCCCCTTGCCTCGAAGCAGCGGCAGCAACTCGAGCACGGCTGTACAGGCGCCGTCAGGTTGCAGCCAGGCCAGAGCCCGCAGCACGGCGTCGAGCAGCCGTGTCTCACGAGCCCGCAATCCGGGGTCGAGCAGGGCGGCGAGCCGCAGCCGCACCTCGGGGTCCCTCGAATTGCGCGCCGCCTCAAGCTGCGGCAGCAGCAACCAGGCGTAGCGTCGCAGAGCCCGCTGGGCGGCTTCACGCTCGGACTCGCGCGCCGCCCCCAGCTGAGGAATCCAGGCGTTGACCGCTTCCATGTCGGCGGGCACGGCTGCGGCCAGCCATGCGAGCAGAACGTCCCCCTGAGGCTCCAGCCCACGCGCCCGCAAGAGCGTGAAACTTCCGCTGTCGGGCGGCGTGGCCCAGGCAGTCCCCAGGCAAAGCACCAGGCAGGCAGAGCGTAGGGACATACGAAATCACACTCCGGGCCAGAGACATCGCAGGATAGCGCAAAGTCCGGTTGCAGGGGAGCCATCGGCTGAGCTGCGGTAGCTGTGGCCCTGTACGGGCGCGCGGGTTCCGTTCTGCCCGCTTCTGCCCAGAATGGTGTCGAGGACACCGTGCCGGGCAACCCTTCCTGGAGCCCTGCGGTGGGCTTTGACGTCGAAGTGTAAGGCTTTGCTTTTGATCCATCATGGACCTTGAGTATGATAGGGGTCTGCAAGTGTCACTGAGAGGCTTGGAATGCGGTGCGCCGCGTGCAACAACGTAAACGCACCCAGCGATGCTTTCTGCGGCATGTGCGGCAAGCCGCTGCCGAAGGCACCGCAGCGGGCTGTTCCTCCGGAGCCGCCGGCTTCTAAGCGCTTTCCCGCTCCGCCACGCAATCCTCGCTCGACTCTTTCGGGCTCGACGACCCAATCTGTGCCGCGGATGCCGCCGGGAACGGGCTATTTTGCCCGACCGCTGCCTGCAATTCCGCCTGCGCCCCAAAGTCCGCCTCCAGGCAGGGCTCCCACGCCGCCGAGGCGGCCTGCGGCGGGATTCGGTGCGCCGGTCCTTGCACAGAAGCCCCGACTCCCGACCTCGAAATTGCCCAGGGGTGTGGTCGCGCGTGACAGCGGACTGCCCGAGGCCGGACCAGACGCGGGCGGGGCTCCGCGCCGGCCTGGCCAGCGTTCGGCTTCCCACCGTCTGCCCCCTCTGGAGCGTCAGCCTCGCACGGGGGCGCAATTGCGTCCCGCCTTCCCCGGCCCGGGTCAGCCACCACCGGCGTCCGGCTCAGGAGCGCATCCTGCCTACCCTGCCGCCTCCTGGAGTCGGCCGACCAGGCCGGAGCTGCCCGTGTCGGGAGCCACCCCCCTGCCTGTAGACATGCCTCCGCCTGTGGCTTCCTCGGGTATGCGACCCGGCCTCCCGCCGCCGGCAGCGAGGGGCTCGGGACGCTGGGCACCGCCGACGCAAGCGGACCCGCACGCGACCGCTCGGGCAGGTAGCCAGACCCCACCCAAGTCCACGCCCCAAGTGGGCGGCAGCTCTGGGTCCTATCCCGTCGATCCGACTCCGCAGGCTTCGGGGCTTCGGGCGCTCGGCGGGGGTTCCGGAGTCCGTCCTGGCTACCCTGGGGTGAGCGCAGGTCCGGGCTCGGGCCTGCGCTCGCCGCTGCCTGGCAGCGCTTCTGGTTCAGGGCCGCGCTACCAGACACCGCTGGCCAGAGCATCCGCGGACAGTGGGCTGCGGCGCTTGCCGGATTCGAGCCCTAAGGATGTTGTGCATAAGACCTTGAGTGGAAATGAGACCTTGACCGGTCGACCGAAGATCAGCACGACCTTCGTCCCGACCGATGATGGTCCGCCCGCCCCCCCTCCTGCGGCGATGGATGGAACATTCATGTGGCGCTCGCCGCTGCCGGACTCGGCGGGCTCCTTTGCCCCTGGTAGCCCGGCAGCGCAGGGATCGAGCGGCCTCGACTCCCACTTTCGGCAGGCCCAGCTGACGCCGCACCCGGCCTCAGGCGTGGGTGACGGGTTGCTGTCGCGTAGCGCCCCGCACGACCCGCTGACCGGCCTGGTAGGCAGCGTCGTCTCCGGTTACCGCATCGAACGCATGCTCGGACAGGGCGGGATGGGAACCGTCTACTTCGCGAACCAGCTCAAGCCCAAACGAGCCGTTGCGATGAAGGTGTTGTCTCCGGTGCTCTGCCGCGATCCCGAGCTGGCCATGCGCTTCGAACGCGAAGCTGATGCGCTCGCGCGCGTGGACAGTCCTTACGTTGTGCCGATCTACCAGATGTTCGAGGCCTACGAGTGCATCTGTCTGACCATGGCCTATCTGCCGGGCGGCTCGGTGCGCACGCTGCTGGCAGGCGGCGCCCGTCTCGACGAGGCGCGCGCAGCCGCGATCGTGCGCCAGACCGCCTTGGGCCTGTGGGCAGCCGCGCAGGAAGGTATCGTGCATCGTGACGTCAAGCCGGACAACCTGCTTCTGACTGCGAATGGCGACATCAAGATCGCCGACTTCGGCCTGGTCAAGGCGGTGGGGGCTTCGGATCTGGTCACCAACTCCGGGACTCTGGTCGGCACGCCGGCCTACATGTCTCCGGAGCAGTTCAAGGACAGCCACTCTGTCGACCATCGCTCAGATCTCTACGGCCTGGGCTGCTGTCTGTTCGAGCTGGTGACCGGGCGACATCCGTTCGCCGGACCGCACACGATGGACTACATGCTGCAGCATTGCGAAGCGCCGGTGCCTGATCCTGCGGCCCTGCGTCCCGATCTTTCCCCCGCCATGCGTTCGATCATCATGCAATTGCTCGCCAAGAACCCGCGCGAGCGGTTCAGCGATGGCAAAGAGCTGGCGCATGTGCTGGTGTCGATCGCCGAAGGCTCCGGTGTCCGCCCTGCTTCTCCGCCGCTCGCTGCCAGCGGGCCCGAGCATGCGACCGGAGGCGCTGTTGTCGCGCCCGCACCTGTTGCGAGAGCGCCGATAGGGGGCCGGCGGATGGCCTTGATCGCGGCTGTCGCTTCAGCCGTGTTGCTGGTGTTGGTCGGCGTGGCGCTGACGGTGTGGCTTTCCGACGACGCGCCCCGGGTCGAGGCTCTCGCCACTGCCGAGAGCGCACGTGCCGCACGGGGCGAGGTCGAAGCTGTCAGCGGGCAATTGGCTGCGCGCATGTTGGCGATCTCGCGCAAGCTCTCCGAGCTCGAGAAACCCCTCGATCTCGACCCGGCGCAAGACGAGGCGCGGCAGGCAGAGCTCCAAGAAACCCGTGCTCAGCGGGACCAGCTGTTGGGCTTGTCGGGTTTCTGGCAAGCCTCGCTGACGGAAAGCCCCGTGCTGCAGGACATCGATGACCAGCTCGAACAGGCGGATCAGCGACTTGAGGACGGCGACTATCCCGCAGCACTGCTCGCCTTCGAAGAGGCCCGTGCGCGTGCCGCCTCGTTGCTCGAGGTTGAGGCTGCGTATGATGCGCGTCAGCTGGCAGAGGATGCTGAGCTCGCCTGGGGCGAGACTTCGACCGGGGAGTCGCTGGCGGACTTCGATCGACTCTCGCGGGCGCGGAATGCTCGGCAGCGGGCAGATTCTCTGTGCGTGGCTGGGCACTTCCTCGGGGCGGTCACGGCTTTCTCGGAGGCAGCCGAAACCTGGGGCGGCCTGTCGCAGGCGATGCAAAAAGCCGTCGCCGCGCGGGAGCAGGCGTTCGTTGCGCAGCAGGCCTGGGAGGCGTTGCAACCCATCGAGGTTGGAAGTGCCGGGCCCGTTGGGCGGGCCGCTGAGCAATTGGAGCGGGCCGCGCGCCTGCTCTACGAGGGGCAGTTGGCTGCCGCTCGGGACGACTTCGAGGCGGGGGCTGACAGCCTGGGGGTCTATGCGCAAGCCCTGGCACAAGTACGTACACTGAAGGAGAGAGCCACCACGCTGGTGGAAGCCTGGCAGCAGAGGACGGTCGACGGGTTTGAAAACGCTCCGGAGCAGCGGGGTTTGACGGGCTTGTGGCAACAAGGCGAAGCCGCGCTCGGGAAGGGGGAGTTTCCAGCAGCGCAGAGTGCGTTCGAGCGCCTGGTCGCTGGCTACGTCGAGTTGGTCGAAGATCTGCCCGCGGCCCACCAGGCGCGCGAGCGCGCCCTGGCGGCGATGGACGCGCTCGAGAAGTTGCTGACTGCAGGCGAGATCGACCGCCTGGTCGAGCAGAAGAGCGCGATCCTCGAGGGGATCGAGCTCAGCGAAGCCGGGGAGTTCTCCCAGAGTGTGCGGGTGTTGGAGGACGTCGCTGATTTTCTCGAGCGCCAGCGTGCGGGACTGGTCGCGGCGAGGGAATCGAGCGACCGGGTGATGACGGCGATCGGCGAGTGGACCGCACAGTTCATGGAAGTCGAGACAGCAGTGCGCGACGATATCGACCGGGCGATGCAGGCCTACACGACGGGCCGGACGCTGCTGTCACACGGACTGTACGATTCGGCAGGTGTCACACTCCGGCGTGCCGAGGCGCTCCTGTTGGGCTGTCTGGAGATCGGCCCTGCCCTGATCGAGGGGCGGCAACAACTGCCTGAGCTACAGAGCCGCTGCGCACGTGCTGCACGCAGCTGGCAGGCGATTTTCGGCGGATCCGGAGCCGAGCCCCCGCGGGCGATTGTCCAGCCGCTCAAGCGCGCGACCCAAGCGAACGATCATCACAAGTATCACGATGCCGCCAGGGAGTACAAAGCCGCGCTGGCGGGGTACCGCGCAGCCTTCGGCGGGCGCCTGCCCGCGTGGACGGTGTTGGAGGCCCAGGAGCAGGTCGCGCAGCAAAGAGAGTTGCCCGTGTCGGTGGTCAATGCCCAGGACATGAGCTTTGCACTGGTTCCCGCTGGACGTTGCCAGCTGGGCAGCGCGATCGACGGCACAGAAGCGGCCTGGCGGGAGGATGACGAGGTTCCACATCGCGTGACACTCAGCCGCAGCCTGTACGTGATGACCACCGAGGTGACCCAGACGCAGTGGCGGCTCGTGATGGACACTCAGCCGCAGTATTTCGACGGGGCGGCAGACGACGCGCCGGTGGAGAGCATCAGCTGGTATGATGCGATCGAGTTCTGCAACAAACTCTCGCTCGCTGAAGGTCTCGAAGAGGTGTACGGCCTTGAGGTGATCCGTCGCGAGCAGGGATCGATCATTCAGGCCGTTGTCACGCTACTCGGCATCGAGCGCAGCGGTTACAGGTTGCCCACCGAGGCGGAGTGGGAGTACGCCTGCCGTGCGCAGACGGAGGGGCCCATCTACTCGGGTGCGTTGCAGCCGCAGTCGGACTTCGAGGCTGTCGAGCTCCACGCCATCGCTTGGTACGGGGGCAACAGCCGCGCCGACTATTTCGGTGCGGTCGACCTGACGCAGGTCTATGATTCTGCGGTTCTAGAGCCCTTGCGAGCACGGGGCCACACCCGCCGCGGGCCGCAACCCGTCGGGAGCAAACAGGCGAATCCGTGGGGGCTGCACGACACCCTCGGCAACGTCTCCGAGTGGTGCTGGGATGTCTACGATGTGTACTCCGGCGAGGCTCTCGTAGACCCCCAGGGTCCCAACAAGGACGGCAAGCGTGTCCACCGCGGGGGGTCCTGGCGCAGCCCCTTCCGCGAATGTCGGGCCGCCGACCGGGCGAGGTCCCGACCCTACGAGTTCGATAAGACGATCGGTGTGCGCCTGGTCCGCACGATTCCCTGAGTTGTCGGGCCGTGAAACCCCACTTCACGGTTGTGTCAGCCCGCGATGAAATCGACGCTGCGCCCTTGGCTGATCACTAGCTCGTGACCCTCGAAGCTCAGCCGTTGCCGTTTGGACACAGGCTGCCACGCAGCTCCCGCCAGAGGGCGGTCATCCACTGCAATTCCCGGCAGCAGGGCGCTCAGCATGTAGGTGTCAGCGCCCTGCGGGTCGCGCCTGAGCAACCAGGTGACCTGGGGGTGCTCCGGCGGCAGCACTTGCAGGTGCCCATTGACAAAGGAGAAGCCGATCGAGTGCTCCAACAGCACATAGCTGTGGCTGGGCAGGTTGTTCAAACGCTGCAGGTACAGACCCTGCAGAATCCTCTCTGTCACGGGGCCGGCATAGATCAGGTAGCCGCGCAGCTTGAGGGCATGCAGGCCGACGTCGAGCGCGAAGACCTCGGGCAGCGCACGCTCGCTGCCGCTCGCAAGGTGCTGTCCGTTCAGGACCAGCCCCGCACGGCCCAGGGCCAGGCAAGCAGCCCCCCCAGCGCTCAGCAGGAATCGGCCGTGGCGGCCGCTGATGCTGTGTGTGGCCCGATAGTTATCAGGGTCCTTGTCTGGAGAGCGGCAGGGCAGCATGCGCAGAACCAGGGGATTGTGCTCTGCGAAGGAATCTCCCGAGTGATGGTTGCGTCCGAAGAACACTTCGGGGCCCGGCATCACCAACAGGCGCTCCTGCAGACGCCCGGGGCGCTCGATGCGAACCAGCCCGTGCAGGCGGTCGTCCGGTAGGGGAGTTGCCGGCCTCGGTGCCGGGGCGCCCGCGTTGGAGCCGCTTTCGATCAAACGCAGACTGGGAAGTACGGGATGCGGCATCGGAGCTGTCGGAGCGTCTTCCGGGTCTTCTTCCGCGGGAATTTCTTCCTCACTGACTGCTGCGTCAGGCCGGGGAGTCATGACAGGAACCTGGATCAGAACCGTGGTCGCCTGGTCTTCGGCTTCTGCCGCTTCTGCTTCTTCTCTCTCTTCTTCGGGGCCAGGGCCCCCGACCACGGGCGCCGGGGTCTCTGGAGCAGGTGTGGAAGCCGGCTGGACTCCGATCTCTCCCAATGTGCTGGCTTGCCGCGCGCGCATCTTGTCGAGGGAAGCCTGCAGCTCGCCGGCGGTGAAACTCAGCGTAGCGTCTCGCGGCGCAGGGACAGGGTTCGCGTGCAACGTAAGGAAAGTCTCTTCGTCCGGCTCCGCAGAGGCTGCGCCGGCAACGCGGCACTCGACAGGAGGCAGGCTCACGGTGGCGCCTGTGGCCTGCGGAACGGTATGCGAACCGCTGCTCGAGCCCGTCGGTTGGCTCAAGTCGCGCAGAGCCTGTGTCAGCTCAGCCCCGGTCTGAAACCGCAGTCCAGGATCTTTCTCAAGCAAGCGCTGCACGATCTTGGCCATACGGGTCGAGATTTCCGGACGCAACCTCCGGATGTCCTGCGCAGGGACATTTCGATGGCACAGAGCGAGCCCCATCAGGCTTGGCGCTGAGAAGGGGGGCCGGCCGATCAGCATCTCGTAGAGAGTGCAACCCAGCGAATACAGGTCGGAGCGATGGTCGACGCTGCCAGGCTGCGTCCACTGCTCGGGAGACATATAGTCGGGCGTTCCCATCGGGGATCCGGGGGTGGTGAGGTCGGACACTCCCTGGGAGACCTTCGCCAGGCCGAAGTCGGCGATCTTGATCGTGCCCGTTGCTGTCAAGAGCAGGTTGTCGGGTTTGATGTCGCGGTGCACAACTTGTTTGCAGGCGGCCGCCCACAATCCGTCGGCGACCTGAGCCGCCAGGTCCGCGGCGTCGCGTTCGGCGAAGGGTCCCCGGTGCCGGATCAGGTTCTTCAACGAGCCGCCCGCGGCGAAGCTGACAACGATGCAGAACAGCTGCTCATGTTCGAACATGTCGTAGATGGCGATGATGTTTGGATGTTCAAGCGTGGCGAGGATCTGGGCTTCCTGACGGAAACGGCGGATGGCCTTGGCGACCTGGGCAAGCCGTCCGGGAAGCACTTTGAGAGCCACAGGTCTACCGAGCTGGAGATGGTCGGCCAGATAGACCGCTCCCATCATGCCCTGACCGAGCTTGTTCCGGATGCGCAGGCCGCTCACCACCTGCCCTGGAGTCAGGGACGTGGCCCGTGCTTGGGAGCCCGGCGCAGCGACATCGATCTCAAAGCCGGGCTCGGCGTGGGCCTCCTGAAGAGCCGGCTGCCTCGCGGGGGTGGGCGTCGACGGCCCTTCCGAGGCAGCCATAGGAGTCCCGCAGCCCGTACAGAAGCGGGATCCTGGCCTGACCGTGATGCCGCAACTGTGGCAGTTCATGCGTCCCGGTTCTGGATTCTCAGGCTGATGCGGCTAGCGGAAGAGCAGTCGGAGCACGCCGACCAACAGGGCGCCGGTCATCAAGATCGATGCGTGCCGGGATCGGTTTCCATGGCATTCCCGTAAGTGCATATAGAGAAAACAGTATGGCTCACGGCCTCGCGGACTGCAAGCGCACGACTATACATTACGGGTCGGCTACGAAGATGCGGAAAGTCGTGACCCGCTCAGAGCCGAAGCGCGCTGAGCGATGGGCCCAACTCCCGGAAGAGGAAGGCTCTGTTGAGCGAGTACCAGTTCTTCTTGAAAGGCAGCCGCTGATGATGGGCTGGCAACTCCAGCCGCCGCAGCAACGAGGGAAGGGCTGTGTTGATGACAGGGTTGCGATGCCGCGCCCAACTGAAGGTTTCCACAGGAATGGCGCCGACAGTGCTCTTGATCTCTGCGGCTGTGCGCCCGAAATCCAGCCGTTTCGAGCCCAGCTCCAGAGCGATCCGGACGTAGTCGTAGAGCATGCGCGGGTAGATCGAGTGCGGACGATTGAGCTCGTGGTCAAAGCCGACGATGCCGGCGGACAGTGTTTCGCCGTCGGCGACCCCGGTCAGGAAACCAACCAGCTGCTCCCCCAGATAGGAGCCCTGAACGATCAACGCCTCTCCAAGGGCGTCTTGCAAGGCGGGCAGCTGGTCGGTGTCCAGGCAACCGAGGCGGAACCGTGCTCGGGCCACCACGGCATGGTACAGGGCCTTGAGACGGGGGGCCTCCCGCTCGAGATCCTGCACCGAGAGCCTCCTTACCTCGAGCTGGCTGGCCTTGGCATAGGCGCGTCGGGCTTTGACGCGGTACTTCGAAGCCAGCGAGGCGAGATAGTCGTCGAAGCTCGTCCACTCGTGATCCAGCACCAGGGACATCGACGGCTCGCTGGCTACCCGGGAGTAGCCGCGGTCTGCCAGTCGGCCTGCCCACCTCTCCGAGGCCGATTCGCAGAGCGTGCCCGAGGCTCCGAGCTGTCTCTGGATCTGCTGTGCCGCCTGGGCGAGGAACCTCCCGGCATCTTGCTCGGCTACCTCGGGGCTGAACGCGAACGTCGGCACGGTGGAAACCAGCGCGCTCCCGCCCACAGCAATCCGGGAGCGGACAGGTCGTGAGGCGACGCCGAGCCAGCGCGCGAGGGCAGCCCACCAAGACTCTGGTGTCAGGAGATTCTCGAAGGACGGTCCGATGAATTCCGCAGCGCGGAAGCGGGCTACGCCGACCAGGCGGCCATCGTCCAGAAAGGTGGCATAGCGGCAGTCCTGGCCGGGCTCAAGAGCCGCCAGGGCTTCGTAGCGCAGCAAGATGTTGCCGTGCCGCGCGACCTGGTTCCATGCGCCGCGGTCTATTTCGGCAAGCGAAGCGTGCAGGCGCAGCTCGACGCCAGGGCTGCACAGCGCGGAAAAAGGGCAACCCCAACGGCTGGCTGTGTCCCGCAGGGCAAGAGCTGTCGGATGTCTGCTTGAGGAGCGGGGTGCCTCGATCTCAACGATGCTCATAGTTCGTCGACCATGGTGTGTGCTGAAAGAATCTCAAAAGTTTGACGATTCGACACATTTCGAATTGTAGCAGCGGGGCGGCATCGCTGCAAGCGCTGCGTCCAGGTTGCTGCCCTGGCTTTCGTTGGCCGGGCGCACACGCTGCGCGTATGATCCCTTCTTCCGGGGGCTGCGCATGCGTCGATTGTTGTTGGTCAAGCTCAGTGCCTGCGGGGACGTTGTGCACAGCCTGCCCACCGCCGCTGCCCTGCAGCGCGCCGGTTGGCGCGTCGATTGGTTGGTCGAGCCGGCCGCGGCAGCTCTGGTCCGAGCTTGTCCTGCCGTGGAGCGCTGCCTGGTCGTGCCGCGCCGGCGCGGCTTCCCCTTTCTCGAGCCTGCAGAGACCACGCGCCTGGCCAGGCAGCTCCGGGCCCACCGCTACCGTGCAGTGCTCGACCTGCAGGGACTCGCCAAGAGCGCTGTCTGGACTGCCTGGACCGGTGCGCTGCGCTGTCCCCGGGTGGGCTTTGCGGCAGCCCGTGAGGGCGCGCCGCTAGCCTACACACGCCGGGTCGCGCGGCGCGGTGGCGCAGGGCTGGCCGTGGAACGCTACCTCGCCGCCGCGGTCTGCCTGGGCGCGCAGTCCGGGCCGATCGAGTTCCCCCTCTGCATCCCGGCCGAGGCAGTGTCTCAAGCAGAAAAGCTGCTGAGGCAGCAGGGTGTTGCCGGGCCGTTTGCGCTAGTGCTGCCTGGCGCGGGCAAGCCGGCCAATCGTTGGCTGCCCAAGCGCTGGGGTGCGATCCTTGCCCGGCTGCGGGGCCGCGGCAACGCCGTAGTCCTGTGCGGCGCGGACGGGGACGCCGCGCTGATACGGGCTGTGCGTGCGCATGCCCCCGAGGCTCGGGATCTGTGCGGCCGCACCAGTTGGTTGAGCCTGGCTGCGTTGGCGCAGCGCGCGCGCCTGGTCCTCGGGCATGACAGCGGCCCCGTGCATCTGGCTGCCGCGCTGGGACGCCCCTGCCTGGCGTTGTTCGGACCGGCCTCACCCGCCCGCACCGCACCCTGGGGGGGCTGGGCGCTCGGCGCGCGGCTCGATTGCGCTCCTTGTCTCAAACGCACGTGTCCCCTGGGGTATCAGCCCCCGCTGTGCCAGCAGAGACTGCCGATCGAGCCGGTCTGGCGGGTGGTGGAAGCCCTTCTGGACGGGCGCAGCCCCGCCCTGGAGCCGGGCTCTGGCCTCTGGTTGCGGCAAGCGCCGGGGCGGCTGATGCATGCGCCCCCGGGCCCTGGTGCGGCAGCGTGGTAATCTCGGTCCCCAAGCGAGAGCATCTGCACCCATAGGGGTTGCGCGATCGACTCGATCCTCTCGCACCGGAAGCCACACGTTCCTGGTCCTGGGTCCTTGCGTCCCTGGGGAGACCCATCGATACTGCAGCTGAGCCCTGTCGGAGCCGCTGATGCACCGCCTTTTCCTGGTCTGCCTGCTCTGTGCAACCCTGCCCGCCCAGGAGGATGCGGCTGCCTGGCTCGCCGGCTTGCAGGCCGGCAGTGAGCTGGCCGGGGAGTACCGCTACGCCATCTACCGTGGAGAGCAGCGGCTCGGCGGCTTGAGCCTGGTCGTCGTCGAGGCCGGGGGTTTTCATGTCGAGCTACGGGCTGGCGCGGACAGCACGCTGGTCGGTGTGCAGCAGCTCTGGCTGGACGAGCATCTGCGGCTGCTGCGCTGGGAAGAGCGCGCTGCGGGGGGCACGACCCGGCTGTGGCAGCAGGACGCGCGGGGCCTCAGCCTCGAAGGTGGCCACGCGAGCCCGCAAGCACCCGAGGCGGAGCCGCTGGCCGGTCTGCTGCATGGCTGGATTCTGGCCCGGGCCCTGGCCGGTACCCCGCCTGCGCGGCTGCGCTTCGTCCTGTGCTCCGCCGACAGCCTGGCGCTGGCCGAGTTGCAGAGCAGCTCGACGCTGCAGACCGAGGGGCCTCCCTGGGTCTCCCAGCAACTGGAAGTGCGGGGCCCGGGTATACAGCTGCGCTTTGGACTGGACAGCGATGGCTTCCCGGTGCAGCTCTGGACCCGTGAAGGTCAGCGCTGGGTGTTCGAAGGCGATGGCCCTGCTGGCACGCGCGCCATGCCCGCTGCTGGAACTCCGGAGGCCTGTGTCGCCGACTTCCTCTTCGGTCTCGCGGGCGATGCGGGGCGCCTCGAGGGCAGCGCAGACTGGCCCCGGCTGTGTCTGAGCGTCAGCCTGGCGGCCAGTGAGGCGCACGGCGTAGAGCCCAGCCCCGAGCTGCGCGCACGCCTGGGCTCGGACGAGGCGGTTCTCGACTTCAAGCACAGATTGCAGGCGAGCGGTCGCGAGCTCGGAGTACGCGCAGTGACAGAGCTGGTGCTCGGATTGCGCGTCGAGCAGGACGGATCGCGGGCGCAAGTCTTGCAGGCTGGAGGTGTGGTCTATAGCCTCGAGCAGCAGGAAGGCAGCTGGAAGATTGTCGCGCTGCAGCCCTGATCCACTATGCTGGGAGGCAATCGGAGATTCCTTTGCGACTCAACCGCGCCTCTGCCTTGTGGCTGGCTCCCTTGCTGGCTGCCGTCGCCTGGTGCCTCGCCCGTTATTCGGGCCTGGCCGCGCCCGCGTGCTGGACGTTGGCTGTCACACTGGTCTGCGCGCTCTGGTGGGTCCTCGAGCCGATCCCGATTCCAGCAACCTCGCTGGTACCGTTTGCGGTCTTCCCCCTGGTCGGAGTTCTCGATCACAAGACGGTGGCCAAGGCTTACGGGCACCACATGATCCTGTTGCTCCTCGGGGGGTTCATCTTCTCGAAGGCGATGGAAAAGACCGGCACGCATCGCCGCCTGGCTCTGGGCATGGTACGCCTGGTCGGAGGGGGCGGAGGGCGTCGACTGGTCTTCGGGTTCATGTTGGCCAGCGCTGTCCTGAGTATGTGGATCTCGAACACAGCAACGACGCTGATGCTGCTGCCTATCGCGACGGCCGTGATTGAGGCCTCCGACCGCAAGAAACTGGCCGTGCCTTTGCTGCTGGGGATCGCCTACGCGGCGAGCATCGGGGGGATTGGCACGCCGATCGGCACGCCGCCGAACCTGATCTTCATGCAGATCTACGAGAAATTCACCGACAAGAGCATCAGTTTCAGCCAATGGATGACCGTCGGTGTCCCCGTGGTCGCGCTGATGCTGCCGCTGGCCTGGTTCTTGTTGACGCGGAATCTGCGCGATGAGGGGCCGGTGAAGATCCCCGCTGTAGGGGCCTGGCGACCGGCGGAGCGACGCGTGCTCGTAGTCTTTGCCCTGACCGCGCTGGCCTGGATCACCCGGGCCGAACCCGGCGGAGGCTGGTCTGTGCTTGCGCCCGGTGCAGGCGACAGCACGGTAGCGTTGATGGCTGCGGCCGTGATGTTCGTGATCCCCGATGGAACCGGGGGGCGGCTGCTCGATTGGGAGAGCGCCCGCGACATCCCCTGGGGTCTGCTGTTGTTGTTCGGGGGAGGCATCGCCATCGCCGATGGCTTCATGGCCTCGGGCCTGAGCAGTGCACTGGGTGAGCAGTTGAGCGGGATCGCGGGCTGGCCGCGGCTTCCGCTGCTGCTGGTGATCTGCCTGGTGGTAACCTTCCTGACCGAGTGCACCTCGAACACGGCCACCACCAACCTGTTGATGCCGGTCCTGGCCTCGGCGGGCCTCGCCGCGGGGCTCGACCCGGCGGTGTTGATGGTTCCTGCTGCGATCAGCGCCAGTTGCGCCTTTATGTTGCCCGTCGCCACGGCCCCCAACGCGATCGTTTTTGGTAGCGGCCAGATCACGATCCGCCAGATGGTGCGCGAGGGTTTGTGGCTGAATCTGGTGGGGGCGGTTCTGATTGCGGGCATTTGCAGCCTGTTGCTGTGAGGGGGGCGCTGCCCGAGCGGTATTCCCGGGCCCGGCCTTTTCTGGTATGCTTGCGGACCTGGATGATTCCCTGGCGTGGGGCCGCGATGATGATCCCTCGGGTCTATTTCGGCGTCAGCAGCTGCCGTGAACATGCGGTGGGCTTTCCACGTCATCCCGGCTGCGGGGTGGTGCTCTTGCCTCGCATGCATGAGACGAAGCAGAAAAAAAGCGAAGATCGAGTGGTTCCAAGCCGGCGATGTGGCGACGATGGCAGTTGACCCACACCGGTGTCTGGTCAGGACCTACGGGGTCCTAGAGGAGGGTGGCATGCGGCTCACAGCGGGTCTGCTGATTGTCTGTATCTGTACGGCTCTGGCCGGCCCGGACGGGCCTCCCTACTACGATCCGGCGCGCGGCATCGAAAAACAGACCAACGCGGCCAAAGAGGCCGTTGCCGAGACGACAGGCGGCAAAAACCTGGCCAAGACGCTCGAGCACCTCACCAGCGTCTCGGCCTATGTGCGCGATGCGATGTTCAAAGACATCGTCGACAGCTACTCCGATGCCCAGCTGCTGCAGTTGGCGGGAGCGCTCGAATCTTCAGACAAATTCATCGCGGGTCAGCTCGCCGAGGCCATCGGCGTCCGCAAGCTGGCCACCGCCGTGCCGGCGCTCGAGGCTGCGCTGAAGAGGCAGAAGGACGAGGAGGCTGTGGCCGAGATCTGTTGGGCTCTGGGGCAGATCGGCTCGAATGACGCGACCAAGGCGTTGCTGAAGGTTGCCGACAAATGGGACCGGAAGTCCTTCCGGGTCACCGGCGATGCCCTGCTTTCGGCCGCGCTTTGCGATCCCGACAACGCTGTGGAGCACCTGAAGATCGGCATCGAGTCGAAGTTTGCGGGCGTGCGCATCGTGTGTCTCGCGGGATTGCTCGCCGTCGACGAGGGCGAGGCCCTGCAGCAGGCGTTGGCGCAACTCGATGAGAAACAGCAGAGAGGATGGGAAGACCGCGTGCGTTTTCAGATCTGTGAGAACCTGCGCGATGTCGAAGAGCGGGGCCGCCACTCCGAGCTGTATTGGCAGGCGGTGGACAAGCTGATCGCTCTGCTTCCGGATACCGAGGGGCGACTGAACCATGAGATCGGCACGACCCTGCGTTCGATTACCGGGCAGGATCTGCCGGATGATGCCGAATACTGGGAAGGCTGGTGGGAGATCGCCCAAGACGACTTCGAGCCGGTCGGGCGTGCGGGCACCGGGGCAGAGGGAGATGGCGGCGGTACGACCGTGCGCTACTTCGGCATTCCGATCTACAGCACCCGATTGACCTTCCTGTTGGACCTCTCTGGAGGCATGGACCGCCCGGTCGGCGGCCAGGGAGAAGATGGCCCGGCCCGGTTGCAGCTGGCCAAAGATGAGCTCTCGGCCACGCTCGGCAACCTGCCCGAAGACGCGCGCACCAATGTGATCTTCTTCGCGACCCAATATTTCCCGTTCGCGCCGGGCTTGATTCCCGTCAAGAAAAGCCTGAAGCAGCTCTTGCCGTTTATCGCCCAGCAGGAGATCCCCACCACGGTGCACATGAACCGCGGCAACCTGTACGACCCGATCATCCAGGCCTGCATGGACGAGTCGGTCGACACGATCTACCTGGTCACCGAGGGCAACCCGACCGAGGGGAGGTTCATCAACCGCGACCGCTTCGTGCGCCACATGATGCGCTGGGTGCGCTTCACCAAGACCGAGATCAACTCCCTGTTCATCGGCAGCGCCAGCAGCGCGCGGACCTATCTGCGCGAAGTGTCGGAGCCGACCGGCGGCCAGTTCTATGATGTGGCAGAGATGCGCGACGAGTAGCGACAAAGGGAGGGGGCTTGGCAGTGGACCCTCGCGACAACGGGCTGGATCAGCGCTTCGAACAGGCGCGGCGTGCGACGCCGCGTCGTACTGATGGTCCACTGACCGGTTGTCTGTTCCTGCTCCCCATTCTCGGTCTCGAGCTACTGGTAGCTGTCGGGATCGGGTGGTTCTGGGGTTCCTGGCAGCTCGGGCTGGGCGCGTTCGTCGGCCTGTTCCTGATTTCTCTGGTGATCTCGATCAAGTTGTGAGGAGGACGGCGATGCGACGGGTGTTCTGCGTGCTTATGTCTCTGGCCTGCATGGTGGCTGCCGATCCTTGCGGGATGGTGCCACCGATCTACACGGGCGAGGGGCCTCCGATCACGCGCGTGGGCGTGCAGAAGACCTACGTGTTCTACAAGGATGGCATCGAGAGTTTTGTCATCAGACCGGGCTATTCTGGCAAGGTCGGTGACTTCGGTATGCTGATCCCGTTTCCGACTCCTCCTGCCTTGCGCAAGTTGCCGGACAACATCTTCGGCCAGTTGGCGGCCGCCGTCGATCCTCCTGAGGTCGTCGAGTGGATCTATGATCCTGACGAGCGCGTGTATGAGATGAGCGCGGCGGTTGGCGATTCTGAACAATCACTGGGCGTGAACGAAGTCGCGGTGTTGCGTCAAGAAGCCGTCGGCATGTATGAGATCGCGGTGCTCGCTGCCGGCAGCCCCGAGGCCCTCGCGCTGTGGATGGAGGAGCATGGCTACCGTTATCCCCAGGGGATGGACAAGGCCTGTGCTGAGTACATCGCCGACGGTTGGTGTTTCGTGGCGGTCAAGACGCGTGTGGGACCCAAAGCGGGGGTCGACCCGGACCCGGGCATGCGCACAACCCAGCCAGGACTCCCCGACGGTGCTTCCTTCGACGGCAACGTGCAGGCGATGGGGTTCCGTTTTCGCAGCCCGGAGCTGGTCGTGCCGATGCGCCTGTCCGCCTTCAATAAGGGCGAGATGCGCAATGTGGTCTACCTGTTGAGCGATGCGCCCCAGAAGGTGCAGCGGCTGCCCGAAGGTCATGTGGTACGTCAACTTCCCGGAGCCGAGCTGCGCAGCCATCTGACAGAGTTGCTGCCGCTGCGGGTGGTCGGCGGTAGTGTCGATGATATCTCCGCGGAGCGCTGGCAGCAGTTGCTGGTCCAGCGGGACCCCAAGCCCCACAACGGCCTCGCCGCAGAGCTGTTCGCGGCGGATCTGCTGGCAGCCCGTGAGCAGCGCCTGGCGCATCCTCATGAGGAGCAGGAGAAACGGCTGCTTTCTGTCGGCGAGGCCCTCGGGCTGCGCGGCGAGGAAATGGATCGCTTGCACCATGAGGCGCTGCTGGCCGACCATGAGGCGGTGGTCGCACGAGCCCTGGCAGAGCTCGACGGGATGTGGCTGACCGTGATCGACGGCGACTTTCCGCGCGAGGTGGTGGCCGAAGACAACCTGCATTTCGAGGCCTTCCGCATGCCGGGCAGCGAGAACACCGCAGAACGTTACGAGGCCACCAGCCTGGGCCCGCAAGCGCCTCGCGAGGGCACCGTATTCGACGGGGAGGAGCCGCCAGCGAGGTTGCCGAGCGCGTGGTGGTTGCTGGCACTGCCGGTGCCCTTGTTGGTCTACCTGTACATGCGCCGACGGCGCGGTTGAACAGCACCGCATTGCGGGCTTCGAGCCCGCTCGTCATTGCAGCCTCGCGTGGAAGCGTGGTAGCATGCCAGCGGTAGCCAACCTGGGCGCAGTCTGCTAAAAGGGACCGGATGTGACTGTCTGCGCACGCTGCGGTAATGAGTACGACAAGGTCTGTGCCTTTTGCGCCGACATGGCGGAGACGCGCCTGGAACCGAGTGCTCAAGCGGCCAAAGCTACCGGCAGGAACGCGTCGGTCGCAAGCCCGAGTGGTCGCCAGAAACCGGTTGAGGAGACGCATTACGAGGTCGCAGGCGTCGAGGACCTCGACGCTGTCGACGAGAGCATCATGCATGCGCTCGAGAAGATGCCGCGCTTCAAGACCGACAAGCTCCGCGATCAGGGGGAATCAGGTGCCTGGTTCAGGGCGCAGAACCTTGAGAACGAGCGCAAAGTCAACCTGCACATGAAGCACGTGCCGCCGTTGACAGATATTCCGACCCAACGCAGGTTCTTCGATGGGCTGCGCAAACGCGGCGATGTGCGCCATCCCAATCTAGCGGTCACGCAAGAGATCGGGCAGGTCGACGCGTGCATCTACATCGTCGAAGACTGCCCTCCCGGTGTTCCCCTGTCTGAGCTGATGCGTCAGCGCCCCGGGAAGGAGCGGCGTTACCGGTTGCGCATCATCCTGCGGGTGCTCGAGGCTGTGATCGCCTTCCACGACGCTGGCTTGCCGGGGCATCAGCTGGACCCCCGCAAGATCCTGGTGGGGGATCAGGGGGAGACGCTGCTCCTCGACCAGGCCTTCCCCTTGCCCTACGAGTTGCCCGAAGAGTTTGATCCCAACGTCACTCCGGTGATTCCGAGCGCCGACAGCTGGCTCTCTGGAGAGATTCGGGCGGCGGGCGAGCTGATCTACCAGATCCTGACGGGTGAAGAGTTTGTTCCCGTCGGTGAGGTCGCCCTGCCTCAGGTGGGCAAGCAACTCGAGGCGATCGTGCTGCGTGCGTTGCAGCCTGATCCTGCCAAGCAGTGGCCTTCGATGCGGGCGCTGCATCGCGCCCTCGACCGCGAGCTGCGCCGCCGCCAGAAGCAGGGCAACCGGGGGCTGCTGCCCTGGGTGTTGGCCTCGACGGCGGTGCTGGTTCTGCTGCTCGTCTACGAGCTCGCCTTCCGGGGGAACGGCTCCGAGCCGATCTCTGGAGGGAACACCGGGGCGCCCGAGCCGGTGCCGGAGGTGGTACCCGAGCCCGTGCCTGAGCATCAACCCTGGATGGATCTGCTGCCTCCGCCGCTTCCGGCCCCTGATATTTCACCACAAGAGGCACGCGAGTCCTTCGACGCGGCGCTGGCCGAACAGAACTTCCGGCTCGTGGCAGCGCTGCTCGAGCACAAGCTGGTGGCGGGGGGCCCCGAGCTCTACAGCGAGGCCGAGCAGGCTTGGTTTGCCAGCCGCGCGCGGCAGATCGAGGCGCTCAGCGATGCGGAAGCCGCGCGCACGGCCTGGTTGGGCGTGCTCGGCAAGGTCGCCGATCCCGCGTTGGCCGAACAGGCTGCGCGTGGGGTCTGGGCGGCGGGTCTTGAGCTCGAGGCGGCTGAAGCGTTCGAGGCGGCCGAGTCCTTCGCGGGCTTTGGCATGCTCGATCCCGCCTGGGCGCAGCTGCGCACGCTTGAATCGCTGTACGAGCAGACCAGGTATTACGAGGGCAATCTCGAAGCGATCATCAGCCTCAAACAGAAGGTGATCAGCAGCGAGAAGGACCAGGCGATGGTCAAGGTCCATTACGGCGGTTTCGTGCGGGGGGCAGACCCCGAGGCGATGCCGGTCAGGACCGTCGTGCTCTCCGAGTTCTGGATCGACAGCGCCGAGGTGACCTGGAAGCGGTACCGCTTCTTTGTCCAGTGGTTCAAGCAGGCCGGCGACCACCGCTGGTGCCATCCCGAAGAACCCCCGGACAAGGACCATCTCCCCGAGTACATCGGGGGCAAGCTCGATGTCGACGAGCACCCCGTGGTCGGCATCGACTTCTGGGATGCCTGGGCCTATGCGGGCTACTGGTCGAAGCAGCTGCCGAGCGAGGCGCAGTGGGAAAAGGCGGCGCGCGGGGACGATGCGCGCAGCTATCCCTGGGGCAATGACTGGAGCAATCTGTGCGGGCAGAGCAGCGAAACCCTGGGGGACCGCACCGACTACCTGCGTGAGAATGGCCTGTTGATCATCGAGGGGGGCAGCTGGCAGGACGGGCGCTCACCCTACGGCCTGGTGGACGTGGCCGGGAATGTTGCGGAGTGGTGCCGGGACGCCTTCAGTCCGACTGCCTACAGCCAGGGTGGCCTGGTCGATCCCTTCCATGCCGGGCGTGCAGACGACACCCGAGTGGTCCGCGGAGGCAGCTTTCGAAGCTCGCAGGCCGAGCAGTGTTGTTTCGTCCGTGATGCCAGGGCACCAGACACAAGGGCGGACGACCTGGGGTTCCGCTGCGTTTGGCCGTGAGTGGTCTGCCGCAGGCGGACACGGCCGCGGCACAACTGCATGAGCGGCAGAGAGAGACGCGCCGGGTGATCCTGGTCATATTCTGGCTCAACCTGCTGGTTGCAGTCGCAAAAGGTGGCTACGGCCTGTGGTCCGGGTCCCTCGCAGTCAGCGTCGATGCGTTCCACTCGATGCTCGACGCGCTCGCGAACCTGGTCGGACTGGTGGCGCTGCGCTTGGCCTCACAGCCCCCCGATTCGGAGCATCCCTATGGACACCGGAAGTTCGAGACTCTGGCCGCGGCCTGCGTCGGCGTCTTCATCGCCGTGGGCGTGTTCGAATTCGGCAAGAAAGCCGTCGAGTCCTTGTTCTTCGACGCGGAGCCGGCCATGCCGTCGCTCGCGGGTTTCGTTGTCGTCGGCTCCACCTGGCTGATCAATATGTTCGTGGCCTCCTACGAAGCGCGCCGCGGTCGCGAGCTGGAGAGCTCATTCCTGCTGGCCGATGCGGCCCACACCGCGTCGGACGTGCTGGTCACGGCCGCCGTCATGGCTGCGCTGACCGGCCTGTACTTTGGGCTCCCTGGGCTCGATGCTGTCTGCAGTGTGGTCGTGTTGGTAGTCATCACGCGTGTCGCCTGGACCATCCTCAAAGAGAACAGCGATGTGCTGGTCGATCGCTCGGCGTTACAGCCTGAAGCCGTCCGCAAGGTAGCGATGACGTGCGCGGGGGTCCGCAATTGCCACAGAATCCGCTCAAGGGGTTCTGAGCACGCGATCCACCTCGACCTGCATCTGCTGCTTGACGGCGACCAATCACTCAGGCAAGCTCACGACATCGCCCATGATGTCGAGACAAACCTGCGGCGCGCGTTTCCGGCACTGGTCGATGTCACAATCCACATGGAACCTGAAGAAGACGGCTACGAGGGGCTTTGATGCGTGTGCTTCCGTTGCTGCTGATCCTGTTCGGCGGCTGTGGCTATCAGCTGGGCTTTACCCCGATCGCCGACGCACATAGTGTCGCCGTGCCGATGCTCGACAACCTGACCGATCGCGTGCAGCTCGAATTCCGCCTGACAGACGCCATCCGCCGCGAGATCCTGACGCGCACCTCACTCAAGATTCTGCCCAGCGATCAGGCAGACTTGCTGCTGACTGGGACCCTGAGCCAGTTTACCCAGAACGTGCAAGCTGAAGACCGCGCCGACCAGCCACTCTTGACGACCGCGCTCGTGCGGGCCGAGTTTCGCCTGGTCGATCTACGCAACGGACGGGTCTGGCGGCACTCCGCCCAGAGGCTCGAGCTGGCCGAGATCGACTTCGAGCTCGATACAACGGTCTCCGATGCTAGCGACCAGGCGTTCCGGTCGATGGCCGAACGTGTTATCCTGTTGCTCGATGCTGGTTGGAACGACCCGGAGGAGCCTTGAGCGACAAGAACAAACCTACAGAGGGCATGCCGCGACCACGCATGATGTACGTGTTGATCGCCCTGGTCGGCACGACCTCGCTGCTGTTCCTGTTCATGTCCTGGTCCGAGTCCGCGGCGGACGAGCTGAACCCCAAAGAGCTGTACAACCTGCTCGAGATCGGGGCCATCGAGTCGATCCACATCCCCCAGGGAGAGCTGCGGGGGAAGGTGAAGCTGCGACCCGGGGGCGAGCTGGGTGGTCAGAAAACGGGCCGCGAACGCACCGTTCTGTTCAGCACCGAGTCGGCCGTCGACAAACTGAGCGAGACCATCATCGCGCTCGAGAAGGCGCATCCGACCATCGACACCGAGTTCAAACCGATCTCCACAGGCGTGCTGCTGCCCCTGCTGATCAACCTGTTTCCGTGGGTGATCTTCATCGGTCTGCTGCTCTTGCTGATGCGCCAGGTGCGTGGTGGAGGCGGGGCGGGAGGCATCCTCTCGTTCGGCAAGAGCCGGGCGCGTCTGGCGAACAAGGAAGTGTCCAAGGTCACCTTCCAGGATGTGGCCGGCATCGATGAGGCCAAAGAAGAGGTCGAAGAGATCGTCGAGTTCCTCAAGAGCCCCGAAAAGTTTCGCCGGCTCGGAGGCCGCATTCCCCGCGGCGTGTTGCTGTCAGGTCTACCCGGCACCGGCAAGACCCTGTTGGCCAAAGCGATTGCCGGAGAGGCCGACGTTCCCTTCTTGTCGATCAGCGGCTCAGACTTCGTCGAGATGTTTGTCGGCGTCGGGGCGTCGCGGGTACGTGACCTGTTCAAACAGGCCAAGAAGAACGCTCCCTGCATCCTCTTCCTCGATGAGATCGATGCGGTCGGCCGCAAACGGGGCGCTGGCTTCGCCGGAGGTGGTGGCGGGGAAGAACGTGAGCAGACCCTCAACGCCATCCTGGTCGAGATGGACGGCTTCGAGACCGACGACAACGTGATCGTGCTCGCGGCCACCAACCGACCCGACATCCTCGACCCGGCCCTGTTGCGCCCGGGCCGTTTTGATCGCCAGGTGGCGGTAGACTTGCCCGACGTGATCGGGCGTGAAGCCATCCTCAAAGTGCACACCCGCAAGATCCTCCTCGACAAGAGCGTCGATCTGATGGTGTTGGCGCGGAGCACACCGTCCTTCAGTGGTGCTGAGCTGGCCGCCATGGTCAATGAGGCCGCCATTCTCGCCGCGGTCAAGGAGCGTGATGCCGTCTTCCTCGACGACCTTGAAGAGGCCCGTGACAAGATCCGCTTCGGCCGCCGCAAGAAGAAAAGTCACCTGCAGACCGACGACAAGCTGATCACCGCGTACCACGAGTCGGGCCATGCGATTGTCGCCGTGCTGCTCGATGAGGTGAACCAGCTGCACAAGGTCACCATCATCCCGCGCGGGCAAGCGCTGGGCGTGACCATCCAAATGCCTGAGCGTGACCGCTACCACCTGCAGAAACAGAACCTGCTGCAACGCATCACGGTCTGCTACGGCGGACGCGTGGCCGAAGAGCTGGCATGCGAGGACATCAGCGCGGGCGCCCAGAACGACATCGAGAAGGCGACCCAGCTGGCGCGCAAGATGGTGACTGAGTGGGGGATGAGTAGCCTGGGCCTGATCAATCTGGCCGCCAATCCGATCGGAGAAGAGCCCGGTCCCTGGTCAAAGAAGCCATTCAGCGAGCGCACCGCACGCAGCATCGACGACGAGGTCTTCCGTATTCTCGACGAGTGCTACAAACGCTGTAAGAATCTGTTGAAAGAGCACCGAGAAGCACTCGAGGCTGTGACCGTGCAGCTGATGAAGCGTGAGACACTTTCGGGTAAAGAGGTGGTGGGCATCATGGCGGCAGTCGGCTCGGTTCCCCAATACTCCTGAAAACTGGCGGTCGAGACCCCCAGAGGCCGTACAACGAGGAATGACCATGTTCGCAGGCTCCTTCGTGGCGCTGACCACGCCCTTCAAGTCTGATCTCAGCCTCGATCTCGAGGCGCTGGATCGCCTGGTTGAGCGCCAGATCGAGGCCGGCATCACGGGGCTGGTACCCTGCGGGACGACCGGCGAGTCGCCGACGCTCAGTGGCGAAGAGCAGCGCGCAGTGATCTCGCGGGTGATCGCGGTCGCCGCTGGGCGTGTGCCGGTGATTGCGGGCACGGGCTCGTACGACACCCGCGCCTCGATCGAGCTGACGGCCTGGGCCAAAGAAGCGGGCGCCGACGGGGGCCTGGTCATCACGCCCTACTACAACAAGCCTGACCAGAAAGGCCTGATCCGACACTTCGAGGCTCTGGCAGAGGTCGGGCTGCCGTTGATGTTGTACAACGTTCCGGGCCGCACCGGTGTTGCGATCGCCATCGAGACCGCCGTGAAGCTGAGCGCGCATCCACACATCGTCTCGATCAAAGAAGCGGCGGGCTGCGTCGATCGGGTCAGCGAGTTGTGCAACCGCACCGATCTCGACGTGTTCTCCGGCGACGATTCCCTCACGCTGCCGATGATGAGCGTCGGCGCAAAAGGGGTCGTGTCCGTAGCGGCCAATCTGGTGCCCGACCGGGTGGCGGCCCTGTGTCAGACCGCGCTTGACGGCGATTTCGTGGCGGCACGTGCGCTGCATGCCCGGTTGTTCCCGGTATTCCGTGCGATGTTCATCGAGACCAACCCGCAACCCGTCAAGACGGCACAGGCGCGCTTGGGGCTGCTCGAAGAGGTCTTCAGACTGCCGTTGTGTGCTATGGAAGATGCGACCCGAGCCGAACTTGAGGAGGTGATGTGTCGGGCGGGAATCCTGGAGCGGAGCTGAGCGCTTGCCCGCATTGTCGCCAGCCGCTGGTCGACGGAGATGACGGAGTCCGTCTGTGCCCGCGCTGCGACCGGGCCACCGAGATCCATCCAGCTCCGCGTCTGCCTGCCACAGACGAGGATTCGGGCGCGCTGACCCTGCGTGAGACCGGGGAGAGTGAGACGGTAGCCCTGCTCTTGAACGCTCCGCTCGCTGCCGACACCGCCACCGACAACATCGAAGATCCGGTTGCCTACTATGCCAACCGCGCCGAGGGGCACAGGCAGATCGGGCGCTACGAGCTGCGCAGGCAGATCGGGCGGGGCGGGATGGGAGTCGTCTATGAGGCCTGGGACCCCGAGAAAAAGAAGAGTGTAGCGCTCAAGGTCCTGCGCCACAGCGGGCCGGCCAGCCGTAAACAGTTGGCACGATTCAGCCGCGAGACGGCTTCGATGCGCAAGCTGAGCCACCCGGGCATCGTGCCCGTGCTCGACTCGGGTTGGCATGACAGCACTCCATTCTACGTGATGCCTTTGGTCGAAGGTTGCGATCTCGCCGAGTTGCTGCGACGCGCGGGACCCCTGCCCGAACAACGTGCAGCGCGGCTGCTGCGTGAGATCGTCTCGGCGCTCGAGCATGCGCATCGCATGGGGATCATCCATCGCGACGTCAAACCGCAGAACATCCTGGTCCGGCATAGCGATGGGCAGCCGTCGTTGGTCGACTTTGGCCTGGCCCAGGATGCAGAAGACAGCACCCTGACCCGCACCGGCGCGGTGCTCGGTACACCCGCATACATGTCTCCTGAGCAGGTCCGCGGTCAGAGCCATCACGTCGATGAGCGCACGGATGTCTACGGGGTGGGGGTGGTGCTCTATGAGCTGTTGACCGGCTCCCCTCCGTTCCGCGGCAAGACCCGCGACGAGATCCGGGAGAGAGTGCGCGAGGGGGTCTGCGATCCGCCCCGCAGACTGAATCCAACCATCAGCCGTGATATCGAAGCGATCTGCCTGCGCGCGTTTGCCAAGGACCCGGACGCGCGCTATCCACAAATGTCCGATCTGCGCACCGATCTGGACCGGTTCCTGCATGGTGGTTCGGTTGAAGCGCGCCCCAGCGTCTGGCAGGAGCTGGTGCAGAAGGCGCGCCGGCCGCGGCTTCGAGCGCGCGCGGCGCTGCTGGGCCTGGTTGTGCTGTTGGTGCTGGTCGCTGTGCGTGAATGGAGGGCCCTGGCAGGGCGCGAGCTTCAGACCAAGCTCGAGCGAGCCTGGCGGGCGCTGGCCGAGGGGGACAGCGTGGCGGCGGCGGCGGAACGCAACCGGATCGAGCTGTTGGCCCCCGAGCATCCAGCCTTGCAAGCGCTGGCGGGCGGTCCGGGCTTGTGGCGCGACGAGCTCGAACGGGGATGCTCAGCGGCGGAATCGCTCCTGGTCGCCTTGACCGCACGTCTCGACCCGCTCGCTGGACAGTTCTTTGAGGCCAGCCAGTTGGTCGGGGTCGAGCGCTATGCCGTCGAGCGGGAGCTGCGGCACGAGCTCGAGCATGCGGTCGAGAGCTGGGCGCATCTCGAGGCGCAACTCGCCCGGCTTGAGACGGGTGCGCCCGACAGCCTGCGGCCTCAGCTGCAACAACTGCGGCTGCAGGCCGTGCACCGGCTGTGGCTGGGCATGAATTTGACGGACGATCCGGGTCAGGTGGTCTTCGACGAGCAGCTGCAAAACGAGCCGCTGCAGGCGCTCGGCGCCGCTCAGTTGCCCGGGCGCGCCCCGGGCGTGCTGCGATTGGAGCTGCCGGAGGGGGCGTACGCGCAGCTGCACCGAATTCCGAGCAAGATGCATCCGCCGCTGTTGTGCAATGCCCGCGGCGAGGAGATCGAAGAGGTGCTCTGGGAACCCCAGCGCGCGGCGCCTCGAGAGGTCGCGGCTGAACAGGAAGAGCTGTTCGCTGGCTACCAGGACGCGCATCGGGCTGGTGCCCGCGAGCGTGCCCGCACGCTGGCAGTACAGCTGGAAAACCTCTGCGTCGGCTACGTCGATCCGGGCAGCCAAAGGCACCTGCTGCGTTCGCTGCTGGCTCAGCTTGAGCTGGACGGCCCTGCCAGCCAGGAAGAGCCTTTCGAGACCGTTGCGTCCGCAGGCCTTGCAGTACCCACACTCGACAAGGACGACGGCCTGTACGTGATTGTGCGCGTCGATGGTGTGCTGCTCGGAGAGACCATCGACGACGGAAGCCCCTCAGCGGTCATGACGCGCAGTCTACGGGCAGGACAAGAGCTCCGGTTGATCGACGAGCAGGGGACGCTCCACGATCTGCGCTTCGATCCCGACCAGCACCACGTCTACAGCTCCGGCTTCACGCACAATGAGCTCAGCTTCGAGGCTGACGCGTCGGCCCGGCTGAGCAGCGATTCCTATTCTCTGCTGCCGGGTAGTTACGTACTGATCGCCGAGTTGGCGGGCAGCCCTCCCTTGCAGGTGCCGTTCCTGCTGCCTTCGGGGGAAGAGCTCAAGCTGCGTCTGGACGCCAGTATGTGGCGGGACACCCCCGAGGGTTTCATCTATCTAGCCGCAGGGACGGGACTGGCTGCGGGGCTGAATTTCCGCTTCGGGCCTCCACGGGTGCTGCCGGAAGCCTGGCGGATGGAGCTTCCTGCCCTACGGATCAGCGAGGCCCCCCTCGATCTTTGGGACTTCGAGATCTGCCTGGAGGAAGGGGGAACCTCCCATCAGGCCTTTTTCTGCAATCCGGAGGCCGTCCATCGCAGGATCCCGCCAGGGCAGGAGTTGTCGGTCGGGGAGGCCTGGCTCTCGGACGAGGCGTTGCGCGACTACTGCCGCTGGCTGGCCGAGCAGCACCCCCGATTGCGTTTCCGACGAGCGACCACGGCCGAGATTCGTCGTGCGCGTGCCGGCCCGGACCACAGCGCCGATCAGCCGATGCTGGCCTCGCCGTATGGGGAGTATTTCGGCCGCATCGAGAACCAGGCGCTGTTTGCTGAAGATCACCACCTCCACCATCCTCCCTGGGTGGTCGACGTCCGCAAAGTCTGGCTGGTCGCCGAAGAGCGTTGATCCCTTGAGACTGCGGGCTGCGCCCTTCTTTCCGGTGGGATTCCTGGTCGGGAGCGCGCCGCGCATGTACACAGATGGTGGACCATTGAGGACGAGACCGGAATGATACACCCCAAGCTGCCGAACTATCGGCTGATTGCCTTGGTGGGCAAGGGCAGCTCGGGTCTGGTCTACAAGGCGTTCTACAAGCCCGAGCGCAGGGTCGTGGCCGTCAAAGTGCTCAAGCTCGAAGCCTCGCGCAATCAACAGGCGCGCTTCGTGCGCGAGGTCAAGGCGATCTCCCAGCTGCGCCATCCAAACATCATCGAGATCTTCGATGTCGGCCTGCGTGGGGAGGTCCTCTACTACAGTATGCCGTACATCGAGGGCAACACGCTGCGGCGCCATCTGCGCAAGGCTGAGCCGCCCCTCGAGGCAGTCGTGGCGGTGCTGGCGAAGGTGGCCCGAGCGCTCGACTATGCCCACGAGAAGGGCTTCGTACACCGAGACGTGAAGCCCCAGAACATCTTGATCGCCAAGGACGGTGAGCCCTTCTTGATCGATTTCGGCTTCGCCAAGAAGTCCGAAGGTGACTTCCTGGTCACCCGCATCGGCGCGACGGTCGGCTCGCCGATGTACATGGCTCCTGAGCAGGCCTCGGGGCGTCTGCGCTTGCTGGGGCCGAAGACCGATGTCTACGCCCTGGGAACCATCCTCTATCTGGTGCTGACGGGCACGTTGCCCCACCCTGCCGACCAGCCGGCGATGGCCATCGTGCGCTCGATCCTGACAGTGGTTCCGCAAGCACCCCGCAGCATCAATCCTTCCGCGCCGGCGCCCCTCGAGGCGGTCTGCATGCGGGCGATGGAGAAGACCCTCGAAGACCGCTACAGCAGCGCGGCGGCGTTTGCCGACGACTTGGAGAGCTGGCTCGAAGGTTCACAGCTGAGCGACCTGGTGGCGTTGGGGCCCCCGCCGAGCTGGAGCTCCACCAGCCTCAAAGCTGTGACTTCAAGCGAGCTGCGCTGGTGGCCGCGCTTGTGGGCCAGGCTCCGCCGCTGGCTCAGAGGGGCTTCTTGAGCCGATTGTGCAGCGCCGCCGTCCCGCCGGCCGCGCAGAAGGCTGCGCCTCCCTGAAGATAAAGAAAATTTTCTTTACCTGTGTGAGGCCTTGCTTTAGGCGGACGTGCCCGGACTGCCCGTTTGTGTGCCCCGTGCTGGGCAGCCAGACTGTGGGCAGGAGGGTGCGCTGTGCTGTGTTGGAATTGTGCGACCACGCCGGAGCGCAACGAGGCTGTGTGCTCTTGCTGCGGTGCCGATCTGGCGGGTGAGCAGGATACCTGCGCGGAGGCACCCGGTCAGGTGTTGGCGTCCGACGACACGGAAGGACTGGCGGGCTTTGAGGACGGCAGTCTGGGCGCTTACCGGATCCTGTCCAAGCTGGGACAGGGGGCGATGGGCACGATCTGGCTGGCGCAGGCCGACAGCCGGTCTCCGCAGGTGGCCATCAAGGTCTTGCGCGCCGGTGGCGCCAACGAAGAGGCGCTGCGGCGCTTCGAGCGCGAGGCGAATGCCCTGGCGCAGTTGGTGCACCCCAACGTCGTGCCGGTACACGACTTCTTCTTCGAGCAGGGCTTCTTCTGCATCGTGATGGAATACCTGAAGGGCGGTTCTTTCCAGCAATTCCTGGGCGGGACGGGCACCCTGTCGGCGCGGCGTGCGATGTCGGTGGGGATGCAGGTCGGGCGTGGACTGGCGGTGGCGGCTGCCGCCGGGGTTGTGCACCGCGACATCAAACCCGGCAACCTGCTGTTGGGCTCGCACGGCGAGGTGCGGATCGCCGACTTCGGCATCGCCAAGCTCTCCAGCTCGCGCACGCAGTTGACCCATCAGGGAGAGTTCATCGGCACCCCCTGCTATATGCCCCCAGAACAGTGGTCCGACTGCCGGTCTGTCGATCAGCGCTCCGACTTGTACGCATTGGGCTGCAGCCTGTTCCATCTGTTGTGTGGCCGCCCGCCCTTTCCCGGGCGCACTCCCCTGGAGTTGATGGAGGAGCACCTGTTGGTGCCCGCGCCCGACCTGCGCGTGCTGCGGCCCGAGATCTCGGGGGATCTGGCCGGGGTCGTCCGTCGCCTGATGGCCAAGGACCCCGAGCAGCGCTTCCAGACCGGAGACGCCCTGGCCGACGAGCTGGCCCGTCTGCGCAATAATGACTCCCGCCGCTTCCGGCTTGCCGCGGGCTGCTGAGTCTTCCTTCAGCTGCGTTGCTCAATCACCAGCAACGACTTGCCGCTGTCATACAGGCAGCCCAGGCGCAGCGTCTCCCCGGGGGCGAAGGCCAGGCAGCGCAGGCCGGGGAGCTCTTTCCTGAGCAGCAGCCGGCTGCCCACGGGTTGCCACAGGCTCAACTCCGGCGGGCGGTAGCTGGCCAGCCAGCGTCCATCGGGGGAGAAGACCAGGAAGCCGCGGTCCTGTTCGGCCGACTGCGCCTCGCGAGAGACGCCCCGGTCGGGCAGCTCAGCGATGGTACCAGACTTTTCGTCGAACACGCGGATCGCCTCCATCCACGGCCCGCCGAAACGGTGCAGGGGATCGGGGGACAGCCCCCGTGCCGCCAGCACTCTACCGCGCGGGGAGAAGGCCAAAGCGTGCGCGGGGGCGACAATACCCTGGTGCCGATGCCCCCAGCGCTCGAGAGCCTTCCTGGCGGCTGCGGCAGGGTCGGGCAGGCGCGGCGGAAGCTGTTCTTCGCTCGGGCCTTGTGCGCCGTAGCCCTCGCAACCGTCAGCGAGCAACGAGAGCTTCCAGAGTGCCTGCGGCGCATCGGCGAGCGGGATCACCTGCAGGTTCGCCAGCGCCAGGGCAGCTCCCCTCGGGGCGAGAGCCAGTGGCAGGGAGCTCTCTTGCAGGCGCATGCGCTCGGCAGGCTCACCGTCTCTGCTATCGAACACAGCCAGTCTGTCTTCATCTTCGCGTAGTAGCCCGAGTCGCGAGCCGTCGGGGGCGAACAGCCCCACAGGTCGCCAAGCGAGGCGGGTCTTGACCGTTACCTCGCTGGCACCATTGCGTTCGATCTGGATGCGGCCGCGTCGACCGCGCAGTGCCCACACGCCGGTACTGGTCCAGGCCAGCAACTCCGCGACGGTAGAGGCCTTGCGAGCAGCGGCCGGGCTGAGGGTTCGCGCGTCATGGCACCAGAGCCGTTTGCTGCCCCGCAACTCCCAGGCGCCTCCTTGCCAGCGCACGGCTAGCGCGGTATGAGGCAGCGGCGACAAGCGAGTCCGGAAAGCACCTTCAGCTTGCGGGGGGGAAGCCGTGGGCAGCGAAGCCCCGAGACTGCCCAGCAGTGACACGCCGTCGAGCCGGGCAGCTTCGAAGCAGGCCCCCGCCAGCTCGGCCCCGTCGAGGGTGGCGAAGCGCAGGTCGGCACCCCGCAGTGAGGCGTCGCGCAGATCCGCGCCGGCGAGGGAGGCGGCGCGTAGATCCGCATGGTCGAGCTGCGCGCCGGCGAGCGCGGCTCCGGCGAGGAAGGCACCACGCAGCTGGGCTTTGCTCAGGTCGGCGCCCAGCAACCGGACTTGAGGTGCGAACAGTCCCGGCAGGGGTCCCGCCCGCAAGCTCGCCGCAGTCAGCTCGAGGTGCCACGCGTTCCAATCCGTGAAGGCCTCGGGACAGTGTGCGTGCAGGGCCGACAGCGTCCACAGGCGTTGCGTCAGCTCCGGACCGGACGGCAGCTCAGCGAGGGCCTCGAGTTGGCTGCGGATGGCCTCGACCACTCCTCCACCGAATTCCTCCCCAAACTCCAGGGCACCTCCGATCTGGCCCCGCTTGCGGAATTGTTCAAACTGAAACTCCAGCCGCTGGCGTTGCGCTCTGGGTCCTCGTTCGGCAGCGAACAGCCGGGCTGGCAAACGGCTACGGTTCCGCAGCCGCCGCAGCTCGGCCCAGAGCTCCAGGAGCCCTGGTCGTTCCGCCGCGGAACGTTGCAGGCAGGCCCGTAGCAGGGGGGCCAGCTCTCGATCGCCGTCGCCCCAAGCGCTCATTCTTCCCGCGAGGTGTGCGCTCTCGATCTCCGCGGCGGTTTTGCCGTCGAAAGGCCGTCTGCCGGTCAGCGCCTCCCAGGCCACCACACCGAGGGCGTAGACGTCGGTGCGGGATGAGACCTTCTGGTGCAGCCAGAGCTCGGGCGCCATATACGCGGGCGTGCCCGCGGGCCCCCGCTGGGTCTCGGCTCCGCTGCGTGCCAGGCCGAAGTCGGTCACCTTCAGCCAGCGAGGTCCCAGCAGCAGGTTGCTCGGTTTAAGGTCGCCGTGCACAAAGCCGGGGGTACAGTTGCGGGCGTGTCGCAGAGCTCTGCAGGTCTGCAGCATCAGCTCCACCACATCGCCTGCGGCCAGAGGCATCTGGCGGATGCGTTCGCGCAGGTTGGGACCGTGGATGAACTCGAGAAACAGGTACGGTTGGTTCTGGATCAAACGGACGCCATAGGCCCGCACCAGGTTCGCGTGCGTACCCAGCCCGGTCCAGACAGCGACCTCGCGCAGGAACTCGGGCAGGGTGGCCGCGCTGCGCGCGAAGCGGTCGCTGCGGAAGGTCTTGATCACAAAGGGGAAGCCGGCCTGGTGGTCGAAGCAGAAGCAGCACAGCCCCATGCCCCCAGCGATGGCGTGCAGCACTTCGTAGCGTGTGGTCGGCGCGGGCAACACCGTGGCCGGCCGGTTGTCGGCTGCTCCCTCGGGGCTCTGTGACGCCAGGCTGTGCTCGAGATCCCCGGCTGAGGCGGGTTCTGCGGCCCCAGCGGGAGGTTGCACGCTGGCTGCGTCGTCCTGTACCAGGCTGTGCAGCGAGTCGAGTTGCGTGGCTGGAGCCCGCCGGGCGGCGAAGTCGGTGAGCGTCAGGCTCAGCGAGCGGTCATCCAGCTCTTCGAGACGCAGGGGCTGATCGAGCCGCGCACCGCGCTCATGACACCACTTGCGGAACCTCTGGTAGCTCTCGCTGGTCATGGTAAACTCCTGGTTCCGCGGCGTGATCCGCCAAGCTCGGGTCAGGCTTCGATTCCTTCGGGCAGCGGCCGCTTCCGCACCAGGAAGTCGCCCATCACGAGGAACTCAACTCCCGAGCCGAAGAACATCCGCAGCACATCCTCGGGTGTGCACACGATCGGTTCGCCACGGCGGTTCAACGAAGTGTTGATCACACACGGCAGCCCCGTGAGCTCGTAGAAGTGCTCGATCAGCTTCCGGTAGCGCGGGTTGTCCTGCTCCCGCACATACTGCGGCCGGGCTGAGCCGTCGACATGGGTGATCTCGGTCAGCCGTCCCCGCCACTCTTCGCGCACGCCAAAGGTGATCGTCATGTACGGCGCGTCGTGTGGATTGTCGAACAGCTCGGGACCGTGTTCGGCCAGTACAGACGGGCAGAAAGGGCGCCAGGTCTCACGGAACTTGACCCGCCGATTGATGTCCTGCGTCTGGCCTTTCAAGCCCGGATGCCCGAGGATCGAACGGTTGCCCAGCGCCCGCGGCCCCCATTCCATGCGTCCCTGAAACCAGGCCACCGGCTCGCCTGCGGCGATCAGCTGCGCCGCCAGCTTCGGCAGATCTTTGGGTTCCTCGTAGGGGATGCGCAGCTTCTGCAAAGCCGCCAGACACGCTTCGTGGTCGTATTCTGGCCCCAGGTAGACGTTCCGCAGCGGCAGCCGGGGCTCGCCGCGCTCGACCGCGACCTGCAAAGCGGCCCCCAGGCTGGTGCCGCCATCCCCCGCGTTGGGTTGGACGTACAATTCCTGCACCAACGGATGCTCAGTCAGCTTCCTGTTGAGCACCACGTTGAGAGCACAACCTCCCGCCAGACACAGCTTGCCCGTCTCTTTCAATACATCTCCGAGGTGCGTCTCGATCAGATGCAGGGTCACCCGCTCGAAGAGCTCCTGCGTGGCCGCCGCAATCGCCGTGTCTTCGGGCTTCAGGGTCGTCTCTTTGCGGGCCGGTCCCAGCCACCGCTCGAGCTCGCTGGAATACAAGATGCCCTTGTCCTGGTCCGGCCCGGCCTTCAAATAGCGCTGGTCGAGCTGGTAACGACCCTTACCAAAAGGCAGCAGTCGATCGAGGCTGACGGTCTCGGCATCACCATAGGGCGCCATACCCATCAGCTTGTATTCGCCGTTGAGGGGCTGGAATCCGAGGTATTGCGTCATCGTCGAGTAGAAGTGCCCGAGCGAATCGGGCTTGTAGACCTCAAAGATCTTCTCAATGCGCCGCCCGTCGCCGCGCGCGAACAAAGTGGTTGCCAGCTCGCCGACGCCGTCCAGAGAAGCGATCGCCGCCCGCTCGAAGCCCGAGCAGTGGAAGGCAGAGGCCGCATGGGCAATGTGGTGCTCGACCGGCACAATCTCCACCCGTTCGGGGTCGATGCCCAGTTGGCGCAGGGTGTTGCGCAGCTTGTCCTCACGTTTGCGTTGTTTCTTGCGCATCGTGAACAGCTGCCGGAACGCTTTGCCCGGGCGGCGTCCAAACGCGTAGCTCAGGTAACGCCAGCGCTGTTCGCGCATCGCCTGATCCGACCAGGGGAAGGCGACAACCTCGACGTCCTTCGGCTCGATCCCGGCCTGACGCAGGCAAAAGGCCGCGGACTGGACGGGCAGCTGCCCAAAGCCGTGCTTGCGACGCGTAAACCGCTCTTCGTCAGCGGCGGCCACCACAACGCCGTCGATGACCAAAGCAGCCGAGACGTCGTGGGTGACCGGCTGCAGACCGAGGATGATCATGGCTTCTCCGCACAGAGGAAAGGTCGGCGAACGGTGCAATTAATTACCATAGTCGCGCGCGGTTGAGGGGACTTCTCTGCAGTTCCTGCGCGGATTGGCTCATACAGATGGGGGCAGGGCGCTCTAGCGGCGGTCTGCGACCGCGGACAGTAGCGCAGTGTGTGGAAGAACCGAACAGAGAGACGGGGCAAAGCGCTGTAGCGGCGGTCTGCGACCGCCGCGAGTAGCGCAATGTGGAAGAACCGAACAGAGAGACGGGGCAAAGGGCTGTAGCGGCGGTCTGCGACCGCCGAGAGTAGCGCAGTGTGTGGAAGAACCGAACAGAGAGACGGGGCAAAGCGCTGTAGCGGCGGTCTGCGACCGCCGAGAGTAGCGCAGTGTGTGGAAGAACCGAACA
>JAJDCP010000189.1 GCA_029260765.1 Planctomycetota bacterium
TGGCGCCGGAGCCGCTGGAGCCGGAGCCGCTGGAGCCGGAGCCGCTGCTGGAGCAGGAGCCGCTGGAGCCGGAGCCGCTGCTGGAGCCGGAGCTGCTGGAGCCGGAGCCGCTGGAGCCGGAGCCGCTGCTGGAGCAGGAGCCGCTGCTGGAGCCGGAGCTGCTGGAGCCGGAGCCGCTGGAGCCGGAGCCGCTGCTGGAGCCGGGGCTGCTGCTGGCGCCGGAGCCGCTGCTGGAGCCGGAGCCGCTGGAGCTGGAGCCGCAGGAGCCGGGGCCGCTGCGGGCGCTGGAGCCGCTGCAGCCGCCGGAAAGGGCGGGGCCGCTGCGCGGCGAGAAGCTCGCAAGGCAGCTCGGCTTGCGCGGCGTGGAGGAGGATTCCAACCCAACAATGCCCTGGGGACGGACGGGCTCGCAGGCGCAGCCCCACCGGGGCAATTCCAACCCAACAACGCCCTGGGGACGGACGGGCTCGCGGGGGCTCCCGGGCAGATGCAAGCCGGCCAGGCGCCAGGCGCCGCTGGTTTCGCCGCGCAGCCCGCAGCCGGGGCAGCCGCTGCACAGCCCATCCAAGGCGCCGCGAAACCTCAGGCCGCAGCGGCCGAGAAACCTGTCGAAGCTGACAAGAAACCTGCCACCAAGCAAGAACCAGCGGATGAAAAGAAAGACGCCGCTGAGGAACAGCCCCCGGCCGAGCGTCCCGAGCCGCTTCTCGAGCTTCCCCCGGATAACAACCCAGATCCGAGCTATTACTTCGAAGTTCTGACCCGGCTGGGCATCTTCCTTGAGAAGGGCGAGCATTGCCTGCTGGCTCTCGACAAACTGCCTCCGGCCGCGGGCGATAAAGCTGCCGCTGTCAAGCACATGCGTGCCTACAGCGGCCACTTCGCCCTGGTCGAAGGTGCCGACGAGGACGTCAAGGTCCATCTACAGAGCAACGGCGCCGCCCATCCGGGCGCGTTGACCGAAGAGAGCCTGTGGCTGCATCAAAAGTCTTTCAACGTCGAGCTGCACCGCGACAAGGAGATCGGCCCGACCAAGGGCACAGCGGTCCAGGCCGCCGATCTCGAGTGGAAACCCCAGACACTGATCGCCACACGACGCAAACCGGTCCGTCCCGCAATGGTGACCGCGGGCCGCCGCAGCCGCCCGGGTAACGACGCGAGCATGAGCCTGCCTCCGAACAACTTGCGCACGCTGGCCCAGCACATCAAGAAGAACAAGCTCGGCGTCTTCCGCTTCGCGTTGGCCTACTTCTTGTAGGCCGGGACTGCTGCTCGCGAGACGCCTCCGCAACCGGTGGAGGCCGCATTCATGGCAACGGCAGCAGCGGGAACACCACCTCGGTCTTGAGCTCGGCCTGGGGTACTTCCCCCGGGTCACTCAGGTAGCTCTCCCAGGAGGGGGACGCGCTTGTGCGGCCGCTCGCCTGCAGCCAGGCCTCGACGGCCTCATGGGTCTCCCCCAATCCCTCGTAGGGCCCCACGTGCATGCAACGGACGGCTTCGGTGTGTTCGATCACGCCGGGCTCGACGAGCCCCTCACCTGCCATCGCCTCCGCGACGAACATGCCCGCCTGAATCTCAAACACCCCGAGCTGGTCGTGGTGCGCGTGATAGAACGTGGTCGGCGCACTGGCAGGCGCGACGCCTCGCTCCCTGAGGAACCGCGACACCGCGGGCAACAGCTCTGCGAGCTTGCTACCCATGTCTGCCGGCGTCACCCGCGCTTTGATTCCCACGTAGTGCTTGGGCCCGATCGGCCCGACCGTCATCTCCATGGCGTATCTCCTCAGACCACAGGGTCTGTTGATTGAGGTCTTGAAAGGGGGCGATAGCTTTGCATTACGGCTTATGGCGAGATCTGGGGTTTCTTGTAGGGGCGGGTTTTACACCCGCCCGCGGGAGGGAGTAAATCCCTCCCCTACAGAAGAAAACCAACCTGTTGGTAGGTTATTCAACAGGCACTAGGGCTTGCGCCCGATCGCCAGCAACAACATACCCTTCCAGGGCAGCATGCCTTCTCCCGCATCGAAGAGTCGGGGCACCCCATCCATCAGACCGTTGAAGGGCAACCGCAAGCGCTCTGCCAGACCCCAGGCCGGCGCAGGCAGCTTGCCGAGATCCCGAATTTCTTCGACCTCGAAGCCCGCAGCGCGCAGCTGCGCTGTCAGCGTCGCCTGATCCATGTGCGGCTGATCTCCCGGACGATTATTGACCACCAGCACGACCCGACCACCCGGCTCCAGAGCCTGGTAGCAGGCCTTTAGCGCTGCCCCTGACCGCTCCAGTCTCTCGAGCCCATAGACACTCAGGATCGTGTCGAGACCCCGTCCGACCAGGGCACGATAGAATTCTTCACTGCACAACGAACCGCGAAGCACCTCGACATGACTCATCGCCCCAAAGTTGTGCTCGAGTATGTCGCCCAGAAAACTGTCGCTGTCCGCCAAGAGCAAACACTCACTGTCGAGCACAAAACGCGAATACGTGCCGATGCCCGCGCCAATCTCGAGCAAACGTTGCCCCAGATAAGGCTTGACCTGTTTCATCAGCCAGTTGTTGAAGCGCACCGCGCGGGCGCGTTGCTGCATCACCAACAAGCCGTTGTCGGTCGTAAAATTCGGATCGAGCAGCGAGTACTTGACCATCGCCCACAGCGCCACGACGCCGTCTTTCCAGGTGATCTTCTTGCCTTCCCAATAAGAACGGCCGTGGTAGCGGATCGGCACCTCGTAGATCCGGGCCCCCAAGCGTGCGATCTTGGCGGTGACCTCCGGCTCGATGCCGAAGCTGCGGCTGTGGATGGGGATGGTCTTCAACAGATCCATCCGGAACGCCTTGTAGCCGGTCTCCATGTCGGTCAGGTTCAGATTGTTCAGCATATTCGACAGGGTGGTCAGCCAGTTGTTCGCAAGCTGGTGCCAGAACAGGTGGATGCGTGCCTCGGCCCCCGCGAATCGCGAGCCGTACACGACGTCCGCCCGGCCGTCGCACAGCGGAGCCAGCAACGCGGGAAAATCGCGGGGATCGTACTCGAGGTCCGCGTCCTGAATCAGCGCATAGTCTCCGCTGGCGAGCTCGATAGCCTTACGCACCGCCGCGCCCTTACCCTGATTGACCGGCTGATGGAAGACGACCAGGCGCGCATCCTGCTCGGCCAGACGATCCATGACCGGGCTGCTGCCATCGGTCGATCCGTCGTCAACGATGACCAACTCGAGCTCGAGGTCGATCGGCGCCGCGAGCACCCTGCCAACGATAGTCTCGAGCGTTGCCCGCTCATTGTAGACCGGCATCAGCACGCTCAGTTTCTTACGTTTGCTTTCCTCAGACCTCATGCGCCGAATCCACCGTTGTTCCAGATCGCCAGGAAGTCCATCGTCGCTGCCACGGCGATGTGTAAGAGAGCCCCAAGATACCAGCTACGGCTCCGCAGCGCGAGGAACCCGAGCGCGATGCCTGCAAGAATCGAGCCAAATGTTTCCAACGGAGGCTTACCAAAGTGGATCGCGCAATACGGCCCCGCCATGATCAGCAGGCTGGCATAGCCGTAACGGGGATACAGCCCGAAGGTCAGGTAGCCACGAAAGAAAGCCTCAACGCCCACGAACTGGGGAAGATAACAGAGCTCATATAAGACAAAGAGCTGCCAGCTTCGCCGTGCCCCCCCGTAAAAGGGGTAGGTCGACGCAAAACCGGACCGCTGGCTTGCAAGATAGAGCAACGGCAGCATGCCAAGAAATAGCAACAGATAGATCTTTGCGTGCTGGCTGCTTAACTTGAAGCCGAAATGCTCCGGCTTGGAGCGCAAGATCCCGACGATCAACAAACAAGGAACCAGCACACGCCAGAGCAGACTGCTCAGCCCCCACCAAGCGTACGGGGCCAGTTGAGCTGCCTCGCCCTGCAGGCCGAACCATCCCGACAGACTGCGGCGGTAGAAAGCCGTCGTGCCCCAATAATAGGAAATGGTCATCAGGACCGGCACAGACAGCAACACGACCAACTCACGCCGACCCGGGCCGGGCTTGTGCTTGAAGGCCGCAGCAATCTCTCTTCGAAGCATGGTAGATTCGGTAAGGGGAATCGGGTGTTGGCCGCGACCAGCAAGCCGCGCTATTGGTAGCCGCCACCATAGCCAGGTTGGCCGTAGCCTCCCTGGCCCGGGTAGCCCTGCCCCCCCTGGCCCTGGCCGGGGAAGCCCTGCCCGTAGCCCGGAGACTGCCCTGGAAACGCCTGGCCCGGGTAACCTTGCCCGCCATGACCGGGATAGCCTTGGTCCTGGCCGGGATAGCCTTGATCCTGGCCGGGGAAACCCTGGCCCGGCCCCTGACCCTGTCCCTGTCCCTGTCCCTGGCCCGGATAACCCTGCCCAAAGCCTCCTTGCTGACCGTAGCCGCCGCCGGCGTAGCCACCCGGCTGTCCATAGCCGCTGAAGCTCGGCTGGCCGTAGCCACCCCCACCGCTGAAGCCACCGCCGGACAAGGTGTCTGCATAGCGCGAGAGATCATTCAAGGCCTTGTAGTACTCGGCCAGGATGTTCTCCATGTCCTTGGCAGAAGCCCGCATACCCTTGGACGTGATCTTGTACATATCACGGAAAGCGCCCAGGTCGATGCCGGTGCTCGCCTCGACCTGCGCAAACATCTCGGGGATACCCGCACGTGGCTGCTGGTTCGACAAACGGACAAGGGCACGCAGGATCTGGATGTACCTCCGCATGGAGCTCAAAGCCAATGTCGACAGATGACTGCGGCTGTTTCCACTGTCGAAGAACCCGCGGATGAAGTCCATCTCCTGAGCCTTCAGGTGGTACTCGCACTGCAGGCGCAGGTCTTTGGGGTCAACCTGGATGTTCTGGAGCACGTCTTCACCCGCGATCACGCGGTAGGCCTCGCGCATCTCCATCATTTCCATCGGGAAGACGTCCGTGGATTTGCTGAGAAATTCGTGGTCGACAAACCAGGGAGGATCGAGGCGCTTGGTCCGCCAGCGCTTCGAGATGCGCAGTCCGGCGGCGAGCAGGTCGTAGGAGAGGGACTTGAGGACGACGAGAAACTGTACGTCACCCTTGTCGAACTGCGCCCCATCCACCGCGCACAGGCCGAACATGGCAAAACAGATCAAGTCGTTGCCGTAGGTCTTTTGGAGGTCCTTGGCAATAGCCTGAGCGGTCTGGTCGAGTTCTTTGGGTGTCATCGCTTCCCTACCGCCCGGAGTATAGCGGGGCATGGAGTAGGCGCACAACGCGGTTTCTGGCAGAATGTCCAAAAAACCCTCCGGCCTTGTTCCTGCGCGGCGCCCGGAGTATAAAAACAGCCGTCCCCCAGCGATCAGGAGTACGCAATGCCACTCGATCCCGAATTCGTAGCCATGCTGCGCTGCCCCGAGAGCCGTCAGCCGGTAGCCGAGGCGTCCGCAGACCTGCTGCTCAGCTTGAACGCGCGCATCCGCGACAGCTCTCTACTCGACCGCAACGGCAAGCCCGTGCGTCGCGAGCTCGATGGGGGCCTTCTGCGCGAGGACGGGACGCTGCTCTACCCGGTCTGGGACGACCTGCCCGATATGCTCGTGCAGGATGCCATTCCCCTCGAAGGGTCTCAGGCACCCAAAGCCTGAAGCGGGCCTGTGGCGCTTTCTGGTTCAAAAGAAACCGGGCGCGCGCCAAGCCCCACACCAGATCAAGGAGAGCACCTTTGGCTGTCGAGGCTTCCCAGACGACCCAGTTCTTCGAGGGCGAAGACGACTCCCTTGACGAATCCCTTGCTGACTCGCAAGAGATCGAGATTCCCAATCTCCAGATCCTACATAGGTTGCGCCACGACCTCGGCGAACGCCAGCTGGACGAGCCTTCGCTGCGGCTGGCTGAAGCCTTCCTTCAGGTGTTGCTCTTCAGAGACACAGTCTTCACCCGACGCCCCCCCGAACAAGCCGTGCCTCTGCTCCTCGACATGCTGCATTATGCGCGGGCAGGCGAGCGGGACGTGCCGCGCCTGCGTGTGTTCCAACCAAGCCTCGAAGAGCACGGGTACACCTGCGAAGGTATGGTGATCGAGTCCTGGCATCCCGACGGTCCGTTCCTGGTCGACACCACCCAGCTGCTCCTCCAACGCCGCACAATCGGCACCCTCGAGCTCGTGCACCCGATCCTGCATTGCACGTTCGATGCCGAGGGCAGATTGAACGGCCTGTTTCCGCGCCCCGGCGAAGGCACGCTGCCGATCTCGTATACCCACTTCGAAGTCGAGGGCATGCTCCCGGAGCAGGCCGGAGAGATCGCCGAGGCCCTACGCACTCGACTGAGCGAGGTCCGGCAGGTCACCACCGACTTCCCGGAGATGCTCGCGCGGGTCGATAGCAAGTTGGCCCATCTGGCTCGCTCCGACCCCAAGACTGCCAAAGACCGCTTCAAGGTCGCCGAGGCCGCCGATTTCCTGCGCTGGCTCAAGGCCGACAATTTCGTCTTCCTCGCCTACCGGAATTACGACATCGAGACGGACTCCGACGGCGAGATCCAGCGCATCTCTCTCGGCGCGAAGAGCCCCCTGGGGCTCTCCCGCGACCCGACGCGCACGAAGTACGACGTACCCAAGAGCGGCGATGGCATCCTCGATGTCTTGCGCCGCCGCCTGGCCGGCCGCTCACGCGTGATCGTCGACAAGACCAATGCCGAATCACCCATCCATCGGCCCGGCAAGCTCGACCACATCGTGATGAAGAACTTCGATGAAGAGGGCAAGCTATTCGGCTGCGGCGTCTTCCTCGGGCTGTTCACGAAGAAAGCCCTCGATCAGCCCGGGTCGGAGATCCCCATCCTGCGTTGGAAACTCAAGAAGGTGCTGCGCCAGGCCTGCGTCAGCTCCGGCTCGCATTTCGGCAAAGAGCTGTCGCGCGGTTTCAGCGGACTGCCGACAGAGTTTCTGTTCATGGCCCGCACCAATACCGTCTACAAGGCGATCCGCACCATCGTCTCGGCGCAGTCCCGCGGACAGGTGGGGCTGTTCGCCGGAGTCGACGAGATCGGGCGCGCTCTCTATGTCACGCTGGCTCTTCCCAAGCAGCGCCACTCCGAGAATCTGCGTGCCAAAGTGGAAGAATTCCTGGTCTCCCACATCCGGGCCGACTACAGCGACAACCGGGTACTCTACCGCGAAAACACCGTGCTGCTGCACTTCTACGTGACCTCGGCACGGGAAACGATCACCACGCAGCACGTCGAGGAGCTCGAAGACTTCCTGCTCCATCTGACCAAGTCGTGGGAAGAACGCGTCATCGACGCGATGGACTCAGGCGATTCCAAGCGCATCAAGACCACCGCCCGCGTCTACTCGAAGGCCTTTCCCGAGTCCTACCGGCTCGCCACGAACGCCGAGCGGACAGCTCTCGATATCTCAAACCTCGAGAAGGTGCGCGAGAGCGCCGAGCTGCGCATCAGCTTGTTCCGCACGCCTGCGATGGTCGAGGACGGCAAAGCACACCTGATCTTCTACCAGCGTGAGGCCATCGCGCTGACCGACATCATCCCTGTACTCGACAACCTCGGGCTCCGTGTGCTCAGCAAGATCCCGACCGACGTCAGCTTCGACGACGGTTCCGACCTGCACATCATGAGTTTCACGATTCTCGATCCCTTCGTCGGCCTCGAAGTCGAAGAAGAGCTGCCGCTGATCGAGCTGCTGCAGGGAGCCATCCGCGCTGTGCTCTCCGGACACATGGAGAGCGACAGCCTGAACAAGCTCCTCCTGCGCGGGCTGGGCTGGAAGGAAGTCGACCTGCTGCGCGCCTACCTGAACTACTGGCAGCAGCTGCACCATCCCTACACCAAGGCCTTCACTCGTGACGTGCTGCGGACGCACTACAGGGCCTCGCGCATCCTGGTCCAGCTGTTTCGGGCGCGCTTCGATCCCTGGGCGTTCGAAGAGCATGACGTGCGTCCGGGACCGCAGAGACTGAACGAGTGCTCCCGGCTCGAGACGCAGCTGGTCAATTATCTCAGCAGGGTCGAGAGCCTGAATGAAGACATGGTCCTGCGCACCTTTGCAAATCTCATCCAGACCACCTTGCGGACCAACTTCTTCCGCCAGGGTCGTGATGAGCACAGCATCTCTTTGAAGTTCGATGCTGCCAACGTCGAAGCGATGCGCGAGCCGCGTCCCCTGTTTGAGATCTACGTACATGCCTACCACGTCGAGGGGGTCCATATCCGCGGCGGGAAGGTCGCACGAGGCGGCCTGCGCTGGTCGGATCGGCGCGACGACTACCGGGACGAGGTTTTTGGGCTGATGCGGACGCAGATGGTCAAGAACGCGATCATCGTGCCCGTCGGTGCCAAGGGCGGCTTCGTCGTGCGTGAAAAGGACCCGAGTCGCGAAGATTTCCACGAAGCCTACATCACCTTCATCTGTGGCCTGCTCGACCTGACCGACAACCTGGTCGATGGGAAGAATGTCCCACCCGCGAACACGGTCTGTTTCGATGAGCCCGACCCCTATCTGGTCGTCGCGGCGGACAAAGGCACCGCGCGGATGTCGGATGTGGCCAATGCCGTGGCAGCCCGCTACGGTTTCTGGTTGGGAGACGCGTTCGCTTCAGGCGGCTCGAAAGGGTATGACCACAAGAAAGAGGCCATCACGGCACGCGGCGCCTGGGCTTGCGCGCTGGCACACCTCGAAGAGAGTGGTATCGATGAGTCGCGGGATCCCATCACCGTGGTAGGCGTCGGAGACATGTCCGGCGATGTGTTCGGCAACGGCCTGCTGATGAGCCCGCGCTTCCGCCTGCTCGCCGCCTTCGACCACCGGAACATCTTCATCGATCCCGACCCCGATCCACTCGTCTCCTTTGAAGAGCGCGAACGTCTGTTCAAGCTGCAACGTTCGTCGTGGGAAGACTACGATGAAGAAATGATCAGCCACGGAGGCGGGGTCTACAAGCGGACGGCGAAGTCGATCGAGCTGACGCCGCGGGTGCGCGCGTTGGTTGGAAGCGTCGAGAAAGAGCTGAACGGCGAGTCCTTGATCAGGCTGATCCTGCAGATGCCGGTCGACCTGCTCTGGAATGGCGGCATCGGTACCTACGTCAAAGCCAGCAGCGAAGATGACCGCGACGTCTCGGACAAGGCGAACGATGCCGTACGCGTCGATGCGCGCGACCTGCGCGCCAAGATCTTCGCCGAGGGAGGCAACCTCGGTGTCTCGCCACGGGCACGTATCGAGTTCAGCCGCGCGGGAGGTCGGATCAACGGGGACTTCGTCGACAACTCCGCCGGCGTCGACATGTCGGACCGCGAGGTCAACCTGAAGATCCTGCTGCAGCCGTTGATCAAGGCGGGCAAACTCAGCCTCGAGCAACGCGATGCCTTGCTCGAGGAGGTGCGCAACGAGGTGGGCGAGCTGGTCGTGAGGCAGAATCGGCTCCACGCCCAGCTCCTCAGCCGACTGGAGCACACAGCACAGAAGTACTTCGACGAGCATCTGGCACTGATCGCGTTCTTGCAGGAAAACACCGGCCTGAATCCCCAGGCGATCGGCCTGCCGACCAAACGCAACGAAGATGGCGAGCCCCGCCAGCTCACCAGGCCCGAGCTGGCCGTGCTGATGGCCCATGTAAAGAACTACGCCTATTCCAAGCTGGTCGAATCGAAGCTGGTCGACGAGGTCCTCGCTGAGCCCTTCCTGATCCACTATTTCCCGCAGAAGATCCGGGAAGGAAACCTCGATGCCATCAAGAACCACCAGTTGCGCCGGCAGATCGTCGCCAACCGCGTGGCGAACTTCATCGTCGACCGCGCCGGCGTCCTGATCTTCCTGCGGCTGCTCGACGAGATGCAGGCCGACGTAGAGACCGCTGCGCGCGCCTACCTGGTCGCCTCGCATATCTTGGGGGCCAGCCGCCTGCGCTACCTGGTCGAGAAGGACGGCGACCGCCTGCCGCTCGGGGCACGCCTCGGCAGCCTGCTCAATATCGAGAAGGCGATCCACGAGCTGGTGCGCTGGATTTTGACCTGGAAAGCGGACCTCCCCGATTCCCAGGCTTACGCCGAGCAGCAGCGCTTGCTGGTCGACCAGATCCGCGAGGTCCTGCCGGATGTCGTAAGTGGTTCGGCCAGAAGTGCTTATCTCGCCCGACTGCACGACCTCGAAGCTCTGGGCTTCGTGGCCGAGGAAGCCGCGACCCTGGCAGACTTGCCGCTTCTGGACCGAACCCTGGACATCGCGAAAATCAGCGCTGAGAAGCAGGCCTCATTGGCTCAGATCACACAGCTGTACTACGCGATCGCCTCGAAGAGCAGCATCAATTGGGCCGCCAAACAGTGTGGACTGCTCACCCCGAAGGACGAGTGGGAGCGCATCGCCTTTTCGAATCTGTGCCTCGACCTGCTCGAGAGGCTGCGCGACCTCACCCATCGATACGCCGACCTCGCCCTGGGCAATGGGGCCGCCGGGAAAGAGGCCGTCGACGAGGCAGTGACGAGCTTTCTGGAGCAGAATACAGGCCGGCTGCCGAAGATCCGAACGCTGCGCGACAGCTTCACTGAGAACAAGACGGCGGAGTTTCCGCCATTCTACGTCCTCGGCAAGGTGATCCTCGGACTGGTCTGAGCGGCCACTGGCCCTTCTGGCCAGCCAACACTGACACCTGTAGGCGGCCCGGACGCCAAGGAAAGGAAAACGGTTGCTGCGTTATCGAGGCCTGGAGCTGGACGAATTCCAGATCCGCGCCATCAAGGCGGTGCACCGCGGACGTGACGTCCTGGTCGCCGCCCCCACGGGGGCCGGCAAGACGCTGATCGCCGAGTTCGCCATCGAGAAAGCGCTCGAGCGGTCCGAAGAGCTGATCTACACCTCGCCGATCAAGGCATTGTCGAACCAGAAATACCGCGATTTCTCGGCCCGCTACGGCGATGCGGTGGGCATCGTCACCGGCGATGTCAGCCTGGTGCCGGACGCGCAGGTGCTCATCATGACCACCGAGATCCTGCGCAATGCGATCTTCGACAACCCCAAGCGCTTTGAGCGGGTCCGGTACGTGATCGTCGACGAGGCTCACTACCTTGACGATGCCGAGCGGGGCACGGTCTGGGAAGAGGTGCTGATCTTCGCCCCCGCGCACCTGCGTTTCATTCTGCTCTCCGCCACGATCCCGAACCTGAAGAGCTTTGCCGCCTGGATCGCATCGGTGCGTTCGCAACCGCCGATCGTGGTGCGCGAAGACGTGCGGCCTGTGCCCCTCGAGATCAAGCTGCTGCGCGCCGACGGCATGGCCTGCGATCTCCCCAACATGAAGAAGATCTGGCGCGGCGGAGAGGGCGGAGGACGCCGGCATCAAAGCCATAAGCGGCGCGGCAAACCAGACAAAGCTGAAGAGCGCAAGAAACGAGCGGAAGTCCAGCAACGCTGGCACGACCAGTTGGCCCTCAAGCTCCTGAAGGAAGACCACCTGCCGTGCATCGTCTTCATTTTCAGCCGCGCGGGCTGCGAGAAGCTGGCCGGCTTCTATGCCAAACGCAAGTTCTTGCCCAAGAAACAAGGAATCGAGCTCGTCGACCGCTTCGACTCCCTCTGCCGGAGCCTCGAAGCTGAAGGCAAGGCTGTGCAGCGTTTGCGGCGGATGGTCCGGCACGGTGTCGCCTACCATCACGCGGGTATGCTGCCCACGCTGAAGGAGGCCATCGAGCGTCTGTTCGACGCAGGTCTGATCCGGGTATTGCTGGCGACAGAGACATTCGCCCTGGGCGTGAACATGCCGGCACGGGCCGTCGCCTTCGGAAGCTTGTTGAAGTTCGATGGGCAGAAGACAACCTACCTGCGCACCCGGGATTTTATGCAGATGGCCGGACGCGCCGGACGGCGTGGGATGGACTCTCGAGGCTTCGTGTACGCGGCCGTGCATCCTTCCGAGGACCGTCCGAGCCAGGTCCGCGAGGTCGTGGCCGGTGAGGTGGAGCCTGTCTGCAGCCAGTTCAACCTCGGCTACTCGACCCTGATGAGCCTGTACAGCCGACTGGGCCAGCGCCTTTACGAGGCCTGCTCCAAGAGCTTCGCCAACTTCTCCAGCAACCAGCGCGACTTCCGCTATGGCTTGATGGTCGAACAGGTGGAGGCTCGGCTGCAGGTCTTGGCCAAGCTCGACTATTTTGAGACCGCGGACAAGCCCGGCCAGCCGCCCAGATTGAGCCCCAAAGGGCGCTTCGCCTCGCGCATCTATGGCTACGAGTTGCAGGTCGCTGAACTGCTCTTCGGCGGGCAGCTTGACGGGCTGGGCACGCGCCAGCTGGGCAATGTCTTGACCGCGCTGGTCTATCAGGCGCGGCGGAAGCCCTGGGGAAGGCCGACCCTTGCCCCAGAGCTGTATGTGCTGCAGCAGGATGTGCGCAAGCGCCTCAAGCGGGTGTATGGCGTCGAACGAGCCTGCCGCGTGATCGAGCCCTCTCCGCCCCCGGACTTCGGTCTCTGGCAAGCCGTCGAAGGCTGGCTGGCTGGCGACCCCTTCGAGGATCTGGTCGAGCGGACTGAGTCAGAGCCTGGCGACATCGTGCGGGCCTTCCGGATGGTCATCCAGTTGATCCGGCAGATCCTGCGGGCCCTGCCGCAACGTGAGGATGAAGACACGCAGAGCGCGCCCGCATTGTTGCGGGCACGGCTGCTCGACCTGCGCGAGCAGCTCAAGCGCGATGAGGTCGACGCCGAGGCTGCCCTGCGGCGTGCTGTCGAGCTGCTGCGGAGCGAGCAGGGCGACGACGAGGACGAGCCCCAGGAGGATGGCGGGGAAGCCGCTGCCGAGCAAACTCCAGCTCCCGTGGCAGCCACGCTTGAGGCAGAATCGGCTCTGCCCGTCAACTCGGACCCTGAACCTGCCGTGCCCGAGACTGATCTCTGGGATGACGTGTTGTGAAATTGGGCCTGCTGCTGCGGCGTCATTTCTGGCTGTGCATTCTGCTGACGCTCGCCGTCTCGGCCGCGATGGCGCCGGGACTGCTGAAGATCCGCATCGATCCCAGCTTCGACAGCTTCCTTCCTCCCGAAGACAGCGCGACCGTCGCCTACCAACAATTCCTGCGCGACTATGGCAACGACGGCGTGGTGCTGCTGGGCGTCAACACCGGTGAACCGATTCTGTCGCTGCGCAGCCGACGACGCCTCGACAAGATCGTCCGCGAAGTGCGCGACGATGGGCAGGTCGAGAGTGTGATGGCGCTGAGCGCCGGGTTGATGCTCGACCGGGCTGAACCTGGCAGCGTTCCCCTGAGCGCGGCAGCTTTACTGATCTCTGAGCTCAACCCAGAGCTGCAGGCTCGTATCCGCGCGGCGCCCTTTGTCGACGGTTTCCTGCTAGGCCGTGATGGCTCCGATTGGGCAGCCGTGATGATGTTCACACGTTCGGAGGTGCGCACCAACCTCGATAGCGCTGGGGCATTCATCGCCCGCCTGCGCGCCATCAAACAGCGCGCCGCCGAAGACAGCGTGCAGGTGGCGCTCACCGGCATACCGGTGTTGAAAGTCGAGCTGCGCACCGCAGTGGTCGACGACCTGGTGCGGTTGTCGCCGATCTCGTTTCTGTGCGTGACCGTGTGCCTGATCTTGATGTTCCGCAGCCTGAGAGACTTGCTGATCGCGCAGCTGACCATACTCCTGGCCCTGGTCTGGTCATTCAGCATTATCGGCTGGTTGGGATGGGCCGTCAGCAACCTCTCGGCCACCCTGCCCTCGGTGATCTTCGTTGTCGGGGTCGCTGACACGATCCATATCATCACCGTCTACCGACTCCACCGCAGCCGCGGGCTTCCCAAACAAGACGCCTTGCCGCGCACGGTGGCCGAGACCGTGTTGCCCTGCTTGTTGACCAGCGTGACCACGATGCTCGGCTTTCTGTCCCTGTCGGTCAGCGAGCTGCCACCGATTCGCGAGTATGGGCTGCTCGCGGCCTTCGGCGTCTTCTCAGCATTCACCATCTCGATGCTGTTCGTGCCCTGCGCGTTGTTCGTTTGCGACCGCCATGCTCCCGGTGTTCTGCCTCCGAGAGTCGGTGGCCTGGCGCTGGGCCGCTTCCTGAAGACAGTCGAGACTTTGGTCTTTCGCCGTCCCTGGTGGGTGCTGACAGGCTTCGCGCTGCTGACGCTGGCGGCCCTGGCTGGGATCCCCCACGTCACCGACGAGACGGATTTCTTCTCCTTTCTGCCTGCCGACAACGAAGTCAACCAGGGCTCCGCAGTGTTCAGCCGAGAATTCGCCGGCATCGGCAGCTACGAATACCTTGCCCGCAGCAGCCAAGGCTTCCGCAGCCCTGCGCAACTGCGCACGCTGGCAGCCATCGAAGCGCGGATCGGCAGCTGGCCCACCGTGCGGCAGACGGTCTCAGTGGTCGACTTCTTGAAGCTGCAGGCCATGCTGCAAGGCGGTCTGGCCGCCGAGAGTTACGCCCTTCCCTCCGACTCCGCCGGCTTGACAAAGCTGCTGGACAATCTCGAGCAGAGCGACTTCGGCAGCCAGTCGCTGCCGCGCTACGTGCGGCCCGACTGGCGAGAAGTGCGCATCTCTGCCTGGGCACCGCCGGCACGCTCCGAGTTGGTGCAGAGTTTCCGCGATAGCCTGGCCGTGCTGACGCAGGAGTACCCCGACCTGGAGATCGTCAAAACGGGCAGCGATGAGGTCTTCTTCAAGATGGCCCGCGCGCTCGTCGATAGCCAGAAGAACAGCTTCTTGCTGGCCGTGATCACCATCATAGTAGCCATCACCGTGCTCTTCATGTCCCTGCGCATGGGCCTCTTCAGCATCCTGCCGAACATATTTCCACTCGCCGTCGCGTTTGGATTGATGGCCTACCTGGGTATTCCGCTCAACACCGCCACGGCGATGGTCGTTCCGATCACGCTCGGCATCGCGGTCGATGACACCATCCACTTCCTGGCCGGGTACCGCCGCTTCCAGAAAGAAGGCCTCTCGCCAAGAGAGGCCGTGCGGGCGACGCTGGAGGACGTGGGCTCGGCTGTCAGCACCACCAGCCTGATCCTGGTGCTCGGCTTCGGAGCGCTTCTGTTCGGAAGTTTCAACCCGACGGGCCATTTCGCTGTGTTGACCATCTTCACGGTCATCGCGGCCTGGCTGGGGGATGTGCTATTGCTTCCCGTGTTGCTGGACCGCATCCGGCCCGACTTCTCCAGCGTGTGTGAAAGGAACCCGAGCGAGTGACACGCGCCAGGAATCTTCTGGGCCGGCCTGAGCGTTTGTACGTACAGGCGTTCCGCTTTTGTCTCGGTTGTCTCAGCGTTTGTGCGGAATGCGACAGGCATGCGTAGAGGGCTACGCCACGATCGGCCCCAACGGGCGGTATGGTCTTTGCGTACCATGGTGTTGAGTGGAGATAGGGCCCGAGCGCTTGCACTTATCTGCTTTTCACTGAGCAGTGACAGGCTGATGACCGGGTCAACATAATGCATCCTCTACGCGGATGCAGGAGCGGAACGATGCAGTCGATGAAGAGCCTGGGTTTAGTGGCGCTACTGGCGGGGTCTGTGCTCGCGCAGGCAAATCACCTGTTGATCAGCGAGGTCGCCCATGATACGCCGACAGAGTCCGGGGGACAGAACTCCTCCGAGTACATAGAGATCTTCAATCCGACCACGACAACCGTTGTCCTGGGGGACAATTCTCCTACAGGGACCTCTTTCTTCATCTCGGACATCTTCCTCAGGTTTTTCCTGCTCACCGACAACGCCAACGAAGAGGTCGACAACCAGGCCAGCGGCAGCGACCAGTTCTGCTATGAGTTTCCCCCCGGTACCTCGATCCCGCCCAACGGAGTCGTGGTCGTAACGGCCGGCAAGACGACGTTCCTCAACGACTTCTTCGGTGGCAGCCTGGCAGCGTTCCAGAACCAGCCGGGCAACCCCCAGCTATTCGACACCGCCGACATGGTCAAACACCACACCTCCAACAGCCTCAATTTGAGCCTGACCAACTCGCAGGAGGAGTACATCATCCTGTACTCCTGGGACCGCTCGGTCAACTTCGTGCGCGACCATGACATCGTCGCCTACAGCGCCACGCCCGGCAACTTCACGGTCTTCATCCGCAGCGCGGCCGTGCACCAGTACAACGCAGACCAGAGCAGCGGGCAGGTGGCGGACAACGCCATCACGCCCGGCTCGCCCGACACGCTGGCGGTGGTCCGGACCAACCAGATCGAGCTGATGGAGACCTCTGTCGGCGGCAACGGCTACGGCGGCCACGACGAGACCACCGAAGACCTGCAGATGACCTGCGAGACCCTGCCCGGCACCCCGGGTGTCGTGCATCCGAACCTGACCGGTGGCCTGCAGCTCTACGAGCCGGGCTCGGCAGTCATCACGGTCGGTGGCGGAACGATCGTCAATGGCACCACGACCGTCAGCGCAGCCAGCAGCATCGGCACCATCGCCGGCGTGATGTGGACTTTCCTGTCCGTTCCGGCGGGCAGCGGCCTGACGAACCTGAACAATCCGACCATGGTCGACGCTGATTTCGTGCCCGATGTAACCGGCGACTATCAGGTGCAGCTGATCGTCGACGACGGCGTGCAGTCCGATACGACGATGATTACCATCACCATCAATAACACGGCACCGATGATGGTGATCAGCGGCGCCAACCAGTTCGGCTCGGCCAACCTGGGCACACTGTCTTTGACCTCCCCCGCGAGCTGGACTATCACCAACAACGGCACGGCCAACCTGGCCGTCGACGCCATCACCAGCCTGGCTCCCTCCGAGTTTGTGCTCAGCAGCCTGCCCAACCTGCCTCTGAACGTGGCTCCTGGCGGCAGCGTCGGCTTCAATGTCAGCTTCGCGCCGGCCGCGCTCGGCCTGCGCAGCTCGACCATCCGCATCACCTCAAACACCGGCGGCCTGGGCACCAGCGACACGGACATCACAGTCACAGGCACCGGTACGCCGGCCAACGCTCCCAACCTGGTCGTGCTCGGCACGACAGACTTTGACGCCCAGGGCACGGGCGCTCCAGTGGCGGCCATCTGGTCGGTCAACAACACCGGACCGAGCGACCTGGAGATCACCTCCATCAGTCCGAACGGCGTGCAGAGTGGCGACTTCACCGTCTCTGGCATCAACTTCCCCCAGACGTTGCCTTCGCAGACCAGCATCACGCTGACCGTCGTCTATACACCTGGCAGCACCTCTCCGGTGCAGGCGTTCATCCGCTTCATCTCGAATAGCGGCGGCAACGCGGGCAGCATCGACGACGTGACCGTGCGCGGGCAGACGGGTGGCTCGGGCAGCGGAGGTTTCGGCGTGAATCCGACCGTCACCAGCAGCGGCGGCTCCGGAGGCGTGTGTGGCGTGCACAGACAGACCCGCAGCAGCTGGGCCGGCTGGCTGCTGCTCGGCGTGCTCGGCGCCCTTGCCTTGCGCAGGCGCCTGGGGTGACGCTGCCTGGAGCCAGAGCTGTTGTGGGGCGCGCCGTAACGAGCGCGCCCTGACGCATTGTTGGGGCTTGGTGCGCTTTCCGGTCGCATGGAATCCTTCGGAGAGTTAAGATGCTCTGGGCGGTGTGGAGGCAGGCGCGTGGGACGTACGAGCAACAGCGATCTGGAATACGCCAAGCTCGCACGCACCTTGATCGCCCCTTCCCGCGTCGATGAGTGCCTGCGGAAGCTCGAAGAATCCTCGAGCGATCTGCGCGGCCTGCTCCTACAAAAGGGATACTTGAGCGCGGCCCAGGCCGAGGAGCTCGATGTCCGGGGCGGCTGGCGCGCCGCGGCCGAGAAAGATGACTCCCTGCTCGGCCGACCCCTCGCAGACCTGGTCGGCGAGACCCTGGCCGGCGTTCGCTTGCAGCGCATCCTGGCGCGCGGCGCCAGCGGGTATGTCTTCGCAGGAGTCGACTCGGCAGACATGCCCGTGACCGTCAAGATCCTGGCCCCCAGCCTGGCCCAGAACGCGGAGGTCTGTCGTCGTTTCAGCGGCGAGGCCCACGCGTTGTCCCGCTTGCGCCACGACAACATCGTGCGGGTCTTCGAGGCCGGCATCGATCGGGGCCTGCACTACACCGTCAAAGAATACGTCGCCGGCAAGCCGCTCTCAGACATCGTCATGCAACGAGGCAAGTTGCCGCTGACCGAGGTGTTGAAGCTCGGACGAGAAGTGGCTCTGGGGCTGCAGCCTGCGCACGCCGAAGAGATCTTCCACTGCGACATCAAACCGCAGAACATCCTGATCCTGCCTCGCGGACGGCTGAAGATCGCAGACTTCGGGCGCGCGCATATCCGCGGCACCTCGCACCTGTTCACGCAGTCGGGAGCCGTGACCGGCGCCCCCCACTACATGTCTCCTGAGCAGTGCCGCGGGGCGCGGATCGACGGCCGCAGCGACATCTACTCATTGGCCGTGACGATGTTCTGGGCTGCCACGGGCCAATGGCCCTTCGACGCGGAACGCATCACCGACATCATCGACCAACACCTGAACATGCCGCCCCCAACTCTGCGCTCACTGCTTCCCGACGCGCCCGCTTCGGTCGAAGAGCTGCTACTCCGCTGCCTGGCCAAGGAACCTGAGCAACGTTTCCAGGATGTCGCCAGCCTGGTGTCGGAGCTCGAAGAGCTGATCGGCGAGAACGTGCTGCGAGAGCTCGGCATCGATCCCGAGCTGGCCGACAACGACCCACGCTTCTGGAACAGCGACGAGACCACGACCATCGACATGCCCCCCCAAGCGCCGGTTCAGCCGATCCCCGCCGCGCCAGAAGCTGGCGGTTGGTTCTGGCTGGGGTTGGTGGCGTTGTTGGCGGCCGGCATAGGCGTGGCTTGGTGGCAGGGCTGGCTGGTTCTGTAGGAACGGGGCCATGCGCCCACTAGTGCCTCGCCGCGTAAGTTCCGGTACGCCCTGTAGGGGCGGGGTTTACCCCCGCCCGAGGCCGCGGGAGAGCGAAGCGTCCGAGTCTGCGAGGTGATAAACCCCTCCCCTACAAGAATTTGCCTTCCATGGTGCACGCATCGTCCAGATGGACCGGGACTTGTGCACGGAAGCACTAGCGCGGATGCGAAGCTTCCACAAGCTGCTCGCTGATCTCCCACAAGCGCCGGGCATCGTCTGCCCGCCGGGCTCGGCCCGAAGCTTTGCGGGGCTTGCACTTGGCGAAGTACTTGCCGCTCACCCGTGCGACCTCGGGCGAGCTGGCCAGATAGATCGAGGTGCGGGCTCCCTGTGCCGTCGAGATCAGAAACGGCTTGGCGATCTTGAACAGCACCATAAATGGGCTCCACTGCTGCTGCGCAAAACCCGAAGCCACGCCGCCCGGATGCAGGCTGTTGGCGGTCACTCCGCTGCCTGCAAGTTGCCGGGACAGCTCGTGGGTGTGGAGAATGTTCGCGAGCTTCGAGTGGCAGTACCGTGTCAGCCCAAAGTAGCGACGCTCGGCTTGCAGGTCCTGCCAGGGAATGCAGCCCATCATGTGGCCCGCCGAGGACACGTTGACGATACGTGACGGAGCCGAAGCCTTCAGCAGCGGCAGAAGCTCGCGGGTCAAGAGGAACGGACCCAGGTGGTTGATCGCGAAGGTGAGCTCAAAGCCATCCTCGCTTAGCTGGCGGCGTGGCAGGTAGACGCCCGCATTGTTCACCAGCACATCCAAGCGCTCGAAGCGCTCGCAGAATTCCGCCACGAAGCTCCGGACCGAGGACAATGAAGCCAGGTCGAGCCGCATCAGCTCGAGCTTGCTGTCCGGCCCGAGATCGGCGCGCAGCTCTGCCAGGGCTGCGGTGCCGCGCTGCGGGCTACGGCAGGCCATCACCACCTGCGCCCCCATGCGCGCGAGCTCACGGGCGGTCTCTTTGCCGACACCCGAATTGGCGCCCGTGACGATGACGACTTTGCCCTGCATCAGCTCTCCCACAGCCAGAACTGGCTATTTGCGCATCTTGCGCTTCTTGCCTTTGGGCTTCGCCTTGCCTTCCTCCGCCTCGCGGCGAGCCTTCTGCGCCGTGTAGATCTGGTAGGAACCCTCACACCAGGTCTGCTTGGCGTCGCCCTCGAACGCCAACACATGGGTGGCGATACGGTCGAGGAAGTACCGGTCGTGGGTGATGATCAAAGCACAGCCGGGGAACGACAGCAGCGACTCTTCGAGCACACGCAGTGTGTTCAAGTCGAGGTCGTTGGTCGGCTCATCGAGAATCAGCACATTGCCGCCGTGCCGCAGCATCTTTGCCAGCTGCATACGGTTGCGCTCACCGCCGGACAGCTTGCCGACCTTGGTCTGCTGAATGCTGCCCGAAAACAAGAACTGGGTCAGGTAGGCACGCATGTGCATGCGCTGCTTGCCGATGGTCAGAAAGTCGTTGCCCTCAGAGATCTCTTGGTAGACCGTCTTGTCGGGATCGAGCTGCGAGCGGTTCTGCTCGGCATAGCAGAAGCTCACCGTCTTGCCGACCTTCAAGAAGCCGCCATCGGGCTCTTCCTCCCCGAGGATCATGCGGATCAATGTGGTCTTCCCCAACCCATTGGCGCCCGTGATGCCAACGATCGCACCGCGCGGTACCTCAAAGCTGAGATCATCGAACAAGATCTTGTCGCCGTAGGCTTTCTTGAGGCCCTGGACACGGATCACGTCGTTGCCGAGGTGCATTCCCGTCGGAAAGCGGATCTGCGCGCTCGCCTTGTCGGCCTCGAAAGCTTCGAATTGCTCGAGCAGCAGCTCGTAGTTCTTCAAGCGGGCGCGGCTCTTGGTCTGACGGGCCTTGGGATTGCTGCGGATCCACTCCAGCTCGCGCTCGAGGACGCGCCCCCGCTTGCGTTGGGCGCGCTCTCCAGATTCCTCAGAACCCGAGCGCTTCTCGAGATAGGCCGAATAGTTGCCCTCGTAGATGCGCAGACGGCCTCTGTCGACTTCGACGATCCAGTTGGTCACGTTGTCGAGGAAGTAGCGGTCATGGGTGACCACCATGTAGGTTCCGGTGTACTCGGCCAGGTAGCCTTCCAGCCAGGCGACGAGCTCGGCATCGAGGTGGTTGGTCGGCTCATCGAGGATCAAGAAGTCGGGATGCGCCATCAGCACCCTGCACAGGTCGACGCGCCGGCGCTCGCCGCCCGAGAGGGTCTCGACAAGCGCATCCTGCGGGGGAAGGTGCATCGCCTCGGCGGCGACCTCGAGCTTGTGGTCGAGCTCCCAGGCTTCTGTCAGATCGATCTGTGCCTGTACCTTCTCCATCTTGTCGAGCACTTCCTGCATCGCGTCGGCGTCGAGATCTTCGCCCAACTTCATGCTCAGGTCGTCGTAGTCGGTCAAGAGCTTGCGCACGGACGCGACGCCCTCCTCCAAGCACTCTGCCACGGTCTTGGTCGGGTCGAGATCAGGCTCTTGCAGGACGGCAGCCACTGTGACATCCGGCTTGATGTGGATCTGGCCTGTTGTCGGCTGCTCCATCCCGGCGAGCATGCGCACGAATGTCGACTTGCCTTCGCCGTTACGGCCGATCAGACCGATGCGGGCGCCCTTGAAGATCGAGAAGGCGAGGTCTTTGAGGATTTCCCGCTGCCCATAGCTCTTGCAAAGCTCGGTCACGCTGAGGATGGTGGTGGGCGCTCCGTCTGCCATTTCGGCCGTCTCCCTGGTCACGGTGTTGTGACCGGGGATCCTAGGAGACGCGGCGCGCCGCGTCAAGACACGCGCCTCCCGACAGAAGGACGGGCTCGTGATCAATTCACGCTGAACGGGTACGGGCGACCATCCTCGTCAGAGCGCAGCTCCGGAGGCAGGAGGGCGGGTCCGGGTTGCGGAGACTGGCCCCCGAGCCGCGCCAGGGTACCGACCAGGAAACGGGAGAAGGGCGTTTGACGCCGCAGGCGCTCGCACAACCTGCGGGCACGCTCCAGGTCGCCCAACCTCTCCCAAGCGGCGGCCGCCAACAACAAGTCTTCGTCTTCATCGAGGCCATGCCGCTCAAGCAGGCGCGCCGCCGGGCGGTGGCGTCCCAGCTTGATCAGCGCGCGGCATTGCTCCCGGCGCGCGAGCTTCGAGTCGGGTTCGAGCTCGAGCACCCGCTGGAACTCGCCGAGAGCTTCGACCTGCAATCCGACCAGACCGAGACAGAGCCCATACCTCAGCCGGACCCGAGCGTCATCCGGGTACTCTGCTGCCAGGCGCCGAAAGAGCTTGAGCGCTGAGTGGTAGTGCCGTATCGAGCACAACGATGTGGCCGCCGCCCAGAGCATCGCGCGCTCCTCTTCGAGGTAGGGCATCGCGCGTTCGAACTGGCTCAGAGCCTCAGCCGAGCGGCCGCGCGCCTCGAATGCGCTTCCCAACAACAACCAGCTGAGGGGATCGTTCTCTGCAGCCAGCAACGGCTCCGCTTCGTCTGCGGCGCCGTTGCGGATCAGCAGCCCTGCCAGGCTCCTGCGGAAGATCTCCAGCGGCTGTTTGCGAAGGCTGGCGTCGAGCAACGGACGGGCTTCTTTGTCCCGGCCCAGTTGCGCCAGCGCGACCCCGCGGAAACCCTCGAAGAGCTGGCGCAGGGGCCCTTCACGCTGACCTCCTAGCAGAATCAAGGCCTCTGCCGGCAGCCCTGCGATCAGCTTTTCGTGCGCGAGACACAGATCGAGGCCGTCCTGCTGGTCCTTGAGATCCGCGCGCAGAGCCGCTGCACGCAACAGCTTCAGAGCGTCGGCGCGGCGGCCCCAGCAGCGCAGGGCATCGGCCTGACGCAACAAACTGCAGAGCTGGATGACCTGTGCGCTCGCCATCAATTTTTCCGTTGCGGTGTCTGCTGCCAGGTTATCATAGCCCGCCCCAAGCCAGCAAAGCCCGGGTGCTCCGCGACGCACCCGACCGAGGAGTACACCCATGCACAACGGCAGAGCCCGCATCCCGCTTCCCGAAAACGAACCTGTCCGGGCGTACGCACCGGGCAGCCCCGAGAAGGTCTCCCTCAAGGCCCAGCTCGAGACCCTTCGTAGCACCGAGATCGAGGTTCCCCTGCTGATCGGCGGGAAGCGTGTCCACACCGGCGCGTTGGGAAAGATGGTCTGCCCGCACGACCATGGCCACCTGTTGGGCAACTACCACATGGCCGGCAACGAGCACCTGCAACAGGCCGTCAGCGCGGCTCGCGACGCCTGGCATGACTGGTCCCGCACCCCCTGGGAGGCCCGAGCCGCCGTTCTGCTGCGCGCTGCCGAGCTCTTGGCCGGTCCCTGGCGCGATCGGCTCAACGCCGCGACCATGCTCGGGCAGTCGAAGAATGTCTTCCAGGCTGAGATCGATGCTGCCTGCGAGCTGATCGACTTCTGGCGCTTCAACCCGCACTACGCCCAAGGCTTGTACCAGGACCAGCCGATGTATTCGCCGCGCGGTACCTGGAACTCGACCCAGCACCGTCCGCTCGAAGGCTATGTCGCGGCGGTCACGCCGTTCAACTTCACCTCGATCGCGGGCAACCTGCCCACTGCCCCGATCCTGATGGGCAACACCGTAGTTTGGAAGCCCGCCTCGAGCAGCGTCTACTCTGCCTGGTTCATCGCCGAGCTGCTCGAAGAGGCCGGGCTGCCCGCCGGTGTGTTGAATCTGCTTCCCGGCTCGGGCAGAGTGATCGGCGACGCGCTGCTGGCCGACGAGAACCTGGCGGGAGTGCACTTCACGGGCTCGACCGCGGTGTTCCAGCGCATGTGGGGAAACATCGGCGCGAACATCGCGCGCTACAAGAGCTACCCCCGCATCGTCGGCGAGACGGGCGGCAAAGACTTCGTGTTCGCCCACGCTTCGGCCTGCCCAGAAGCTCTGGCGACGGCATTGCTGCGGGGTGCGTTCGAATACCAGGGACAGAAGTGCAGTGCCGCATCGCGGGCCTACATCCCCCGCAGCCTCTGGCCCCAGGTCAAGAACAAGCTGCTGGCTGATCTGAAGTCCGTGAAGATGGGCGACGTGCTCGACTTCTCGAACTTCGTCAATGCCGTGATCGACAAGCACGCTTTCGACACGATCTGGCGTTATGTCGCCGAGGCCATCGACTCCCCCGACGCCGACGTGATCGCTGGAGGCGTGGCCAACGAAGAGCACGGCTACTTCATCGAGCCCACCGTGATCGAGGCGCGCAATCCTCGCTACACGACGATGTGCGAAGAGATCTTCGGTCCAGTTCTGACCATCTTCGTGTACGAGGACACGGACTTCGCTGAGACTCTGAAGCTGTGTGATACGACCAGCCCCTACGCCCTGACCGGCGCCGTGTTCGCCCGCGATCGGGCTGCGGTGCTGCAGGCGTCCGAGGCGTTGACCCACGCCGCCGGGAACTTCTACATCAACGACAAGCCCACGGGCGCCGTCGTGGGGCAGCAGCCCTTTGGCGGAGGCCGTGCCTCGGGAACCAATGACAAGGCGGGCAGCCCACTGAATCTGTTGCGTTGGACGTCGATGCGCACGATCAAAGAGACCTTCGTGCCGGCGACCGACTACCGCTATCCCTTCCTGGGAGAGAGTTGATGGCCGCGAAGAGCCTTCCGCGCGGGTTGGTTTTCATCGCAGCGGGACTGTTGCTGCTCGGAGTCTCTGGCGCTCTGGTCGCGGGCGCCGCACAACTCGAGGAGGTGACAGTTTCCCTGGATAGTCTGGCGTTCGTCCAGCCGGGGAGCTACGTCGTGATGCCCGAGGCGCGGCTGGATGTCGAGGCAGCCTTCCCCACCGACAGCCGCGCCAGTGCATATCTGGTGCCGATTCGGGTGGTCGGGGACACGAACCGGGCCGACAGCTCGGCCTTTGCGGCACTGCGCGCCCGGGAGCTGAAGAATCTGCACGCACGCCGCGATGACCCCGTGCGAGGGTCATTGCTCGACCGCAGGCCGGCAGGGATTCCTGAAAGCGCCCTGGTGGTGGATCTCAGCCAGACACCCGACAACCTGAGTCGCGGTGGGATGGCTCTCTCGGGCCTGGGATTCTTTTTGCTGATCGTCGGTTTGTTCCGCCGCATCCTGGCTAGCCCAGCTCCTCCCGAGGCCGCTGCGCCTCGGCCTGCGGCTTCCCCTGAAGACGGGCAGTAGACTGCTTCAGTTGGGCTCGCTGCCGTCGGGATGCAACGGTGGCAGCGACGGTGGCGTGGGCGTGTCGTCAGGATCGGGCTGTTCCTCGGACGCCTCGCGGATGGCAGTGAGATCGATGATCGTCGGAGCATCGGGCTCGTGACGCACCGTTGGAGTGTCACGGTGCGCATCCAGACGGGCGGAATCTGGCTCGTAGAGCAGGCCTTCTTCTGCTTTGAAGGTCGGCGCACTCGGGTCGTAGATCATGTCCGCTACGACCACAGTAGGGGCCGAGGTGATCCTGCGCAGGTCTTCTGGAAGGTTGACGACGGTCTGCTCAAGGTCGCTGCTATCCGGATCCAGTAGCGAGTCGGCGGGAAGGCGCGTCAATTCTCCGACCAGCGTACCCGCCCCAAGATCGTCCTGACTGTGCAAATCGAGCGGCTCCCCCGGCGCCAAACGCAGGGACGAGGGAGTCTTTTCGTCCTCCTGGCCCTCGCGTCCCGCCACGGCATCGCTGTGGAGATCGAGCGGCTCGCCAGCCGCCAAACGCACAGATGCTGACCTCCTTCGGTCCTCGTTGGCGGCGGAATCCACCGCTGCATCGCCATCAGCAGGCGCGCACCCGCTCAGCTGCGCAGTCGGGGTCGCATCAGCCAGACTTTCCGCAGCGAGGAGCGCGGCCGGAAACACCGGCTCTCCCCGTGCCGGCAACTCGATGGTCGCATCCGCGTCGGCCTGGGGCTGCAGCTCGGCAGCCAATGCCGCAGCCTGTCGGCTCAATTCGACGGTTGTATCCTGACTGCTTGCGGGAATGGGTTGATCCAGCTCGCTGCTCTGGCCCTTGAGGGGGGTGGCCCGGCGCGTCGTGCCCTCCGCCTCAGCGCAGGCCCAGCTCTGCGCCTCGCTCTGCGCATCAGCGGTACGCTGCGTCACATCCTCGGAGCAGTTTCCCTGCGCGCCACGCACAGGGCGCTTCTCGCTCAAAACAGATCTCCCGCCGTGGAGGGTGCCTTGTGTGTCCGTGCCATGGTAGAGCAAAGATCGCGCCGAGGCAACGTCCTGCGGTCAAGGCAGTCTACCTTCGAAGACCAGACGCGAGGGTCCTGTCAGGAAGACAGGCTGTGTGCCTCCCCCCCAGCGGACCCCTACGGTTCCGCCAAGGAATTCGACCTGTCCTTCCTCGGCCAGCAACCCCTGCAGACGCCCTGCAACCCAGGCGGCGCAGGCTCCCGTGCCGCAGGCCAGGGTCTCACCGCTACCCCGCTCCCAAACCCGCAGGCGCAGATGCTCCGCCGTCTGCCGGACCGCAAAGCCCACGTTGACGCGCCGCGGAAAGCGCGGATCGTTCTCGAGCGAGGGGCCGACCGCCTGCACCAGTGCGTCGTCGACCGACGAGAAGAACAAGACGGCATGGGGGTTCCCCATCGAGACCGCGGTGAGGCACAGATCCCGTCCGGCAACCTCGAGAGGCTCGTCAACGACCTGCCCGGTGGGCCCCAGCATCGGGATCTCAGCGCGCAGCAGCCGCGGCCGCCCCATCCCGACCTGCACTTGCGACACGGGCAGGCCCACAGGCCCTCGCACCTCGACGAACACCGGACCGGCCAGGGTCTCGACCTCGAAGCTGCTGCCGACACTCCAGCCCTGGTCGAACGCCAGCTTGGCAAAGCCACGGACACCGTTGCCGCACATCTCGGCCTCGGAGCCATCGGCGTTGAACATGCGCATCCGTAAGGGAGCAGCCTCTCCGCTACACACTGCGATCAACCCGTCCGCACCAACCCCGTGACGCCTCAGGGACAGACGCCGCGCCAGAGCAGGCAAGTCGTCGGGCAACGCTTGACGAGCGTCGATGTAGACGTAGTCATTGCCGCAGCCTTCGAGCTTCCAGAAACGCATTGTGTTAGCGCCTGCGCCGATGCTTCTGCTTCTCGACGATGAAGTTGAGCAACAACTGCTGCAGAGCAAACCCATCGCCACCGGGGTCGGTTTGTTTCTGGAAGTGGGACAAGACGTGCAACACGGCTCCCTGTCGACTGCCTGTCGCGCGGGGGGGAAAGGGAAATACGGCTGCTACCGTGCCGAAACCTCCGTAGGCGCCCGCCAGGTCGTCGCTCCAGACAAGTTGCTCAACGGTCTTCGAGCAGCGCAGGGTGTACGAAGCCCCATCGATATGCCAGGTGAAGTTCTTCAATTCGAAGGGATTGCTGGGAAACACATCAGTAAGCAATGGATGGCTGTGGACGTGCTCGCCGGGCACGATCGGGAATTCGTGCTCGTCGGTTGCGCCGGCCATCGTCAGGGTGTTTCCGAACGCCGGCGCGACGACATTCTGCAGCTCCCAATCTGAAGTGAACAGATAGCCGCCCGCGCTGACAAAGGCCTTGACCTTCTCAGCGTTCACCGAGGTCTCGCCCGAATCGCAGTTGAAAATCAGCACGGAGCGCGGATCGAGCTCGAAAGCGTTGAACTCGTTACGCTCGAGCAGCGTGTACGGCAGGCCCAGGGCGTCGAGCACCAGCTCGACCTCATCATAGATTCCTTTAACAACGATGATGTCGCCTGCAGCCAACTCTTCGATGATCGAGTGATCGTCGGGCCGCCGATTCTGAAGTCTCTCGACGACTGTCCTCTCGCTGCCCCCCGTAGCGGGGCGTTCGAGACTTCCCAGCTCGCCCTTGATCTCCCAGAGTTTGCGCCAATCCTCCGCCGTCGCCGCAGTCTCTCCAAGCAGACCGCTGAGAGTGTTGCTGATCGCTCCGTACAGGGGGCTCTCAGAATCCCGGCGCTCGAGCGAGGCCAACCGGTCGATCAGGGGCGAGACACCCCATTCCCAGCGGCGTTCTCCAATCAGCTCGGTAGCACGCAACGCCAGTCGGGTGTCCTTGTCTGCCAGGATCTCGGCAAACGCGTCACGGGTCGATGCGACGCGGCCGAGAACCTCGACCAACAAGAAGCGCACCGGGAACGCGGTCTTGCTCTTCCCGATCGCCTTACGCATGGTCTTGTGCGCTTTTTCGTCGTCGATACCAGCCAATGCGTCGACTGCAACGGAGTAGATGTCGTATTCGAGACAAGCAGGGAGAATCTCGAGAATGGTCTCTGCGGCACGCGCACTATTGTCGGAACCAACACGCGCAATGCCGGCGCTGACCTCTGCCCCACGTCCTCTTCTCAGGCCATTCTTGAGTCGCTCGATGGCCTCTTTCCAGCTTGCCTTGTCGAGCTCGTCGGCAGCCAGAGGGGATAGAGATGCAAAGAGCAGACAGGCCAGCAGCGCGCTGCGCACCATGACAGCCTCCATGATTCTGGAAAAACTGAAGGACTTCGATGGTGCACGAGGCGCGCACCCGCTGCAATAGATCGCAATCAGCGTGCCAGGAGCGGGGAGGCGTGCTCAGCGCAAAGGGACGCTTCCTCAGCGGGGGCGCTTGTACGGATTTCGGACGCGTTGAGGTTGCGCGCAAGCTCGAGCTGCTGGTGGTAGCAGCGGTGGCAGGTCGGAAAATATTTTTCTTCCGCTCCGAGATCGACCGCAGGTCCGGTGACAGTCGCCACCCCATTGCGATGCTTCAGGTTGAAGACCGCTTTGCGGTTGCAGTAGGTGCACGTGGTTTTGATTTCTTCGATCGAGTCGGCGAGCTCGAACAGGCGGGCTGACCCCTCAAATGCACTGGTGCGGAAGTCTGTACGCAGCCCATAGCAGATCACCGGAATATCGGCGCTGCGCGTCAACGCATGGAGCTGATCGATCACATGGCGGCTGAGAAACTGCGCCTCGTCGACCAGAACGCAGTGCACTCCGCAAAAATCTTCCGGGGGCAGATCGCTGTCGGGATCGAGAAACACGTCGGCCCGTCGACGCAGCCCAGCCCGAGACGCGACGAACTCGGCCCCGAAACGGGTGTCGAGACTCGGCTTGGCGAGCACGATCTGCTTACCTTGTTGCTCGTAATTATGGGCGACCGCCAGCAGGTTCAAAGTCTTGGCGCTGCCCACGGTCCCATACCTGAAGTAGAGTTTGGCCATCGAATCTCTCGCTGTTTTCAGATCGCCGGAAGTATATCCCACGCCACCGTCAAAATCCGGAACGCTCTCTCTCACAGGGGGAAGAAGCTCGATGGAATCCGACACTTCACGAACAGCAAGCGATGCAAAGACGCCCCTTGCCTATTTTTTGGCCTATTGTGGGACCCTCGGTCGGGCAATATACTTAAATCCGCAAAGCCACCGATAAGTCGCCGCAGCACCCGATGTCGTAAGTGCTTGGCTGCGAAAGAGAAGGGGATCGCTTCATGGGCAAGAAATCCAAACCTGCTGAACATCTCGAGGCCGGCAAGCGGGTTGAGGTCGAATCGAAGGTGACCCTTCAGATTGGCACCAGGCACGCGCTGGGTGCTGAGGCGACATGGAAATTGTTCCTGAAGCCAAAAGATCAGGACAACGTCGACACGATCCCCTTCAAGTACAAGAAGCCCGAGCTTCAAGAGCCGCTGGACAAGCCTGTCGAGATCAAGGCGTCCGGTGACATCAAGGGTTTCGATCAGGGCGCGCAGCTCGCATTCCACATCAGCTGCGACCCTGAATACAAGATGAAGGACGACAAGCTCGCCGAGCTCGACGCCACGCCTCCAGAGAGCATCACCAAGCCTCTAGAGATGGGAAGTAAGGGCGGAATCTACAAATACGCCGCGACGCAGTTCGACTACTGCGCCGAGACCCTGGTCAAGAAACACAAGATCTTCTACTGGTGGTCCGACCACGGCCACTACCACGCCGTCGACATCGGCAAGAAGATGAAAGACTGGGTCCAGTATTTTGCCGAGCCCTATAGCTGCAACGGTGTTTTCCCCAAAGACATCGACGATGACGAGAAATCTCCGGGCTGGGATAAATATTTCAAGCTGGCCATGTGGGGCGGTTTCCTCCACGACCTGGGCATGGGCGCCAACCCACGTCTGCGCAAAGAGGTCGAAGAGTTCGACAGCGTCACGGACATCGCCGAGCTGAAATTCCACGCCAAGAGCACCCTGTCCGCGGCAGGCTTCATGAGTGGTTGCCTGATCGGGCTGGAAAATGCGCTGAAGTACCTCAAGGCTTTCAAGAAGTCGAAGAAAGACGCGGAGTCCAACACCTACAAATTCGGCTGCCTGTTCGAAAAGGCCGACCCGACGGCCCACAACTTCGAGCTCTCCGAAGATGCGGATCCCGAGTCGATCGATCTGGACGACCTGAAACTGCGCGGATACCGATGGTTCGCCAAGGAATATATCGCGAACCACTCCGACGGCATCCGCAACCGCCACAGCCTGAATAGCACGCTGTATTGCCTGCTGCCAGACACCGGCGGGCTCATCGACGGTGTGGAGAAGAACGCCCTGCGCGACTACTTCACCGAGTACGAGCTGCAGAAACTGGCCTTGATGGTCTGCATGCACTCGAAGAGCAAGTACGGCCCGCTGACCATCAGCGACAACGACCTGGCGAAGGGCTACGCCGACATCCGGGCGAATGCCACGGCGCTCAAGGGCACCAACGAGAAATTCGTCAAGAAGGGCTGGAAGCCGTTCTTCAAGATCGCGACCGATCCGAAGAATCCTGGCGAAGGCGAGTGGCCGTCTTTCGGTCCCTGGATGCAGAAGCAGGAGTTCCGTTCACAGGTCAAGCTGACCGGTACCGAAGAAGACCTCCCCCCACAGATGACCAACACCTTCTCGGTCGATGAGAAGCCGCTGGTCAGGATCCTCACGCAATGCATCGGCGTCGTCGACAACATGCGTGAGCGGGGCAACACGGGCGAGTTCCGCGACAACCGTGGAATCTCCTTCTTCAGGCGTCCGTTCGACTACTGGGAAAAGAAGATCCTCGACGAAACGCCCAAGGGCACGCCCGTCCGCATCCGGACAGGCTCGTTCCGTGACCTGAAGGAGCACGACGATGGCGCGAGCTACCAGCTCGGCGACCTGAAGACTTGCGAAACCTATCTGGAAGTGCTGTGGAAGGTCAATAAGAAGACCAAGCTCAAGGGGCTGTTCGGCAAGAAACTGTCTGATCTCCCCGAGGGCGACCTGAAGTCGGAGAAGTGCCCGCGCCTGACAGAGGTTGTCAATCCCTATCTGTTGTATGCGCTGAGCTTCCATCCGGACAATGATGTCTTTGTGCCGCCCTTCAGCTGGGCCTTCAACCTGGGCGAGTTGGCGATCATCCAGACCGAAATCACCTCGGCTGACAAGCTCAGCTCGATGCCTCCGGAGTGTGACGCGACCCATGTGGTCGACCGCGTGGTGGTGGACACGGACACCGACCCCGATTGTGGCGCCCACATCGTCATCGACATCCTGAAAGAAGGACCGCGCGCCTTCGAAGACAGTTGGGTGGTTGCGCTCGAGGCTGGCCCTGACTGCAAGACCAAGGTGAAGGACTGGCTGGCACAGAAATTCAACAGTAAGGCCTATCCGGCAACGCTCAAACGCAACACTGAGACCGGAGCGCTGTTGTCGGAGACCATCGACCAGGGCAAGGGCGGTTGGCACGAACTGTGGAAAGGCTTCTACAAGCCCCGCGGTTTCGACAAGGAGCTGCGCGAGCTGCTGATCAGCTATGCAGACGACCCGTATGCCGCGCGCTGCTTCCTTCTGGATGATGGCAAGTGGATGCCCTTTGCAGGTCCCGAAGGGAGCTTCGAGGACTACTACAACAAGGGTGGAGCTTACGGGGCTCGCGGTACGGACAAAAAGACTCTGGCTGAAGAGTCGAACAAGGGCGCGCCGATCACGCCCACGACTTCGAGTTCCTCTTCGAGCTCGTCACCAGCTGCCTCGACCTCGTCCGACCCCTCCAGCTCTTCTTCAAGCTCCTCTCCAGGGGGGGCAGCACAGCAGCAACAGTCTGCAGCCGGTCCGGCCGCGGCAGGTGCGGCGGCAGGTGCGGCAGCAGGAGTCGCAGCGGGGGCCTCGAGCTCCTCTGCGGGCTCTTCCAGCTCGTCGGCTGCGCCTTCCAGCTCGTCGGCCGCGCCTTCCAGCTCGTCGGCTGCGCCTTCCAGCTCGTCGGCCGCGCCTTCCAGCTCGTCGGCCGCGCCTTCCAGCTCGTCGGCCGCGCCGTCCAGCTCGTCGGCTGCGCCGTCCAGCTCGTCGGCTGCGCCGTCCAGCTCGTCGGCTGCGCCTTCCAGCTCGTCGGCCGCGCCGTCCAGCTCGTCGGCTGCGCCTTCCAGCTCGTCGGCCGCGCCGTCCAGCTCGTCGGCCGCGCCGTCCAGCTCGTCGGCTCCGTCCAGCTCGTCGGCCGCGCCTTCCAGCTCGTCGGCCGCGCCTTCCAGCTCGTCGGCTCCGTCCAGCTCGTCGGCTCCGTCCAGTTCTTCGGCTGCGCCTTCCAGCTCTTCGGCTCCGTCCAGCTCGTCGGCTGCGCCTTCCAGCTCTTCGGCTCCGTCCAGCTCTTCGGCTCCTCCGTCCAGCTCTTCGGCTCCGTCCAGCTCTTCGGCTCCGTCCAGCTCTTCGGCGGCACCCTCGGGTCCGACGCCACAATCGCAGACCGGCCCCGATACGGGGGTCTCGTCGCAAGACACCGGGGGCGATGCGCCTGCTGGTCCGACGCCACAATCGCAGACCGGCCCCGATACGGGGGTCCCGTCGCAAGACACCGGGGGCGATGCGCCTGCTGGTGGCGCACAGCCTCAGGCACAGCCCGCCCCCCCAGCGGCAGGTAATGCTGGAATCGCAGCTGGTGCCGGTGCAGCCGCCGGCGCGGGTGCGGGTGCTGCTGCAGCTGGTGGTGCACAGCCCGCCCCAGCCGCTGGTGGCGATCAGGGTGGCGGCGCACAGCCACAGGCACAGCCCGCTCCCGCCGCTGGTGGTGGCAAGGGTGGCGGCGCACAGCCGCAGGCACAGCCCGGCCCAGCCGCTGGTGGCGATCAGGGTGGCGGCGCACAGCCGCAGGCACAGCCCGCTCCCGCCGCTGGCGGCGGTGCCTCACCGCAGGCACAGCCGAACCCCGGCGCGACAGCCGGCGGTGGTGGCGGTGCCTCACCACAGGCACAACCCGCCCCCGCCCCTGGTGGCGATCAAGGTGGCGGCGCGCAGCCACAGGCACAACCCGCTCCCGCCGCTGGTGGTGGCAAGGGTGGCGCTCCCGCCGCTGGTGGTGGCAAGGGTGGCGGCGCACAGCCCGCTCCCGCCGCTGGTGGTGGCAAGGGTGGCGGCGCACAGCCGCAGGCACAGCCCGCTCCCGCAGCTGGCGGCGGTGCCTAACCGCAGGCACAGCCCGCTCCCGCGGCTGGCGGCGGTGCCTCACCACAGGCACAACCCGCCCCAGCCCCTGGTGGCGATCAGGGTGGCGGCGCACAACCGCAGGCACAGCCCGCTCCGGCGGCTGGCGGCGGCGGTGCGTCACCGCAAGCGCAGCCGAATCCCGGCGCTGCAGCCGGCGGCGGTGCCTCACCGCAGGCACAGCAGAACCCCGGCGCAGCCTCTGGTAGTAGCGGTGGCGGAACCAGCGCCCCCAGTCAACCTGCTCCCGGCGGTGGCGGTGGCGGTGGCGCCGCGAGCCAATCCACGCCCAGCGCGCCCCCTCCGGCGCCTGGCGGGCAGACTTCAGCGAGCACCGGCGCGACTTCTGGTGGCAGCGCGGGCGGCAGCTCTGCCGCACCCAGCGGTGGCAGTAGCAGTAGCAGTGGCGGCGGAGCCCCCAGCCAGTCGAGCTCCAGCGGACCTCCGGCACAGGGCGGCGGAGCCCCCAGCCAGTCGAGCTCCAGCGGACCTCCGGCACAGGGCGACGGAGCCCCCAGCCAGTCGAGCTCCAGCGGGCCCCCGGCACAAGGCGGTGGCAAGGGTGGCAGCACACCGCCTCCTGCGGCCCCCTCCAAGACCTCGCCAGGAACTGGCTCGTCCTCCGGCGTTAGCGGTAGTGGCTCTCCGCCGTCCAGCCAGTCGAGTGGCAGCACGGCCCCGCCACCTCCTGGTGGAAGCAAGGCCGCGCCAGCGGATGACCCCGAGCAGATCGACAAACAGGCTAGCGATGACTCCATGAAGGATGCTCAGGGCAGCGGCGAGCCCTCAGGAGACAAGCTGGTCACGAACCCCGAAGAGGACGCTGCTGAGCGTCGCAAAAGGCGCCGTGAAGAGCGCCGCAAGCGGGCGGCTGCTGCGGCCGAAGACGGGGACAAAGAGCCTGCTGCAGGCGGCGACGAAGAAAAGGCCGCCGAGGAACGCCGCAAGCGCCTCGCCGAGCGCCGCCGGCGGCGTCGCGCGAAGAAGGACGATGCAGAGCCCTCTGCCTGACAGGAAATGCAAACTAGAACTCGCGACGGCAGCCCTTCGAGGCTGCCGTTGCTGTTTCTCTCGAGGGCTCTCTGCGGCCAGAGCGTTTATCTGTCAGGCCCGTGCAGCAGTTTGGCGGTTTTCCCACACATGGACACGGTCATGGGCGCGGCGAGGGCCGCAAGCCGTCAGAATTATGCGGACCCCTCTCAGGGAGGCGTGCGAGAAAAGTCACGACGTCAACCAGAGCCAGCCAGACAGTCCTCTGCCGAGCTCGTTGGTGTGTCCAACCAATGTCGGCTCGCAAGCTCGCCCGATATTGGGTTCGTAGACGGCGGGTGCCCATGGGCAACGCGGAAGAGTTTCGCGCTTTGTGCCGCAAGCGGTACAAAGCACCAAACTCTCCCCTTGATGCAAACCCGCCTCAAACGCTACCCTGCTGACTCAACTGGCCGATTTCCGGACCATCCGTGTTACGAGTCTCCCTGGATGCCCTGCGGGGTTCGGGCTCAATTCCACAGCTTGTGGGATCGCGCCCTCGGGAGGCTCGGCACCTGACGGCTCCCAGAGCGAGCGGGGACATCGATGCGCATTCGAGCAATCATGCCGATCAAGGACGAAACCGAGTTTGCCGTCCTCTTCGAGTTCATCCACCTGCTACTGCTGGAGGAAGGAACCGAAACTATCTACTCGGTTCGCTCATCTGCCATCCAGATGATTGCGGATATCGACGCCAAAGAGCCCGCCAAGAAGATCGCCGCGCAGTTCGCGACATCTCCGGTCGACAGTTTCACCCTGCCAACGCTGAGAGACAGCCGCAACCATGCGACCGCGAACCACATGGGCGTCGAGCTGACCTCGACGGACAAGCTGTGGTTGCAGACCTGGTATCGTCGCTGGGCTGACTGCCTGACCCGCCCTCCCATCGCAACCTTCCTGATGACCAAGCCCGTCGATCCGAGCGAAAAGTCTGGCTACGGACGCCTGTTCCGCTCGATCTACTGGCTCAACCGTGTCGCGACTCTCGACCCGGACAGCTTCTTTCAGGCCGATTGGAGCCGCGACGGCAAGAAGCGCAGGCAATGGAAGCTGAATGAGAAGGTCAAACCCTGCCACAACTGCAAGGTCAAGCATCCCGAGAAGATGTGCCAACGGGTCATCGCTTTCGTCGACCATCCGGCCCAGAGCAAACAGGGTCTGCGCGTCGCGATCGAATACGGCTTCCACACCGTCGCAGCGCGCGTTGGGCAGGCAAAGATCTACATCAAGACCACCAAGCTCGCACAACTGGAGACCGCTGTCCGAGAGTGGGAGCAGACGATGGAGAAGCCCTGGGACGTCGACCTGAAAGCCCTGGGCGACTTGTCCAAGCCGCGCACCAAGCTCAAGACCGAGATCCGTTTCGATGAGCGGGGCGAGCTGCACTCGGTGCTCGAGGTCATGCATCGCTTGATCCTCGAAGAGGGCATCGAAGAATACTATGAGATCTTCTCCCCCGAAGGTCCCGTGGGTCGCGCACGGGCTGGAGAAGAGGCGCACAACGTCGACAAGCGGATCCGCTGGGCCAAACGACTGACCTTCCAACTTCCCCCACTGCGGAGTCTTGAGCGCAACATCGGCATCTCTGAGGGTTTGATCACTCTCTCCAGCGCGGCGCCCGCATGGGATGCGGACTGGATCCAGACCTGGGTCGACAACATCGAGGCAGCCCTGAGGCGGCCACTCGCTGCGGACTTCGTGCAGAACTGCGAAGTGCAGTGCTACCCGGAAGTCACATACTTCTTCTTGTTCAAGGCCCTGGCGTGGCTGATGGAGTTCCGCGGTGAAGCGACATCGATCCGCTTCCTGCTCAGTGATCCAGAAGAGCGCTACGATCTGCCTTTCAAAGGCCCCAATTCCCTGTGTAAGAGCTGTGGTCTCGAACATCCGGCAGACCTGTGCGTGGACCTGGTCAACTGTGCGTTCCTCGACCGCTTCCTGTTGATTTCCCTCGACTCCGGCGATGCCGAGCTCGAGGTTCGCTTCATCGAAAAGCAGGTCCGGGTGATCGGCTCCGACACCGAGTTCTGCCAGAGGGCCACCGAGGCCTGGCAAAAACTCGAGCGCACGCCGATCGGCGATCCGTGATCGGAGGCCGAGAGCATGTTTTCTGGCGGAATCCGCGCAGACTTTCCGATCACAGATCTGAAGTGCCTGCTGACCTACCTGCACGAGCTGCTGCTCAAGGACGGCGAGACCACCGAGTATGCGGTCTCGAGTTCCGACAACTATGGCATTGAAGACTTTGACGCCAAACAATCGGTCGAGAAGGTTCTGGAGGGCTCCGGCTGGTTCGGGCGCTTCAGCCTCCCCGACCTGAAGACACCGGGCTGCGGAGTCTCCGCCGATATGGACGCGGGCCTGCAGCTGTGGTCCAAGGATCCGGCTTGGATCCGTGCGCAATACGATCGTTGGGCTGAGATCGCAGGCCAGCAGAAACCTGCAGCAGCTTTTTCGAGCAAGCATAGCTTTGAGGGCTCGGGAAACGCCTCCTACACCGACATCTTCCGTGGTCTTGCATGGCTGTTTGGCGGGATTGAAGCGCTGGGGAGCGATGCCAGCCTGACCGTATTGTTCAAACGCAGCCGTACCCGGCGCTTTGCCAAGCACCTCGGCTCAGCCACCATGGCAGAATGTCCGAATTGCCACGTGCGGCATCCGCGCTGGATCTGTCAGGAGCTGCTCAAAGAGATGAAGCTTCCGCCTTCGTCGGTGGGGCCCGTTGAGCTTGAGCTTTCTGCCAACCCGCGCCAGACAATGATCGTGCGCTTCGCGAAACGGCAACTGAGTGTGCGCGTGGACAACCTCGACCTGTTTGAACGCCTGTTCGGCTTGTGGGAAGAGGTGCAGGCTACCGGCTGGGATGTCGATCCCGCATCGCTCGCCCCCGCAACTTCGCCGACAGCATCTGTTGAAGATGGCGTGGCAAAGGGCAGCCTGCCTGTGCGTGGATACGAGCAGGCGAGCTACTTTCTGTTGTTCAAAGCGGCCTGCTGGATGCACGCGGCCGGCGAGCTCTCCTCCATCGAGCTGACCCACAGTGACCCGTCAGGCGGCTTCATGCCTGTCCAGACCGGTGAAGGAGTGGCCGGCTACATCCCGAATGAGCGACCGCCGCTGATGGCACCGCTCGAGCTTCCAGCTGCAGACGCGACCACCCTCGGCCTCGGAGGCGGCTTCGAGTTGCCTGAGCCGCTGTGCAATGCCTTGGTGCTCGAAGCAGACTTGGGCAGGGTGCTGCAGCTGCGCGGGCGCTGCGGCGACGCAACCCTGCAGCTCGACTTCAAGGCCAAAGAAGTGCGCGTCCAGGCCCCCGAGGCAGAGAATGTCGTCGCGTTGCTGCAGGCCTGGCAAGCGATCGAGGCCCGCCCACTGGCCTGAGCAGGCTGCTGAGTCCGCCCGCCAGACATGTTCTGTAGTTCCAAGCCAGATGGTGCCGCCGGTCGCTTCCCCCATCAAATGCGATGCCGGGTCCGGTTGCCTCGCCCTGCTGCCGCCAGTAGAATTACAGTCGTGACAGTGCAGCAATGTCTCCAGACTGGTGACCCCAGAGCCGGATTCCTTCGCAGGAGCCACACGTGCCACGCCTAGATATCAAATTCGGTGCACCGAGCCGCCCCAAGAAGTACAAGGGCAAGCTCGACCTCAAGGCACCCGCGCCAGTCAAGATCCTGGAGATGAACGAAAAGTTCAGCCCCGGCGACGACGAGCACGGCCTCCCCAAGGCTTTCCAGATCAAGTACAAGCTCACCAACCCTCAGAATCGGCTGTTGGCTGGTATCCACATCTTTGATGATGCGGGCAAGATCGCCAAGAACGAAGAGGCGATCCTGCAGTATCCGCTCGGATTTGAGCAGCGTACCCAGGGTGAGCACGAAGATTGGGGTTGGACGGGCGTCTTGTCCCATGGCGAACACGCCAGCGAGTTCATCCCCCACAGCGAAAAACCGTACTTTCTGAAAGTTTCGCTGTATCAGATGCAAGAAGGCAAGCACCGCGAGGTCGGCTTCGACAAGAAAGAATTCAAGGTCGCTGGCCCCGAGTTGGTCATGGCCGGATACCAGGGGAAGCCTGGCGAACCTGACGGCGGGGATCCCAAAGGCAAGGCCAGCAAGCTCGGCTCGAAAAAGCCTGAGATGGAAGTCGGCTTTGCCGGCAAGACCGGCGAACCCGAGGGCCAGGAGCCCAAGGGCAAGGCCAGCAAACTCGAGAGCAAACCGCCCGAGATGTCCGTCGGCTTCGCAGGCAAGGTCCCCGAAGACGGAGACAGCGACCCCCAAGGCAAAGCCAGCAAGCTCGAGAGCAAGAAACCCGAGATGGAACCGGGCATCGCTGCCAAACTGGCCCCCGTGATTCCCGACCTCCGCCCGCGCGGCATCCAGATCCCCGAGCCCGGTGAGATCGTCGCGGCGCGCTGGCTCGAGAAGCAGACGCGTCCGAAGCAGGAGGTGCACCTGGTCTGCACCGGCAACAAGATGATCACCGACGACACCGAGGTCGAGTTCAAGATCTCGGTCGTCAAGCCCGACGGCACGGTCGAACCGATCGAGCACGATCCGCTCGAAGCCAGCTTCAAGTCCGGCAAAGCCTCTACGACCTGGAAAGCCATCTACACGCAAGTCGAAAAGGCCCCCGAACGCAAAGATTTCCGCGAGTGGGACCATCCGAACTACCGCTTCACTGCGGAAGCGAAGGGTCACCAGCCCGCGACCTCCGAAGATCTGCTGTGTGCCGACATCCTCAAGGGCCAGCTGAACTACCAGAACGGCCTGGGCTCGATGACCAATCAGCGCTTCAGCGCAACGCTCAAGCCGGGCGTCGAGATTGTCGAGCAGACCGATGGCGACGGCAAATTCGAGTTCAAGAACGTCCCCGAAGGCAAGTACAAGCTCAAGCTGCTCGACGAGCCCCTCAAGGCATGCAACTGGAGCAAGACCAAGGTGCGGCCTGGCGCAAAAGCCAACCTCTGCGTCTACGTCTCGCAAGAATTCAAAGACGGCGACACGGTCAAGCTCAAGATCTGGGAAGAGGACAAGGACGGCCAGAACGATCCAGTTCCAGGCGGCGAGTTCACCGGCACGGTCAAGGACTTCAAGGTCGAAGTGCCGTGGGACGTCATCTATATGGAGGACGTCGACGACGAGCTGAGCAGCCAGGAGATCGCCTGGAAAGGCCAGGGCTTCGAGCAGTTCTCCCTGCCCGAGTACTTCTTCGAGGCCGAGGCCAAGGGCTCGAAGATCCGTTCCGGTCTGATGACGATCGCCGACATCATCGAGGGCGTGCTCGAGTACGAAGACGGCGAAGCGATCGGCAACCAACCGTTCTTCTTGATCTTCCGGGGCGGCAAGATCCGTTCGCAGACCGACCACAAGGGTGGCTACTACGTCGAGGACGTGCCGCCCGGCGAGTACGACCTCGAGCTGATCGACAGTGAAGAAGAAATCAAGGAAAGGTCGAAGGGCAATTTCAGCGGCCTGAAGTGGAGCAAGCCCAAGGCACGACCCGGCGAGACGGTCCAGCTCAGCTTCGATGTCGACGACAATGTCCACGATGGAACCAAGGTCAAGATCAAGATCTGGGAAGAAGACATCGGTGGCGAGAACGACCCGGTCGATACGGGCGAGCTCGAGGCGGTGGTCGACAAGGGCAAGGGCACGGTCGACTGGAAAGTCGTCTACATGGAAGACACCGACGACAAGCTCTCGGCCAAAGAAGAAGCGTGGAAGAAGGCCGGCTTCGAAGAGTTCTCGCTGCCTGAGTACTTCTTCGAGCTCAGCGCCGAAAATTGCGAGGGATCTCGCTCTGGCCTGTTGAAGATCGCCGACATGGTCGAAGGTGTGCTGGTCTTCGAGGATCAGCAGCCGATCGCCAACTACAAGATCAAGCTGACCTTCAAGGGCGGGGTGGTCAACTCCCGCACCGACAGTAAGGGCGGCTACCGCATCGAAGACGTGCCTCCGGGCAGCTACGACCTCGATGTGCTGTTCGACGACGGTCCGGTGGATCCCGCCACGCCTGCCGGCGGTGGCTACGACCCGAATGCCGCTTCCGGAGCTGGTGGAGCCGACGGTGCGGGGATCGCCGCAGGTGCGGCCGGCGCCGCTGCCGACCAGAAACAAGAACCTGACAAGAAGGGCAAGGTCACCAGCTGCAAGTGGAGCAAGCCGAAGGCGCGCCCGGACGAAACGGTCAAACTCAGCATCGAGACCAGCGATGTGCCCGATGGCACCAAGCTGAAGATCAAGCTCTGGGAGAAGGACGCGGACGACGAAGACGAGGTACCCAACGGCGACCTCGAAGCCACCGTCAAGGGCGACAAGGCCGAGACCGAGTGGAAAGTCGTCTACATGGAAGACACCGACGACACCCTGACGGCGCAAGAGCAGAACTGGCAGAAGAAGGGTTTCGAGCAATTCTCGCTGCCCGAGTTCATCTTCAAAGCGTCGGGAGACAACGTCGAAGAGGGCGTCTCGGCCATCATGACCATCGCTGATGTCGTCGAAGGCGTGCTGAACTACGATGACGGCTCACCCATCGCGACCCAGAAGATCCGCCTGCTCTTCAAGGGCGGCAAGATGGACAGCACGACCGATGCCAAGGGTGGTTTCCGGATCGTCGACGTGCCGCCTGGCCAATACGACCTCGAGTTGGTCGACGATGACGACGAGCCGCCCGCGAGCCAGGCTGCCTCCAGCGCACCAGCTGCTGGTGCCGGCGCCGCCGCGGGAGCCGCAGCCGGAGCGAGCTCCGGACCCAGCTCTCCCGACGCTTCACCGCCGCAGGATGCCAAGCCCAAGGGGAAATTCAGCAGCCTGAGTTGGAGCAAGCCCAAGGCACGGCCCGAAGAGACCGTCAAGATCAGCTTCAGCGCCGACTCAAACGTTCCCGACGGCACGGCCGTGACGGTCAAGCTCTGGGAACAGGACGCCGACGGTCAGAACGACCCGGTGCCCAGCGGCGACCTCTCCGCCACGGTTCAAGGCGGCAAGGCCGAGACCGAGTGGAAAGTCGTCTACATGGAAGACACCGACGACACCCTGACCGCGCAAGAGCAGAACTGGCAGAGTAAAGGCTTCGCACAGTTCACCTTGCCTGAGTACATCTTCGAGCTGACGGCAGAGAACTGCGAGACTGCAAAGTCCGGCGTCATGACCATCTCTGACAAGGTAGAAGGCGTGCTGAACTACAGCGACGGCGAGCCGGTGGCAAGCCAGAAGATCCGCCTGAATTTCAAGGGCGGTGCGGTCGACGCCACCACCGATGCCAAGGGAGGCTTCGCCATCGACGATGTGCCTCCGGGCAGCTACGATCTCGAGATTCTGGACGACTGAGGCCGCGTGCCCGTGCGAGATCCAGACGGCGCCTGCGGGCGCCGTTTTCGATGACACTGTGCAGAACTCGAGCTCATGAAGTAGGCTTGAAACAGCTCTTGGACGAGCTGTCACGGCTGCCGTCAGCGAGAAACGGAGAAGCATCCCGGTGGAGTGCCCAGCCTGCGGAGAAACGCGCCCCAGCGCACGGGACGACTGTGCTCGCTGCGGCACGGTCTTTCCCTCCGAACAACCCACGCGGCAGCTGCAACGCCCCGCGGCGGCCAGCGTTCTCGGCGCCGCTTCGGAGCGTCCGACACGCCGCTTGCGTGGAGATGCGCTGCACATCGAGACGGGCTCGTCTCGCGACGGCTCCAGCCTCTGGATCTGGGTTTTGTTGGGAACCGCGCTCCTGCTCGCAGGGGCACTCGCAGGCTGGCTATGGTGACCGAGAGAGCACTCGGCGAGATACCAGCTACGGACGGCAGGACTGCTAGGCTTCGTTGGCAGCCTTGATCTCACCGAGCTTCTCGACGTTCGCGTCGTGGCAGCTCTTGCGCCGTGGGTCCACCGCGACGCCTGCGGTGTCGGCGTCTTCAGCCGTCCAACCAGCCTTCTCGATTTCGCCCTTGCTGAAGCCACGCCCTGTGCGCAGCCGTCCTTTGCCGCCTTTGACGGAAGGTCTGATCATGTCCACGACAGTCTCCAAAGCTGAGTTTCCAAGCTGGCGATCATAGGCGGAACGCCGTTTGCATCAAGGTCTTTGTTGCACACGCGCGGATTTTGCAACCCCTCCCGAACCATGGCATACTGCAAACGGGGGACTGAGGCACTTGACAATGGACTACGTCGGACGTTGGTGGAAAGCAGAGAATGATGACGGCCGTATCCGCTGCGAGCTCTGTCCGCGGTTCTGCACGGTCAAGCCCGGACAACGCGCCTTTTGCTTCGTCCGCAAGAACGTCGACGGCCAGATGGTGCTGACAACCTATGGCCGCAGCACGGGTTTCTGCATCGACCCGATTGAAAAGAAACCCCTCAACCACTTCTATCCGGGCAGCAGTGTCCTCTCATTCGGCACGGCCGGCTGCAACCTCGGCTGCAAGTTCTGCCAGAACTGGGACATGAGCAAAGCTCGTGAGATCGAGTTGCTCAGCGACACGGCAGCACCTGAAGCCATCGCCGAAGCCGCCGCAGAGCATGGCTGCCACAGCGTGGCGTTCACCTACAACGACCCGGTGCTCTGGGCAGAGTACGTCATCGACACGGCCCGGGCTTGCCGCGCACGGGGCATCAAGACCGTCGCTGTCACAGCCGGTTACATCACTGAACAGGCACGCGAGCCCTTCTTCGAGGTCCTGGACGCGGTCAACATCGACCTGAAGGCGTTCACGGACAGTTTCTACAAACGCCTCTGTATCGGCCGTCTTGGGCCTGTGCTTGACACCTTGCGCTACGTCCACCATCAGACGCAGATCTGGCTCGAAGTCACCACGCTGCTGATCCCGGGACACAATGACAGCGATGAAGAAATGCAGAGGCTGGCCGACTGGTTCATCGAGAACCTTGGCCCCGATGTACCGCTGCATTTCTCGGCCTTCCATCCCGACTACAAGATGCTCGATGTGCCGCGCACGCCCGCCTCGACATTGGCTCGCGCCCGCGAGATCGCGCGGAAGACCGGAATACACTATGTCTACACGGGGAACGTGCACGACACGCAAGGAGGCAGCACACGCTGCCCGGTGTGTGATGCGCTCCTGATCGAGCGTGACTGGTACCAACTGGGGCACTGGGGGCTGCAGAACGGCTGCTGTGCACAGTGCTCCACCCCGATACCCGGCCGCTTCTCTGCTGCTCCCGGCACTTGGGGACGGCGCCGCCAGCGCGTGGTGATGGGTTGACGGACCGTCGCCAATGCATCGCCCTCATGTTGCTGCTGCCTCTGATGGCGGGCGCTCTCTATTGGCGTACCCTCGACTTCCCCTTCCAGTACGACGACGAAGACAGCATCGGCCGGAACCCGACCCTGCAGGTGCAGGATTGGTCCTTCGAAACGCTGGAGACCATCTTCCGCTGGCGCGAACGCCCATTGACCAACCTGAGCCTGGCCTTGAGCCTGCAGCTGACTGGCAGCGAACCGAGCGCTTTCAGGATCGTGAACGTCGTCGCGCATGCCGCCAATGCCCTGTTGGTGTTCCTGCTCCTCCTCCAGCTGCTCGCCATTGCCCGCGCCCACGACCCCAAGCCCGACGACGGACTTCACGATGCGACGCTTGCCTGGATCGCTGCCCTGCTTTGGCTCGTGCATCCTCTGCACCCCCACGCGGTGACTTTCATCCACCAACGCGCTGTGGGTCTGTCTGCCCTATGCTGCCTGGCAGCCCTCAATCTGTATTTATGGGCGCGCGCGGCAAGCCAACGCTGGAAGCGAAACCTCGCTGTTGCCTGCGCGCTCGCTTTGTGGCTGCTCGGCTTGTTGTTCAAAGAGACCGGAATCTACCTGCCGGCCATCGTGCTCGCGGTCGAGCTCCTGCTCTTTCGGCAGAGCCCCAAGGCCCTGCTTAAACGCTACTGGGGCAGGTTGATTCTCTGCCTGGGTATGGTCTGCCTGGTCAGCGCGTATGGGGTCTACCAGTATTCGACAGAATGGATCGTCGACATGTACGAGCACGCAGGCTACGGGCCCTGGCAGCGCGTGTTGACCGAGCTGCGCGTGGTCGCTTTCTACATCAGCCTGGTGGTGTTTCCGCATCCTTCGCGGCTGAACCTCGAACATCACTTCTTGATCTCGGATACGCTCTTCGCCCCCCCCACGACGCTGTACGCGGGCATGTGCCTGTCCGCATTGTTTGCCGCCAGCCTGGCGGTCTGGCGGAAACGACCACTCTTGACCTTCTGCGGCATCTGGTTCTTCACTGGCTTGCTGCTCGAGAGCACGGTGCTTCCCCTCGAGATCGCCAACGAGTACCGGCTGTACCTCCCGTCTCTGGGCATTCTGTTCGCATGCCTGCTGCTCTATCGCCGCGCGTTTGCCGGCCGCATGAAGACCTGGATCTGGCTGCCTCCCTTGGCGCTGGCCCTGCTCCTGGCTTTTTGGTGTGACGCCCGCAACGACGTTTGGAGCAGCCCGATCACACTCTGGCGCGACACACACGCCAAGTCGCCGCTGAGACCGAGACCGCGCGAGAACCTGCTCGTCGAATTGCGCCGCGAGCTGGGCCGATTGCTCGAAAAGGGAAGTTACGGCGCAGCCGAGCCCTTGTTCGCAGAGCTCGCAGAGCTCGACCCAGCCCATCCGCAGCTTGTCGATTGGGCGCGCGTCATGCTGCAGCAGGGCCGCACAGAAGTAGCCTTCGTGCTCATCACGCGCATCCTGAATGTCCACCCGCAGATCGCCGAGGCTTGGGAGCTGCGGGGGCGACTGCTGGCGCTACGGGGTGAAGAACCCGGAGCGATCACAGCCTTCCAACGGTCGATTGAGCTCGACGAGAACCGGGAAGGACCTGTGCTGGCGCTGGGTGCCCTGCACCAGAGACGCGGCGAGCTCGACCTGGCGATCGAGGTCTACAGCGCATTCCTGGGCCTTAGTCCGCGGGGTCCGCTGGTCCATGTCGAGATGGCCATCGCCGAGATCCAGACAGGCCAGATCAACGGAGGCGTCGGGCGGCTCCATTGGGTCATCGAGGAACATCCCGACTGCGTGGGAGCCCACGACGCCCTGGGAATCTACTTCTTCCAGATTGCCCAATTCCGCCAGGCCTTGAAGCACTTCGAGGCAGCCCTGCGCTTGCAGCCGGACAGCCCAGACTTCCAGAACAAGGTGACCGTCTGCCGAGGCCGCCTACCCCCAGGTTGATTCCCCCTGGCATGCCTGCTACTCTCGCAGCGGAAGCGGATTGCCGGAGGACCCGATGAGCGCGAAGGTCGTGCTGAAGACTGAGGGTCTCACCCGGATCTACGGATCCACGCCGGCGGTGGACAACCTCAACCTCGAAGTCCGCGAGGGCGACATCTACGGGCTGCTGGGCCTGCCCGGCGCCGGCAAGACCACCTGTCTACAGCTGATGCTGGGGCTCGTGCGGCCGACCTCGGGCAGCGTCAGCTTCTTCGGTCGCAACTTCCAGGACAATCCGCTCGACACGCTCTCCAAAGTCGGTGCGATGGTCGGGGCGCCCGCCTTCTACCCATTCCTTTCAGCGCGCGAGAACTTGAAGTTGCTGGCACGCCTCCGCGGCGTGGGTCGCGAGCGCCTGCAGCGTGTATTGGAATGGGCGGACCTCGACGAGCGAGCCGGCGAGAAGGTCGCCACCTACTCCCCGCGTTTGCTCCAGAAACTCGGCATCGCTGCCGCCCTGGTAGGAAACCCCCTGCTGGCGCTGCTCGACGAGCCAACGGCCGGCCTGGACCCGCAGGGCGTCGACGAGATGCGAGGCCTGATCCGGCGCCTGGCGGCGGGTCACGGCGTGACCTTTCTGGTCACCAGCAGCAATCTCGCGGACATCGAGGCGCTCTGCAACCGGGTCGGCATCATCCACTGCGGACGGTTGTGGGTCGAAGGCGACACCAAGGACGTGCTCGAAACGGACCGCGTCCGCCTGCATGTCAAGGTCGATCGAGCCGACTCGGCCTTGAACCTGCTCGAAGAGGAGAATATCGTCGAGGATCCGGTGGTACGCGAGACCGACGGCTTCCGGGTCCAGGTGAAGAAGGACCGCATCAATGAGGTCGCCCGTTTGCTCGTCTCATCGGGCTACCGAGTCCACGGCCTGGTGCCGCGGCGCCCCACGCTGGAGGAATACTTCATGCACACGTTGCCAATCATATGAACTCGATGCGACGCGTGGGACGTCTGTTCCGATTCGAGTGGAGCAAGTGGCGCCGCCACCCCTTCCCCTGGTTCTGCGGCCTGGGCTGTGTCGGAGTCGTGGTGCTGCTGGGCATCGCCCAGAAGATCGTCGGAGAGGGAAACGGCTTCGAATGCTACCGGAACTGTTTCAAGTACGGTGTCTACACCGGAGCTGTCTTCCTGTTGGTCTTCGCGAGCACCCAGATCTCTGGTGAGCGCCAACTGCGCACGCTGAACACCTTTCTGGTCCATCCCTTCAAGCGTGTTGAGTTCGTCTATGCCAAGATCGTCGTGGTCGCCGTTTTCGCGACTCTGACTCTGGCCCTCGTCTGCGCGAGCAGTCTGCTGGTCAGCCAGCAGTTGTTCCGCCTTGTCGACGTGAAGTACCACAGCGCACCGGTGTTGTCGAGCATCGACGGGTATCGGGAGATCTGGAGCACTGTGCTCTACATCTGGCCCCCTTTCGTGGCCATCGCGGTCAGCGGCGTCTTGTTTTCAACCTTCTTCGACAGCAACCGCGTCGCGCTTGGCACCGCCCTGAGCACCCATGCTGTGATGGCCGCCGTAGCCGTCGTGGCACGTGAACACAAGGCCTTCGGGGGCTGGTTGCTGTTTTCCTGGATCGACCTGAGCCTGGTACGGATGGAGGAGTTCTTCCGACGCGGACGCTCCGGTCTTCCCGAGCTGTTCGACCCCGGGGTGTCGCGCGTCGCGATCGAGCTCGACTCGCTCCTGTTGACCTGCGCCATCTACATCATCCTCGCCACCTGGCTCGCCTCGCTGATCTTTCGCCGGCGCGACGTCAATATCTAACCGCGGGGTGCTGCCATCAGCTTCAGCCACCCTCTGCTGTTGATCCCGGCCTTCTTGCTGGCGCTGTTCGGGGCGGCGACTGCTCTCTACGGGGCTCGCCGTGTGGGCTCGAGGAGCCACCCGAGCTGGGCCATGCTGTCCCGCGCAGGCGTGTGTCTCGGGCTCGGCATCGCGCTCGCGGGGCCGGGGTGGAAGCAGGGAACGGCCGAGCGGCGGCGCCTGTTCGTGCTCGATGCCTCCAGCTCGTTCCGTGAGCGGCGTCCGGCATTGCGGCGCGCGTTGCCCGACTTGCTTGAAGGAGTCGACCGCTGGAGCCTGCTCAGCTTTGCGCACCGCCCAAGCGTCGAGCTGGACTGGGACGACTACGGACCCGGGGCCTGGCCGCTGCTGTTCCAGCCTCCGGGAGGGGATGGCAGTCGGCTGCTTCCCGCCTTGCGCCAAGCCCGCAGCATGCTCGAAGAAGGCGGCGACGTGGTGCTGGCGACCGACTCCCAGGCGATCTCGTCTGAAGTGCTTCAAGAAGCCTCCGCCCTCGCTGCGGCGGGCCATCCCGTCCACCTCTTCTGCCCGCAGCTCACCGACCCGCAGGCTGCCATCATCGGCCTGCGAGCGCCAGAGCTGTTGGCCTCTGGGGAGGTCTTCGCGCTCGAAGCCTCGCTGGCTGCACGCCATGGCGACGACCTGTGGCTCGAGCTCTTGAGCGCCGGCCAGGCTGTCGCCAACGAGACCGTCCACGTCAGCGCGTCCGGGTGGGCCGTGACCCGCTTTGAGCTGCAGGCGCCTTCGTTGGGGCCTGCGCTGTACCGTCTCATCCTGCGTGGCCGCGGCGGACGCCTCGATGCGGCGGACCTCGCGGTCGCCATCGACCCTGGCGAGCAGGTGCTATGGGTGGGGGACGGGGCTCTGCCGCTCTCGATGCCCGTGTTGCACCTGAGGCCACAACAGATCCGTTCGGGTGAGGTCGGATGGGCTGCCGCCCCCTGGGTGGTGCTCGACGATGTAGCCGCGGCCCAGGTGGGCGACGCAGCCTTACAGACGCTCGCGGACGCGGTGCGCGGCGGCAGCGGGCTGGTCGTATTGGGCGGTGAGCAGAGCTTTGGAGGGGAGGGCCTGGTCGGCAGTCCTCTGGAGCAGCTGCTCCCCATGCACCTGAGCCCGGGCCCCGAGGACGGACCGCGGAGCGCGGTGGTCTTTCTGGTCGACACCAGCGCGAGCATGGGTTTCGAGGAAAAACTGCTGCGCGTCCGCGACGCACTGTTTCCGCTGCGGATTCTCACCGACCAGGACCGCATGGCCCTGCTGCTGTTCGACGAGAGCTATCGCGAGCTGCTGCCGCTCGCGGTGCCGCCCAGCGTACCGCCCCAGCTCGGTGAAGCCCGGGGTCGCACGCACGTCTTCCCGGCTCTGTTCCGCGCTTTCTCGATGCTGGAAGGGTCTCCTGCCCAGGTACGCCACATCGTAACCTTGACCGACGGCCGCACGCGTTGTGAGCCCGCCGATACTCTCGAGCTCAAGGCCTGGCGGGCGCGCCTGCCAGAAATCAGCGCCTCCTTCGTCAGCGTCGGAGCGCACACCCAGACCGGCCTGCTACGGCGCCTGGCGCAGCTTGCTGGCGGCCGCTTTCAGCAACTGCAGGATGTCGAAGAAGACCTGCGTCTGGCCCTCGAAGAGGAGACGCGCAGGGTGCTCAGCGCGGGCATTCAACGTGGCACCTTCCCGGTTGCCGACAACGCTCCCTGGGTGCCTGGGCCCTGGCCAGCGATCGCAGCATACGCACGCACGCGCCTCCGCCAGGGTGCCCACCTGGGCCTCAGCGTGGCGGGCGATCCTCTGTTGGCGGTCGCGGACGCAGGCCGGGGACGCGTGTGCATGTTCGCGTCAGGCCTGGCGGAGGAATGGGCACCCGGTTACCACGCAGGCGCGGCCGGCCCACGCTTGGTGGAGGCGAGCCTGGAGGCCGTGCGTCCCCGGCCGGGCAGCGGCGGATGGCGTTTCCTGGCGCGCCGCGGTGCTGGGGGAGCACGGCTTGAAGCGAGGCAACTCGAACCGGTCCCCGGCGTAGCTGAGCGCCTCAGTGTCAGCTGGGAGGGCGGGGGAGCCGCTTGCGAGCCCGTCGGGTTGGGGCACTACCAGCTCGAGCTGCCTGAGTTGCCCGAAAAGATACAGGTCGTCGAGTGGCATGACGCGCAGGGCCGCCGGCTCGGAATCTCTCCAATGCGCGAAGATTGGCCCCGCGAGCGCGCAGCTGCCTGGACGAACGATCCCTCGCTGCTCACTTCGCTGGCTGAGCACGGCGGAGGCGTCCTGATCGACACAACTCCCCCGCCGAGGCCGCCAAACAGTGAGCGTTCGTCCGATGCGAGCTCGCTGTTCGTGTTGATCGGCCTGGGATGTTGGCTCCTCGATCTAGGCCGACGCGGCGCGTGATCGGCTTGCATCCCGATGCGTGGTTTCTACAATAAGGGCATGCGGGCCATCCGTTGCTGCTGCAGAGCGCGTCCTGGAAACCCCCTGCCAAGTTGGAGCGTGCATGGCCGAGGTTGAGCTGAATGACACGATCGTGCTGATCGTCGACCCCGACCCCGACGAGGCCCAGGCGATGGCCGACAGCCTCACGCGCGGCGGCTACCAATGCGAGATCGCGGCCACTGGTGAAGAGGCGCTGTCGCTGCTCGAGAGCGCGGACGTCGTCGTGACCACCGACCTGAACGAGCCCGTTGACGGGCATGCCATCCTGGCCGCGGCTCGGGCGCTGACCCCTCGTGTGCCAAGCATCTTCCTGGCCCAGAGCCGATCGGTCACAGGAGCCGTGCAGGCGATGGAACGCGGCGCGATGATGTACCTGACCAAGCCGGTGCATCCTGCAGAGCTGCGTGCGGTCGTGGCGCGCGCGAGCGAGCGCTTTTTGCTCGAGCTCGAGAACCTGCAGCTGCACCGCGAGCTCGACAACCGTTTCAGGAAGCAAGGGATCATCGGCAACAGCTCCGCGATACAAAGGGTGATGGACATCGTCTCCCAGGCCGCAAGCACCAAGGCGACCGTACTGATCGAGGGGGAGACGGGCACCGGCAAGGAGTTGATCGCCAAGTGCCTGCACCACATGAGTCCGCGGCACAACAAACCCTTCGTCGCGCTGAACTGCTCCGCCTTCACCGAGACGTTGCTGGAGTCAGAGCTATTTGGCCACGAAAAGGGTGCCTTCACCAATGCGATGGCGATCCGCAAGGGCCACTTCGAGTATGCGAACCACGGCACCATCTTCCTCGACGAGGTCGGGGATATGTCCCTGAAAACACAGGCAAAGCTGTTGCGGGTGCTTCAGGAGCGCGAGTTCGTCCGAGTAGGCGGCAACGCAACCCACAAAGTCGATGTGCGCGTGATCAGCGCAACGAACAAGAACCTGCAAGAGGAGGTGGAGCAAGGCAACTTCCGCAGCGACCTGTACTACCGCCTCAAGGTCATCACGGTACGCCTGCCTCCGTTGCGCGAGCGGCGCGGCGACATCCCCTTGTTGGTCGACGCCTTCGTGCGCGAGTTCTGTGAGCTGCACGGCAAAGAAGTCAGCCAGGTCACCCCGGTCGTGCGCCGCATTCTGGGCAATCATGCCTGGCCGGGCAACGTCCGTCAGCTCAAGAACTGCATCGAGCGCATGGTTGTAATCGACAATGACGGAGTGCTCGACGAAGACGACATCGATGAGGAGATCTTCGAGCGTGAGGCCTTACCGAGCGCGTTCGAGACCGGCCAGGAGCTGGCCACCATCAACCTGCGAGACCTCGAGCGCGAAGCGATCATGCAAGCTCTCAAGGCCGCCGAAGGCAACCGCGAAGAGGCCGCAAAACTTCTGGGGATCGGCGTCCGCACGCTGTACCGCAAGATCAACCTCTACGAAATGCGCTGAGTGCATCTGATGCGCCACACCCTGATCGTCACCTTGATGCTGTCGGCCGCGCTGGCCGGAATCCTGAACGGCGTCAGGACCTATCTGAAAAAGAAGCTCTACGCCGAAGCCCTCGCGGCTGCACAGGCGCAACAGCCCAACGCTGACGAGGTCTTGATCCCGAGTTTCGAGCCCATCGAAGAGGCTCTGCCGCCTCTGCCCGTGGTCGGCGGTCCCGAGGAGCCCGACAACAGTCCCTGGACCATCTTGCGCGAAGCGCGCCGTCTGTTGGCCGAGGGCGAGCTGCAGCGGGCAGAGTCAACATTGGTCGCTTCGGGTCCGGTGCCCGAGTTCAGCCGTGACCTGGCAAAACTCCGACTCTTTCAGCGCCTCACCGACGATGTCCAGGCTCACGAGTTCTGGGATGGAGCTGGACTGGTGCGGCTGCAGCTCGCTGATGGACGCCGGCTCGACGTGCGGCGCCTCCGCGACCTCGAAGGCGGTGGTCTGGTGCGGCTGGGAAATGGCTCACAGATGTTCGTTGCCAGCGAGGATGTGGTCTCAGAGACACCGGTCGCGGCCGAGCTCTACCGCGCCGAGCTGGCCCTCCGCTTTGAGGCTCTGCTGGCGGAAGCGCAGGGAAGCCTCACGCAGTACCGTGTGGCCCGCTTCGCGGCCGAGCATCGTCTGCGCCCGCAGATGGTGGTGGCCCTGGAGACGGCCCTGGGCAAAGGCGAGGCTCTGGTCCTGTTCGAGGTCAACCGCGATGTCAGCCTGCGGGACCTATGGTGCGAGGCCTACAATGTCCGGCTGGTGGTGGAAAAACTGCCGCCCCCCGAGCCCGTAGTCTCCTCCGAAGGGCCCCGGCCTGCAGCTGCCAGCGAATGGGACTCGACAGAGGCCTTCAGACTCTACCGCTTGGGGCTCGAGCAATACCGCAACGCCTACAAACAGAGTCAAGGCCGCGACCTGAAGGAAGCCGAAGCCACGCTCCGTAAGGCGAAGCGCATGGCCAACGCCCGGCTCGACGTAAACGAAGAGGATGTAGAGGCCATTCAGCTCGCCTCACAGATCAATGAGCTGCTGCTGGACATCCTCAAGTTGAGCGAGCTCTCAGACGACGACTGAGGTCGGTCACCTTGAAGCCCCACCGCTGCGCAGCTATACTCCCTGCGTTGGAACAAGAAAGCTCTGCTGCGCATGCGGCGGGGTCCCTGTGGGTCTGTGGGATGGGCAAACGGTGAGGGACACCTTGATCCGTCGTGTCACCGCCAGCTTGAAAGCTGCGGGCGGAGACGTCGGTTACCCCGAGTATGTCGAGAAACTTTGCGACTCCCTTGAGCTCGGGCATCACGCAGCCAAGGCCTACTGCTGGTACATCGACCATCTAACGGCTGCTGACGGGGAACTGAAGATCCTCGGTGGCATGGACTTCTGGCTCGCCCGCCTCGGGTATGAGCTGCGCGTGCTCGAACGCGCTCTCGAGGACTTTCTGATCCACACCCGCATCAGCGGAGAAGAAGGCCACCACGTCAGTCCCCCCAAGAAGGACTCCGAGGCGACCTTCTACAAAGTCGATGCCATGCTGCGCGACCTGTTCTCGAGCCGCAAATTCCGGGATGCCTACAGCGCGCCCACGGACGGCCAGGGGCAGCACGAGCTGCCCCTGAGCCAGGGCCTGGCCCGGCTCTACCGCGAGCTTCACGACATGGCCGGGGACATCGAGCATCTCGAGACCAAAGAGCTCTCGGCCAGCGATCTCAGCCACCAGCTGATGGACATCGAGCTCGGGCTGGGATACAAAACCCTGCCCTGTCTCGCAGATATGGCCCCCGCGATCCGCCATCAGTGGGCACGGGTGAAGTACTAGCCGGATCGATCTCTGCCCGCACGTTTGCGGCGGTCTGTGACCGCCGGCTGGATCTCTGCCCACTCGTTTTCGGCGCCCTGTAGCGGCGGTCTGTGACCGCCGGCTGGATCTCTGCCCACTCGTTTTCGGCGCTCATAGAGACTGTCTCACGTAAGAAGATCCAAGCCATCAGTCGCTTTGGATTGTCATGTAGGGGCGGGGTTTACCCCTGCCCGAGGGAGGGGGTAAACCCCTCCCCTACAGGAAGAACGGTCG
>JAJDCP010000190.1 GCA_029260765.1 Planctomycetota bacterium
GCACCCGCGACGATCCCGAGCTGCTCTGGGCCTGCCGTGGCGGTGGCAACGGCAACTTCGGGGTGGTCGCGTCGATGACTTTCCGCACCTTTCCCGCGCCGGCTGGCCTGTTCAGCCACCGCTTCAAGGCATACAAACTGCGGCCGCAGCGTGCTTCAAGCCTGTTGAAGGCCTGGTGCGCACAGGCCGCCAGACTGCCCCTGACCAGCTTCTCGGCCTTCGTGCTCAACGGGCAGAGTCTGACCATACTGGTGACCGATACCGAGAACCGGGAGCCCGCATTACACAGCGTGCTGCAAGAGCTCGGCCGGATCACCGACAAGACCCACACCGGCAGCCAGCAGGATCTTCCCTCCGCTCTGCAGCGCTATAACGGCATCGAACACCCGCTGTACTTCAAGAATGCGTCCGCCGGCTTCTACGACGGCTGGGACGATATCGCGGGAGTCAGCGAGCCGTTGGCTGAGCTGGTGGGAAGCCGACGAGGCCTGATCTTCCAGGTCAACACGCTGGGGGGCAACATCAACCATCCCGAGCTGGCGCGCCGCTCGGCTTTCGCCCATCGAGGCTGTCCCTTTCTGGCCGAACTGCAGGCCTACTACGAGCTTCCGGAGCAGGAAGCTCCCCTGCTCGCGACCTTCCGCCAGGTGCAGGGCCTGCTCGCTGGCCATGGTGTGCGCAGGCATTACAGGAACTACCCCGACCTCGACTTCAAAGATTGGGCGCAGGCGTACTACGGGGGGAGTTATGACCGCCTGCAGGCCGTCAAGCGCCGTTACGATCCCGACGACGCATTCGGCTATCCCCAGGGAGTGCGGTTGTAGAAAGGTGGCGGCTGCCCTGCCGCCAGCTGTTTTCAGCGGGAAATGGCGGTATAATGGCTGAAGGCCGACCGGAGCCCCGTCATGCTGCGCCCGCGCTACGTCGTCTCCGCTCTATGTCTGCTGTTGCCCCTCTGCGCCCTTCGGGCCCAGGAGGCTCCCCGGCGCTTCCTCGAGGATGTCGAGATCGAAGTGCGGCTCTTCGGGGAGCGCTGGTATAGCGTCGCCCATTCCCTGACAGAGGGCACCCCGATAGGCAGCCTGCGCCTGCGGGTCGAGGCGGGCCAGGGAGAGACGGCTGCCGTCGCTCTGCTCGAGGCGCGCCTGGTCAAGTCCCTGTCGCCGGACGTAGTCCAATGCACAGTGCGCCATTGGCTCGACCATAGCTTGCGGATCCTGAAGGCCGATTGGCAGCTGGTCATGGGCAACAACAAGCGCCACGAGTCCATCCCCCTCGGCCTCTCGGACCTCGAGCCGGGTCTGCAGGCCATGCTCCACTCAAGCCGGGAAGGGCTGCTGCCCCAGCAGGAAGACAGTCCCGAGGCCCTGTGCGGGCCACCGCAGATGTTGTTGGTGCTCGAGAGTCTCGAGCTGACCGACGGCATGCTGCTGCAGGCGCTGGATTCCATCAGCAGGTACCGCAACCGGTTCAGCATCGTCCTGCCCCTCGACATGCAGGTCACAGCGCTGGAGGCAGGGGGCCAACGGATCGCCTGTAACTCCAGAACCGGGCACGAGCCGGAGTTCTTCCTTGATGAGGAGGGCTTCATGCGGGTCAAGGGGCCGGGTAGCGAGGCGGTCTACGAGCGGACGGCCAGCGGCGAGATCCGACGCTTCGAGCTCGGCGGCAGGCTGGTCTTCAAACGGCTCGAGCCGCCCGACCCCGAGTGGCTGGCGAGCCGGCTGGCGCGGCTTGACGATCCGGAGGACTGGGAGGCTGCGCTCGGAGAGTTGGAGAGGCTGGATCTCGCTATGGTGCCCGCGCTGCTCCGCGAGCTGCCCGAGCTCGACGCCGAATCGGCTTTCCAGGTCAAGAAATTGCTCGGCCGACTCTGGCCCGACCCAGCCGGCGGGGAATGATGCGGACCGAGCCGAGATCGGCCAAACCAGCTCCCAGCGCCGGGGGACCTCGACTGTCAGATTTTTCTTGAGCCTCCTGCGGATTCCGGGAGAGCTTGATCGGGCGCACTGCTGGTACACGCCGGCTGCACGTTTGAACGATGTGCGTTCCGTCAGACGAGATCCGGGTAAAGGGAGAGAGGAACCATGAAACGTCTGCTGATCAGTCTGCTCGTCGGAACGCTGTCGTTCGCTGTTGTCGCTTGTGGAGACAGCGAGCCGAGCGGCAACACCGGTGGGACCGAAGCGAGTGAGAACACCGAGCCAACCGGCCCGAGCTTTGAAGAAGAGCAAAAGAAGTTCGTCGGAAGCTGGAAGATGGAAGGATTCGAGAACAGCAAGATCACGATCAACTCGAAGTTTCGCTTCCGCATGAACTTCGACACGACGAAGGACAACCCACCGCTCCTGGCGACCCTGGTCTTCAGCACTGTGGAAGAGCCCCTGCTCGAACGGACCTACCGAAAGGTCCTGATCCAATACGATGAAGGGCAAGAGAATGCCCGCACGGGCAGCCCGTATACGATCAAGTGGTCCGACGACTACAACACTTTCGAGATCGGCGGGCCGCGCCACACGCGTATCGATTCCGAAGACGACCTCTCGTTCTGAAGCAACCCGTTGGGGTGCGACATCTACTGTTGGGTTTTGGGGGAGACCAGGGCGCGGACCTTCGGGTTCGCGCCCGTTTCTGAGTCTGTTCGAGGTGTGCGCCCTGGGCTGGAGCGCCGGCGTCGTCAGCTGAGAGCCATTCCCCGTAAGTCGCCGCGCTTCATTCTGCCGCAAGCGCATCCCGCAGCGCATCCGTCGAGGAGAAGTTCTCCTCCGCTCTTGGAGCGAGAAGCCGGTGCACCGCCGCCGCCAGAGGTGCGTGGACCCCCGGAGCGACCTCCGAGATAGGACGGAAGGCACCGGACTGCGCTCTGAACAGTGGCACCATCGGGGTCGCTGCCATCTCCGAGCCGAACGGGCAGCAGCCCGCCAGCAGCTCATACAGGGTGACTCCGAGGCCGAACAGGTCCCAGACCGGCAGAGGAGGCGCGTCGAAGCGTTCGCTGCGGCCGCCCGGGAAAAGGAAGCGGCCCATCGCTCCGATAATCAGCGCCTCCCCCGCGCTCCCCTGGACCTCTCCGAGGCCGGAGAGCCTGACCGCGCCGTCCTCTTCTGCGTGCAGCTTCGACGGGTTGATCAGGCCGTGATACAGGCCCGCAGCGTGCAACACGTCGAGGCCAGCGAGAACGCTCCGGGCGAGCGTGACGACTCGCGCGGGGGGGAGCGGCCCCATGCCCTGCAAGCTGGGCCCGTACCGTGGCGTGACGAGCACCAGCCCTCGGGCGTCGGGCCCGCAGGCGAGGATTTCCAGGAGCGCTGGATGGCGCACGGAGGTCAGCCGAGAGCTCAGGAAACCGACCCGCTCCTCGCGCTGGCGAGGAGGGAGCGGTAGGGATTGGAGTACGACGACCGCGCCATCGGCATCCCGCGTCGCCCGGAACGCGGAGAATCCGGAGCCGGGAACGGGTTCATGGGTCGTGTAGCCGAAGAGCGTCGCAGTTTCCAAGGTCGACTCCTTACCAGGGAATGAGGATCATTCTCCGGATCGCTCAAGCCCGTCGCAACCATCCATATTGCGTGTCTCCACGCGGCTCGCTGGACTCGCTGGGGCGGGTCCCAGCGACAGACGGGCTGCGCCGCGAGCGAAGCTCCTGGCATGGACTCGAAGCAACCCGGCCTGGAGGATCGACTCTGGCTGGTCCCGCCCGATCGCTCTATCCCGCGGCCCAGGTGCCGCCGCTAAGGTTCCGTCGGTCCGATGTACTCGCGCGCGATCACGAGGTTGTCGAAGGCGACTACGTTCACCCGTTGCTCGGTCCAACGGTCGGTCACGTAGGCTTCCAGGGTCAAGGCATTGGCCCACAGAGTCGGCGAGGTGCGCCAGTTGATGCCCGTGAAGTGGCCGCGCAGCTCGCCGTCGATCCAGAAGGCCTGTTCACCGTCCGACACACCGGGCGTGTTGTGTACCAGCATCAGCTCACAGCAGATCCAGGTGCCGCGGACAATCGCGGCTTGCTCAGGGGGACGGAAGCTGTTGCCCCAGAAGTTGCCATCGCCCGACTCCTTCATGGTGTGGAAGTAGGAGTAGAAATTCCAGACTCCGGGCGGTGTCTCGCGCCCCCAGTCTCCCCAGGGCTCGAGGGCGGTAGAGAAGCGCAGCGCGCCGTCTGGCCGCTGACCGGCTCCGCCAAAGCCGGACCAACGCTCGCTGCCCTGCAGGCTCGCGTTGGCGCGCAGGGTAACGAAATGGTGGACATAGTCACAATCTTCGGCAAAGCGGGTGTAGAAGCGGATGAACACCCGGGGGGCGGATTCGAACCACTTGGTCAGGCCGCCGCCCGTGTTGTCGCCGAGCGTGGCGGTCACCTGCAGACAGCCAGCCCCAAGCCACGGGTGGTCCTCGGGCGCGACGCGTGCGAGCACACCGCCGTCGTCCCGGACACTGTCCCAGCGCTTCTCCCATGGATCGCTGGCTTCGAAGTCGTCCGCGAAGATGACCGCGGGGTGCTCGCTGATCTCCCGGTCGTGAGGATAGGAGGCAGCCAGCCCCGAGCCCACGGGCAGCTCCTGAGTCCAGGCCGTTGCGCACAGGAGTAGGACCAACGCGCTTGCTTTCATCGCTCGACTCCGTCCGTTTGCGCCTGTCCAAGCTGGCGGCGCTCTTCGAGGCTCGCAGGCGGTCCCGTCAACGGCCTGCCCGAATGAGAGGCTAACGCTCCGGAAACATCTCCTCGATGCGTTCCTTCAGCCGCTTCGCTTCGCGCAGGCCGTCGCCGACATCAGGGTTCGAGTCTCCGGCCAGGTGCGCGACCGCGGCGACGCGCAACAGACTCGCACGGAGGGCATTGAAGGCATCATACCAGCTACGAAAGCTGTGCCCGTGGATGGGGGGCAGGCCGCCCATCAGGGCGTATTTGCGCCGCACGACATCTTTGAGGACCCGGTCGAGGTCGTCCTTGTTCCAGATCCCCTGTTTGTACTTGTCCCCCGCCGCCAGCAGGCTGCTCATCATGCCCTTGAGAGTTTCGGCCGCCTCCTGCGCCTGCTTGTCCGGGCTCGACAGCAACAGCGTGATCAGGTTTGCGATGGCGTCGTACGCCCCCTCGATGTGCGAGTCCACGCCGGCCAGCACATCATCGGCGTCGACCCCGATCACACTCTCGAGCTCACTGTCGACGAGGAGCAGCTGCCACGACCAGTCGCTGTAGCCGACCCCCCAGAGCGCAGGCAGCATTCCCTCGACGTTCCCCTGCTGCCGCCGCAATCCGTCGATACTCCCCTGGACCGACCGGGCTGTCAGGTCTCCACTCTCGGCCAGAGTGATCAGCTCGGCCAGGATCTTGTTCATCCGCGCGAGCTGCTCGCGCGGACTCCCGCCCAGATCGGCCTGGCAGAATGCCGGCTCGATTCCCACTACGCAGCCCACTACAAATGCCAGCTGGATTGCCTGACGGAACACACCAGACATGAGTTTCCCTCCTCGACTTTGATGCTCGCCCAACTTCGTACAGGGTAGCAGAGATCGGGGTCTTCGCTCGAGACGACACAACAACATCGAGAGGAACGTCCAGACGAGCCTGCTGGCACACGACGGGCAAGCTGTCGACGAAGTGGGCCAGCAAGAAATCAACACCAGCGGCGAGACCTATCTTCTAGCAGCCTGCGACGAAAATCGTGAAGCGAGGCGTCAGGGATCCCGCCGCAGCCAGGGGCGCCTGAGACGCTCGAGGCGCCTGGTCGGAGAGCGACAGGGGCGCTGGAGCTTCGCGATGAGGTTGGCCACCAGCGCGGGCCAACCTGTCTGATGGCTGGCTCCCAGGCCGGTGCCGGCTTCGCCGTGGAAATACTCGTAGAAAAGCACCAGCTCGCGCCAGTCGGGATCGTCCGCGTAGCGCGGCTCCGCACCGTGACAGGGGCGGCGACCCTGGCCATCCGGCTCGAAGCTCGACACCAGCCGCTGCGACAGCAGTTGGGCGATGCGCCCCAGGTTCATCTGCTCCCCCGAACCGGTGGGAAACTCGACCTGCTGGCTACCACCATAGAAGTAGTGGTAACGCTCGAGCGCCTCGCTGATCAGGAAGTTGAGCGGAAACCAGATCGGCCCCCGCCAGTTGGAGTTTCCGCCGAAGAGATAGGAGTCCGATTCGCCGAGTTGGTAGGACACCCGGTACTCCCGATCCTGAACCCGAAAGCTGTAGGGCGCATCGCGGTGGGCCTTCGACGGCGAACGGATGCCGAATGAGGAGAGGAACTCATCCTCATCGAACAGGTAGGCCAGCATGCGCTCGAGCCGCTCGCGGGTCGGGAGCGCGAGCAGGCGCAGGCTGCGGCGCTCGTCGATGCGGCAGTGGGACAAGCAGGAGATCTCCCTCAACAGCTGAGGGCGGTTTTCGATAAACCACTGCATACGCTTCATGAAGCCCGGCAGGCGAGCGATGGCCTCCTCTTCGATGACCTCGACGGCGATCAGGGGAATCAGGCCGACCAGGGAGCGCACCCTGAGGGGGATCAGCTGGGCGCAAACGTCGAGATGGTCGTAGTAGAAGCCGTCCTGCTCGTCCCAGAGGCCGGTGCCGTCGAGGGTGTTGATGGCGTGGGCTATGGCGACATAGTGCTCGAAGAACTTCGAGGCCAGGTCGTCGTAGGTCGGGTCATCGTGGGCCAGCTCAAGGGCCATCGAGAGCATGGTGCCCGCGTAGAAAGCCATCCAGGCCGTGCCATCGGCCTGTTCGATGTGGCCGCCGGTCGGCAGGGGTTTGCTGCGGTCAAAGACACCGATGTTGTCGAGACCCAGGAATCCCCCCGAGAAGACGTCCTCGCCGTGGTTGCCCTCCGGCCCGGTCAGCCCGAAAAGGCGCTCTTTGAGCAGGGGATCCCTGCCATTCCAGAGCGCCAGGGCGAAGCACAGACGCCCCTGGCGGTCGCAGATGCCGAGCAAGCCGTCCTCACCCCAGCGGTAGGCGCGGCTCCTGGCTTGATGATGGTCAAAGTCGGCCCAGGTCTGGCCATCGGCCGAATAGTCCTCGCGTACCGTGCCCCATTGGCGCTCCGAAAGGTACGGCCCCCAGCGCTTCCAATTGGCCAGCCGCCGAGCTTCGTCTGCCAGGCGCCCAAGCTCGGCCCCTGGCCGCGGTTCTCCCCTCATGGGCCGGCGGCTCCGGATCCCGACCGCGCGAGCCGGGCCGCACAAGCTGCGGCGCCCAGCAGGCCCACCTGGGGATTGAGGACCACCCTGACGGGCATCTTCTCGAGCACACTCGCCATGCGCCCTTTGGCCCTGAAGGCCGTGACAAAGGGGCCGCGTTGCAACCAGGCGGCGATGCGGGGAGCGATGCCTCCCGCGACATAGACACCGCCCGTCGCCAGCACCTTGAGGGCCAGGTTGCCCGCCTCGGCACCATAGAGCGAGGCGAAGAGATCGAGGGCTTCGACGCAGATGGGATCGAGGCCTTCGATGGCGTGGAGCGAGATGGCAGCGGCTGCATCGCCCTCGGCCATCGCCCGCCCGAGCTCCGCAGGCTGCATCGCTTTGCGCTGGGCGCGCAGAAAGCCGTAGATGCTGACCAGGCCATTGCCCGAGACCAGGCGTTCCCAGGAGACGTGGCCTCCGAGCCTGTCTTGCACATAGGCGTGCAGGGCATACTGCGAGGCATTCTGAGGCGCGAAGCTGCAGTGCCCGCCCTCGGAGGCGTGCACGCGGTAGCCCTCGCCCTCCCAGTACAGCGAGGCCTGGCCCAGGCCGGTGCCCGCGCCGATGACGGCGATAGGACCACGGGATTCGGCGGACCCCTCCTGCAGGCACAGCAGGTCTTCATCGCGCAGCAGATCGAGACCGTAGCCGATGGCGGCGAAGTCGTTGATCAACGCGGTGTTGTCGACCTTGAGCGCCGCCTTCAGAGCAGGCACATCGATGGCCCAGGGCAGGTTCGGCAGCTCGATGCGTTCGCCGACGATGGGGCCTGCGACTCCGAAGCAGGCGGCTTCGATGGGCAGGCCTGTGCGCGCGCCGCCCAGAAACTCAGCGATCATGGCCTCGAGGCCGGAGTAGTCGGCGCTCACGAAGCGCTCGCGTTTGAGCTCTTCGTAGTCGCTGCCGATCAGGTCCATCAGTGTCAGCAGGGTCTTGGTCCCGCCGATATCCCCTGCCAGCACACGCATGCTCTGCTCCTCGAGACGGAGGGGGTGTGCCCTAGCATCACCGGGCCGCTTGAGGTTCGTCAAGCGCTATCGGGCTTTCGGATCCCTCCGTGGGCATAGCTCCGAACGCACACGCTCTGCGCGCGGTAGCCGCCTCACTCTGCAACCAGGGGCTGCACACGCATCAGCAAGACATGGGTTCGGGGATCAGGCTGCATCGATAGTGGATCGACCGCGGCAAGCAGCCCTCTGAACGGCCAGGGGATGACCGTGCGATGGCTCGTGCCTGCCTCCACCTCGACCAGAATCTCCGCTTCCCCTTTGGGGCCAGGAGTCCCATCGACCACGGCGCGGATCGAGCCAGACCGCGGGCCGCAGCAATCCCGCTGCGGGCTGGTCTCAACGCTGCGCTCCTCGCCCGCCCCTCAGCGGTCGAAGAGCTCCAAGAAAGCAGGTAGAGCGCGCAGCGAGTCCAGGTCCGGGTCCAGCTCGTGGGCTTCGATGAGATGTTCAGCTTGCGCGGCTCTCTGGCCTTCGAGGTCTGCGCGTTGTTCGCTGGAGATGTCGGGGTCGGCAAGCAGCTGCGCGATCTGCGCGAGCACCTGGCGCCGAAGCTGAAGATCTTCGCTGAGCCAGCCCAGGGCCTGATCGACATGTGCTTCTTTGGCCTCTCCCTCGGCATCAGCTGCCGCGCGAGCTGCTGAACATGCACCCCAGTACAGGTTTCCCCAGCCCTCCAGACTGTGGCGAATGGCCTGATCCTGCAAGGCCTGGGCGAAATGCTCAACCGAGCGGGCGAAGTCCCCTCGGGCGTACAGTGCTTGCGCGAGCTCCAGGTGTTCGCCGGATGTGCCCGGGTTTCGACCTTCCCCGGTCAACTGGGCGATGCGGATGTCACGTCTAAGGGCGTCCATCTCGGGCTGGTACTGGGGGGCTTGTTCGACCAGGACCTGGAAGTTCTCCCAGGCTGTTCGAAAATGAGCCAGAGCCCCCGAGGTGTCCCCCTCCGCCTGCACCATGGCGCCCAGGTTCCAGAGAGAAACGCACAGGTCGCGACGAGCTGTTGGGTCCGTCGAATCCAGCGCCACAAGCTCTCGGCGGATCTCTATGCAGCCCTCAAGGTGCTGCAAAGCATGGACGGGATCCCCCTGCGCATACCGCACCCGCCCCATCTTCTCGAGGGCTACGGAGAGCTCACGGCGCGCCGTGACGTCCGTCGGGTCCTGTGCCACAAGCTCCCGGGCGATTTCCAGGGATTCCTCCCAGACCACCCCAGCCCCTGAAAGATCCCCCTTCTCCATACGTACATTGCCCAATCTCGAGAGAGTTGCCGCGAGGTCACGGCGCGCCTTCGCGCCTGTCGGATCCTGTGACACGATCTCTCGGCTGAGTTGCAGAGACTCCTCCATGTCCTGCAGAGCTCCCGCCAGATCTCCCTGCGCCTGACGCACTCTGCCCGCATCTTCGAGGGCAATGTAGAGACTCTGGCGCGCCGTCGCGCTCTCCGGATCCTGCGACACAAGCTCTCGATCGAGCTGCAGGGATTCGATGTATGCCTCCAACGCTCCGGTGAGATCTCCTTGATCCTCCCGAACCTCGCCCACCCTGCTGATGGAAACAGAGATTGCACGCCACGCCTTCGGATCCTGCGATGCAACTTCGCGTCGGATCTGCAGGGCTTCCTCGTGGGCCAGCAGAGCCCCCGCCAGCTCCCCCTGCGCATGGCGAATCTCGCCCACTCTGAAGAGGGAATCGGACAAGTACTGGTGCTCCTTTGCGTCCGTCGGATCCCGCGACACAACCTCACGGCGGATCTGTATGGCCTCCTCGTGGGCCCGCAGAGCTCCCGCCAGATCCCCTTGCGCCTGACGTACTTCGCCCACATTGTCGAGGGAGACGGTCAAGTCGCTGCGCACGTCGGCGTTCGTCGGATCCTGCGACAGGAACATGCGATCGGATTCCAGGCATTCCTCGTAGAGCGCCAGAGCCTCCGCGTGATCGCCTAGCGCCTGAAGTGCTTCGCTCACACTGGCCAGGGAGACGGTCAAGTCGTTGCGCACGTCGGCGTTCGTCGGATCCTGCGACATGAGCATGCGATCGAATTCCAGGGCTTCCTCGTAGAGCGTCAGAGCCTCCGCATGTTGGCCTTGCGCCCTACGAGCATCTCCCACCTTGCAGAGGGCTCTGGAGAGGTCACGACCCGCTGTCGCATACGTTGGATCCCGCGTCACCAGCTCTCGACAGATTTCCAGGGACTCTTCGTAGACCACCAACGCCTCCGCGTGATTCCCTTGCGCCATGCGTGCATTCCCCACCCGTTCGAGGGCGCAATACAGAGCACGGAGCGCCTTCGCGTCCGTCGGGTCCTGCGACACCAGCGCACGATCGATTTCCAGGGATTCCTCATGAGCCCGCAAGGCACCCGCGAAATCTCCCTGCTCGATGCGGACATCTCCGACGTGTTTGATAGACGCGGAGAGCGCGCTAAGCGTGGTTGCTTGGGTCGGGTCGTGTGACGCAAGGCCTCGGCAAATCTGCAGGGATTCCTCATGAGCCTGCAAGGCACCCACGAGATCCCCCTGCCGATGACGCAGTCTGCCCAGCCTGTTGAGGGAGATGGCGAGATCGTGGCGCGCCGTTGCGTTCGTCCGGTCCTGGGCCACAAGCCTGCGGCGGATCTCCAGAGACTGTTGATAGGCACCCCCGGCGTGATCCCATCTGCCTGCAGTCACTGCGAGATTCCCTATTCGGTGATACGCGTCCGCCGCCCTGGTTGAGATCGGAGCCTCCTCCATGTGGGTATCTCGAAGCCTCTCGGCGGTTTCCAATGCCATTCCCAAGATCTCTTGCCGAGCCTCGCCGAACGTCGTGCCAGGACGCTGATTCATCTCGTCCAACATGTCATTGACCCCGTCCAGCAGGCCCGTGACGATCATCTCGCGACCCTCCGCCGCCGTCGCTGAGCGTTGCGCCTCCGCCGCGGCAAGCTCTGCTGCCCGCGCCGCATCCCTGGCTGCCTTCTCTTTTTGGCGTAGATCGATGAGGTAGTACACGGTCAACGCCACGACGAAGACCAGCGCCACAACCACTGTCAGCCCCATACCGCGGGCTAGCACCCGGTTCCGACGAAGCCACTTTCCGGCCCGCTCGAGGCGGGTCGGGGGGCGCGCCACGATCGGCTCGTCGCGTAGGTAGCGCCCCACATCGTCGGCCAGGGCCTTCGCTGACGGATAGCGTTGTTCCGGCTCCTTCTGTAGACACTTCAGGCAGATCGTCTCCAGCTCGCGGTCGACGTCCGGGCGCAGCTTGCGCAACGGTTCCGGCTCTTTGGTCAGGACGGCATGGAGCAGGTTGATGAGGCTCCCGCCCGCGAACGGGGCTCGTCCGGTGAGCATTTCGTAGAGCGTGGCGCCCAGGGAATAGATGTCGGCCCGCCTGTCGATCTGGTCCAGCTTCCCGTCCGCCTGCTCCGGCGGCATGTAGCCGGGGGTTCCCATGACCTGCCCCGTGTCGGTCAGGCCCTCGTTGTCGGGGCTCCTGATGTCCTTGGCCAGACCGAAGTCGGTGATCATCGGCTCCCCATCGCCGCTGAGGAGCACGTTGGCCGGCTTCATGTCCCGATGCAGGATGGCGCGCGCATGTGCATAGGAGAGGGCTTCCGCCAGGCGCTGCGTCACACGCGCGGCCTCTCGGAGATCGAGCGGACCGGCCCGCTTGATGCGGTCCTTGAGCGATTCCCCGTCGATCAGGTCCATGACGATGTACGGACGACCCCGGTCCTCCCCGAGGGTGTGGATTCCGACGATGTTCGGGTGGCGCAGTCGGGCCGCTGCCCTCGCTTCGATGGCGAAGCGCTCCAGCTGGTCCTGGCGGGTTTGGCCGGTGGCAAGCATTACCTTGAGGGCCACCTGACGATCGAGTCGGGGATGGCGGGCCACATAGACCACCCCCATACCACCTCGGGCCAGCTCGCGCACGATCTCGAATTCACCGATGCGGTGCAGCTCGGGATGCGCTGTGCGAGAGCCAGCCGTGGGATCCTTGGCCTCACCGGAGCCTGGCCGGAGTGTCGGCCCCGTGCCGGGGTCTGTAGGGGATTGGGCTGCGGGCTCTCTGGAGCCGACGATGGTGGTCTCGTCGTCCTGCGGTGATTCCGGAGTCGAGGATTCTGCGGCCATGATGCTGCCTTCGATGGTTGTGTGCCAGGGACGACTTGAGGATAGGTTGACCCACGGAAGCGATCAACTGCTGTTTGAGAGGCGCGTCTCGGCGCGGCAGGAGCCGGGGGTTGCTGCAGCAGGTCGCGTGATGTGCCCGCCCAGCAGCAGGTGGCGTGCGCCCAGATCGCGATGGAACGGGTCCTTGCTTCCGCAATCGATCCAGAGCATCTCCAGTCTGCGCAGGTTTTGGCACAAGCTTCGACCATGTGCATCGGGTCGAAAGCCAGCAGGCGCTGCCAGATTTCCGTCTTCAGCTCGCCGCTGCGCGGATCGATGGGGAGGTCGAAACAGCCGGGCCCACGATCGGGAGCCGGGGGGAAGCTGGCGCTCATATTGTCCAGATTGACGATGGCCATGAAGGCATCGTCTTTCGGTTGGATGTCGGCGATCTGGTGGATGAACTCCGAGCTGGTTTGTTGTCAGCGTACATCATCACACATCAAGGTAGGCGTGCCATGAGATCGGCGGATTCAGACCACCACGGAGACCACGCAGCCACGCGGCTCCATGGGCCGAGGCATCGACCCCCAACGCTCGAGCGCGGCCAGGCGACAACTGGCAGCGGACGGTCCGCTCAGTCCGTCCCCCCAGGAATGTGCCCGCCTGGGACGCCAGCTTCTCCGATGGCGGAATGGGTTGCCTACAACCCCAGTTGTCTGTGCAATTCTGACTCCCAACCATCCTGATCGAGGTGGGAACCTGGTCCGCAGGGAGAGGAAGACCGCCCGCAGAGCCGAACAAGAACAGCCTGGCTTGGAATACAGAGACCGGGATCGGCTGCCACCAGATGCAGAAACCCCGCAGCTTGCAGGCTGCGGGGCATGGAGGATAGGGGACTCGAACCGCGCGCCCGGTGCGACACCAGTCGGACACCAACAGGCCAGGCACGTCCTAGCAGGCCGGTTCTGGGCTGCCATTTCCCGGACCGGGAAGAGCGCTTGCGACACCTATTGGACACCGAAAGGCGCACATTCTGTGCCCCATCTGTGCCCCCGCGTTCGGCAACTGCGATCGAACGAGCCCGCGAGGCCATCGCTGAGTGCTCGGCGGAGGAGCGCCGTGTGCTCGCTCTAGAGCTGAGCGTGGCTGTGCTTCGGTCGGATGCAACTGGCCGAGAAACGGCCTTCAGGGCGGACGCTCACGAAGGTGCTCATCAAGCTGCTGCCATGGGCATCTTCGCTAGAGCCGCCAGCGAAGGGACTCCATCCGAAGGTGCTCATCACGAAGATGCTCATTGAGCGCCTTCCAGAGAGAGCGCTTGTAAGGCTGTCCCCCACGAAGGCGCTCACCTGTCCGCGGGTGCAATGGGCAGGTCCCACATTGCCGGCACCACCGTCAGTCTCGGGGACCGAGGTTTCCGAGTACATGGCCACGGTGGTCCCGATCGACACCATCGGCAACTGCTCACGAATTTCTCGCCTGGCAAGCGAGTCCTTGCCGGAGCCAACCCAAGCGGCCGAGAGTCAACGCCATCAGGATCTGCCTTCGCTCGACCCTCGCTCGCAGTCCGATTTGACGCCCGATGGAAGTGTTTGTAAGTACGTGTGTAAGGTTCAATCTCTCGAGACGGGCATGACGAAAGACGACCGCTACTTTGTGAAGCTCGCCCTTCACAATCGGCTGGCAACTGACGATCAGATCTCGGCTGCGAAGAATAAGGCGAAGAAGTCGGGCAGCACAATCCAGGCTGCCCTTGTGGCAATGGGCGTTCTCTCCAAGAGGGCTCAAAAAAAGTTACTACGGGCCATGGCGCGGGGCCGCGCCAAGAAATCGGCCTCGTTCACAGAGACTGATCCTGAAGTGGAAATCTCTCAAGAGGTTCAACCTACCGTCCTACCGATCGGCGAAGATCACGTCGCGGGGGGCCAACCCCCCGAGGGTTGCCGCGCCGGGCCCCACGGCGGGGGG
>JAJDCP010000020.1 GCA_029260765.1 Planctomycetota bacterium
GTAGGGGCGGGGTTTACCCCCGCCCGTTCGCTCGGGAGGGGATAAACCCCTCCCCTACAAGGAATAGTACCTGGGCCTTGGACACGCGCACAGGCAAACATGTGATTTCTGGCGCCACATACCGTCTAACTCGCGCTCCGCACCAGCCAGCACAGTCCTTGCTCCAGCCCCCGCAACCCCGTCGGCGTCGGTCGCGCCCGATTCTGGGCCGACCCGACGGCGTAAGGGGTGAAGGGGACGGCCCCGCAGCCTCGAGCTTGGGGTTGAGGGAGCAGTGGCACTCACCGGTCTTGGTCAGGGCACCCTCAATCAGCGTGGGTGGTCACATCCCGCGCAAGACATCCTCGCGGGCGAAGCTCCACCACAAATCACACCGGCTGGTTCGAGAGCTCAAGAACGACGAAGGGCTCGGGCCCGACGAGGGCCGCAGCGCGGAAGCGACGCTGGAGAAATGGCACCAGCGAGCAGGGACGGTGCAGGCAATGTTGCTTGCATCGACGCAATGCTCAAGGCTGCCAAACCCAGAATTCTCTGGCTAGATCACCGAGATCGTCTCGAAAATGTTCGCCGCCCTCGCGGGCACCTCGATAAGGTCATCCAACCGCTTCTTGTCAAATGCGGTAATGAAAATCTTCCTCTGTTTCATCGGTATTCCATTCCGTTTGTTGTGTGCTAACGGCGCCATCACCTGCCAGAAATCCGCAGGACAAAGCCGCGTGGATTCTGGGGAGGCGTGTATGGCATTCTTCGAGCCGAACAACATGAGCGGCCCATCAGGATTCTGTCGGAGGTCGTAGTATCGCGTACGAACACTTGGGCATCCCCGGGGTGCTCACACGCCATGGCGCGTCGAGTTCAAAGCGCAGAATCGCCGGGGGCCGATGAAAAGAGGCGCTCCCGTGTCATGATGGTCTTCCCAACACCTCAGACCAGGCGACGCCCACGTGCCCAGCCCCGTACTGACAACCCTGCATTCCGCAAGGTTCAAGGCATGGCGCAGGGTCTATTGCAGAGCGATGCGAAAGGGAAGACGTCGCGAAGAACCTCATCGTCGGTTGTCAGACTCGGGATTTGGGCCTCGGAGAGTGTGCTCACGCTCACGAAGAGCACCTGAAGAAGAACGACGCTGCCACCACCGTCGTCCGCAGTCTGACCGCGAGCGAAAGCTAAGCTCGGTCCTCGGTCTTTACGGTCCTCGGTCCTTCGGAACCGCGGACGGAGTCGGGTCCGGGCCCGGAACCGGCCTCGGATACGAGACCCAAACCAGATTCGGGTCCGTCCTTGCCACCGCATCAACATGCACAGCCGCACTCGTCCGAAACCCGCACAGCACGTCGAAGCCGCGAATCTCACGACCTTCTTCATCGCCCCGATCGAGCCTGCAATGCAGCGTGTTGGCGTCGCCGCAGGTGACCCGCAGCCCTGGCTTGTCAGTTGTCTCGCGACCCTGACAGCCGCGACCGCGCCATGTGTTCACACGCAACGGACCGGAGCAAGCAAAGGGCCAGGGCAAAGGGCTCCCCAGTCAGGGTCCGCAGACCCAGGTATCCTTGTTGTCCAGCCCCTTCGCCAGACTGTCGCCGATCGTACGCGCTTTCGAACCGATAGGACCGCCACCGTGTCCCATGCTCGGGTTTCCTTCAGCCATAAGTGGATAGACCTTGTGCTTGGGAAGGTAGGAGCCCAGAACCAGGATCTTTCTCCACTCGGCAGGCAGCAACTCATCCTTGCCGACCGGAGTCATCAGCGAGAGCATCGCACGGTGAACCTTGTCCCTTGTCGTCTTTGGACTGCGCAATCCTGGGCGGAGGTCACGGAAGTAGATCGGAACGATCACGTGGTCCGGCGCGAAGCGCGGATTTCCTTCCTTCATCCATAGTTCGCGCATGTCGTACGTGCCCCGTTTCTCCCAGACGGCGATGGGCAGCCGCAGGCGCTCACCGTCGACTGTCGCCACAACATCGTAAGCGACGGGCCGACCGGCAGCCCACTGGAAAGCGATCTTCTCGCGGCTCATCCGGAAGAACCCTTCGTGGATGGTTTTCCGGACCTTCTTGCCGCCGACGATCCGGAAGCACTTTGCCTTCGGATCTTCAGGTGTGAACCCGGCTCCCTTTTCAGGATGCCCGCCCGGGACGGGATAGCGTGTCGGCGGCTTCCGCGGCACGGGCGCAGGAGTCGGTGCCGCCTCGACTTGGACGAAGACGTCCACCCGCCGCGCGTAGGGGTTGTAGAGCTTGTACCCCGTTTCACCGACGCTCTTGATGCTGATCGAGTCGAGCTTTCTTGCCGATGCCTCGATGGCACGTTTGACGGCTTCGGCGCGCCTCTGTGCGAGCCTCTTGTTTTCCTTCGAGCCGCCGGAGAGATCGGCCCTGCCGATGAGCTGAAAAGACGCCTTGCGCGCGCCGATCTCCTTGATCAGGGTCTTGAGCGTGGACTTATCGCTCGTGCTGAGATCGGCCTTCGTGTAGGCGAAGAAGATCTCGGCCGCCTTCCCGGCACCTGACCGGGGCGCTCCAAGAAGCGTGGAGGCCGCCTTCCCCTTGGAATGGACCTGACCCCCGGCGCCGGCTCCCTCCAACTCCCCGACTTTGCGAGGCTTCGCTTTCGCGAGCTTCTTCGCGATCTTGTTCCGCAGACCCGACGCACCGCCGAGGATTCTCCGCGGCCAGCGCTCGCCGAGGGCGAGCTGTAGGGACTGGGCGATCACACCCAGGTGCGCGAAGATCGGTTTTGCCGTCATCATGGAGATGGTCCCGAGGAGCTGCAGCATGGCCGCGGCCTTCCCCCCCCGGCTGGCGCGCTGCACCTCTGTGGCTAGGTGCTCGGCTATCGGGCGTTGCGCCGCGCCACCGAATGAACCGGCTATCGCTTGCGCGATGGCGCCCAGCGTTCGGATCGGGACATCCAGCCCCTCGACGACCCGGTGGGCCGCGACCGACTTGAGACAGAGGGCCGTGTTCGCAACCAGTTTTTTCAATGTGGTTGTCATGGCGCCTCCGGTAGTGAGGTAATGGAACTGATGCGATGGCCCCTGACCCAACCACAACGCCCCACATGATCTCCTTGCTCCATTCTAGGGGCTGGGCATGGACGATGCTCGTCCTCCCTGGATTCCAGTATGCACGAGCCTGGCATGCAGACGATGCGAGCATGCCCGTGCTAAGGCTGCTACCACGCAACCCGCGGACCCGCCTGGGTCGACGGGGACGCGGATAATGGGTCGCTATGGACATGTGCCTGCTTCCTGGTGAACGCGCCTGGAAGGTGACTGTGCCCTCGAACGCCTCTCTCTTACCCCGACCACCACGTCGGACGTCGCTGTGTCGGGGCCGCTGTCCACCACTGAGTTTCAATGCCTGCCCATGGCGATCTTGAACGTCTGGAGACGGAGGCCGCCACCCGAGCTTCCAGCAGAATCCACGGTTCTTGAGGGGAGCTGATCGTGTGCTTCGGGTCTGTCGGGCTCCAGTCCTTGCACTTCACGTGAGATCAAGCATCGACAGCGCGAGCCTCATGGAAAAACGCCGGAATCTGAGGCGGCCCCATGCATTCGACACCCGATTGAACCATACCTGCAGAATCAACCGACCCCAAGAATCACCCGCAACCCAGAGAAACGCTCCGATCCCAGACTCCGGGCCCCGAGTGTCCGCCAGGCAACCGCGACACCTTCGGCCGTTCGCCCTTCCTCGCTCTGAAGGACTCACTGACGCGCAGCGACGACTTCGTCGGCACTGCCAGCGGCTCAGCGCAGCGGCCGATCGACAGCTCCCGAGGAACACAGCGAAGCGGCCGAACAGCGGCACCCGTGGCACGAGGGTGTAGCTGGAGGTGGATCTGCTTGGCGAGGTCGCGGTCGCTGTGGCGAGCAGGCGCGGCAGAGACAAGCCCGCGGTCGAGAAACGGGATCTGGCGGCAGATCGAGACCCGAGGGAGGTTGGCGGAGGTAGCAGGGGATTGATACGGCTCCGACATGCACAGCGACTGGAGCGGAGGGATCGTAGCGTCCTCCTGATCGGACGCGATGGAGTCCACGTCAAGATCTCCGAGCCTGGTAGGCTCCAAATGAGGTTGGCGGCTCGCGTCTTCGAATTCTGCCCCATCGTCGGAGTTGAGAATGCGAAGGTCGGCCCTCATCCTGCGCGCGTCGCGATCCTCAGGATTTCCGGCGAGGTTGAGATGCGCTGGGAGACGGTCACGTGCTGAACAACACACATGCAGCATCGTTGGTCCCGCAGCCCTCGACGAAGATGACGCTCATTCGGTTGTCCTTCGCCTTCGCGAACGTTCTTCGCGACAGCTGGCCCGCGACTATGTCTGGTTTGAACCCTCATGAACTCCCGAATAGACGGCTCAGTTCCTCGGGGCTGATAAGAAGCTTGAGGCGCTCGGCAAGCCTGTCGGGACTTTCAGGATTGCAGGCCTTCAGGATATCCAGATAGTGAACGCGCTGCTCCGGCGCCAAACGCTGAAGGACCCAGGGGAGTTGTGAGCCAAAATAGGCGTCGAGGCCGAGGCTTACGAATTTCCGGATCGCGGCCACACTCTCGACTTCGTCGAACAATTGCGGAAGCAAGGGGAGGAGGACGCTCTCTTCTTCCAGGAGATGCTGTCGATGACTGGCCAGCCAGACACGGAGCGCCTCTGCGGCTTTCTGGCGGGCTGGAGCATCCGCTCGGGCCCGTTCAAGACTCATCCGCAAGTTGTTGAAGTTGGCCGCTTCATGTAGATGAGCTGTCGTGAACGGCTCCGCAATTCCAGGCCGTTTCTGATGCACTAGTGGATAAAGCGCCATGTCTTCCTGCGCCGAGTGAAGAAAAATGATCCTCGTCGTTTGATCGTAGAGCGCCAGGCATCGGTCCGTGGCGTTGTCGTTCAGGTCAATGCTGAGCTGTTCAATTTCTTCGAGGCCGACGCGGATGGCTTCGTGGGTCAGGTGTAGAATCGCGAAGGGCTGGACGCTGGTCATAACAAGCTCATTTTCGTTAGAGTGATTGAGTGGCTCACGGGTCGTGGGGTCGGTGTGTCCACGAGATGGGGGGAGTCATCTCCCGCTGCGTTCACCTCGTCACGCTTCTTCTCACATAGCCGATTTCGGCCCAGGACCGCCACCGCGTCGACAAAAAACCCCTCGTTGTCGAAGGCGAGACGCATTTCCGGAGCATTCGCCAGTTGACCTTCGGCGGCGAGTACGCCGAGGCGTGTTTCTCCTTCGACGGGATGCGCCTGATCTTCCAGTCGACTCGCGATGACCTCGAGTGTGACCAGATCTTCACGATAGCGATCGACGGCTCCGGTCTCCGAATGGTCTCGAACGGCGGCGGGAAGACGGCGTGCGCGTACTTTCTTCCCGGGGACGAGAGTATCATCTATTCCTCGACCCACCACGAGGGGAAAGCCTGCCCGCCGCGGCCGGACGACAGCCATAGTTACGTCTGGCCTATTGACCCCAACGACATCTACAAGCGCGTGGGCCGACGGAAGCGACCTCCAACACCTCTTCGCAAGCGGTGGCTACCGCGCCGAGGCGCCCGTTTCGCCTGCGAGTCATTTCACCATGACGTTTCGTACGGGCTCGGTGGCGTGCCGTGGCCCAAATAGGAGGCTTCGGTGCTCCCGAGGGTGGCCTGCGGCATCAATGGGATCCCGCGCAAGACCTGCTCGCGGGCGAAGCTCCGCCACAAATCACACCGGCTGGTTTGAGAGCTCAAGAACGACAAAGGGCTAGGAGGCTGTGTCGCATAGAACTCTCAGCCTGGATGGTTTCGCCGTCGTGTGTCAGGAGCACGAGTCCGATCCAGGACAGCGAAAAGGCAGGGGTGAGCACTTGGGTCGCTGGAGGCGTGGCTTTTCTCTGCTGTCATG
>JAJDCP010000191.1 GCA_029260765.1 Planctomycetota bacterium
GATGTATTTAGCTAACCAGTACTAATCAGCCGATCGGCTTGACCTTCTTTAACCGCACTTGTTCGTCTGGAAGATTTTTCTTTCAGACACAGCGGCCATGAACGTGCACTCGACACCTCTTACGCATTCCGTGTTTCTTGAACCATTGCCGGGTGACCATAGCAAAGGGGCCATACCTGATCCCATTCCGAACTCAGAAGTCAAGCCCTTTGCGCCGATGGTACTGGGTCTCCCTGGGAGAGTAGGTATCGCCCGGCATCTTCCAAAAAAGCCCCCCACGCTCACGCGTGGGGGGCTTTCTTTTTTGTGTGCATCCATAGGCAAACCTGAACCACCAGTCTCTCCCAACGAGTTTGCTTCGACCCTGAGCCGCAGCGGTGAACCATGGGATCCCTTCGCCCTTCTCCGACCGAGACCCACGACACTTGATGGAACTGGCCATCCCATGGGCCTGCTGGTCGTCGCTAGACGCGGGCGGACCGGCCTGTAGTTGGTGTGTTGTGCTCGGTGCCAGGTATTCGGTGGACGGCAGCCGACTGCCCCTACGCAATCCTCTCCCCCCGCACCCAGTGGACGGCCAACCCGTCCAAGCGCTACCATCAGAGTCATACACGGCCTCCTGGAGGAGCCCGATGAACGGGTCTGAGCAAGAGCGAGAAGCCGAATTCGACGATGACCCTGAGACAGAGGCCACCGTCCAGCAGACCGGGGCACCGGAACTGGGCGAGTCCGTCTCCCCCGGTTCCCCGCAAGCCATCACCCGTGGACGAGAGCTCGGCGGCTATCGGCTGGAGGCGCTGATCGGTGCCGGTGCGATGGGCAGGGTCTATCGCGCCTGTCACCTGGCCACGCAGCGGCCAGCCGCAGTCAAGCTGCTCGCCCACCAGCTGTCCCAGCACCCCAGCACGCTGGTCCGCTTCCGGCGGGAAGCACGAACCGTGGCGCAGCTCAACCATCCGGCCATCGTTCGCGTTGACGAGGTCTTCGAGGCCAACGGCCATTGGTGCATCGCGATGGAACTGGTCGCAGCGGGGACCTTGAGGGAGAGGTTGAAGCGTGGAATCCGCTGGAGCGAGGCGGAGGCTTTGGACATCGTGGAGCAGACTGCGGAGGGCCTGTGGGCAGCGGCCAAAAGTGGCGTGGTGCATCGCGACATCAAGCCAGCCAACCTGTTGCTGACCGAGGACGGGAAGGTCAAGATCGCCGACTTTGGCATCGCCAAGGCCAAAGAGGACACCGTCTCGCTGACAGCCACCGGCTCGCTCATCGGCACCGGCGCCTACATGGCTCCCGAGCAGTGGGAGGACGGGCGCAGTGCCGACCACCGCAGCGACCTCTACGCCCTGGGATGCACGCTATACGAGCTGCTCGTCGGCCAGACCCCCTTTCCAGGGCCCACCTTGGCCAACTACGCCAAGCAGCACACGCTCAACCCGGTGCCAGACATCCGCACGCTACGCCCGGAGCTCTCCACGCGGGTCTGCGATGTGATCGAGACGCTGCTGCAGAAGGACCGGGCCCTGCGGCCCCAGTCCGGAGCCGACCTGGTGCGGCTGCTCAGGCTTGAGGTCGCGGAGGCGCCCGGCACAGATGCGGAGCAGACGCCCACAGCCAAGGGGCCGGACCAGGCGCCTCAGGTCGACAAAGCAGCCCCAGCTGCAGACAGCCCGGTCTCCGCCGCGAGCGGCGGAGTGGGGTGGCGCCGGAAGGCCCTGGCGGGCTGCGCACTGGTGGTGCTTGTCGGGATCGTTGCGCTGGTCGAGTACTCAAAGAAGGCCTCCGCCCGCCTGGACCGTCGCTGCGGGGAGCTGGCCACGGACATTTTCGAGTACCAGGCTCGAACCACATGGAAGAAGTTAGGGATGTTCGGCGGGAACGCAGCCGATGACTACGCGGCCCTGACCTGGGTGGTGGACGCCCCTGAGGACTGGGAACGTGATCCCCCGTGGTACGTACAGGCGACCACGTTGCCGATGAACTACGTCACGACGAAGGGGGCAGACCTGCAGCTGCTGCAGCATGCGAGGCTGGAAGCCGAGAAGGGAGGGGAGCTGCCCCATGAGGCTCTGACGCTCAAGCGAGAGCTCTGGAGCATGGTGGGCCATCTGCGGGACGGCCTCCAGCGTGAAAGCTGCGTCTGGGGGGGCGACCTCCGCTTTAGCGGCAACACGAGAATCCCGAACCTACTGGCCCATCGCGCGGCGGTCGATCTACTGGCCCTGGAGGCCTATGAGCGCCCTGCCCAAGCCGTCGAGTGTGGCCTGCAGATCCTGGCCTTCGGCCTCGACCATTTGCACCATCCCGCTCTGCGCGTGACTTTTTCAGGACTCGACTTCATCCGGATCGCTTGCGAGGTCCTGCGCCAGGCTATCGAATCCCACCACTCGGTGGGCAGCTGCTTCTGGATCATCAGTCGCCTCCGCTCGGCAGACAACGCCCTCGACGCGCTGCCCTTCGACACCGAGAGGCTCGCATCACTGGCGTGGCTGGCCGCGGCGGCGGGTCGGCCCCTGCATCCCCGCGCACTGCCCCTGCAACCGCCGCTGCCGAGCGTGTACGCACAGGATCTGCTGCTCGATCGCGAATGGTCGCGGATCGAGCAATTCTACACCGACGCGCAGGCCATCTTCGTACTGCCCTCGCCGGAACGGCTGGCGCAGGCAAAGCGCTTGACCGAAGAATTCACCGAGGGCTGGGGCCTCTCGGGATTTCCAGACCTGGAGAGGCTGGCCCGACTGTGTGACACAGCGAGAATCGACGCTCGCAGCGTGCAGGTGCTGGCAGCCGCCCGTCTCGAGCACACCAGATCGGGCGTCTGGCCATCGAGCATCGCGGTGTTGCATCCCGACCTGATCGAACTGCCGCAAGACCCCTACGCCCCCGGCGCCCTGCGTTACGGGCTGGATGCCGAGGGCCGGCCCCGTGTCTACTCGGTCTCCTTCAATGGTGTAGACGACGGCGGGCAGATCGAGGGCGCGGAGCCCGACAGGGGCATGCGCCTGGAGCCGTAGCGCTGGTCGTCGGGTCAGCGTGTTTCCCGGCCTGCGGCCCTCAACACTCCCTCTGACGGGCATCCCACAACTCCACTGGCGCAAAGCTCTGCCCGGGTCAAGGCCTCAATGGAACGAAGGACCGCGGACGCGCACTCGGCGTGGGAGGGTCGTGCATCCGTCCAAGGCTTGACTTGGCCAGCAGCTACGGCGTCCTTGCAGCAGTCTCGTGCGCTACGCAATATCTTGTTGGGAGTACACCGCACCAGCCGGCCATGACTCCCAGACCTCTCACTACGATTCTGGCTGGACGCTGTCCGATCGCGGGCCCAAAGAAACGGCGCTGGCAGGATGCACCCAACGAGTTGCCTGCGTTACAGTTGAAGCTCTGCCCAAAGTCTGATAGGTTCTTGCGCTCAACGAACGAAATCCTGTGCTTGCTCGAGCAGGGAGGATGCATGCCCAGCGCTAGCAACCGCACCGTCCAGGCTCTCTGGATCGGGCCTTCCCTGTCGGTCCTCGAGCGCTTGTGCATCCGTTCCTTCTTGGCTCACGGCCACGATTTCCACCTCTACACCTATGGGAATGTCGACGGGATTCCTGCCGGCACGAAGGTGCTCGATGGACGGGTCATTCTGCCCGAAGAGAGCATCTTCAAGTACCGTGACCACGACAGCTACTCGGGATTCTCCAACCTCTTCCGCTACAAGCTGCTCCTAGAAAGAGGAGGCATCTGGGTGGACACCGATGTGGTCTGCCTCAGACCTCTCGACCTTGCCCGCCCCCTGGTGATTGCCAGCGAGGCGATCAACCCAGACTCCCTTGAATTCCAGACGGGCAAGCGGCGCAAGACCGCGACCTGTTTGATGAAGGCTCCCGCCGGCAGCCCTTTCATGCATCGATGCCTCGAAGAGTCGATGAGGTACGACGCAGAAACCCTGACATGGGGCATGATCGGACCAGATCTCACGCAACGCCTGGTGCAAGAGCTCGGCGCAGAAGACCTGGTGGCCCCGACTGCAGCCTTCTGTCCGGTGCACTACTGGAACGTGAAGAGGCTCGTCGCGTCGAGCAGGAGACACAACTGGGAGTTGCGCGGTCGGCTCTGGCTCAAGCGGTCTTTTGGCGTGCATTTCTGGAATGAAATGTGGCGCAGAAACAACCTGCACAAGAACGCGACCTATCCGCAGAGCTGTCTGTATGAAACGCTCAAGCGCCGCTACCTCTGATCGCCAGCCGACGGCAACAACAACTCGAGCAGCTCCCGGTCGACAAAGCCCTCCTCACCGTCCCCCTGGCGCGCGATCACCAGGCCCAGCGACGGGATCACGTACAGGCGGTTGCCGTTGAATCCTGCCGCAGCGACCAGATCTGCCGGTCCTGCTTCGTAGATGACGGGCCCCTTGCCCGCATTGCGCTTCAGTTGCGGCACCAACTGCGGGCCTCTGGCCGCGTCTACCGGCTGGTTGAGCCAGAAGGTGAGACCGTAGCAGGGCAGCGCCTGGCTGCCTTCGAAACAGACCGCGAGGCTGCCGGGCTGCAAGATCTGGCGGCCCTCATAGCGGCCGTCGTCGCGCAGCAGCTTGCCGAACTTCAGCCACTCCCGAGCGGTGGTCCAGGCACCGTAGGGCAGCATGGGGTTGCCGACTCCGTCGCGGTTCCAGCCAGCGACCCGCATCCCGATCGGTCCAAAGATCCGCCTCTGCAGGTAGCTGAGGGCATCCTCCCCGAGCTTCTTTTTGACGAACGCGCCGAAGACCGTCAGGTGGCTGCTGCCGTACTCAAACCACGCTCCGGGTTCGTGGCCGGTCTCGAGCTCGAGCGCATAGGCGTATTTGTCCGCGACACGCTGTCGTTGGTTGAGGCCGTCCATGGTCAGGTTGACCATGGACTGCTCCAGCCCACTGGTGAAGGAGAGCAGGTGCCGCACGCTGATTCTCTGCTTCCGCGCATCGCCGGCCCACTGCGGCAGAGTCTCTGCCACCAGCTCATCGAGCTCGAACAGGCCGTCCTCAACCGCGGCGACGGCCAACACCCCGGAGAACGACTTGGTGCCGCTGAAGATGTGCAGCGGCCGGTCCGCAGCGCCTGCGTTGTGGTAGCTCTCGAAGACCAGGCTGTCGCCGTCGAGCACCAACAGGGCGGTGCCCCCATGTTGCTGGCTATACTCTGCTGCCGCCAGATAGCCCGCGTGTCGAAGACTGTCTGGCCGGCCAACGACGAAGCTGCTGTCGAGCGGAATGGGCGTCAGATAGGTTTGCCGCGGGCGCCCCTTGAAGACCACGCAGCATGTCAGTACGCACGCCAGGCACAGCAGAACGCAGACGAGTTTCTTGGATCTGGACATGGGCCCCTCTGAGCGACGGCACGAACCTATCTTGGGATTCCAAGCTTCGCTGTTTCAGTGCTCAGGAGAGGAACCGGGCCGGGCTCAAGCGAAGAGGGACAACAGACCGCAGGAGCTGCAACGACGGGCTTTGACCTCGAGACCCCCGAGGACAGAATAGCGCTCAAGGAACCCCACGTCGTTGCTCTTGAACTTGACGTTGTGATGGCCCTGCAGGAAACCCCGCTCAAACGTGCTGCCCCCGCAACTCGGGCAGCCGGCTCCTTCAGCGGACGCGCGAGATTTCCAGTCGCAGTCTGGGCAGTCCGCGCTGGCGTCGGTGCGTTGGGCACCGCAGGAAGGGCAAGGGAAGTGAGCCATGGATTCTCCCGCGCAGCCCGCCGGGTCGATCAGCAGTGAATGCCGCGCCGCTCGAGCTCGACCTTCAGGCGCCCGCGTGCCCTGTGCAGGGCGGCTCCCACCGAATTCACCCGCAGCCCTGTGACCTTCGAGATCAGCTTGTAGTCGGCCGACTCGAAGTAGAACAGCGAGAGCAGCAACCGGTCGCGGCTCGTCAATGTCTTGTGCGCCTCGCGCACTGCGTCGACGGTCTCGCTGCGGATCGCCGCATCCACGGGCCCGCGGGCTTTGCCCTCGCGGGGCAGCTCGGCCAGTGGCGAAGGCAGGGGGCGCTTCTTACGCAACAAACGATGAACCGCGGTGCGGGCAAGCACACCCAGCCAGGTCGAAAAGCAGTAGCGGGAATCGTAGGCGCGCATGGCCGCGAAGTTGTTATCGATGAGGGCGACCAGGACGTTTTCGACCAGATCGTCGACATCGGCGACCGCGGCACAGCCCAGCTTGCGCTTGAGCTCGTCGCGCACGAGCTTGCACAGCAACGGGCGGTAGGCCACCACGAAGCGGTCCCATGCGCCGGAATCGCTTTGCTGGCAGCGGTGGATCAGGTCCCACTCTCCGCTGCGCGGCTCGCTATGCAATGATGGAGCGCCCAACATCGACCTCCCTGCCCCGTACCAAGCAATGCACGTGCCAATCTCGCAGGGCGCGTTCTTGCGGCGACGCAACCTCCACTAACGGAAAACTGGGTCAGTTTGCGTCCCAGATGGAACGGAAAGACGACCATTTTTTTTCGGAATGCCTGCACGAAGCTGTCGGTCCGTTGGCGAAATATCGGGTGGAGGTGTGATGGTCTGTGTGAACGAGAAAACCCTGGACGTGTTCCTCGACGGTGGACTGGACGCTGCGCGCAGCGCCCCGATCGAACGCCACCTCGAGACGTGCCCTCGGTGCCGCAAGGCCGCCTGGCAACGGATGGCGCTCGACGTCGTCGTGACCGGAGCCAGCTTCGCGCTGACGCCCGCCAGCACTTCCGGGCACCTCGTTCCGACGACCCTCGCCGCCTACCTGGCCCGCAAGCTCTCCAGCCACATGCGTGACGCGGTCGAGGGACACCTCGCAGACTGCGGTGCCTGCCGGCGCGCGCTTCTTGAGCGCCTGGCCCCCGCCCCTGCTCCGCGCCGCCGGCGGCGCCGCTGCTCGAGCCGTCGCCTGCATCGCAAGCGGCGCTAGCGCCCTCTGGGCGACATCTTCCCCCTACTGCTACCGGCCCCAGGCAGCAGGTGGAACGTCTGCGCATCTGCAGACGTTCCATATTCCGGATCCCGAACACAGGGAGAGACGCCGCATGCTCGGTTTGATCAAGCGCTACACGCGCTGGCTGCACACCAGCTGGCCCGCAGGAACCGTCGAGAAACTTCCGCTCGTGGGCGAAAACGGGCGCACCAACGTCCCCGGGCTCTACGTCGTCGGCGACCTGACGGGCATCCCCCTGCTCAAGTTCTCGGCCGACAGCGGGGCCAGGGCCGTGCGCGCCATCCACGCCGACCCGAGCCTGCAGAAGAGCCGGCAGACCGCATCGTCCGAAGATGTCGTCGATGTCGCCATCGTCGGTGGAGGCGTTTCGGGCATGGCCGCCGCCCTCGAGGCGCGCGAGCTCGGCCTGTCGTACACACTCATCGAAGCCACCCAACCTTTCAGCACCATCGTCAACTTCCCCCGCGCCAAGCCGATCTACGCCTTCCCCACCGAAATGGAGCCGGCCGGACAGATCCGCTTCGAAGCAGAGATCAAAGAACCCCTGCTCGAAGAACTGTATGCGCAGACACGTGAGGTCGAGGTGCTCGACGCACGGGCAGAGAAGGTGGTCCGCAAAGCGGGCCTGCTCGAGGTCGTGCTCGCCGGCGACACGCCCAACCTGCGGGCCCGTCGGGTGGTCGTGGCCATCGGCCGCAGCGGCAACTTCCGCAAGCTCGGCGTGCCGGGGGAAGAGCTCGACAAAGTCGTCAACCGCTTGCACGATCCGCAAGACTTCCACGCCAAGGACGTACTGGTGGTCGGCGGCGGCGATAGCGCGATGGAGGCCGCCATCGCGCTGGCAGGCTGTGGTGCCCGGGTCACCCTGAGCTACCGCCGACCCGAGTTCTCCCGGCCCAAGCCGGGCAACATCGAGAAACTGCAACGCCTGGCTGCTGATCCCGAGGCCGAGGCCGAGGTCTCTGAGCCGAGCAGCGAGCGCGTGACCACAGCCACCGGCCGTTGGGTCAGCGACAGCCAACGTATGCGCAGCGGCTCGAAGCTGACGGGCAGCGTGCGGCTGGCCATGGCCAGCACCGTCAAAGAGATCGACGCCGCGCAGGTGGTGCTCAGCTTCAAAGATGGTCGGGACGATGAGACTCTTCCCAACGATGCGGTCTTCGCGATGATCGGCCGCGCCGCGCCCCTCGAGTTCTTCCGCCAGAGCGGCGTTTCGATCATCGGCGACACACGCAGCCGCAAGTTCTGGATCACCTTTGCCCTGATCCTGGTGTTCTGCGTCTGGATGTTCCATTGGAAGAAGACCGACACTCTGGTGGACAACTTCTTCAAGGCCCGGCATTGGTTCCCACACAACCTGGCGGGCCTTTATAAGTCGGTCGGGGGCAGCTTCGCCACCATGGCCGGCGATCCGAAAACAGTGCTCGGTGCGGTCCTGGGAGCCACGAAAGACCCGGGCTTCTACTACTCGCTTCTCTATTGCGTGCTGGTTGTGGTGTTTGGAATCCGCCGGATCCGGCGACGCAAGACTCCCTATGTCAAGGTACAGACCTGGACGCTGGCCGCCATCCAGATCATTCCCCTGTTCCTGCTGCCCTATTTCCTGTTGCCGTGGATGGGGAACAATGGCTGGTTCGCGGAAGGCGCCAGCCTGCACTGGTTCGGTGAGACCTTCTTCCCCGACAAGAGCTACTGGCGCTCGTTCGGCTTCGTCCTGGCCTGGCCGCTGTTCGCCTACAACTGGTTCAGCGCCCAGCCGATCTGGGGTTGGCTGATCGTCGGTAGCATCCAGACCTTCGTGCTGATCCCTCTGATCGTCTGGAAATGGGGCAAGGGAGCGTATTGCGGCTGGATCTGCTCGTGTGGCGCGCTGGCCGAGACACTCGGCGACGCCCATCGCCACAAGATGCCCCACGGCCCTTTCTGGAATCGCCTGAACATGGCGGGCCAGGTGATTCTCGGGGCCTGCACAGCGCTGTTTCTGCTGCGTATCGCGAGCTGGGTCGCGGGTCCAGAGAGCTGGCCGAGCTCACTGTTCAACCTGCTGCTGTTCGGCAACAGCGCCGATGGCAGCAGCCATCCGGTTCTCGGCTACTTGAGCTACAGCTACGTGATCGACGTTCTGCTCGGGGGAATCGTCGGCATCGCGTTCTATTTCCACTTCAGTGGCCGGGTCTGGTGCCGTTTCTTCTGCCCCCTGGCCGCATTGATGCACATCTATGCGCGCTTCACGAAGTTCCGCATCCTGTCTGACAAGAAGAAGTGCATCAGCTGCAACGTCTGCACCAGCGTGTGCCACCAGGGCATCGACATCATGAGCTTCGCCAACAAGGGCGTGCCGATGGCCGATCCACAGTGCGTGCGCTGCAGCGCCTGCGTGCAGTCATGCCCGACCGGCGTGCTGCAATTCGGCGAGATCGACACGAAGACTGGCGAAGTGCTGAAGGTCGATGCTCTTGCAGCCAGCAGTGTGCGGCAGCAAGAAGGTCATCAAGGCTTCCTGAAGTTGTCGGCTGACGCGAGCACAGGCCGCATCTCGGGAGGTTTCACCGAGTAGAAACGCGGGCCTGGCATCGGTTCCGTTGATGAAGCGGCGGTTGCAGCTACTCTGCAGATATGAACGAGCCGCCGGATGAATTCGATTGGCTGAACGCCTTCTACCGCGACCTCGAGGGTTGCGAAGAGGACGACGAGCTCGGCGTGGACGTCGACGCCAGCCCCGTCATCCAGCTCGTCGATCAGCTGTTGGCCGAGCTGGTCAGCTGTGAAGCCAGTAGCCTCCATCTCCTTCCCCAGGCCGACGGCAGCGTCGCGGCACGCCTGCGGGTCAGTGGCGTGCTGGTGCCCTCGAGACACCACCCACTGGCGAGCTCATTGCGGTTGCCCCTGACCGCGCGCCTCAAGATCGTGGCCCACCTCGATATTGCTGAGCGGCAGCGACCGCAGCGGGGCTTGCTACGCTTCGGAAAACGACGTGAGCCGCTGCGCGTGACCATCACTCCGACCCGCCATGGGGAGTTGTTGGTGCTGGAATTCTTGCGCGCGGGTCAAGCGCCCGAGACGCTGGCACAGCTGGGCCTGCAGCCGGAAGATCTGGCCCTGGTGCAGCGCGGGCTGCGCTCTTCTCCAGGCCTGGTGCTCGCCTGCGGCCCGCGCGGATCGGGGCGACGCACCTTCTTGTGGGCCTGCCTGCGGGCCTTGCATGGCCCACGGCGGGCTGCGATGAGTCTCGACTATGGAAGCCTGCAAGAGCTCGAAGGGGTCGCCCAGGTCGAGCTGCGCAGAGAGACCGGCTTCGACCTGGCTGACGCCCTGCGCCAGCAGTTGCACCGCGACCACGACGTGCTGTTGCTCTGCCAGCTCGACAGCCTCGAATGCACACAGCTGGCGGTGCAGGCCGCTCTCGACGGACATTGGGTGCTCGCGCGCCACAACACCAGCGATGCGGTAGCGAGCATCTTCCGCCTGCTCGACATGGGCATCGAGCCGTGCTTCGTGGCAGACAGCCTGCGCCTGGTGGTGGCGTGCCGGCTGCTGCGGCGCTTGTGTGCGGCGTGCCGTGAGGAGACGACTGCCGAGCCAGACTACGAGCGCTGGTGCCCCGGTTTCCTGGCCGCCTATCCGAGCGCCGTGCATCGGCGCCTGTGCCGGCCCGCAGGCTGCGAAGGCTGCGGGGGAAGCGGCCTGAAGGGCGTGCTGCCGATCTTCGAGAGTCTCAGCCTCGACGCCAACCAACGGCGCCTGCTGGCGATGAGCCCGTACAACCAGGCCGACTCTCTCCGAGCAGGCTTACGCAGCCTGCGGGCGTCCGCGCTGTTGCTCGCCCAGCAGGGGCTCACAAGTCTCGATGAGGTGCTGGGAAAGACACCCGGTCCCTGAGCCAGCTCGCCGGAGCTTCGATGCCAACTGACGTCCGCCAGATCCACCTACGCGAGCTGGGCCGCGGCCTTTGGGGCCTGCTCGGGCGCTTGCCAGGCGTGTGGAAGCTGGTGCGCACGCTTGCGCCGACCCGCCCGGACACTTCGCTGTCCCTCGGAAGGCTGCTCGAACAGACGGCCGCGAGGCTCCCGCATCAGGCCGCGGTCTGGTTCGAGGAGCGTGTCGTCAGTTACCAAGATCTCAATGCGCAGGCCAACCAACTCGCCCGGGTCTTCCGCCGCCAGGGCCTGCGTGCGGGCTCGGTGGCCGCGGTGCTGTGCGGCAACCGCCCCGAGCTGCTGGCAGTTGTCGCCGGGCTCGCCAAACTCGGCGCGCGCGCGGCCCTGCTGAACAGCGAGCAGCGGCAGGCCTCGCTGGAGCATAGCCTGCGCTGCGTAAATGCCCGCTGGCTGATCGTGGGCGAAGAGCTGGCCGCGGTCTGGACCGCCCTGCCCGAAGCCCACGATCGCCCGGTGCTGTGGCTCGCCGACCAGCGCCAGACCGCCCCCCTGGGGATCGACCTGTTGGCCGAGGCCGCGCGCGAAGCGCGCTTCAACCCGGCGGAGACGGCCGCTGTGCGCCTCAAGGACCCTGCCTTCTTGATCTTCACCTCCGGCACAACCGGCATGCCCAAGGCTTCGATCATGTCTCACCAGCGCTGGATCGGGGCCGGCTTGATGTTCGGAGCGGTGTGCCTGCAGCTCGGTCCTGAAGACACCCTGTACGCGCCGCTGCCCTTGTTCCACAACCATGCCCTGACCGTCTGCTGGTCGAGTACCCTGCAGGCCGGGGCGACCCTGGCCATCCGACGGCGTTTCAGCGCGTCGGGATTCTGGCAGGACTGCCGCCGCAGTGGGGCGACCTGCATAGCCTATATCGGCGAGGTCGCCCGCTACCTGCTCGAGCAGCCTGCCGATGCGCGTGACCGCCAGCATGCAGTCCGCAAAGCCGTCGGGCTGGGCTTGCGGCCCGAGCTGTTCCGCCCTTTCAAACAACGCTTCGGGCTGGAGGAGGTGTACGAATACTACGGGGCGAGTGAGCTCAATTCGGGCTTCTTCAACATCCTCAACCTCGAAGGCACAGTCGGCATCTGCCCCTCTCCCTGGGCCATCGTCGCCTGCGACCGGAGCAGCGGACAGCCTCTGCGGGGTCCCTCCGGACGGCTGCGGCGGGTTGAAAGCGGAGAGGCCGGTTTGCTGCTCTTGCAAGTCAGCGAGCGGTTTGCTTTCGACGGCTATACGGACGAGGCGGCCAGCGAGAGCAAGCTGCTGCGGGACGTGTTCGCGCCCGGAGACCTGTGGGTCAGCTCTGGAGACCTGATGCGCCACGTCGGCTTTGGCCACCTGCAGTTCGTCGATCGGCTGGGCGATACCTTCCGTTGGAAGGGCGAGAATGTCGCCAGCGCCGAAGTCGAGAAGGTTGCCTGCAAAGCTCCGGGGATCCGTGCCGCCGCTGTGTATGGCGTGCGCATCCCGGGCGCGACCGGACGTGCCGGAATGCTGGCCGCGGTCGCCGAGCAACCGCTCGAGCTTGAAAGTCTACTGCAGGTTCTGCGCCATGACCTGCCCCGGCATGCGCTGCCGATCTTCGTGCGTCAGTGCGCGCGCCTCGAGACCACGAGCACCTTCAAGATCCGCAAGGCGTCGCTGCGCGCGCAGGGCTATGACCTGGCGCAGGTCTGCGATCCCCTGTTTGTGTTGCTGCCGGGCGCCGAGGCCTACCAGCCTCTGACAGCGGAGTTGTTCGCGGACATCTGCGCCCGGAGTCACCCCTTTTGAAGCGCCTGCACGATCCGCGCGCGCTCGGACTCAACCCGCAGCGGCTCGCCAAGCTCGACCGCGCAGCTGCTGCCGCTGTGCGGGCTGCAAGGCTGCCCGCTGCTCAGCTGGCCGTGGCCCGGCGGGGCCGGCTCGGCCTGTTGCGCAGCTATTCCAGCGCCGGGCCCCCGCCGGAGACGCCCCTGTTCGTCTGCATGTCGATCACCAAGGCGCTGACGAGTGCGGCCATCTGGCTGCTGTTGCAGGAAGGCGCGTTGCGACTCGAAGACCGGGTCTCCACGCACGTGCCAGGGTTCGGAGCCGGCGGCAAGCAGCATGTCACAGTCGAGCAACTGCTGACCCACACCGCCGGCTTCCCCGACGCGCGCATGCCCACCGCTGACGGCGTCGACCCGGCCAGGCGTCTACAGGTCTTCGCCAGCTGGCAGCAACAGTTTCCGGCGGGCCAGCGCTTCGAGTACCACCCGCAGGCCAGCATGTGGGTGCTGGCCGAGCTGCTGGAGCGCTGCAGTGGGCGGGACTTCCGTGGCTTTGTCCGCGAGCGCATCCTCGAGCCGCTCGGCCTGGACAGGTTGCAGCTCGGGCTCTCCCCGACCCGGTCGTCCCGGGTTGCGCCCATCAGCTTTGTGGGCCGGCCGCTGCCCGGCCTGCTGCTGCGGCTGCTCGGCTTGCGCGTGCCCGCTTTTGCCCAGGATGAAGCCTACTACCTCAGTTACAACCGGCCGGAGGTGCGGGCCATCGGTGTTCCCAGCAGCGGCGCGGTGGCTGACGCCGGGGCCCTGGCTCTGTTCTTCCAAGCGCTGCTCGACGGTGGGCAACAGCTGGCCGGGCGGCGGCTTTGGACGCAGGAGACGTTGCGTGCGGCCCGGACCAACCGCACCGGAGCGATGCGTGACCCGATCACGGGGCGCGCTGCGCTGCGCGGCCTCGGGATCGTGTTGGCTGGAGAACAGGGAGGTACCTTCCGCGGATTTGCTCCGACTTGCTCTGCGGACAGCTTTGGGCATCCTGGTATGGGGGGGCAGGTCGCCTGGGCCGACCCGCAGAGTGGGATGTCCTTCGTGTTCTTGACAAGTGGATTCGACCGCAACTGGCTGCGTCTGGGACTGCGGAACCTCAAGCTGTCGAAGTTGGCAGCGCGCGCGGTGGAGGGCAGCTGATGGCGCGTCTGTTCGACCCCCTGGTAGCCTGGCTGAGCAAGGAAGTGGAACGTTCGCAGCAGCTGACTCGGGACCGCCAGTTCATCGAGGACCTGCTGCCCTGGCTGGAGCGTTTTGCCGGCTATTTCGACGCCGAAGTGCGCGGCCTCGAAAACCTGCCGGCGCAGGGGCCTCTGATGTTGGTCGGCAACCACTCGGGTGGGGCGCTGGCTCCCGACGTCGCGGCCCTGCTGCTCGCCTGGTACCAGCAGCGCGGGCTCGACGAGCTGTTGGTGGGGCTGGCCTTCGATGCGGCCTTCGGCCTCCCGGTGCTCGGCAGCATCCTGCGGCGGCTCGGGCTGCTGCCGGCCAGCCAGCAGAACGCGCGCCGGGTCTTGCGCGAAGGGGCGAGCCTGTTGGTGTATCCCGGCGGTGCCCACGAGGTCTTCCGTCCCTGGGCTGAGCGCAACCGCGTCGATTTCGCCGGGCATCGGGGCTTCGTCCGCCTGGCCCTGCGCGAGCAGGTTCCGGTGCTGCCGGTGGCCGGCCACGGCGCCCACGAGACCCTGGTGGTCCTCAGCCGGGGCGAGAGTCTCAGCCGCTGGCTGGGCCTCGATGCCCGCTTGCGCATCAAAGTCTGCCCGCTCGTGCTCCCCCTCCCTCCCCTGCCCGCCCGCATCACCGTCGAGATCGCCCAACCGCTCGATTGGTCATGCCACGGGCCCGAGGCGGCGGATGATCCCGAGGTCGTCGAGCATTGCTACCAGCAGATGGTTGCCCAGCTGCAGGCCCAGCTCGACATGCTGGTGGACGAACGCCCCCGCCCGTTGCTCGGCCGTTTTGCGGAGCTGTGGACGCGATGAAGCGGCTGGCGGGCATCGACGCGAACTTCCTCTACTCGGAGACATCGACGGCCTTCATGCACACGCTGAAGATCGCAGTGCTCGACGTCGCGGGCCTGCCGCCAGGCGATCTGTTCGCCCGCTTCGCGCATGTGCTCGACGCACGACTGCACCTGCTGCCCGGCTTCCGTCAGCGGGTGCTGTTCGTGCCCTGGGGCCTGCATCATCCCATCTTGGTCGACGACCCGGAGTTCCGCCTTGAGCGCCATCTCCAGCAGCGTCAGGTGCCCGCTCCTGGGGACAGGCAGGCGAGGGATGCCGTCATCGCCGAGATCTCTGCCAGCCCCCTGCCTCGAGACCGGCCGCTGTGGGAGATCAGCCTGCTCGAAGGCATGGCAGACGGGAGCGTGGTCTGCGTCACCAAGCTGCATCACTCCCTGGGAGATGGGCTGGCCTGTGCCCGCATGCTCCAGCGCGTCGTCAACGAACAGGACCTGCCCCGATCAGAGTCCCCGGTATCGCGGCCGGCCAAGGCTGTAAGTCTGCCTGCTGCCTCACAGCTGATCCGTGCAGCTCTCAGAGATCAGGGCGGCCGTGCGCGCCGCTTCCTGCCCTTGCTGTCGCGCACCTTTCGTGCGCTGCTCGATCGCCGCCACCTCAGCCCCAGCCTGGCCTTCAAGGCGCCGCGCACGCTCTTCAACCGCAGCCTGCCCGCGAGCCGCAGCTTCGCCTCGACCCGCTTGCCGCTGGCCGGGCTCAAGGCGCTGGCCCGACAGCTGCGAGTCACGTTGAACTCATTGGTATTGGGCCTGGTGTCTGTCGCGCTCGACAACTTTCTCGATACTGCGCCCGCACAGCCCCTGCTCGCCAGCGTGCCGTTGGGCGTGGCCGATGAGCGGCTGTCCGGCAACCATGTGTCGAACTTGATCACCTCCTTGTGCAACGACCAGCCCGATCCACAGGCCCGCGTGCGGGCGATCCATCGCACCATGCAGCAGGTGCGCGCCGCCCACGAGATCGTCGGCGCGGGCGCGATGCGTGCCTGGGCGGAGTACACTCCCGGGCTCCCCTTCTCGCACGCGATGCAGCTCTATTCCCGCTGGCGCATGGCTGACCGCCACCGTCCGGCGGTGAACCTGATCGTCTCCAACGTGCGCGGCCCGGCAGAACAGCTCATCGTAGGCGGCGCCCGGCTGACAGGCCTCACCTCGGTCGGGCCCATCCTCGACGGCATCGGCTTGAACATCACGGCCTGGAGCTACGCCGGACAGCTGAGCTTTGGCCTGCTCTCCCATGGCGAGCTTCCCAGGCCGCTGGACCAGCTGGCCTGTGGCCTGCACAACGCGCTGCAAGCCCTGCGGCCCGATTGAGGCAGAGCGGCTGCCATGAGCGCGGTTGCACACACCCCAGCCATGGGACAGAATGGGCAGCCCGCGGGACGCACCGCGGAAAGGAGTCTGCCATGATCCGGTGCTTCGTGTGCCTCGCCCTGGTCCTTCCCTGGCTCAGCGGCTGCGGTGTGCTGGCAGGAACCCTGCTCGACACCGGTGCGCAGCTATTGACCTACCCCTTCAAAGAGTATCTCTGCCTCGGCGCGTTCCGCTACGACAACACCTGGGATGAACCCTACGCCAACATCGAGACCGAGCCCGACCCCGGCGAGCTGCTCGTGGGGGTCTGTATCTCGGGCGGCGGCTCTCGCTCGGCGTACTTCATGGCGAGCGTGCTCGAGCAGCTGGCGACCATTCCGGTGGACGGCGACACCACCCGCAGCATGCTCGACGAGGTCGACGTGATCTCCAGTGTTTCGGGAGGCAGCCTGGCTTCCGCCTATTACTGCCTGAAGCGGTTCGAAGAAGACCCTCGGCCGCTGCCCGTGTTTTTTGAAGAGTACAAGCTCGACATGGGGCGCAACTTCCAGCTGCGGGCCCTGGCCCGGTTGGTGCTCGGCTGGTGGTTCCTCGACTTCTTCACCTACTACGACCGTGGCGATCTGTTGGCCGGCATCTGGGACGATCTGTTCTTCGACAGCGCCACCTTTGCCGATCTGGCCGAATCGGAACGGCGTGGCGCGCCCATCCTGATCGTCAATGGCACCTGTTTATCGAACGGCTTGAAGTTCGTGTTCTCGACCCTGCCCGACACACGCTTCAACAAGTCTGCGCTGTTCAAGTTCCTCGACTCCCGCGGCATGATCCGCTACGGGGCGAGCGCAGGGCACAGCGACTTCCTGGCGATGGGCTTCCAGTCGATCAACTCCGACATCGCGCAGTACCGGGTCTCCAAGGCGGTCGCCGCATCGGCCAGTGTGCCCAACCTGCTGGGCCCGGTCACGCTGCGCGCCGGTCCCGAGCACGGAATCGAGGGTCTTCCCCAGCTGCCCGAAGGCTATCTGCTGAATATCACCGACGGTGGCATCTACGACAACTATGGGCTGGAGAGCATGGTGCAGGTCGTGACAGAGTACCTCGACGACCATCCTGGCTACCCGGCCCGCATCCTGGTGATCGATGGCTCCGGCTACTTCGACCTCGATGCCGACGACTATGCGGGCGAGTACAACGTCGCCTATTACAGCGACCGTACGCTCTCGATCTCGTGGCTGCGTACCAAGAGCTATATGGAGTTCGTGTTCGACGCGTTGCGTGACCACACCGACGCCGAGGGACGCAAGCCCTACGAGAACCTCGAGTACACGCTGATCAGCCTCTACACCCCCTTGCCTTCGCAGCTCGACGAGGTCGGCTACCTGATCGACACCGATGACAAGGCCCTGCAGATCCTGATGCGTCCCGATGTGCTGGCCAAGAGCGTGTTCGACAAGCTGACCACCATCCAGACCAGCTTCGCGATCTCGGACGAAGATGCGCTGGCGATCGATGGAGCGGCGGTCACCGCAACCCGGGTCTTGCGTGAAGAGCCGGTCGGGGAAGAGGCTGAGGACGAGGACGCATCAACCGGAAACCACCCGCCGTGAGCGTGGCACGAAGAAGCGCCACGGCAGCTCTTGCGCCTTGCTGATTCCAATCCGGGGTCCGATCTCGACCGCTTCATCCCGATACGGGTGACCTTCGCGGATCTGCAGCCGGGGATGTACGGTGAGGTCCTGGCCGTTCTGGCGCAGGTCGATATCCAAGGCCTGGCAGAGTTTGCCCGGCCCATCGGTCCAGATGCGGCGGGGCCGGTTCTGGCGCCGCGCGCGGATCAGCTCGAGCCCGAAGGATGGCTCGATGGCACGGATCAGGACCGCCGCTCCCACGCCCTCGGGCTCTGCGGTCACGTTCAGGCAGAACGACTGGTGGATACGGTAGACGTAGAGGTGGCCAGGCCGCAGGAAGAGAACCTCGCTGCGGGGAGTGGGTCCCCGCGCCGCATGACAGCTCGGCTCACATTGGTGGTAGGCCTCGGTCTCGACGATCTGCCCTGCGATCGGCCCGGCGACCAACCGACAGCCGAGCAGCCGCCGGGCCAGCTCGACCACCGGCAGCGCAAAGTCACGCCGCCCGAGGCGGCGCCCGCGAGCCTCAGATCGGAGCGGCACCGGGCTCTTCCTCGCTGGCGAGTGGCGCTTCACCGTCGGTTGCGCTCGCGGCCTCGGCTTGCGGAGTTTCGGCCGCGGCCGCTGGACCGCCATTTTTCGCTGACTTGCGCTGCAACCTCTTCTGCATACGAGCCTTGCGCCGAGCGGCCGCTTGCACTTCAGCCCGCCTGTCCGACTTGCGCGCGTGGACGAACACGAAGCTCATGGTCACGAAAAAGACCGCCAGCGCCCCCAGTCCGACCACCCACAGCTTCTCGACAAAGCCCGAGTCGGGCGGCGGCGGGAGGTCTTCCACGGTATAGCCCACGATCAGGGGCATGCGCGCGAACTCGTCATTCTCGCGCTCGTACATCCAGTTCTTGTAGAAGTAACCGACGACCTGCACCGGGTCGCCATTCTCACGGCCGTAGATGAAGTCCTGACGTTTCTCGACCACCTTGAACTGGATGCCATGGCCCGCCACGTCGAGCAACCAGCCGGAGTAGATCCGTTGCACTCCGCACAGGTCTTGGACTTCCTGGGGCGCGAGGTCACCCCGCATCGCGGCAAGGCGTCCGGTGACCCGCACCAGCTTGCCACGCAGCGAGGCCGGATCAGCGACAAAGGTCGGATAGGGATCTTCCCGCGGCATCACTTGGACCGACTCGGGCGGCGTGCGCGCAGCCATCTCCAAGAGCAGCGAGTAGGGCCCGGGGTGGAGGGTCTCGGTCAGATCCTTCACCTGGCTGAGCGTTTCGGCCACGTACTGGGTGTCGGCCGTCTCGGGGCGCTCGATAAGCGTGAACGCAACCTCCTGCAGCCAGACGTCGCCCTCCAGCGGGATGTCTGCTGTCGACGGACCTGTGCCAGCCGGCGCCCCCAGAGGATTGGGGAGCACGATGAAGGCCAGGCAGACCAGGGCGCCGAGCAGCATCGCCATCAACTTGGCCTTTTCACTCAAACTCATCGCCACAGGAGCTGTCCTGCGCGCACGCGAGCTCTCATTCATAACAGACTCCGGGCCTGTTGACGGGCTGCCCCCACCAACGAGGCGAACAAGCTTTGCATGGCGGGATCTTCGGGCATCGCCTCAGGATGCCATTGCACCCCGATGCACCAGCTCTTCCCGGGATGCTCGATGGCCTCGATCACCCCGTCGGGTGCGCGGGCGGAGACGACCAGAGGTGCATGCACACTGCGCACGGCCTGATGGTGCATCGAGTTGCTGTGCAAACTGTCGCAGTTTCCCAGCGCCGTCGCCAGCTGGCTGCCGGCGACGACCTCGAGCGCGTGTCCTATGCCCGAACGGCGATGCTCGATGCTCGTGGGATGCTGGCTGGGCAGATCGTAGATGAAGTCGGCTCCGTGGATCTCGGCCAGGATCTGCATGCCGAAGCAGACAGCCAGGATGGGCAGGTCGCGTCGCAAGCCTTCCTGCAACAACAGGCGGGCAAAATCATGACGGGTGGCCAAGGCGGGGACGATGCCGGGTGCCGGCTGGTCCACCGGCGGGCAGAGGTCGTCGCCCCCTGGGAGCACCAGACCATCGAGGCGCGGCAGAAGAGCTTGCAGGTAGTCGGGGTCCGCCACAGGCGGGATGATCAGAGGCAGCCCCCCCGCCACCAGCACCGCCTGCCAATAGCGCGGGTAGAGCTTGGCAAACTCCCCCTTGGGTCCGGAGTCGACGTCTGCCTCAATGCCAATCCAAGGTCGCTCGTCCATGCTGCCCTCGCCTGCCCAACTCGATTGTTGCCAAAATCGCAATTCGAGTCAAGAGCCTTCTCGTCTTTGGCAATCGAGAGCTGCGGAGAATGCGCTAGTTCTTGCGGCCCAAGAAGTTGCCTGTGCGGGTGTCGATGGTGACCCTGTCGCCGACTTTGATGTGCATCGGCACCTTGATCTTCAGTCCCGTCTCGGCGACAGCCTCTTTGGTGATGTTCGTGGCCGTGTTGCCCTTGACTGCCGCCTCGCATTCGGCGATCTCGAGCACCACCGAAGAAGGCAGCTCGGCCGAGACCGGATTCCCATCGAGGAACATCAGGCTGATCTCGCCATTGGGCAGCAGATACGGCAGCGCCGACTCGGTCATCTCCGGCGCGAGCATGTGCTGCTCGTAGGTCTCTCTGTCCATCACGATCAATTGGTCGCCATCCTGATAGAGAAACTCACAGGCCCGGTTCTCGACGAAGGCCTTTTCGAGTTTCTCTGCCGACCGGAAGCGCTTCTGGACGATGGTGCCGCTGTTGATGTTCTTGAGCTTGAGCTGTTGGAATCCGCCGCCTTTGCCCGGCTGCGTCCAGTCTTTGGTCAGGACGACCCAATTGTCGCCTTCGTAGTTGATGACATTACCGATTTCGATCTGGCTAGCGGGAACGGCCACAGTGTGTCCTCCGGGAGTCGAGTCGGCCCCTGACCCTTCTCGCGTAGGAACGCCGTGGGGAGCGGGGAGAAATTCTGCGCTTGCGGCCGACTCTGCTGCTCGCTTAACTTAGGTGTATCTCTCTCGGTAGTTTAGTGTCCATGCCCGACGTTTCCAGTGAAGACAAAAATTTGCCGGAAGCGGAGCGTCTCAAGAGCTTGAAGGCCTCCCTCAAGGTACGGGCCGAAGATCTGGCGCGCCGCCGCGACGACCTGGACCGCAGCTTCCGCAGGTTCCGGTTTCTCACCAAGATCGGGCTTCTGCGCTTCCGCTATGTCTGTGGCTACCTGGCCGCGGGCTTCCTGGTCTCAGCACCGCTCTACCTCAGCCTGCGCATGTGGTATCAGGGCGAGATCTTTTCCACGCCAGCCACCGAATGGCTCGATCCGATCTTGCACAGTGTGTTGCTCGGCGTCGTGTTGCTGTTGCCCTACGCACTGTTGGCACCCTTCACGCGGATCTCCTGGGAGAACATGCGCGTCCCCGAGTTCCAGAAGTTCGAGCTCTCTCTCGCACGCAGCGCCAGCATCGCTGCGCTGGCCTACTTCCTGACGTGTATCGTGGTGGCAGCGGTTTTCTATGACTCGGAGTACAACGCCTTCTTCGATCCGCGCCCTGCCTGGACCAACTTTCTGCTGCAGCTGGTTCCCTGGTTGCGGCTGAAGGGTTTGACCTTTTTGTTCAAAGACTACTACGACACGGCGGTCAAGAAAGAAGACCTGGTGCTGCACCTGAAGTCCGACACGATCAGGGTCTCGAACCCACGAGTCCCTGCCCAGGACAGCGAGGAGGCCGGAGAGAAGGCGGACGAGGCCAGCGAAGCGCCTGCGGTTGCGTCGAGTGCTGAGCCAGCTGAGCCAGCTGAGCCGGCCGAACCGGCCGAACCGGCCGAACCGGCCGTGCAGCCAGCAGCTCCCGACAGCGGAAAGATCCCGGCCGCCGCGGACGTGGCCGTCAAGAGCGACCCCGTCAAGGACAGCTCTTGAGGCGGGGCAAGCAACCACCCGCCGCAGCTTTTCCACGCAGGGCCTTCGGCCCCGAAGGACTCGGGCCTGACCAGGACGACTGGCTTGCCGTCGAAGAGCCCCTGCAGATCCGCATCTCGGGAGAAAACCTGGCCGTGCTGATGCGGACGCCGGGCGATGACATCGCGCTGGCCGCAGGTTTTCTGCTCAGCGAGGGGATCGTGAAGACACGAGCAGACATCGAAGACATCGGCTTCTGCGCACGGGACGAACAGGCCAATACCCTGGAAGTCACCCTGCATCCCTCGGTTGAGCTGGGCCCGTCCGTCTTCGAGCGGCGGTTCTACAGCTCGGCGAGCTGCGGCATCTGTGGCAAGAGCTCGGTGGAATCGATCCGCCAGGCGACCCCCGCACTTGTGCACAGCCGCCGCCTCAGCCTCGCCCGGCTGAACGAGCTCTCTGCCAGCCTGCGCACGCAACAGCCTGTCTTCACACGCACCGGCGGGCTGCACGCCGCCGGTCTGTTTGACTTCGACGGCAAGCTGCTGGGGGCGAGTGAGGACGTGGGACGCCACAACGCCGCCGACAAAGTGCTGGGGCGTTGCCTGCTCGAGGGGCGGACGCGCGCCGACACCGTGCTGCTGCTCTCGGGTCGCATCAGCTTCGAGATGGCGCAGAAGGCGGCGATGGCGGGCGTGCCGGCTCTGGTAGGAGTCAGCGCCCCGACAAGCCTCGCGGTGGAGCTGGCTCACGAGCTCGGCATGCTACTGATCGGCTTCCTGCGCGCCGGGAAGGGAAACGTCTACTCCGGCCACGAGCTGCTGGAAGACTGACGGCGAACCCTGGCCGGCCAAAACCTGAACGACCAGTCACAAAATCGCTGCACGGATGTTTAGACTTACCGGCTACAAGTGGTGACATACCCCATCTGTACAGGTCGGAGATTCCGATGAGACTCTCTTCCTCGCTGACCATGCTGCTTCTGCTGGGCCTTACGGCTCTGCAGGCAGACATCCACCTCGTGCCCAACCCCAATGCGCCCCTGTCCGGGCGGACCATCGTCTTCAGCCCCGGACACGGCTACAACTACGATGGGAGCTGGGGCTACCAGCGCGGCGTGGTGCATGACCTGCTCGAAGACATCCACACCAACGAGATCTTCATCGAGTATGTGCAGCGCTACCTCGCCAACGCGGGCGCGCGGGTCGAATCGGTGCGCGAGCGCAGCTTCCAGCTCTCCGAAGTGATCGTCGACAATGGCGGCGCGGGCTACAGCGAGACCGGCAGCTGGACCAGCTCGAGCAACGTGGCGGGCTACTACGGCAGCGGCTATCGTTGGGCGTCAGTGAGCAACGTGCAGAGCGCGACGGCCGAGTTCCGGCCCACTCTGCCCGAGACCGGGCGCTACCCCGTCTACGTCTGGTTTGCGAAGTCCTCCGACCGGGCACCGGACGCCCTGTTCACGGTCTATCACAGCGGTGGCAGCAGCGAGATAAGGATCGACCAGGCCGACATCGGGGACCACTGGGTCTTCCTGGGCGACTTCCACTTCGATGCAGGCAGCTCGGGACGGGTCATGTTGTCGAACCTCAGCGGGTCGTCCGGCTCGGTGGTGGTCGCCGATGCGGTGCGCTTTGGGGCAGGCTACGGACCGAGCGGGAAGCCCCGCTGGCGCGAGTCGGCCAAGACCTTCCTGGCCTACAAGGGTTTTTCCAGCTCTTCGGGTGACGTGACCATCCGGCCGCGCTATGCGACCTGGTTGGCCGGAGGCAGCACCACACAGTGGCGCGCTGACTACCTGTACTTCGCCCTGCACAGCAACGCCAGCGGCTCGGGCTCGAGCAGCACCGCGCGCGGTCTCTCGACCTTCTCGTACTCGAACGGGCGGCCGCCCAGCTGGGGCAGCGCTGGGGCCGCGCACTATCCGACCAACCCCTCGCCCTTGACCGCCCAATCCGACGCGCTCCGAGCGTCGGTGCATGCCGAGGTGCTCGAGGCAGTGCGCGCCGGTTTCGAACCGGGCTGGACCGACCGCAGCCTGCACTTGATGAACTTCGGTGAGCTGCGCGAGGCGCGCAACATGCCGAGCGCACTGATCGAGCTGGGTTTTCACGACAACGTCGACGACACCGATCTGCAGCGCAACGCGGCCTTCCGACACACAGCCGGGCGCGCGATCTACAAAGGCATCCTCAAGTACTGGGCGCCTGGCGCGACGGTCATTCCGCTGCCGCCCGAAGCACTGCAGCTGGAGAACCTCGGCGGAGGCTCGCTGCGGATCAGCTGGGACGGGGTGTCTGACCCACTCGAGCCCAGCGCCACGCCCACGGGCTACAAGATCTACGTCAGCGCCGACGGCCGCGGCTTCGACGACGGCACCGTGGTCGCCAGCAGCAGCCACGTCCTCAACGGTCTGCCGCAAGGCTCTTTGGTCTTCGTGCGGGTCGCCGCCTTGAATGCCGGCGGTGAGAGCCTCCCGACAGCGGTGGGAGGCGCCCGCATCGGCAGCTCTTCAGGTGCGCTGATTGTCGACGGCTTCGACCGGCCCTTCTCGCACACCTGGGACAACTGGCAGGCACGCTACACACACGATTACGTCGTCGAGCATCTGGTCGCCTTCAACCAGGCACTGAGCGTGGGCATCGACTTCGCCTGCAATGAGGCGGTGGTGCGCGGTGCGATCGGCTTGCCGGGTTACGCGCTGGTCGACTGGTTCCTCGGCCGCGAGAGCACCGCCGACGAGACCTTCAGCAGCACCGAGCAGACACTGGTCGAGGGGTATCTGAGTGGAGGCGGAGCGCTGTTCGCGAGCGGCACCGAGATCGGCTGGGACCTCGAGGCACGCAACGGTGGGGTCTCTTTCCTGCACAACACACTGTCCGCGCAGTATCTGGCTGATGACGCGGGGACCCGCTCCGTCAGCGGTGTCGGAGGCACGGCCTTCGCAAGCGTCGGCAGCTTCAGCTTCGACGACGGGACCCATGGCACCTACGACGCGGCCTATCCGGATGTCTTCTCGCCCATGGGCAGCGCGCAGTCGCTGCTCAGCTATGCGGGTAGCGGAGATGCCGCGGTGGGGGCCACCAGCCCGTTCAAGGTCGTGCTGCTGGGCTTCCCACTCGAGACCGTGGTCGAAGATGCGGCACGCCATGATCTAGCCAGTGCGGCGGTCACCTTCCTCGCTCCCGGCACCAGCGGGAACACCGGCAACACCGGCAACACCGGCAACACCGGCAACACCGGCAACACCGGCAACACCGGCAACACCGGCAACACCGGCAACACCGGCAACACCGGCAACACGGGAAACACCGGGAACACGGGCAACGTCGCTGGAAACACCGGGGGCGGTGTGAACACCGGCCTGACCAGCTCCGGCGGTGGTGGCGGCTCGAAGAGCTGCGCTGTCGATGCGCAGGGCGCATCTCCTTGGGGCAGCTTGCTTTGTCTTTTGCTGGCTGCGACGCTGCTCGGTCTACGGCTCCGTGAGCGGCGCGCCTGAGCAGCTTTGCGTCCGCGAAAACACCCCTGCGCGCTGTTCGGCGTTGCAGGGGTTCTACTTGGCCCTTCAGCGGAACCCATCGAGCCCCAATGCCACGGCGCTCAGCGCGTCCAGTGTCCACTCTCCATCGTGTTGCTCGAAGCTGATCTGTGCCTCCGCAACCCGGCCGCTGGCTTGTGTGCCCTGAACGCTGACCGCGCTAAGGACAGTGTTCTTCCGCTTGGTTGGATCGAACCTGCCGTGGCGTTTCAACAAGACCATGTAGCCCGTCAGGATGGCTTCGAGAGGCAAGCCAGCGAACTCTCTCCGCCCGAGCTCCTGGAGCTTGACCAGGCTGGAGAGGTCGCCCAGAATCACGTCGCCACCGATGCCAGGACGGAACCCATGCTTGCCGGCGAGCGCGGCCAACTCTGCCTTGAATGCGGGAGTGTCCACGAAGCTACCCATGAAGTAGACGTAGAAGAGGTAGGCCTCGCGTTGGTCGGGCGCGACGCAGTCCAAGAACTCTGCCCAGCTGTCGTTGTGTGCGGCTGTGAGCGCTCGTGTGAAGACCTCAGCGGGCGCCTTTGAGCCTCTGTCTCCACAGCCCAGACACAGCAGCGCGGAAAGATAGACACGTGCGATGGTTCTTGTCGTCATCACTCCCCGTTTTTGCCCCAACGGTACAGCATAGCAAGCCAGGCTGGAGTTTGGCGATTTCCGGGGTCCGGCCGCCAGGCTACCCTGCGGGCGGCAAACGGTGCTGGAGCTCGACGCCCATCACTCTTGAGGAATGCCTCTCGGCAAGGGGTGCGGTGAAAGGGGAGAAGCGAAGAGGCGAGACCCAGTCATCCGGGAACGCCCCCGCAGCTCCGAAGATCTGGGGAGACTCTATGCGGATCGGTGGTCCCGTCGGTCATAGACCGACGCTACAGGGGCTGGATGCCGCGTGCGCAGCGGTTTCGCCCCCTGCAGCAGGACTGTCTCACGGAACGCGGCCAGCGCAATCGCCAAACTCCAGAATGCCACGCCCAGGCAACCGCTCGGAACCCCCGCGTGGCGCTTTGCGTTGCAGAAGTATCATCTGTGACCCAAGGAGCCGCCATGTTTCCACGTCTGCTCGCCTGCGTCCTGCTGTGCCTGCCCGGAGTCCTTGCGGACGAAGGCATGGAAGTCGGGCAACGCCACCCCGACTTCGTTCTGCCTGATCTTGCCGGAGAGCTCGGTGGGCTCTCCGAGCACCTCGGCCAGAAGCTGCTGCTCTTCAACTTCGCCAGCTGGTGAGCGGGCTGTCGCCGTATCCTGCCCGTGTGGCAGGAAGCCGTGCAGCCCTATCTCGACGACGGCTCCCTTCGCGTCATCGGGGTCGTCCAGGAACAGCACGCCGCGCGGGCACGTCTGTACGCGCAGTGGCGACAGCTCGACTGGCCGATCTACGTCGACTCTCTCAACCTGCTCGACCACCGCGTCGTACCGATCCCGATGCTGCTCGACGCCTCGGGCATCATCCGCGCCCGACCGCGCTCGCCAGACGCGCTGGCAGAGCTGATGCAGCAGAGCTTTCCAGTCGAGGCCCCACCCGTTGGCCTGAAGCTGCCCGATGCAACCGAGCTGCGCACCCAGGCCGAAGCGCTGGACAGCGCGAGGGCCTGGCGTGACCTGGGCGATGCCTGCTTCCTGACCGGCGGGCTCGACGCGGCGGTGGCGGCCTTCGAGCAGGCCTCGCTGCGCGATCCGTCGGACGCACGCGCGCGTTTCCGCGCGGGTGTCGCCTTGAAGCGGCGCTCCGAATCGGAGCAGGCGCAACCCGGTGACGCCCAGGCGGCCATCGATTCCTGGGCCCAGGCTCTGCAGCTGGTTCCCAACCAATACATCTGGCGACGCCGAGTGCAACAGTATGGCCCACGGCTAAACAAGCCCTACAACTTCTACTTCTGGATCGACGAAGCGCGCCAGGCCATCCGCGCCCGCGGGGATGCGCCTGTGGTCCTCCAGGTAGAGCCCGAGGGATCCGAAATCGCCACGCCCCAGAAAGCCGTACAAGTCGTGGCGCTCGACGACCCGGACCCCGAAGGACGCGTGGACCGCGACGCAAGCCGGGTCCACATCGAGACCCTGGTCACTCCAGCGCGCCTGCGCCCCGGGCACGCCGTGCGGGTGCGTCTGACCTTCGAGCCCGGAGCGGCCTGGTGGAACAACGAGGCCGAGGGCCTTTGCGTCGCCGGCACACTTCCCCCGGGAGTCGAGCTGCTGGAGCTGAGGGCGCTGACTGCCGCGCCTGCCGCAGCCGAGACCCGCGAGCGGCGCCTCTGGGAGCTCGAGCTGCGGATCTCTCCCGACCAGCCCGCTGGGCCGCTCGAGATTCCCCTGTATGTGCTGTACGACGTCTGCGAAGACCAGCAGGGCGTGTGTCTGCGCTTGCGCCAGGATGTGCAGCTGCAACTCGAAATCGATGCTGCCGCGGCCAGCATTGAGTGATGACTGCCTACCCGGCAGACCCGTGCTTGCGCAGCCAGGCACGCGCGCGCTCCAGCTGTTTTCCCTGCAACACCAGCGTGGACTCTTCCTGGCCGGCGCCACAGCCCAGCGCTTTGCGCAGGGCCTGCGCCACCCGGCCCAGCTCATCCTGAGTGCCCTGCAGGCCCTCGATCAGTGTCACGGTCTTGCCGCGGCGGCCTTTGCGCTCCACGCGCAAGCGCAACTTCGGGCTGCGTGCGACAATTGTAGCCAGGCTGACCTGCTCAGGCGGCGCGGGTACTTCCGGCGCGGGCGTGTTCGGCTCGGGCACCTCGAGCCCCTGGCTGCGCAGTAGATCTGCCAGGCGCGGAGCCGGCTCCTGGGCTACCGGCAGCGTGCGGCGTTTCTGCTTCTTCTTTTTCACTGCGGTCTCCTGGACTCGACGCGAGCAAAGATCGGGTATCTTTGAAAGGTAGCACAGACACCCAGGAGGGACGAGCATGCCAGGCAAACAGACGATGGGCCGGGTGTGCCTGATGCTCGGGCTGGCAGTGTCGGGCTGCGCGATGTTCGACAGCGACAACCGCCGCACGCTGAACCTTCTGGACCGGCACATCACACCGGACTCCCTCGGCACCCAGATCGCGCTGGCCCCCGCAGTCCTTCCCTTGGGAGGCATCGCCCTGGCCGTCGATCAGTTCATCGTGCATCCGGTCTGTGTGAGCGATGATGCCTGGGACGATACCCGCACCGTGCTCTGGGAGAGCGATGACCCTTCGTTGTTCCGGCGCGTTCTGCTGGTGCCCCTGGTGGCGCTTGCGACGCCGTTCTTCTACCTCGGGGACTTCCTCATCCGGGCCAGCACCCCCTTCCTGGAGAGCGACTGATGCGTGCCCTGGCTCTGGCTTTGCTCGTCTGGTCGGGGAGCGGCTGCGCCTTCCTGAACCGCGACAACCTGCTCTTGTTCGACGCCTTCGAACGCCACCTGGTGCCTGACGCCGAGGAGGCCACCGCCGCCCACGTCGCCAGCGCGCCCCTGACCTACCCCAGCGGCCTGGTGCTGATCACGCTCGACGCCTTCTTGACCCATCCCGCGCTGATCGTCGACGACTCCTGGCACGACACTGTCGACGCTTTGTGGGACGACTTCGACTGGCAGGAGCACTACGTCACCGAGCTGACCGCCCTGCCCTTCCGCGCGCTGGGCACTCCACTGCTCTGGCTGACGATTTTTCTGGGCCGCTCGTTGTTCGACTTCCCGCCCCATGGGGTCCAGCCCGTCGATGTGCCCCAGCCCCCGGGCGAGACCTGGCCGCAGGTGGAAGCGCGGATCGCTACGCTGGTCGCTGCGGGGAGCCATGCTGAGGCCCTCGACGCTGTGCGAGCGAACAGACCGGAGTCCGACGAACACCAAAGGCGCTGGGCCTGCTGGGGGGCGGTGTGCGCGGCGGGATTGGAAGATGCCGCCGACTGCGCGCTCTGGTTGCGAGCGGCGGGCCAGCTGGCCGGGCCGGAGGAGGCCACGTTGCAAGGACTGTTGCGCTACATCATCGCAGGTCCGATCGAGCTGAGGCTGCTGCTTGCCCCACGCCTCGGACGCCTGCGGCCGAGTGCGCGCACGCCCTTGCTGCACGGGTTCCTCAGCGATCCCGATGCTGTGGTACGCTTCCTGGCCCTGCAGACTCTTTGGGGGCGCGCCCAGGTTCCCAAAGATCTGCACGAGTCCTTGCAGACCGATCCTTCCGCTGCAGTTCGTAGCTTGTGGTTGCAGCTGGAGGTGGCCCCCTCCGAAGAGGACCCTTAGGAATGTCTCACCCGACCCTTCCGCTCGATTTCCAACGCTACCCTGCAGAACAGATGCGGACGCGCGCTGCCGCGTTCTATGATGACCTGAGGCGGCGGCGCACCGTGCGCGACTTCAGCTCTGAGCCGGTGCCCCGGGAACTGATGCTCGACTGCGTCCGGGCAGCGGGCACAGCTCCCAACGGCGCGAACATGCAGCCCTGGCATTTCGTGCTGGTCGAGGATGCCCTGCTCAAACGCAGGATCCGGCTCGCGGCTGAAGAGGAGGAGCGAGCCTTCTACGAAGGGCGTGCCTCCGACGAGTGGCTGGCCGCCCTGGCACCGCTCGGCACCGACGCCCACAAGCCCTTTCTCGAGACCGCCCCCTGGTTGATCGCCGTCTTCCAGCAGAACTGGGGAACCAGGCCCGACGGCTCCAAGCAGCGGCACTACTATGTCAAAGAGAGCGTCGGCATCGCTTGCGGCTTCCTGCTCGCCGCTCTGCATCACGCGGGCCTGGCAACCCTGACCCACACGCCCAGCCCGATGGGCTTTCTGCGCGAGATCTTGGAACGCCCCGTCAATGAGCGGGCGCTGATGCTGATCGTGGCCGGGTACCCGAGCGAGGAAGCACGGGTGCCCGTAATCACCAAGAAGCCCCTCGCGGACATCTGCACCATACTCTGAACGGCCCTATCCAAGCTTGAGTTGCTGCGGCCAGACGATCTTGCCCAGCTCCGCCAACACATTCTTGACCGCGTCGTTGCTGGCCCGAAGCAGAGCCGCCTTGAGCGCCATGGTCTGCGAGTTGCCCTCGGCATCTTTCCAGTCGGGCAGGTAGCCCTTGACCGTTCTGCCCTCGATGGCGATCCTCGCCTCCGGCGCTAGCCGCACCGATGACTGCCCCTGGAATTCCTCGTACTGGTCTCCCGCCTGGCTGACCAGCGTGCTGCAGTCCGCCCAGTCCTTGGTGACGTTTCCGCTCGTCGCGTCGATCAGCCGGACCTTCTCCGGCTCGAACCGGGTCATACACACCCGACGAAGATAGACCGCGGCGTGCAGGTATCTGTCCCCATCGCGCTCTTCGGTCCAGATGTCCTTGATCCCGTAGCCGAGGATGATGTGGGCCTGGTTCGCCACATCCCGGAAGAAGCCCTCCGTCCCCTGGGCGTGCGCGTCCAGGCGCTGGCTGAAGATCTGGGACTCGACCACCTTGACCCGCATCAAAGCCCCGAAGTCGTAGCGAGCGTAGTGCTGCCCCAGTTTGTCGGCGATGCTGGCGTGAACCAGGCCGTGCAGCTCGGCCAACAGCTCGCCGCGGGTCGAGCCTTCGGAGCTGGGCAGGTAGCGAAGGTCCTGCGCGGAATCCTTGTCGAGGATCTCCATCAGCCGCAGGGCTGGATTGCTGTAGGTTCCCGCAGGGGGGATGTCCGCCGCGCCATCGTCGTCTTGCAGCCCCAGGCCGCGGATCTTCAACATGTCTGGCAGGGCGATCGTGCACAACTGCTCGCGCACGAGCTTGTTCACCGCCTCCAGCGAGGCCTTCTCGACCGCACGCCGTGCCCAGATGGGCGCATAACACGGGTCCTCTCGCGCAGCCAGGATGCCCAGCTCTGTGCTGCCATCGACGGCTGGCTGGTGCGCACGCGCCAGCGGGACGAAGCTCTGCCCGCTGAAAGGCTCGTACAGGTTGCCCGCGTCAATCATCGACCACTCTGCGTCAGCCAGGTCCGGCGGGCAGCTGCCGCGGGGCAGCACCTCGCCGGTCCCGCCGTGCGCCCATCGGGCCTCGCCGGGGCCCTCTCTGGTCACGCACATACGCCGTATCGACACCTTTGCATGCACGAAGGTCTTGCCTTGCTGCTCGATGGTCCAGATGTCGTCGACGGAGGTGTGCAAGATCAGGTAGAAGGAGTTGAATACATCGCGCAAATACATGCGCCCCCCGCCCGGGTAGTTGGTAGCGCTCAGTCCGAGCATGCGGTGCTCAGCGTGGATCCTCTTGCGCAGGGCACCGGGGTTGTAGCGCGGGTAGAACTTGCCGAGCAGGTCGGCGACGGCGTAGTCGGCCGCCGACTGCATTTCGGCGCTGAAGTCGGCCTGCTTCGCCTCGTCCAGACCGGCCGGCTGGTAGCGGAATGCGCCTGTGCTCTGAGGCCTGGAAAGCGTGATCAGGCGCAGGCTGCGGTTGTTGATCTCGCCGGGATTGGGCAGAGCCCGGATGTCGGTCTCGTCATCCTCGATCGGTGCCGTCCGCTTGGTCCGTGCTTGCTCGATCTGCTCGCGGGCGTAGCTGTCGAAGCGGCTCCACGCGCGCAGGTCGACGAATGCCGGAGCCAGCCCGCTGTTTGCGAGCGTGGAATAGGCCAACTTGGTGCCCAACTCAGCAGTCAACCCCAGCTCGAGGAAAGCGCCTTCCTGCTCGCCAGCGTCACTCTGCAGACGCAGCTCGTAACGCTTGGGATCGCCGGGAAGCTTGATGCGCAGGCGTGGAGCGCCGGGGACGGAGCTCTCCGGATCCTCTTCCCGCGCCAGCTGGAACTCCTCGCAACAGAAGCTGCCGTCGGCGGAGAGCTGGCCGCGGAAGACGGCGAGGAAGTCGTCCCTTCCCCCCTCCTTGACGAGCCCTTCCGCCCCGCCCTGCTGCCGGTCGTCCTTGAAAGTGTCGAGCTCGTACAGTTTGATATGCAACGGGCCTGCGAGCTTCTTGCGGTTGTCGATCACCAGTCCAGCGTTGAACTTGTCCAACAGCGAATCTGCCAGAGAAGCGCATTGCCGCCGCTGCTGCCACAACTTGGCGTCGATCTGTTCCGCCACCTGGTGGGCTCGTTCTCTGAGCGTCTCCTGGCGCTCGCTGTCGCGCTCCTCCTGGCAGCGTGCGGCGAGCTCCCAGGCCTGCTCACGCAGGTCGGCGATGTCTTCGCCCAGCTCATCGATACGCTCCCGGCGCTCTTCGGCCTTGGCGTCGATCTGCGCCGGTGAGGGAATGATGTTGGGAGTCAGACGCACGACGATGTCGCCAGGCTTAACGGTCTCGAGCGAGGCGCTCTCCCGCGCCTCTTTGCGAGCCGCTTCCAGGCCACGCCGCACGACGCGGTCGTAGGCGCTCCAATGCTCGAGGTCGACAAAGGCGGGGGCCTGGTCCGATGCGCCCTTGGTCGAATAGACGATCTGTCCATCCAGCTCGAGCTCCAAGCCGAGCTCGAAGTAGCGCCCCTCCTGCTCGAGCTCGTCCCTCTGTACGTACACTGGGTAGGGTTCGGAGCGCCCAGCCACACGGACCATCAGCCGAGGAGCTCGCTTGCCCTTCTGGGCTCCTTCGGGAAGCACCACATCCTGGCAGGCAAAGCCGTCCTTATCGAGTTGGCCGTGGAAGGCGGCCAGGAAATCGTCGCTGGTGCCTTGTTGGGGGTTCCCGCTGAAGCGATCACCGGTGCCCTCCTGCACCCTGGTACCCGAGGCCTGGGCGGTAACCGTGGCGTGGCCTTGATCCTGGCTATAATCCGGGCCGTCGCTGCGGGTGTCGAGGAAGCTGTCGAGCTCCCAGAGCTTGACCACCAGCTTGCCGGATCTGCCGGTCGGATTCTCGATGACGATCGAGGTCTGGAAGTCTCGGACGCGCTCTTTGTCGTACTCCTCGCGCATCTTCTCCAGCTTCTGCTGCTCATGCTCCAACCCGTTGCTTCGCTTGCCTGACGAGTCTCTCAGCCGCTCACGGAGGTCTGCGATCTTGTCCATCGCCCGCTGGATGTGGCCATGCAAGACGCTCTGACTGGCCTGGATGGCGTCCGGAGAGGGAATGATGTGGGGCGCGAAGCGCGCGAGCAGGGGACCGGTCATCGCTGTGTTCCTCCGTTGGGAGCCATGTCGGAACCGATACAGAGGTGCGGGGCGCCGCCTTGAGACCAGGGCACTCCGAAGGGTTTCAACGCCCCCTGCGGTCCACGCAGCTGGAGCTGGTGGGGAACAGCCTCCAGGCCGCTCTCGCGCAGAATGCCCTGGCCGTCGGTACGTCCGCTGCGCACCTCGCTGCCTGCGGCGCACAGAGAGTAGGACAGGCCCGCCAGGGGTTTCAGACCATCGCGGGCGAACAGCTGGGCACAGACGCGCTGGCGCTGAGGAAGGCCATAGTCGAGTTGCACCAGCAAAGGCTGTGCGCAACGGCTGGGTACAGGCGTCAGGCCGACGATGCGCTCCTGACCGGCAGGCGTGCGCACATGCAGGCGGTGCGGCAGCGCGGGCACATCCCGAAGCCGCACGAGCCCTTGGCTGGTCGCCACGCATGGCGTTGTCCGGCCATCGGGACCTTGCAGCTGGCAGGAGATGCCCGCCAGAGGCCGGCGGCTCGAGGTGTCGAAGAGTTGGGCGAGGATCTGCGCGGCGCCGGTGTGCAAGCCTGGCACAACTTGCAGGTGCGGTTGCTTTCGGCTCTCGCTGAGCCAGGGCACGCCGACCACGTGTTCTTTGCCAGCAACATCATTGATCAGCAGCTCGTAGCGCCCAGCAGCAAGGCCCCGCTGGCGCAGAATGCCCAGGCCGTCGGTGAGCCCGCGCGCGACCAGTCGGTCCGAGACCCGCAAGGCATAGGGAGTGTGTGCCAGAGGATTGCGCCCCCGGCTGTCGCGTAGCTCTACAAAGACCTGCACCCTTACGCCGAAGCCCGGGACCGCCTGCAAGTGCGGCTCCGTGTGTTCGAGGCCGATCCACGGCAAACCCAACGTGCGCAGATTGCCCCCGGGATCGCGAAGCTGCAGGCAGTAACGCTCGGGTTTCAGGTTTCGGTGTTGCAGCGTTCCGCGGGCGTCGGTTCGGCCCTGCAACCGCTCCCCGGCCGCCCCTTCCACGGTGTATTCCAAGCCAGCAAGCGGATGCTCGCCGGCGCAGTCATACAAACGGGAGAACAGCTGCACCTGCGGAGGACGCCGGACCACGATGCGGTACAGCTTGCCGCTGCGCAACCTGAGGCTCTGGTCGTGGTCTTCGATCGCGAGCTGGATCGATTCCTGCCGGTGGACTGTGGCTGCGCCGCCCATGCTTGTAGCTCCCGGTGCTGTTGTCAGCTCGGGAGTTACACATCGCGTGCCCAAGAGCCAAGCCGCCCAACAGCCGGCTTGGAGGAGAATCGAGGGGAGCTGGGATGTAAAGTTGCCTGCCTGGTCTTACAGCCTGGCGGCTCGTGCGCGCCAGAAGCCTCAGCGCTCGGTCGGCAGGCTCTGGCTGAAGCTGCCCAGGTCCTTGAGCTGCTGGATGGTGACGTCCGCGTCGACCCCGCGGGGCATCTTGGTGGCCGGCTGGCCGAAGCGGATCTTGTGCAGCAGCTCCCAGGGATTGTCGACGGCGATCAGGCCGACGAAGTCTTCATATTCCGGATCGTCCTTCGGGGACTCGAGGCCATCCTGACCGTGGCAGGCGGCGCAGCGTTTGTTCTCGCCGATGCCCTGCCTGTAGATGGTCGCGCCATCCGCCGCCGACCCGGTGAACAGGCCATCGGCGTCGATCAGCTCGGCGCTATCGAGCAGGCCGCCGCGGACGAAGGCCACCAGATCGGCGATGTCCTGATCGGACAGGCCCGCCGCCCCGTAGCCATGGGTCTCTTTCAGCAGGCTGGTCAGCTCCGCTTCCTCTTTGCTGCTCCCCAAGATACCCGCAAAGCCCGTCTTGTGGCTGCCGAGGCCGTAGGCGCCTGTGACCCCCTTGTAGTCCCAGCCGTGGCATTCCTTGCAGCGCCAGGTCGTCGGGCCCTTGCGGGTGTTCGACTCCTGATCGGGCCGCGTGGCCCAGAGCGGATGCTCTCCCTCGGGAGGATTGACAAGCGCGACCGCCCACCAGTTGTCATAGAGCTGGCCACCACGCGCCAGGTCGCCCACCAGCGGCGTTCCGGGAGAATCCGGGGGAGGCTGTTCGTCTCCACAACCTGCCAGCAGCAGTAGCACACACGCGCAACTCAACCATTTCCACGTCATCGGCATGCCCGAGAACCTCCGTTGGGATCAGGCGGCTATTCTACGACCTGGCGGGAAGATCCTGCAAAGGCTTTGGCGGCAGCTCCGAGCAGACTGCTGGCAGATGGGGCTCAGGACGCTATCGTATGGGTGCATCCACAGGGGGCGGGTATGCTGCAAAAGCTGTACGGGATTCCCTTGTACCCTCTCTTTCAGGCCCTGACCGTGGCGATGGTCGTGGTGTTGGCGAAGCGTTTTCTGCACCAGGCCGGCATCGGCACCCGGCATGCCCTGGGAGCCCTGGCCCTGTACCTGCTGGCCAACTTCGTGGCCGCCAAAGTGTTCTACGATGTCTTCAAGAGCGTGCAGCCCTGGTCATGGGCGCGCTACGTGGACCTCCAACACTACTTCAACGGCGGCTTCTGGGGTTGGCTGCTGGCGTTCCTGCCTTTGGCCGGCCTCTACCCCTTCGTGTGCGGGGTGTCACGAGCAGGTTTCTACCGCGCCATCGCTTTGCTGCTGCCGCCGGTGATTGCCGTCCAGAAGCTGGCTTGTTTCTGCAGCGGGTGCTGCTCGGGCGTCGCCTGCTCGCTGCCCTGGGCGGTCAGCTTTCCGGCCTCGAGCCAGGCGACCCTGACGGGGGTGCCGGTCCATCCACTCCAGCTCTATGACGCTCTGGCTGCCTGCGCTCTGGCTGCGATTCTGTTCTGGGTCGACCGGCGACCGGGCTGGCGCGTGTTTCTGCTGCCGCTGTTCGTGGGAATCTATGCGGCCGCGCGCTGTCTGACCGAGTTCTTGCGGCCCGCCTTTCAGGGCAGCCTGTCCACGGGCCAAAAGCTCGAGCTGGTCGCGATCGGCCTGGCCCTTGCGATCTTGCTGCTCGGCCGCGGGCCGTGGCGCAGGCTGCTGGAGAGCCCTCTGCAGATCTGCTAGATTGACAGTACTTGCGGGAGGAGCAAGCTGTGAAAAATCTGCCGTCTGTCGAGGCGCTCGAGGGCGCCCATGACTTCCCCGGGCCCTACACGATCAAAGTCATCGGCCGTGCGCATGCCGGCTTCTCCGACGCTGCCTGCTATGCCGCCCGCGAGGTGCTCGGGCTCGAGGCCTCGGTAGAGGCGGCCCTGCGGCTCAGCGCCCACGGCCGCCACGCGTGTGTGACCCTGACTCTGCAGGTGGAGTCTGCCGAGCAGGTGCGCAGCGTCTACCTGCAGCTCGCCGAGTTGCAGGGCCTGCGCATGATGTTCTGAGGGCAGCCCGCCGACTCAGTAGCTCGCGGCGCGTGCGCGGATGGGCGCACGATCCTCGCGGTAACCGCAGATCAGGGCGGCCGCAGCTTGGGCCGAGGTAGAGCGCGGCGCGTAGCCCAGGCGCGCACGCGCCTTGGCGATCGAGTAACAATTGGGATAGAAGATGTAGCCGTCCTGGTAGGAGGGCAGGTCGTGGATCCGCAGCCAACGGCCCACAACCACTCCCAAGCGCGCCAGCCAGGCTGGTAGGGAGACGATCCGCGAGCGGCTCTCGACGGCCTCGACCATCGCCTCCAGGATCTCGCGTTGGCTGCAGCGGCCAGCCGACGAGACGTTGAAGGCCTCCCCGAGCGCACCGGGCTCGCGTGCGGCCAACTCGAAGGCGGCCAACACGTCTTCGAGCCCTACGAAGTCCCCCGGAATGCTGCCATCGCCGATCACCGCCACGCGTTTGTGGGCGAGAATACGGTCCATCAGCCCGAGCATCGGCCGATGATTGTAGAAGCCGCGCCCGCAGATGGTCGGCATACGTAGAGCGGTCGCGGGCAACCCCTGCGCGGCTGCCTGCCAGAGCAGGTCCTCGCATTCGAGTTTGTGGCGCCCATACCAGCCGACAGGCTCGCGCGGAGCATCTTCGGGACAAGGCAACGGCGGACGCGTGCCGTAGATCTCGATGGTCGAGGCGAACACGAAGCGCTCAACGCCGACCTGCTGGCTGGCCTCGAGCAGATTGCGCATCCCGCCGAGGTTGACCTCGTAGCGCTCTGCTTCGGGGCGGCGCGAGAGCGACTGCACGAAGGCGATGTGGAAGACCCGCTCGACACCCTGCAGGGCGCTGCGCACTGCCTGGGCATCGCGCATGTCGGCCTCGATGAATTCTGCGCTCAGCGGGCAGTTGCTGCCGCGCCGCAGGTCGAAGATGCGCACCTCGCGCCCTGCCTCCAACAACGCGCGGCTCAATGCCGAGCCCAGGTAGCCGCCGCCGCCGGTCACCAGATCCATCAGGGGTTCCTCCGTCGGGCACAAGCAGCCCGCCCATGTCCAAGCTAGAGCGAGCTCGAGCAAATCCCGGGCCAGCCCCGAGCCCCGGCAATGGAGCGCTGCGCCGCAGGTGGAGACGGCCCAAGCTGTCCAGAATACGGACGCCCGATGCGAACGGGCGGGGATTCCCCCGCCCGCTGCAGCCTGCGGCGAAAATCGTGAAGCCAGGTGCCGCGCCGGTGGTTCGATGGCGAGGCGGACGACACAGCCGGCCCGGATGGCCGGCGAGGAGGAGGGGCCGCCGCCGTGGTGGCTGGCGAAGCGATTCTTGCCGCAGTCTGCTACCACGCTGCGATCTCCGTCAGGCTCAGGGCACACGCGCGCTCGGCATGATGCCTTCGTCGCTGAGCAGCGGGTGCAGCAGCGGGTCGGCCAGCACATCGGCGACGTCCATCACCTGGCCATCGACCAGGCAACGGCCAAACACCAGCCGCAGCCCGTGCGAGTAGTCGACATACCACTGCACATGAACCGTGCTCAGGGGCTGGATCGGCGTGCCGTTGGGGTAATGCCAACCGTAGATCGCGACCTTTTGCGGATTCCAGGCCAGCCGGTTGCTGATGACCACGTCCTTCTTGTGGCCCACCACCAACTCACCCAAGGGGCGGCCCGCGCGTTGGATCTCGATCTTCTGGTTGTGCTGCTCGATATAGGTCGCGCTCGTCATCTGCGGACCCGGGGTCATCGGCTGGGGCGACAACACATCCTCACCTGCGGCGTGGATGGCATCGACGATCTTGCGGGTCGGCAGGTAGCAACCGAAGGCGTCGGCGACCTCCTGGGCGTCGCGTGAGCCCAGCCCGATACGCACAAAGTCGGCATCACTGCCGACGGCCAGGTAGTCGCACGTCACCCAGATGGTCGCGGTGTGGCCCGAGATGCTGAGGTCGATCGGCTTGAACTGGCGCAGGAAATCCGGCAGGTTGCCGTCCTTGAGCTGCTGCACCACCTCGGGGCCGCGCTGGATCAGGCTCGAGTAGCGCACCAGCTCGATGAACTGGCTGCCCTCCAGAGCGTTCGAGGGCCGGTCGGGGATCAGACCCGCGGGATCGCCGATGCTGCCTGGCGGGGCCGGCGGCGGAGGCGCGGGAGGAGGAGCCGGAGGTGGAGCCGGGGGAGGATTGCCACCGACAGCCCCCCCCCCCGGAGCCAGGCCGAAGACCTTGTCGAAGGCCGCCACGGTGGCAGGCCCGACGACGCCATCGGCGGCCAATCCCTGACTCTGTTGGAAGCGCAACACGGCCCCCAGGGTCAGGGGACCGAAGTGGCCATCAGGCACAGCCGGAAAACCGGCGCTGCTCAGGGCGATCTGCAGGGCCGCCACTTCCGGGCCTTTGGAGCCGTATCTCAAGTACTGTTTGTTGCGCGCGCCATCGAGCAGGGAGTACATGCTCGGTGGCGTGCCGTTCTGGGCCAGGCTCGGGAGAGCCAGGCCAAGGATCAGGGTCAGGACAGCGGTGCGTAGCTGCACGGCAGCTCCTCTTGATGGGAAAGAGACTCGCGCGTAAAACAGCAAATTCTGTTCCGTTCCGCAGGCACCAGGGAATCGGCTTTCTCGCCGGCTCGAGAAACGGAAGGGGAACGCATCCCGAGAACCTGCGGATCATTCCTCAGCGTCGCGGTAGTCCTTGCCCTGCTGGTAGTCGTCTTCGAGCTCCGTCAGCTCTTCTTCCCAGTCGGCCAGAGGCCTTGCAGCTTCGGGCTCCGGCCGGTCTTTCGGGTCCATCTGCCCGATCCGGAAATGGACGAAGCTGGCGGGCGCGACATTGCCCTCAAACACGAAGTCGTCATCCTCAGCCAGCTTACAGGCCAGCTCGGCGGGCAGGTGCACGGTCGTCCCTTGCTGGAAGACCCCGACTCCCTCGACATTGCGGACCCCCTCGCCCACGTAACGGACGGCATAGCGGCGTTCGACCGGCATGCACCACCTCCTCTCAGCTGCCCGGCAGCTCGAAAGACTGCCAGGCGCGCAGCAGCGAGCGTACCGCCCGCCGCCCTCCTGCCAACTCAAACAGCGCAGAATCCCCGTCGGGCGGACACAGGCGGAGCGGCCCGGTTCCCAGCCAGAACAGCCCCGCCAGGCTGCTGCAGGGTTCGAGGCGCGGCACCTCAAGAGTGCCGACGAACCACCTGCTGCCTGCCTCGAGGTCGAGCCGTCCGCCGCGCCGTGGCACGAAAACCATCTCCTCTCCGACCAGTCCCAGCATACCTGCCCCCTGCGTTCCGCCGCGCACCAGCCAGAGCCAACGCGCTGCGCCGAAGCGCGCCAGCCAGGGGCGCACGTCGTGTTGCAGGCACTCTTTCTCGTGGCGTGCCTGCCAGAGCATCACTGCGATCAGACCGGCCAACAGTCCGTTGGAAGCCAGCAGCTGCAGCCACCAGAAACCAGCCCCCAAAGCACCCGTGAACGCCCACCAACAACCTGTCAGACCCACGGCCAGAATCAGCCAGGCCAGGCACAGCAGCCCGAGCAGGCGCCGGAAGTCCAGCGCCAGACCGAGCTCGAGCTCGTGCTGTCGAGGTCGCTGGCTCAAAGGTCCAGGGCAGCCCGCAACTCTTCGCTCTGCGCCCGCAGCTCGAAGCTTTGCCACAGGCTGCCGAAAGTCTTCAGCAGCTCTCCGACCCGCTCGCGTTGGGGCGCCGCAAAGGACTCCAGGGCCGCAGCGTCAAGGCCCCCGCCCGTCTGGACGGCATTGACGAAAGCCGCCCGCGCAGACTGCTGCGTAAGAGGCTCGAGCTCTGCAGCCAGGAAGCTGCCCGCCACTTCATCCAACAGCCCGTCGATGGACATGCCGGCCAGCAGTGCCTGCGCACGACCACGCCAGGCTTCACCTCCAGCGGCGCGCAGCTCTTCGATGGCTTGCAGCTCAGCGTTCAGGTGCGCGAACAGCTCCTCCCGCATCGCGAGCACGTTCTCGCGGTAACTGCCCTCGGGGTGGCGCAGCAGGTATTCATCGCAGTGGAAGACCGAGCGCCCCAGGTACTCCGCCCCAAAGGCCACTTCCGGATCGCGCTCGGGCGAGAAGTAGTAGGCTTCGAGCTGTCCTTTGACATAGTCGCGGTCGCTGCGCTCACTGGTGATCAACAACCCGGCCAAGGCGGCGGTCATGAAGCTGGCCAGGGCCCCCGCAGCCATCGCCTTCAGCCCCAAGCGGGCCAGATCCTGGCGGCGTTCGGGGGCCAACCCACCGATTCCCCCGAGCTGGATCGCGATCGAAGAGAAGTTGGCGAAGCCGCACAGCGCGTAGGTCGCGATCGTCAGAGAGCGCGGACTGAACTGGGCGGCGTACAACGACAGGGGGATCAGGTTCTTCAGGTCGAGGTAGGCGACGAACTCGTTGACCGCCACTTTGGTTCCCAACAGGCCGCCGAAGGCAAAGCAGTCCTCGAGCGGCACGCCCATCGCCAGAGCCAGCGGCGCGAACACATAGCCGAAGATCTCTTGCAACCTGCCCGGCCACCACTGCTGCATCGACAGCTGGGCGGCGGAGCCCGGAGTCATCAGTCCGAGCAGCTGATCTTTGATCAGCCCCAACGTGGCGTCCGCCAGAGCGATCAAGGCGACGAAGGCGATCAACATCGCCGCGACGTTCAACGCCAGCTTCATGCCGTCGGCCGCACCACTGGCCGCCGCATCTACAACGTTGGCGGTGGTCTTTTCGATCTTGAGCTTGACCTCGCCCGCGGTCTTCGAGACCTCGGTCTCGGGCACCAGCAACTTCGCCAACACCAGCGCCGCGGGCGCGCTCATCACCGAAGCAGACAAGAGGTGGCCGGCATCGATGCCGAAGCGCACATAGGCGACCAGCACCCCGCCTGCGATGGTCGCAAATCCCCCCGTCATCAACGCCATCAGCTCAGAGCGGGTCATCGAGGAGATGAACGGGCGCACCACGATCGGGGCCTCGGTCTGGCCGACGAAGACATTGGCCGCGACCGACAGCGATTCAGCTCCCGAGACACCCATCACCCGCTGCATCAGCCAGGCCATCGCCCAGACCACCCACTGCATCACGCCGAGGTGGTAGAGGATCGCCATCAGGCTCGCGAAGAACACGATGGTGGTCAGCACCTGGAAAGCGAAGATGAAGCCCTGATTGCCGTCGGCCAGCGAGCCGAACACGAACGTGCCCCCGGCGTCGGCGAAAGACAGGATCTCGTTGATGAAGCGTTTGAAGCCGTCGAAGACGGTCACCCCGAACGAGGTGTGCAGGATGAAGATCGCGAACACCAACTGCAGCGCAATGCCGGTCCCGATCAGCCGCCAGGAGATCTTGCGGCGCCTCTCTGACAGGGCGAAGGCGAGCAGCACGATCGCGGCCAGCCCGCCCAGGCTGACGAGGTTGGGAAGCCAGGAAGCCATCGATCACCCCTCGGTGCCGCGGCAGCGGCCGCGCGCAGTCGTGCCGGGACCTCCGGCAGATCGTAGAATGGGCGGAAGCTACCAGGAAGGCGCCACGGCTGTCAACGGGTGTCAGCCATCGTCTGCGGCTGGAGCGGGCACGTGCGGCGATGGTCCGTTGCTGGCCTGCGCTTGCTGCTCGGCGCGCTGCGCCAGCAGCCGGCGCACCAGGGCGGCGCGTTTCTGTAGGGCCGGGTCATCGGGGTTGAGCACCAGGGCCAGCTCGATCAGCTCGCCGTCGGGATTGGGGAGCAGGACCTTGCCATCTTCGCGGATGAAGATCTCGACCTCACCTTCAAGCATTGGTGTTCCTCCCTAACTGATCAGTCGTAAACCCAGACTGCGGGCGTGCTGACGGGCGCGGTTCTCTTCTTGACCGTTGGCCAGCCTGTTCAGCTCGGCGTGTTCCGCGGCCCGATGCACAGGCACGTACTGGTCCATCAGGCTGACCTCGACCTCGGGCAGCTCGGCCGCCAGCCACTCGAGGCTGGGCACCGTGCAGCAGTCGATGTGGGACGGCATGATCAGGTGCCGCACCATCAGGCGGCCGGCGCCGGAAGCCTGCTTGAGGTAGCCTCGCACGACCTCGAGATAGTTCTCGACGCCGGCCAGGCGCTCGGCGCAGGCGGCGTTGCCGAACTTCAAGTCGGCCAGCCAGATCTGTACCACGCCGCGCAGCAGCTCGAAGCACTCGGGGCTGAGGAACATGTTGGAGTTGAAGACGATGGGCAGATCTGCCGGCAGATGCATCGCCAGCTCGATGATCGCGTGGGCGTGGATGCTCGGCTCGCCGCCGAGGAAGTTGACGTTGATCGCCCCCTCGGCCTGGCGCTGCCGCACCAGCGCGGCGAAACGCTCGGCGTCGAGAGGCTCGCCCACTTCGACGATGTCGTTCTCGGTGCCCGAGATGCAGAACACGCAGCCGAAGTTGCAGCCATTGAGATAGACGACATGCGAAGGAATCAAGTCGAGCTCTTCGCCGAAGTGCAGCAGCTCACGGAAGACGCGGGTCTGGTCCGAGGTGCGGCACACGCCCGCGGCCCCCTGGGTGCGATCAACGTTGCAGCGCCAGGCGCACAGGGTGCAGGCCCGCAGGTTTTCACGGGCCGCCGCCAAGCGTCGCTCGAGCTCTGCCCGTGGAGGGCGCTGGAACTTCATCCTGCCTCCAGCCACTGGGCAACCAAGGGGTAGACCAACTTCGGGCTGTCGGTGCCGAAGATCAGGTCGCCGTGTCCATAGCTGCGTGAGTAACCCCGGCTGGGGCCGAGCAGGCAGCCGTCCTTGTGGGTCGAGCCCACCTGCTCAAGGGCGGCCAGCACCGAGGCCGGCGGCGTGAAAGTGTCGGACTCGCCGACGATGATCCGCAGCGGCGTCGTGATGCCACGCATGCCTTCCCAGTAGTCCTGCCCGTCCAGCGAGCAGAAGCTCTTGTCCCGCACCCACGAGCCGAGCTGAGCCATCAGCGGGCCGCTCAGGGCTGTGGGCAGCTGCGCCGAGGCCTTCTTGATCACCCAGCCCTCGACATTGCGTGGGTGGAACATCATCCGCACCGGCGCGGGCAGCAGCTTGGGGTCGCAGGGCAGCAGGTGCTCGAGCAGGGCGCCGGCAAAGGCGTACAGGGGACCCTGGGGAATGTTCGGCCAGTCGGGCTTCCAGACCTGGGCCAGACCTTCCAGGTGAGTCAGCAGGCCGAAGCGGCAGGGACCAGCCAGCGCAACGGCGCGGCGGATGGCGGCCCCGGGCTCGGTCTGCAGGAAGGGGTATAGCAGCGTACCGCCCAGGCTGTGTCCCACCCAGTCGATCTGGGCGTGGCCGGTGTGGCGCTGGATCCAGCGGGTGGCCGTGGGCAGGTCGTGGCGCACGTAGTCATCGAAGCTCCAGCTCGGGGTGGAACCCCGGGCGGGCCGGCTGTCGCCGCCTCCCCGCAGCTCCAGCAGCCAGACGTCGAAGCCCCGTTCGAGCAGGTGACGAGCCAGGCTGCGGCGGTCGTCGACGTCGAGATGGCGGTGGCCGACGCCCAGTCCGGGGCACAGCAGCACCGGCTGGCGGGCGCGCAGGCCGGAGCGGAAGCGGTACAGGGCCAGCCGCCAGCCGTCGGCGGTCAAGGGATGGTGGGTCTCGTCGTAGCGTTCCACGGGTTCCTCCGGCTCCATCCTACCCGGGAGGGGGCCATGGTTGGAGAACTTCAGGCAGAATCGGGCGGTCTTGCTTGCGCGGCGGGCCCCCGGGGCAGTCAGGTTTTGAGGTACGAATGGAAAGCGGGCTGTGATAGAACCACATGCACAATGATGGTGGGTTCAGGGGGAGCAATGTACCGACTCATTCTTGCCGGATTCGTTGTGCTGAGCAGCAGCGCACACGCCCAGATCTGGATCAACGAGTTTCACTACGACAACAGCGGCGGCGATGTCGGTGAGTTCATCGAAGTTGTTGTCGGCCCAGCCGATAGCGGCGTCGATCTGTCGTTGCTCGAGGTCGAGTTGGTGAACGGGTCCAACGGTACCGTGTATGGGACGCACGCTGTCAGCACGTTCACTGCTGGCGACCTGGTTTCCGGCTACCAGTTCTACTCCAAGGCCATTATGGGGATCCAGAACGGTGCACCCGATGGACTCGCGTTGGCATCAAATGGTAGTCTGCTCGAGTTCCTGAGCTACGAAGGAACGTTTACGGCGACCGGGGGCAGCGCCAACGGCGTAACCTCGACCAATGTAGGAGTTAGCGAACCCTCATCCACACCGGTAGGCGCATCGATCGCCCGCACCGGATCAGGAAGCTCGGGCTCGGACTTCACGTTTGCCAATGACTCCAACGACACGCCCGGCCAGCTGAACAACAGTCAAACTCTCGTACCCGCCTCTTCGACCCCCTCGTGCACCATCAACAGCCCCAGCAACAGCGCCTCGGTGGCTGGCACGGTCACCATCGACTTCGACGGCAGCGACCCGGGCTCCCTGCCCCTGACCTCGACCTTCGAGTACTCGACCAATTCGGGCAGCACCTGGAACTCGGCCACCTCCGCCGGCACGGGCACAGCGAGCACGAACCCCGATGCGATGCGCGCGACTCCCTTCTCGGGGGTCACCTTCGACTGGGATACCGGGGCCGATGGCCTGGGGCTGAGCGGCGCGCAGACGGTGGACTTCAGGATCACGGTCGACAACGGCTCGGAGAGCGAAGTCTGCACGGTGACGGGCCTGAGTGTCAACAACCAGCCGGGCTGCACGGTGAACAGTCCCTCGAACAGCGCATCGGTGGCCGGGGATGTGACCGTCAATTTCGATGCCAGCAGTCCAACCGGGAACATGCTGACGGCTGACCTCGAGTACTCGACCAACGGAGGCACCAGCTTCAGCCCGGCCACGGATACAGGTACCGGCAGCTTGACCGGCAACCCCACGGCGTCATTCGCGGCCGGCGCGGGCCTGACCTGGGGATGGCAAAGCTCCAGCGATGTGGCTGCGACGGCGACCGTCGAATTTCGGATCACGGTCACGGATTCGGTGACCGGCGCAAGCAACACCTGCATCGTGACGGGCCTGAGCGTCGACAATCAACCCGGTTGTACGGTGAACGCTCCGGCAAACAGCTCGTCGGCATCGGGGACCGTGACCATCGACTTCGATGCGGCGAGCCCCTCGGGCAACATGCTGAACGCAAGCTTCGAGTATTCGACCAACGGCGGGACCAGCTTCGCAACGGCGACGGATGCCGGTACGGGCGGCTTGATGGGAAACCCCGCGACCAGCTTTGCGGCGGGGAACCAGACCTGGGACTGGGCCAGCCCGACCGATGTGACGGGTGCAGCGACGGTCGAGCTTCGGATCATCGTCAGCGATGCCGTGACAGGAAGCAGCGACACCTGTCTCATCAGCAACCTGAGCCTGGACAACCGGCCGATGTGCACGCTGACCAGTCCCGCAGACAGCGCGTCCGTGGCTGGAACAGTGAGCATCGTATTCGACGCGACGAGCCAAACGGGCAACATGTTGGCTGTGTTGCTCCAGTACTCGACAGACGGGGGGACCAGCTACTCCCCAGCGACCGACGCCGGTGCGGGAACTCTGACAGGCAATCCCACAGCGCACTTTGCGGCGGGCACAGGCTTGGACTGGGCCTGGGATAGTGCCAACGATGTGCCGGGTTCGGCGACAGTCGAGTTCCGTCTGATCTTGAACGATGTCGGGACCGGCACCAACGACACCTGTACCGTGGCGGGCTTGAGCGTCGCCAACGGACCCGGGTGTACGATCAGCAGTCCGGCAAACAGCGCTTCGGTCTCTGCTGACGTCACCGTCACTTTCGGCGGCAGCGACCCGGGCTCCCTGCCCCTGACCTCGACTTTTGAGTATTCGACCAACGGAGGAGCGAGCTACAGCCCGGCGACCGCTGCGGGCGGCTCGCCAACGGCCAATCCGGATGTGAGTCGGGCGACGCCGTTCAGTGCGGTCAACTTCGTCTGGGATTCGGTGGCAGACGGCCTGAGCACGGCCACGGTGGATTTCCGCATCACGGTGGACAACGGCAGCAAAACCAGCACCTGCACGATCACAGGCCTGGCTGTGGACAACGTGCCGACCTGCACCATCAACAGTCCCGCAGACAGCGCGTCGGTCGCTGACGACGTGACCTTCAACTTCGATGCGAGCGATCCGAGCTCTGCGGCGTTGACCTCGACGTTCGAATATACGCTCGACGGAGGAGTCACCTACATGCTGGCGACCCCCGCCGCTGGCTCCTCAGCGACGAACCCCGATGCGGGCCGCGCGACCCCGTTCAGTGGGCTCGACTTCATCTGGGATTCGGCGGCCGACGGCGTCGCCGGGCTGACGGTGGATTTCCGCATCAGCGTGGACAATGGCAGCTTCACGAGCACTTGCGGAGTGACAGGACTGAGCTTCGCGGCCATCGGCACCCCCTCCTGTACTCTCTCGAGCCCCGGAGCCGGCGCGCCCTCATCGGGCGATGTCGCGGTTGTCTTCTCTGGCGACGACACCATCTCGAGCGCCCTGGATTCGAGCTTCGAGTACTCGGTCGACGGGGGCAGCAGCTGGATGGCGGCGAGCGCTGCCTCCGGCTCCTCGTTGGCGAACCCCGATACGGGCCGCGCCACGCCCTTCTCGAGCGTGACGTTCCTGTGGGACTCCGACACCGACCTGGCCAGCGTGGCCGCCTCTTCGTCGGTCGACCTGCGGGTGATCGTCACCAACGGCACGAACAGCGACACCTGCTCGGTGGCCGGGCTCGACTTCGACCGCGACCGCGACGGCCTGGGCAATGCCTACGAACTCGCGATCGGCACCGACCCCGACAACCAGGACAGCGATGGCGATGGCGTCGATGATGGGGTCGAAGTGGCCGTGGGAACCATGCCGGATACCCCCGACAGCTTCGTCGACGAGGACGGCGATGGCATCCCCGTGCCGCACGACAGCGACGACACGAACGCCGACGTCAACGGCGATGGCATCATGGACGGTTTCGCCCTGGCGCTGAACCAGAACGGCAGCATCGACACGCCGGTCGGCTTCGCAGACCCCAACCTCGACGGCGTGATCGATTTCGCCGACGTGGGGCTGATCTTGCGGATCGCCCGGACCGGCATGTTCGGAGGCGTCCTGCCCTACAACCTCGACATGAACCGCGACGGGATGGTGACGATTGCCGACGGGATGATCCTGCTCTACGCGCAGCGTGATCTGACGCCGGCGGTTCCTCTGAGTCCCTGAGCCGTCCCGGCATGCCATTTCGGTACCCGTGTAGCCGCCTGGGCAGCCCAGGCCCGCTGCTTGGGGCGTTCCGCTCTTGGCACGGCACGTGCTGCAGTCCCCGCCGCGACCGCGGCCGGGGTGCTCCCGTCAGGCTGCGGTCCAGATACTCCGGTTTCTCACCAGGTCAGAGGGGTGGGACATCAAGGAGTCGACTGTACATGATTGTCAGGACCACCATCCGGCGGATTCTCATTCTTTCTGTTCTGCTCGCCGCGCTGGGCCTCTCCGGCTGCTCAGCCTTGATCGGAGCCGGCATCCGCGAAGCCTTCGACCACGGCTCCCGACCCCGCTACGCCAAGAAGGGCTATTGGGGGCATGTCCGCGACATCTCCCGCGAACGGCGTTGCGGCTGCCGCCACTCCTGCCACCACCACTGAGCCCGCTCGAGAGGCCCGGGATGGCATGACGGCAGGCGCAGCCCATCCCTCCTATTCCGTGGCCACTGCGTATATTGCAGGGGATCGGGCGGAACCGTATACTCCTGTCTATGGTTACTACTGCGCCGAAGGCCTGGCGTTCCATACCTGATCGCGGCGGCGACCCCCATTGGAATCTCGCCGCGGATGAGGCGATGCTGCAGTTTGCCTGCGAGCGACCGACCTTGCGCCTGTATGGCTGGGACCAGCCCTGCCTGTCGATCGGCTACTTCCAGCCGCGTCAGGCCTGTCCCGAGTTGCCGGGCCGGGCGATCATCCGCCGCGTGACGGGCGGCGGCGCCATCCGGCACGGAGATGACGTGACCTATGCCGTAGCCGGACCCGTCAAGGCCTTTGGCAGCGGTCCCCGCGACGCCTACCGCGCCATCCATCGCGCCATCCAGATCGGGCTGCGGCAGCTGGGAGTCGCGGTGCATGAGAGGGGGCGCGGGCGCGATGAGGGGCCGGGAGGGCCGCTGATGTGCTTCTCCCGCAAAGGCTGCTACGACCTGGTGGTCGAGGGGCGGAAGTTGGTCGGTAGCGCGCAACGCCGCTCGGGTGCGGTCTTCTTGCAGCACGGCTCGATCCCCCTGCGGCCGGCAGAGTCGCTGCCCTTGAGCCTGGATGAAGCGTTGGGCAGAAAGGCGGCCGCGGAGGAGGTCTTCGCGGCTCTGGAGCACGGCTTCGGCGAGGTGTTCGGTCCCCTGCGGCCGCGTCCCTTCGACGATGACGAGCAGCGACTGGTGGAGTCGCTGGTCGCGACCCGCTATACCACCTCTGGCTGGAACTGGCGGCGATGAGTGACGACACCGAAGAGCTCGACGCGTCCTCGGATGTGCAGCTTCAAGACGACTCCGACGACCGGCCCGCTCCGCGGCCGATCGCCCAGCATGGCGTGCTGTTCGGTGAGTTGGCGGTCAGCGAACGCTACGTCACCCCCGAGCAGCTGAACGACGCCGTCCGCGCGCAGCGGCGCGCGAGCCGAAAGACCGCCAAGCGGCTCGGCAACATCATGATCCGCAAGGGTTATCTGTCGATCGATCAGGCCAAATACCTGCTGCGCCTGCAGCGGCTCAAAGACCCCATCGAGGGCTACAAGCTGCTCGCCAAGATCGGCAAGGGCGGCATGGGCGTGGTCTACAAGGCCTGGCAGAAGAGCATGAAGCGCGAGGTTGCGCTCAAGATATTGTCGCCCCGCTTTGCCAAGAGCCGCACCTTCAAAGAACGCTTCTACCGCGAGGCGCGCCTGGCCGGACGGCTGAACCACCCGAACCTGATCGCCGGATTCGACGTGGGCGAGAGCAACGGGCACTACTTCTTTGCCATGGAACTGGTCGTGGGGCAGACTCTCAAGGAGATCGTGGCTGACAAGGGAGTCTTCGAGCCCGCCCGCGCCGCCGAGCTGATGCTGCAGGTGGCGCGTGCGATGGAACATTACGAGCAGTTCGCGATCATCCATCGCGACATCAAGCCCGACAATGTCATCGTGACCACCGAAGGCGTCGCCAAGCTGGGCGATCTCGGACTGTCGAAACAGCTGACTTCGAATTGTCACATCACCCGCTACGGCAAGACGCTCGGCACGCCGTTCTACATCTCCCCTGAGCTGGCAGTCGGGCAGACGATGACCGACATCCGCAGCGATATCTATTCGCTGGGGGCGACGTTCTACACGATTCTGGTCGGAGAGCCGCCCTTCACGGGCAAGTCGCCGACCGAGATCATGGCCAAACACGTGCGGGAATCGCCCACACCGGTGAGCGAGCGGCGGCCCGAGGTTCCCGAAGACCTCTCCAACATCGTCGAAGCGATGATGGCCAAGCCCATCGGGCGGCGCACGGCGAATCCCACCGTGTTGATCGCACAGCTTGAAGAGTTCCTCGGCCTGCGCGAGTCTTCCTTGGCACTCTCGGCCGTGCGGCCCGGGGCCAAGATCGAGCCCAAGCCCCCCGCACCGACTGTCGCAGCTGTGCCGGCCGGTGCGGCTGAGAGTACCATCGTCGCCCGCAAGAGGCGCCGCAAAGAGCGACACATCCGCAAGACGCAGCCGGTCGCCATGCTGGCGGGCATCGGCCTGGTCGTGTTCATCGGCCTGCTCTGGCTGGTGGTCAATGCCTTCTCCTCCAGTGGCGAAAACCTGCTGATCTGGGAGAATGCCGAGCGCCTGCTGCAAGAGCACCCGGACAATCTCGCACCCGCCATCAGTGAGTTCGAACGTCTGGTCGACGACCCGAGCTACGGCGAACGGGCGCGCTTGCGGCTCGTAGAGTTGCGCCAGAGCTGGGATGACCAGGCCAGCGAAGACTTCGCCGAGCTGCGCCGGCTGATCTGGAAACGGGTCGACAACTACCAGTTCCGTCAGGCGCGCGAGGCCTTGCGCATCTTCGTGCAACGGTACCACGGGACGCGCGTGCATCTCGAACAGCTGCCCGATCTGCAGCGTCTGATCGAAGATGCCAGTGAGCAGAAGTTCATCGAGAAACGCCGCCTGATCCACCGCCTGTTCAAGGACGGCGAGTTCAACAAGGCGCGCTCCGAGCTTGAGCTCAGTCGTGATCTCGCCACGCCCAGCATCAACATCGAACGCCAGGTGCTGCTGATGGAAGCGCGCCGGCTGGGCGGACGCTGACCCTGCAGGAACCCGTCTGGACGCGGTCGCAGAGGCTGTCTCAGGGAACGCGATTTCGCCACACAATCGCTTTGGATCATCATGTAGGTGCGAGGTTTACACCTCGAAGACTCGGACGCTTCGCTCCGCCCGCAAGCGAAGCGTCCGAGCCAGCGAGGAGGGGTAAACCCCGCCCCTACAAGAAGAAAAGTCAGTCCTGGCCGCCGAATTGCAGAGGCCTGGGATTGTCTTCTGAAATCAAACCCGTGCCTCAGACGTTCCCTGAGACAGCCTCCCACAGACCGCCGCTACAGCGAAGCTTCCGATAGGAGCCTGTCGAAGTACTCGCTTCACAGAGCACTACGGCGGCGGGCCGCTGCCTTCGTTGTCCTCCTCGACGGCCATCCGGGCCACCTGCGTCGTCCGCCTGGGCATCGACCCACCGGCGCAGCACTCCGTTTCACGAGTTCTCCGACACACTCCTAGCTCGGGCAGGATCCCGCTCCAAGTCGGGCGCTCGACGGACCGCGTCGCCCACTCCACGGCGGACTGCAGCGCGGCTTCCGCCGCTTGTCCCCGCAACACTGCCGCCAGAAACACCGCGCTGAGAATATCTCCCGCTCCCACCGTGCTCAGCACCCGCACCAGCCGCGCTGGCTGTTCCAGCGGCGCGGGACCGAAGCCGGAAAGCTGGGCGCCGCGCGCGCCCAGGCTGACCAGCTGGCGGCATAGCTGCGGGCGCGGACCGATGGCCGCAGCTTCCTCTTGATTGCAGAACAGCCATGTCTCCGGTCCGATCTGATCGAGCAGCGCCGGCAACTCACTGCCGACCCGGTTGCAGCCGACGCTCAGGCCCATACCCGCCTGCGCGGCGGCCTGCATCAACTGACGCGTCGCTTCGGGGGCCGCACGCCACAGGGAATTGGCCCCGGCCACATGCAGATGTCCGAAACGGCCTGGCAGCGCTGGCAGGATCTCTGGGGACAGGTAGGGGAAGCGATGGGGCTCGGCCCGCGTGAGATTCCATTGCCCCTGTGCGTCGACGTCGATGTCCGCGACCTTGGTGGGGCCCGGCAGCGCGTGCAGGGCCCCCGTCTCGACTCCCTGACGGGCAAGGAAAGCGCGCAACTCAGCGGCCCGCCCGTCACTTCCCAGCTGCCCGAACAGGTGCACTTCGAGCCCCAGGCGCGCGGCCACGCACGCGAAGATCAGCCCATTCCCGCCCGGGCTTTCGTGCACGGCGCCCGTGTCCATCTGACGACAACGGTCGACCAGCAGCGGACCAACACACACAATGGCATCCATAGACTCTCTCGAGAACGTGGCGAAAAACATCGTCACACTTGCCGACCGGCGGGATACCGCATTGTAGAAGGGAAGGCAATGACTGGCACGACGACGGGCATCATCGAACGGGTTCTGGCCGGCGACCCCAAGGCCTTCGAGCAGCTGGTCGTCGACTGGCAAATCGAGGTCTGGAAGATCGTGGCCTATGCTCTGCGCGACCAGGCGGCCAGTGAAGACCTGATGCAACAGGTCTTCCTGAATGTCTACACACACCTCAGCAGCTTCGATCCCGACCGGGACTTCGGCGCCTGGCTGCGCAGTATCGCCCGCAACGAAGTGCGCAAGGAGTTGCGCCGCCGCAGCCGCTATGCGCAACGCCTCGAGCATTACCGCGCCTGGTACGAGCGGCAGCTCGCCGAGACTCCGGCAGCGGAATCGCGTGCCGGCGCGCTGCGCACAGCGCTCGATCACTGCCGGGAGGGCCTCGGCCCCCGTGCCCGCGAGGCGCTCGAGCTGCGCTACGAGCAGGCGCTGAACGCGCCCGCCATCGCTTCCCGTTTACAACGCAGTGCGGCCGCAGTGCGCCAGTTGTTGGTGCGCGCCCGCCAGGCGTTGCGCCGCTGTATCGAAACGAGGACCGACCATGAGTGATCTGCAACGCATCGAAGAGCTCACCCTGAAATTGCTCGACAAACAGCTCACCGAAGCCGAGCTCGCTGAGCTCGAGGCGCTGGTCTCCGGCGACCCCGCGGCCGAGCGCGCCCATCTCGCGCTGCTCGAACAGGAAGCGTCGTTGCGCGGCGAGCGGGTCGACTTCGGCGACCTGGCAGCGCGTATCCGCAAGGGCGTGCTCGGCAAGGTGCATCGCGAGGCCGGCCTGCCCAACCTCGATCCCGGCTGGAACCTGCCGCTCGGGCGTTGGGCGCTCGCCGCCAGCCTGCTGCTGGCCGTCGCGGTGGCGTGGGCCCTAGCGGGGCTCTGGCAGCCCACTCCTCCTCCCCATGAGGCCTTCCTGATCGGCCAGAGCGTTCTGCTGCCCGGCCAGCCCGCGACCTACCGTGCCCTGGTGCGCGACGCTGTGGCGCAGACCCCAGAGGCCGCGGTGCCGGTCGTGTTCGCGCTCTATCAGGGCGACGCGCAGATCTGGCAGGTGGCTGCCAGCACCGACGCGCGAGGCGTTGCCGAGGTCCAGGCCACGCTGCCGGCCGACGCGGCCCTCGGCAACTACACGCTGAAGCTGGTGGCGAGCACCTCCCTGGGGGACACCGAGGTCGCCCACAACCTCGTGCTGCAGCGAAATGTGCGCCTCTTGCTGACCAGCGACAAGCCGATCTATCGGCCGGGAGGACTGATCCACCTGCGCGCTATGGCATTGAGCAGCTTCGACCTCAAGCCAGCGGCAGACGAGGCGCTGTTGTTCGAGGTCCGCGATGGCAAGGGCAACAAGGTCTTCGAGGCCGAGGTGCAGACCTCTTCCTACGGCATCGCCAGCGCCGATTTTCGCCTCGCCGACCAGGTCAACCTCGGTAGCTACGAGCTGAGCGCCCGGCTCGGCAACACGACCAGCGAACGGACGGTCGAGGTCCGCTCCTACGTGCTGCCGAAATTCCGCCTCGAGCTGAACACTACGCAAGGTTATTACGCTCCCGGACAGCTGCTGCAAGGCCAGGTCCACGCCGAGTATCTGTTCGGCAAGCCGGTGCGCGACGGTCAAGTCGTGATCGAGGCCTGGGAACCAGCACTCGACGACGGCCCCTTCGCCCGCTTCCAGGGTGTGACCGACGCCGAAGGGATGCTCGCCTTCGAGCTGCCCCTCAAAGACGCCTTTGTCGGCCTGCAGGCCCGAGGCCAGGACGCCCTGCTCAGCTTGCGGGCGCAGGTCAGCGACGCCGCCGGCCAGAGCCAGGAGACGGTGCTCGATCTGCCGGTCAGCAACCAGACCTTGCGGGTCGAGCTGTTCCCCGAGAGTGGTAGCCTGGTCCTGGGCGTCGAGAACCGCGTCTTCGTGGTCGCTGCCTATCCCGACGGCCGTCCGGCCCAGGCTCTGGTGCAGATCTCCGGGCTGCCCGAGCCCGTGCAGACCTCGGAGGCCGGGTTGGGAGAGTGCCTGCTGACGCCTCAGGCTGAAGAGGTCACGCTAGCGGTGCGGGCCGACGACCAGAGCGGACACAGCTATCAGGGCGCGCAGACGCTGTCAGGCGCGGCGGGCGACGCCCTGCTGTTGCGGAGCGACCGGGCGCTGTACCGGGTCGGTGACAGCCTGCACGTCCACGTGCTCAGCGCGCGTGGGGTCGGCAAGGTGTTTCTGGACGTCGTCAAAGGCGGCCACACCTTGAGCAGCGCCAGCCTGGTGCTCGAGGACGGCCGCGGCCAGCATGTGCTCGACCTGGCGCCCGACATGTTCGGCAGCCTGGAGCTGCACGCCTACCGCATTCTGCCCGACGGCACGATCAGCGGAGACGCGCGGCTGGTGCAGGTGATGCCGGCCGATGCGCTGCGCATCGAAGCCCGTTTGGACAAAGAGAGCTACCGCCCTGCCGAGACAGCCCTGCTCAAGCTGGCCGTAACCAACTCCGCGGGGGATCCCGTGCAGGCCGCACTCGGCCTGGTGGGAGTCGATGAAGCGGTCTTCGCGCTGCAGGATCTGCGGCCAGGGCTCTTGCGGATCTACTTCATGCTGCGAGAGCAACTGCTGCAGCCCCGCTACCAGATCCACAGCCACGCGTCGCACACGGCACGCGCCGCTCTGTCAGCCCCCTCCCGTCCCGATGCCGGCGGCGAGGCCGCCAGCGCGGTGTTGCTGGCTGCCGCCGGTGCCGCCCATCAGCCCTCGGTGTGGGAAGGTGCCAGCTTCGATGCGCGCCTGCGTCGCCATCAGCGCGAGCTCAGACGTGCAAGCAGCCGCCTGTTCGCGGTGGGCGGGCTCGGCCTCGGCGCTTTCGTCGTTGGGTTCGTGCTGCTCCTGTTCGGCTATGCCATCTACCGCCTGCGCGCACAACCACTCGGCGAGGATGCAGCTCTGCGTCGCTGCCTGCGCTGGCTCAACGGCTGGTGGCTGCTGGGAATCTACCTGCCGCTCGGCGGTATGATCGCTACAGGCCTGCTGGTCGAAACATTGCGCATCCCGTACCGCACCCGCGAGCCCCTGGTGGTGGGCGTGGGAATCGTGCTGGTCGTCCTCTGCGCGACGATGTTGGCGAGCGGGGCAGCCCGCCTGCGCCGCCAAGCCAACGCCGCCCGGCTGCCCCTGTTCCGCCGCCTGATGTCCGGCCTGGCGCCGATGTACCTGCTGTTGGTTGCGGGCATGATCCTGTTGGGACTCTCTGGAAGCCGATCGCCCCGTTGGCTGAATGAGGGACAGATCGTCTTCAGCTGGGTCGGGTTGCTGGCTGCCGCCGGCCTGGGCTTCGCCAGCCTGGGCGCGGCCGGGCGCGCGCTGTTGCGGCAGACCTCGCTCGCTGGCTGGTTGGGAAGCCTGGGCCTGCGCAGCCTGGCGATGGCGAGCCCGTTCGTGTTGCTCGGAATGTTCACGATGACGATGACCGGCTCGATGAGAGCACCCGGCCAGGACGCGGGAGCCGCCTTGGAGTGGGAGCCCACGGATGGCATCCAGGCTATGGAGGCTTCCGGAGGCCCGCGCGTGCGCCGCAACTTCCCCGAGACCCTGCTCTGGCTTCCCCAGCTGATCACGGGTGAGGATGGCCGGGCCGAAGTCGAGATCCCGCTGGCCGACAACATCACCAGCTGGCGGCTCAGCCTCGACGCCGTGTCCGCTCATGGGGCGCTGGGGGCCACGCAACTACCGCTGACGGTGTTCCAGCCCTTCTTCGTCGACTTCGACCTGCCCGTGGCTCTGACCCAGAACGATCGGGTCGAGATCCCCATCGCGGTCTACAACTACCTGCCCAGAGCGCAGACCGTGCGGCTCGAGCTCGAGCTGCCCGACGCCTTCGCGCTCGAAGGCTCCGCCAGCCAGGAGATCGTGCTCGAGGCCGACCAGGTGGCGCGCGCCAGCTTCACCCTGCGTGCCCTGCGCCCCGGTCAGCACAACCTGCTGCTGCGCGCCTTCGGCGGCGAGCTCTCCGATGCCATCGAACGCAGCCTGCAGGTGTTGCCTGACGGCCGGGAGGTCGTGCAGACGCTCAATGGTGAGTTGCTCGACAACCGCCAACTGCAGGTAGAGGTTCCTCAGGACGCCATCGATGGTTCGCTCGACATGTACCTCAAGATCTACCCTGGAGCCTTCAGCCAGGTGCTCGAAGGCTTGGAGAACATCTTCCGCATGCCGCACGGCTGTTTCGAGCAGACGTCCTCGGCCACCTATCCCAACATACTGGTGCTCGACTACCTGCAGCGCACCGGCCAGGACAGGCCCGAGATCGCATTGAAGGCCCTGGAGTACATCAACCTGGGCTACCAGCGGTTGGTCTCGTTCGAGGCCCCTGGTGGCGGCTTCGACTGGTTCGGCAACCCGCCCGGGCACCCGGTGCTCACCGCCTATGGCTTGATGGAATTCAGTGACATGGCCCGCGTGCATCCGGTCGACCCAGATGTCATCGCACGCACGCGTCGCTGGCTGCTCAAGCAGCAGGACTCGGACGGCAGCTGGCAGGCCAGCCGCACCGGCATCGTCGAAGGCGCCGTCAACAGCACGCAGGGCGACACCGAGCGGACCACCGCCTACATCGCCTGGGCGCTGGCCAGCTCAAACCGAGGGCAGCCCGCCGATGAGCGCGTGCAGCGAGCCCTCGACTACCTGATGGCGCGGCTCAAGCCCACGAGCAACACTTACAGCCTGGCGCTGCTGGCCAACGCCCTGGTCGCCCAGCAGGACCCGCGCGCTGCGCAGGTGTTGCAGTGGTTGGGGGCCCGCGCCACCCGCGACGGAACTCGCGCGTACTGGACCTCCGAAGGCGAGGGAGCCACGCACTCGCGGGGTTCGGTGCTCGACATCGAGACCACGGCTCTGGCTGCCTATGCGCTGGTCCAGGGCACGCAGGCGCTGGAGCTGTCCCACGCGGCGCTGCGCTGGCTGATCGAGCAGAAAGACCCGCAGGGCACCTGGCACTCGACCCAGGCGACGGTGCATAGCCTGCGCGCGCTGCTGGCGGCCAGCGATCCGGCGGACGACAGCGGAGAGACCCTGTTCGTCACGGTCGCGGTCAACGGCGAAGCCGCCGCTGAGCTCGAGATCGCTCCAGCCTCTCGCGACGTGCTGCGGTTGGTCAGCCTGCGTGGTCGGCTGCGGGCCGGGAGCAATCAGATCGCCCTCGAGAGCGCCGGCGGCGGAAGCCTGAGCTACCAGCTGGTCGCCAGCCACTACCTGCCCTGGGCCGAGCGCGCGCCGGCGCCGGCGCCCGAACAAGCGCTGAGCATCACCGTGCAGTATGACAGCAGCGAGCTGCCGGCCTCGGATCTGCTCGGTTGCCAGGTCGATGTGCGCTGGAACCATGCCGCGCCCGCCGCCATGGTGATGCTCGACCTCGGAATCCCTCCCGGCTTCGAGCTGCTGCCCGAGGCCTTCACGCAACTGCAAGCGGAGGGCGTGATCGAGAAGTTCCAGCTGACCGGACGCCAGGCGATCCTGTACCTGCGGGGGCTGCGCCAGGACAAGCCACTGCGCTTCCGCTATCAGCTGCGCGCGCTGTATCCGGTCAAGGTCAAGACACCGCGCTCCGAAGCCTGGCTGTACTACCAACCGGAAGTGCGGGGCCAGGCAGAGCCCGTGGAGTTGCGGGTGTTCTGAGCGGCAGTTTCCCAGCCAGCGGCTGGAACCGATCTCAACCCGCCCGCTGATAGGCAGCCTTGATCCAGGCCTTCACCGCCTTGTCGACGTCCTTGACCTCGAACAAGCTCGCCTTGTGGTTGCACATCCCCTTGGTCGGGACGCAACGCTCTCCCTCCGGCGTCTCGTCAAGATTCAGACCGAGCTGGACGCGCTTGGCCGACGCCGCATGGACGACCAGGAAGTTTTTCTTTCGGCGGAAAGCCACGCCGGTCTTCTGGATCACCTTCTGGACATCCTTGCCCAGCGCCAGGGCGATCTTCTCAACCTTGTCGTAGATCGGCCTGAGCGCGGCCTTCTTTCCGGAGTACTGTGCCGCGAGCAGGTCACCCCCAGCGGCCGGCCCACCGGCCAGGGCTTCGCGCACCTTGTGTGCGATCAGGTTGGCGTTGCCATGGGTGAGGCCATGGTCCGACTTGAGAAACGCGACGATCTGGCCATGCTTCGCGAGGCCAGACTTTTTCACCGCGGCGGTGAACTTTGCGAGCGTCAAGCCGGTCGCCTTGATGATGTTGGCAAGTTGCGTAGCTGCAGCGTCCTTGGGTGCGGGCATGCCCTGGTCCTCTCGGAGTGGGGGTTCTCTGTACGATCAGCGGAACGACTCAAACACCATGTTGAACCGTTCGATCTCACTGGCCAATTTCCACTGAATGAAGGGATCGTCGCGCTTGGTTTCCTGGCTATCGGGTACGGAGACTCCCAGCCCATAGTCGATGCGCCCCACGACCTCGTGGCGCGAAGCCCCGGAGTAGCTGACCTCTTCTTCGCCTGGACCGCTCTCTTCGAACCAGCGCTGCTGGGCGTCCTCGGTCCAGAACTCTGGAAAGTATGTCACCGGCACCCGATAGAACGTCCCGTTGCCCCCGAAGTCCAGGATCATGTTGCCCCTCTGGTTGGGCGCCACGACAACCTCCTGGCCGAGATGGCTGAGTCCGTCCGGGCTCAAGACGCGGTAGTCGAGAGTGTCGGCATGCCAGGCCAGAGACACCATCGCCCCGCCTGGCGCCAACAGGATGTTCTTCTCCGGGGGATCGCTGCGCGGCCGGCTGCGGACCCGCAGCTCAAGCGCTAGCGGCTTCTCGGTCGAGTTGAACAGGTGCAGACGCAGGTGGGCAGAAGGGCGCGCATCCGCGGCCGGTCCAACCGCCCACCAGAACAGGTTGCCCACGCCGCAGAAGCCGAACACCCCCAGAAATAGACCCAGGCAGGCGATGTTCTTGGCCGTCAAGCCGGGTCTTCTCGGGGCCGATCGGCCGACTTGCAGTCCACTGGCGAAGCCACGCGAACGCGGGAGCGCAACACCAGGGGAAGCACGCCGCTGCGCCGGCGCAGCGGACGGCCGTCGAGCAGCACGCGGCGGGGCCGGGGCGGCGTCTGCCCTGGCGGCCGCAACTGCCGGCAGGGCCTCTCCACAGTACAGACAGCGCTTGCGTTGCACGGCATTGTCCGCGCCACAGCCAGCGCACTGGACTGGAGCCTGCAGGCGCGCACCGCACATCATGCACAGAGGCCGCTCAGCAGAGGTCTCTCGCGAACACTCGGGGCAACGCATGATCGGAGCCTCCCTGTCCTGATAAGTTGTAGCGCATACCCGCTCCGCGGCAAAAAGCGGAACTGGGAGTTTGCGCCGAGCAGCTGGAATACATGGCCCGCTGCTGAGGCTATCCAGTACGATACGCGCCGGGCCGCATGAAACGAACAGGAGAAGAACATGCGCAGATTCCAGGGATGGCTGGCTGCGACGCTGGCATTGAGTTGCGTAGCGCTGCAGGCAGGTGAGCTCGGAGACCCCGCGCCGGGGCTGCAGATCGCGAAGTGGGTCAAGGGAGCCGAGGTCGACATCACCGTCGCTGATGGCGAGCAGGTGTTCGTGGTCGAGTTCTGGGCGACCTGGTGTGGTCCGTGCATCCAAAGCATCCCGCACTTGACAGAGATGCAGAAGGCCTTCGGTGAGCGTGGTGTGACCTTCATCGGCGTCAGCGATGAAGTGGCCTCCACGGTCGAACCTTTCGTCACCGAGATGGGTGACAAGATGGACTACACCGTAGTCGTCGACGACGAACGCAAGACCAACGCGGGATTCATGGGCGCCTTCGGCATCGGTGGCATTCCCCATGCATTCATCGTCGATCAGCAGGGCCGCATCATCTGGCATGACCACCCGATGAATGGCCTGGAAGAAGTCCTCGAGCGCGTACTCGAGGGCAACTTCAGCGTCGAGGATGCACATGCGCTGCAGGCCGAGCGCGCCGAAGCGGCCAAGCACGAAGAGCAGCTCTGGAATGACATGCAGACCTATTTTGAGCTGGCAGCTCTGGCAGACGGCGCCGAAAAGGCCCAACATCTGGCCGGGTCGATCCTTGCAAGGGCCGACGACAACTGGTCGCTGCTGAACTCCTTTGCCTGGGACATCCTGACCCAGCCCGAGCTCAAGCTGCGCGACTTCAACACGGCCCTGGAGGCGGCCCGCACGGCTGACGCCCTGACGGACAGCGCAAACCCCTTCGTGCTCGACACGCTGGCCCTCGCGTTGTTCGAGTGTGGCCAGAAAGCGGAAGCCGTCGAGACGCAACGCAAGGCCGTCGAGATGGCCAAATTGGAAGACGATCCCGACATGGTCGCCGAGCTGGAGATGCGGCTGCGGCGCTTCGAGAAAGCGCTGGCTGGCGAGGAACAATAGCTAGCTCTCAGGCGCCCTGATCCGGCTGGCGGATTGGGGCGACACCGGTTGGATCCGGGGAATACCCGCGCAGGATCGACATGTGATGGGCACGTTCAAAGGCGCTGGGATCCAGTACGTGCTGCTGGCTCATGGCTCCCTGCATCTGCTTGAGCGACTCGTACTCGTGCTCTTCCAACCAGCGCTCCATCTCCAGCCGGATCTCTTCGATACGCCCCAGCCCATGCTGTAGCAGCTCCGCAGCCATCATCGTCACCGATGCCCCGGCCAAGATTCCTTTGAGCACATCGACATGGGAGTGCACGCCGGTCGTCAGAGCCAGGTCTACAGGCACTCGGCCGTAGAGGATCGCGATCCAACGCAACGGCAGCAACATGTCCCGTGAAGTGCTCAAGACCAGGCGGTTGTCGACCTCCAGCGTCTCGATGTCCAGGTCGGGTTGGTAGAAGCGGTTGAAGAGTACCAGACCGTCCGCTCCTTTGCGCTGCAGCGCGGCAGCGATGTTGGGCAGTGAGCTGAAGAAGGGGTGTAGCTTGACCGAGAGCGGGATCTTCACCCGCCGCCGCGTCTCCTCCACGATCTCGGTATAGAGCCGCTCTACCATCGGGCCGCTGCGCTGTGCATCGCCGACCAGGGAATAGATGTTCAGCTCCAGCGCCGCAGCCCCGGCCTGCTCGAAGCGGGGCGCATACTCCGCCCAGCCGTCGACCGAGACACAGTTGAGGCTGCCGATGACCGGGATGTCGAGCGCCGCGCTAGCTTCCTCCAGCACCTCGAAATAGCGCTCGACTGGCGCGGCATGGCTGCGCAGCTGCGGAAAATAGTCGACCGCCTCGGCGAAGCTCTCGCTGCCGAAGTCGAGGAAGAAATCGAACTTGTCCGCATCCATGCGGATCTCTTCCTCGAACAACGAGTACATCACGACGGCCGACGCCCCCGCGTCCTCGGCGCGACGGAAGGCATCGAGATCACGGCTCAAGGGATTGCAGGCTGACGGCACCAGTGGGTGCTTCAGGTCCAGACCCAGATAGCTTGTGCTCAGATCCACGGCTCACTTCCCCTTGCCGGCATCGGCCAGCTGCTGATAGCCCTTGTAACGTGCGTCCACATCCGCCTGCGCCGCGCGAGCCAGGCGCTCGGCCGCCTTGGGGTCACTGTATTTGAGCATTCGGAAACGCATCTCGCTGTCGAGGTATTGCGCCAGCGGGATCTTGGGAGGCTTCGAGTCAAGATGCATGCGCCCTGTGCCATCGCCATTCGGAACGAAGCGGAAGAGCGGCCAATACCCGGTCTTGACGGCCAGGTCCTGCTGCTCGTGTGTCTTGGCCATGTTGATGCCATGAGCGATGCAGGGGCTGTTGGCGATCAACAGGGCCGGGCCATCATAGGCCTCTGCCTCCTGGAAGGCGCGGATGGTCTGGGCCATGTTGGCACCGAGCGCGATGTTGGCGACGTAGACGAATCCGTAGGCGATCGCCTGCATCCCCAGATCCTTCTTGGGAGTTTCCTTGCCACCGGCCGCGAATTTCGCGACTGCCCCACGCGACGTAGCCTTCGAGGCCTGGCCACCGGTGTTCGAGTAGACCTCGGTGTCCAACACCAGCAGCTTGATGTTCTGGCCGCTCGCTAGCGCGTGGTCCAAGCCCCCGTAGCCGATGTCATAGGCCCAGCCGTCGCCCCCGACGATCCAGACGCTCTTGCGCACCAGGTTGTCCGCCAGCTGCAGCAGGTCGCGGGCCGGCGCGCCGTCGAGCGCGCCCAATACGCGTTTGAGCTCGACAACCCGCTCCCGCTGCGCCTCAACCCCCGCGTGCTCGCGCTGGTCGGCGCCGAGCAGTGCCTCGGCCCGCTCAGCACCGATCGCGTCACGCAGCTTCCCGACCAATGTGCGGGCGTAGTCGCACTGCTTGTCCAGCGCCAGCCGCATGCCCAGACCGAATTCCGCGTTGTCCTCGAACAGCGAATTGCTCCACGCCGGCCCTCGCCCCTGAGCGTCCTTCGCCCAGGGAGTGGTGGGCAGGTTGCCGCCATAGATGCTCGAGCAGCCAGTGGCGTTGGCGATCAGGGAACGGTCGCCGTAGAGCGCGCTCAACAGGCGCAGGTAGGGTGTCTCTCCGCAGCCCGGACAGGCTCCCGAGAACTCGAACAAGGGCTGGAGCAGCTGCGAGTCTTTGACCCGCTGCAGGGCGAGACCGCCCTGATGCGGCCTGAGCTCAGGCAGCTTCAGGAAGAACTCCCAATGCTCGCGTGCCTCGTCGAGGATCTCTGCCTGCGAGGCCATATTGAGCGCCTTGCGCGACACCTGGCTCTTGTCCTTCGCCGGGCAGATCTCGACGCACAGGCGGCAGCCGGTGCAGTCCTCGCTGGCGATGGCGATGGTGAACTTGTCCGCCGGAGTGTCCTTCCAGCTCGAGTCCATCACCCTGAAGCCCTCAGGCGCATCTTCCAAGTAGGTGGAGGGATAGCGTTTGGCGCGGATGGTGGTGTGGGGACACACCAGCACGCACTTGCCGCACTGGATGCAGAGATCGGGCTCCCAGACGGGCACCTGGGCGCTCAGGCCACGTTTCTCCCAGCGTGTGGTACCGGTAGGGAACGTCCCGTCGGCGGGCATAGCGCTGACCGGAAGCAGGTCTCCTTCGCCACGGATCATGCTCGCGGTGACGGCTCGCACGAACTCGGGAGCATCTGCCGGTACGGTCGCTGCGGGCACGGCCTGGGAACTGGCAGCCTCTGGCAAGCGCACGCGTTGCAGGCTCTCGGCGGCCAGAATGACCGCCCGCTTGTTGCGCTCGACGACCATCGCTCCCCGCTTGCCGTAGCTCTTCTCGATCGCCGCGCAGATCTTCTCGATGGCGGTCGCCTGCTCGAGGATCTTGCTGAGGACGAAGAAGCCGGTCTGCATGATCGTGTTGATGCGCCCTTTCATGCCCAGGCTCGCCGCCATGCCGTGGGCGTCGACGACATACAGCTGCAGCTGCCGCTCGATCAGGATCTCCTGCACGGCACGCGGCAGCTGCTGCCAGACCTCGTCGGCAGGATAGGGGCTGTTGAGCAGCACAGTGGCGCCCTGCGCCGCCAGCTCGAGGACCGGATATTTGTCGAGGAAGCCGAACTGGTGGACGCCGACGAACTCCGCTTTGGAGATGAGGTAGGTCGAAGTGATCGGGCGGGGACCGAAACGCAGATGGGAGATCGTACGCGCGCCGGACTTCTTGGAGTCGTAGACGAAAAAACCCTGGCAGTGGAAGTCGGTGCTGTCGCCGATGATCTTGATGCTGTTCTTGTTGGCGCCCACCGTGCCGTCCGAGCCGAGGCCCCAGAACACCGCGCGGCGGGTGTCCGCGGCTTCGGTGCTCCAGGCCGGATCGTATGCGAGGCTGGTACCGCAGAGATCGTCCTGGATCCCCAGCGTACACGGATGGCGAGGTTGCTCGGACGCCAGCTCGAGCAGGAGGGCCCGCGCCATGGCGGGCGTGAACTCCTTGCTACCCAGGCCGTAACGTGCACCGATCGCCACGGGGACCCGCTCGGCAAAGCGTCCGGTCCGCCTGCCCGCCGCCAAAGCGGAGAGAACATCGAGGTAGAGCGGCTCGCCGGGCGCGCCGGGCTCTTTCGTCCGATCGAGCACGCCGATGGACTGGGCGCTGGCAGGCAGCGCGTCGAGGAAGGCCTCGACCGCGAAGGGGCGGTAGAGCCGGACCTTCACCAGCCCGACTTTGTCTCCAGCAGCGACCATCTTGGCGACGGTCTCTTCGATCGCACCGACGCCCGAGCCCATGCAGACCAGCACGCGTTCGGCCTGCGGGTCGCCGACGTAGTCGAACAGGTGGTACTGACGTCCGGTCAGCGCCGCGAGTGCGTCCATGGCAGCCTGTACCGTGGCGGGGGTCGCATCGTAGAACGGCTGCACAGCTTCACGGCTCTGGAAGAAGACATCGGGATTCTGAGCCGTGCCGCGCAGGACAGGGCGGTCGGGAGTGAGCGCCCGGCTGCGGTGGTCGCGCACGTCTTGCCCGTCGATCAGCGCATCGTAGGCCTCATCGGGAAGGTCCTCGATCTTGGCGACCTCGTGGGACGTGCGGAAGCCGTCGAAGACGTGAAGGAAGGGCACCCGGGACTTGAGAGTTGCCGACTGCGACACCAGCGCCAGGTCCAACGCTTCCTGAACCGAGCAGGAGAATAGCAGCGCCCACCCGGTGCCGCGCGCGGCCATCACATCGCTGTGGTCGCAGAAGATGCTCAGAGCATGACTGGCGAGCGAACGGGCAGCGATGTGGAAGACCGTGCTCGTCAGCTCACCCGCGATCTTGTAGAGGTTGGGGATCATGAGCAGGAGCCCCTGACTGGCCGTAAAGGTCGTCGTCAGAGCCCCTGCCTGTAGAGAGCCATGGACGGCGCCCGCCGCGCCCCCCTCGCTCTGCATCTCGATGACGCTCGGTACACTCCCGAACATGTTGGGCTTGCCGACAGCCGCCCAGGCGTCGGACAGCTCGCCCATCGGGCTGGCGGGAGTGATGGGGTAGATCGCGATGACCTCGTTGGTCCGGTAGGCTACGCGCGCCGCAGCCTCATTTCCGTCAATCGTGATGGTTGCCACACATGTTCTCCGGAAAGAGTGTGCGGGAGAACCGGCAAGCCCCGTGCCGCGAAAACGAAGGAGTGCTGAGAAGGCGTTTGTCGGCGCAGCACGGGATTGTTGGCCGAGTCCGCTGAAGCCTGGCTAATGCGGAGGCCTGGGACCGCAGCAGGCGATCCGGAAGAGAATCCAGCGGGGGGAGTGACCCGTGCGAGTGCGGCCCCCGGCGTGCATCAGAGCTAGCGCGGAACGCGACCCTCGCGAGGGACGGCTTGGGCCCCAGATGCAACCGACAGGTAACAGCGTCCCGCTGTCGGTTACGTCCACGAAACGGACGCGGGGCTTCTCGCAACGCCCCCCTTCGGGTATACCGAAGAGTCACCCATGCGTACGTAGGATTGTTACCTCATGCAAAACATCCACATCAGCGCTCGTTTCTTCCTGAATGAGGGGACCGAGCCTGAAGCCCTCGAGAAGATCGCCAGCCAGTTGATCGCGTTGGTTCGCGAGCGAGAGCCTGACTGCTTGCAATACCTCTGGTTCCGAGACGAGCAGCCTTCCTGTTATGTGGTACGTGAGATCTACAAGAACTCCGACGCTGTGCTCGCTCATGTCGCCAATTGTGGCGCTCTGCTGGGCCAGGCCATCGCGCTGGGCAAGCTCGAAGTTCAGATCTACGGGCCCGTCTCAGACGAGCTGCGTGCGGCTGCGGCGGGCTTCAACGCCACGATCTGCTCCTTCTTTGACGGCGTCGACCGGGTGGGAGGCTAAGAACATGGCTGGTGTGCGCGCCCTTGAGCTCGGCGAGCAGTCCTTGCTGAGCCTGGACGGAGAGGCGGTGAAACTCGCCAGCTTCTGGGCAGATGGCCCCGCAGTCCTGGTCTTTCTTCGCCACTACGGCTGAATGTTCTGTCGCGAGCAGGCTGCTCGCTTCGACACGGCGCGTGCGGATTTCGAGGCCATCGGAGCCAAGGTTGTCGCCATTGGCAACGGTACGCCCGCGATGGCACGCGACTTCGTCCAGCAATTCGAGCTGAAGCTGCCCGTGTACACCGATCCGTCCCGGGCGAGCTTTCGCGCGGCAGGTCTGAAGCGGAATTTCGGCATCGGCATCGCTACCCTGAGAAAGGCCGTCGGAACCCTGCGTGGAGGCTTCCGCCAGGGCCGGGTGCAGGGCGACCCCTGGCAACAAGGTGGCTTGCTGGTGATCGCGGCGGACGGCCAGGTGCTGTTCGAGCATGTCGATGCGGGGGCCGGTCGTCATGTCCGTCCCGAAGAGGTTCTGAAGGCCCTCTCGCAGACCGCCTGTTGCTGCAAAACCCTCAAGCCACTGCTGCGGCGGTTCCCGAGGCGCCGGAGGCTCGGAGCAGCCCGTGATGCCGTTTTTACGCCGCTACCTTGACGAGGCTTCAGGGCTGGACTAGAATGCCGAGCTAAAATTTCTGGCGCGGGGTCGGCACGCGTTCATGTCTGACATATGACATATAAGGCAGTACCAGCGGACGATGACGGCAACCTCAGAAATCAAGACTCTCAATGAGTTCATCTGGAAGAAGTACATCGACATCGAGAGCGAATGCGGCTCGATCGAGGCAGAGCATGCCGCTCAGGCCTACGAATTGTACTACACGCAGCACGGCTACGATGAAGAGTGCTACTGTTACGGCATCCTGCTCTTCGAGCGCTACTTCCAGGAAGGTGAGAAAGACGACTCTCTGCTGATCCGTGCGAAGGAAGTCCTCGAGGCATACCAGGACATCACGCATGAAGCCGACTGGGACGTAGTCGTCGATCGTCTCGAAGACATCAACGGCATTCTCAAAGAGCGGGACATCGATGTCAAAGCTCTGAGCCGGCAGCTCCAACAGCACCGCGCCCAGCCGCTGGACATTCCGGGCATGGTCTTCATCCCTCCGGGTGAATTTCCTTACGGACCCGACAATGAGCCGGTTTTTCTGAACGGCTTCTACATCGACGTAGTTCCGGTCACCAACCGTGACTACCAGAAGTTCATTTCTGAGACGGGCTACCGCAAGCCCAAGTTCCAGAATGACCGCTACCTGAATCACCCTGACCACCCTGTGGTCGGTATCGGCTACCAGGACGCCGCACGTTTCGCGAGTTGGGCCGACAAAGACCTGCCCAGCGACATGCAGTGGGAGCGGGCAGCGCGCTATCTCGATGGTCGAATCTACCCCTGGGGGCACGAGATCGACTTTACGAAAGCCAACTTCTTCTACCAGGGCAAGGCCGATATGACCTCGCCCGTAGGCGCTTTCAAAGCCGGCGTCAGCCACGAAGGCTGCTACGACATGGTCGGCAACGTCTGGGAATGGACGCAGTCAGAAGACCCCGAGATCGAGGGCAACTTCTTCATGCGGGGCGGCTCGTGGAATGATCCACCGGATCCGGCCTTCGTCAGTTCCTTGGCTCGAATCAGCGACGATCCGAAGGCGAAGTTCAACAATCTCGGTTTTCGTCTTGTAAAGAACCTGTAGTCGGACTAAAGTCCGTCCAATACTGAAGTCGAAGAACGAAGGGGTACTCTCCACATTGTCCAAGTTCGTTTTCCTGGCCTGTACGGTCAGTTTCGAGACGGACTGTATGCCGGTTTTTTTTCTTGACAACAGTGTTTGTAGAGTTTAAATTCTGGCATTCAATGTTCAAAGAGTCCCGTTCTGGTTGTGCTTTGCCGTGTGAATCGAGCAAAGTTCTATCTCGTAAAAGGGGGAAAGCATCAAATGCTGAAGAGATTGTCTTTGGCTGTCGCCGTCTCGGTGATGGTCCTCTCGTTCACGGGCTGCGTTGGTCTGATGGGCGCCGGTGGAGCCACGACCACCACGGCCGGTATCTACACGGCGATGAACCTGCCCAGCGAATACAGTCCGTCCACTGTGCATCAGTTCAATGCCAGTGATTTCGAAATCCTCAACCGCGTTGAGTCGATGGGTGAGACCAAGAACATTCTTGGTATTATCGCGACCGGCAATGCTGGTTATCATGGTCTGCTGGCGAAGTGCCGCGAAGCTGGCGGCGACGCCTTGATCGACGTCTACATGGATGTCGACTACATGAACATCCTCGGTGTTTATGGCGTTGCGAAGTACAACCTGTACGGTACCCCGATCCAGTACAAGCGCTAAGCATCTGCTTTAGAGCTTAAGAACGCGCCCGAGTCGGGCGTGTTTTTTGTTTGTTGGCTGTCCCAGCTGAACGCAGGGCAGCTTTTTCTGTTGGGGAGGCACGGACGGCTGCCGTCAAGCCCACGAATGCAGCCAGGGCTTTGGTATCATGCCAGCTACAGGAGCACCGATGCTGACCGTTCCCCCCCCACTGCTGGTTGTCTGCGCCCTGTTGCAAGAAAGCGCAGGCCTGGCCGAGGCTCTCGTAGACAGGGAAACCCGACAGCTGGCGGGGGTTTCTCTGACGCGTGGACGCCTCGCGGGCCATCCCGTCGCGATCGCCACGTGCGGCATGGGCGGAAAAGCGGTGCGTCGAGCGCTACGGGCGCTCCAGCCCGAGCTGCGGCCTCGACACGCGGTGCTCCTGGGGCTGGCAGGCGGGTTGGACCCCAAGCTGCCGAAATTGACCATCTGCAGGGTAGCGAGCGTCGCCGAGAGCTGCGGCGCCCCTCTGCGGAACGTGGCAGACAGCTTTCCCTGGCCAGAGGAGGCACAGATCTGGCCGGCAGTCGCGCTGCTCAGTGCAGAACAGGTGCTCGGGCCCAGCGCGAAGCAGACAGCTGCCGCGCACGGATTCCAGCTGGTCGACATGGAGAGCGGAGACTTCTTTGCCGAATGCCGGGCGCTGGGAATCGGCGCGACCGCTGTGCGGGTGGTCTTCGATGAACCACACGAGGCCCTGCCAGAGATCAGCACTGACCCCCTCGGCAGGCCGAAACTCCGCTCTGTCGCCGGCTTCCTCGCGCGCCAGCCCTGGAAAGTCGGTGCCCTGCTCGCGCTCAAACGGCGTCTGGATGCAGCCTTGAGCCGCTTGCGGGCTGTGCTGGTTGCGGCTGTCGAGGGGCTGCAGCAGGCGGATACCCTCCCGAGCAGCGGGCAGTCGGTAGAATAGCTGCAGAGGAGACCGCGATGCCCCGAGTCCTGCTCGTTGCCCCCGGAGCCTGGTTCGCCCAGAGCTACGGAAACCGTTGGACCTTTCCCGCGGGCATGCACCTCGTCTATTCGCATCTTGCCGCCCAGCCCGGCTTCGAGGTCGGCGCCCTCGACCTGGGACGCGACTGCGGCGGTGCCCCTAACCTGCAGGTCATTCCCTCCAAGCTCGCCGAGGCCGTCAGAGAGGTGCAGAGAGGCCGCTGGGAGATCGTCGCCATCCGCTGCTGGACCAGCCTCGAGTGGGCCGGCGCTTTTTGCCTGGCGAGGCTCTTGCGGCGCCGCTTTCCCGGGATCTGCCTGGTCGCCTCGGGCTGGCACGTGACCGGCTTTCCCGCCGACTTCCTGGCCGCAGACAGCCCCTTCGATTTCGCCATCAAGGGCGGGGGCGTGGCAGGATTGTTGGAAGTCGGCCGGCGCCGGTTGCAGAGTCAGGGCCGCGAGGGCCCCGAGCTTATCGACGCGCCCCTGTTCCGCGACACTTCCAGCTTCGGCCTCGACTGGGAGACCTTTCCCTCGCTGGAGGGCTGCAACGAAGTCGGGCTCTACCTCAGCTTCGGCTGCCCCTTCTCGTGCGCCTTCTGCGCCGAGAGCCTGGCGACCGCTGGCTACCGCGTCTACGATCCCGACCTGGCTGCCGACGAAGTGCTCAGGGCGGCCCGCCTGCCGGGCGTCAAGCGGGTGCTGCTGTACGATCCGTTGTTCGGCGTGCGGAAGGGGTGGCGGCGCCGCTTCCTCGAGCGCTTGGTGCAGGCGAAGTTCGAGACCAGGCTTTGGCTCGAGGCCCGCGCAGATACGTTCGCAGAGCACGATCTCGACCTGCTCGCGCAGCTGCGGGTCGACATCGGCATGGGCCTCGACTCTGGCTCAGCGCGGATGCTCGAGCGTATGCACAAGACCCGCAAGCCCGAGGAATACCTGCAGGGCTTCATGGACATCAACGCGGGGCTGTCCGCTCGGGGCATCCGCCATGAAATGTTCATGATGTTCAACCATCCGGGAGAGACCCTGGCCAGCCAGGAAGAGAGCCTCGAGTACATGCGTGCTCTGCTGGACAGGCCGGGCCAGTGCGGCGCCGTCGTGCCAGCCGGCTATGCCCACTATCCCGGAGCGGTCACCTACCAGAGCGCCGAGCCCGAGGCGTTCATCGCCTATCCCCACTGGTGGCGCGCCTTCCAGGACCACCGCAGCCTGGCGGAGGCGGTCGTGCCCAGCGCAGACTATTGGCAACATGCGGACCAAATGGGGCAGTGGCGGGAGCGCTTCTGCCAGCTCTTCGAAACCTGCGGCCCTCGGGCAGACCCGCGCCTCCAGGCAGAGCTACCCAACCGCCTGGCCGGGGTGCGTGGCGCCCCGGTCTTCACGCGCGAACAGGCCGAGCCGCTGTACGCGATGTTCCAAGCCGATCCCCAGGGCTATGCGGCCACCATGGACAGTTATCTGAGCCACAGCGCCCTGGCCATGGCCGGAATGCTCGAGTCCGCCGCAGAGGCAGCTGTGGCCGTGCCGGCCGATCACATCCGGAATACGCCGTAGCCGCCCTCGCCATCGACGGCCGCGTTGTGCGCGACCGACAGGGCGATGCCCAGGGCTGTGCGGGTCTCGCGCGGGTCGATGATGCCGTCGTCCCAGAGCCGCGCGGTCGCGTAGTAGGGATCGGACTCTGCCTCGATCTTCGCCTGAACCATCGCGGCCAGGCCTTCGTTCTGGGCCTCGTCGAAGGGTAGCCCCCGGCTCGCGGCCGAGCTGCGGCGCACGATCTTCAGCACGCCTGCCAGCTGTTCGGCACCCATCACGGCGATGCGGTGGTTGGGCCAGGTGAACAAGAGGCGCGGCTGGTAGGCGCGCCCGCACATCGCGTAGTTGCCCGCTCCGTACGAGGCTCCGACCATCACGGTGAACTGCGGCACGCGGCTGGTCGCCACCGCGTTGACCATCTTGGCGCCGTTCTTGACGATGCCGCCCTCTTCATAGACCCGGCCGACCATGAAGCCCGTGATGTTCTGCAGGTAGATGATCGGCACCGACTTCTGGTTGCAGAGCTGGATGAAGTGCGCGCCTTTGAGAGCGGACTCGGAGAACAGGATGCCGTTGTTGGCCACGATGCCGATGGGGTAGCCGTGCAGGTGGGCAAAGCCGCAGACCAGAGTCGGACCATAGGTCGCCTTGAATTCCGAGAAGCGCGAACCATCGACCAGCCGAGCGATGATCTCTTTGATCTCGAAGGGCTTCTTGATGTCGTGCGAGGCGATGCCAAGGATCTCATCGGCGCTGTACAGAGGATCTTCGATCGGCAGGCGCCGCCGGCTCTCACCGCGCCGCTGCCAGTTCAAGCCCGCCACGATCTCGCGGCCGAGGCGGATGGCGTCGGCGTCATCCTCGGCCAGGTAGTCGGACACCCCCGAGAGCTGGCTATGCATTGCTGCTCCACCGAGGCTCTCATCGTCGACCTCTTCGTTGGTCGCCATCTTGACCAACGGCGGCCCGGCCAGGAAGACCTTGGCCTGGTTCCGCACCATCACCACGTAGTCGCTCATGCCCGGGATGTAGGCACCGCCAGCAGTTGAGCTGCCGAACACCAGCGAGATCTGCGGAATGCCCATCGCCGAGTGGCGGGCGATGTCGCGGAAGACCTTGCCCCCCTCGCTGAACACCTCTGCCTGGTGCGGCAGGTCCGCGCCACCCGACTCGACGATATGGATGCCCGGCAGGCGGTTGGAGCGCGCGATCTCGGCCGCCCGCAGGCTCTTCTTCAGGGTGTACGGGTTGACCGAGCCGCCCTTGATGGTCGACTCATTGCAGCCGATCATGCATTCAACCCCAGCCACCACACCGATGCCGTTGATGATGCTGGCGCCGCTATGGAAGCCTTCGATGCCGTGGGCGGCCAGCGGCGAGAGCTCAAGGAAATAGCTGCCGGGGTCGAGCAACCGCTCGATGCGCTCGCGGGGCAACAGCTTGCCGCGCTTGCGATGCCGGTCCTGGTACTTCTTGCCGCCGCCTTCGAGCAGCTGAGCGTGCAGACCCCGCAGCTTCTCAACAGCCGCCAGGTTCTGCTCGTAGTTCTCGCGGAAGGTGTCGCCGCGCGGATTGACGCGGGTGGGAAGAACCTGCTCCACCTCAGCTCCTTTCGGGGGCCTGGCTCCAGTCGAGGATCGGCCAGCCTCGCTTGCGCGCCAGGCGCCGCAAGCGTGGATCGGGATTGACGATGCGCGGATTCTGCACCCGCTCGAGCATCGGGACGTCGGTGTACGAATCGGTGTAGAACCAGCTGTTGTCGAGATCGATGCCCCGCTCAGCAGCCCAGGCCTCGGCGCGCGTGACCTTGCCCGGCCCATAGCAGAGCGGCGCCTCAAAGGTACCGAGCAGCTTGCCCTCGGCATCGGTAGGGAAGCTGTTGGCGATCCAAGCATCGAGCTGCCAGGTCTCGAGCGCTACCTGAGACACATAGTTCGAGCTGCTGGTCAACAGCACGCAAGGCTCGCCGCGCGCCCGGTGCTCGTCGAGCGCCACTTGCGCGCCCGGCTGGATGCGCTGCTTGACCTCGGCATCGAACCAGCTGCGGGTCCGTTCATCGAGCAGCTCGGCGGACTCGCCCTTGTAGAACGAGACTGCCTGGCCGTAGACCTTCTCCATGTCGATGAACGCCATGTGGTACAAGAACATGTACATCATCGACTGGGCCAGCTTCAGCCGCCCCAGCCTCCCTGCCCGGTATTCGTGGCGCACGTACAGCATGCCGCTGTTGACGTCGATCAACGTACGATCCAGATCGAAGAATGCCGCCACATCTGCCATGAATGCCTCCAGCAAGAGGCGCATGGTACCAGAGGGCGGTAGCTTTGGGGAGAGCCGGGCTCAGGCAGCCGGGCCTGTTTCGACCGTGGGGCGGAAACGACGCAGCAGGCCGCGGCCGCTGGCCAGCAGTCCGACGAGCATCAGCATCAGGATGGAGCTGGGCTCGGGGATCGCGGCGGGGTCGCCCATGATGGTGATGTTGTCGAAGGCTATGTCTTCGTCGCCGGAATCGAGTGTGATGGTGATGTACAAGTCGAGGAAGGAGCCCGTGCCGCCGATGTTTGTGCTGAAGGGCATGAAAGAATCAGTGATCTCCATGCCGTCACCGGTGCCGTCTAAATTCGTGTCGACGAAGGGAGCACTGTTGAAAGTGCTACCGTCGTTTTGAATCGAGAAAACGGGGATCAGGCCCCCACCGTCAATCGAGTATTCGACGATCAGCTGGTCGGCGGCGTCCCAATCCTCCGAGCCATCTAAGGCCTGGTCTTCAGCAAAAAGACCGTGGAAAGTCAGGTTGTCATAGCCTGCGATATCGATGTTCTGGAATACAAGAATCCCCTGCGGCGTGGGGAGAACTCCGTTTATGTCTTGAGCACCGAAGAAGAAGTTGCCGGCCGGATGGTTCTGGAAGTTGACGCCAGGGTTGAGGTTGCCGCCGTTGGTATGGATGAAGTAGTCCAAGTCCCCATCAGTTGCTTCCGGTTCGTTGGTGATGTAGCTCACCGCATCGGACTCAAAGTCTTCAAAGTGGATGATGTCCGCCTGGAGCGAGGCCGCACCGCAAATCAAGAGCAATGTCAAAACCCTACCCAGCACCCCAGAACCTCCACACCGCGCCGTCTCTCCACTATAGCCGAAGGGCAGCCGATGCCCAAGTCTGATCTTGCCGCTGCCCACTCTTGCCGGCCCCTCAAAGATTGACCCGCCCCTCGGGCCGGCTACGATAGCTGCCTACGAAACACTCTCCGGAGGCACCACCATGGCCGAGCTCGAGACCTTCCCCAACCCCTACCCCGGTCGCGACTACAGCATCGCCATCGACTGCCCCGAGTGGACAGCCGTCTGTCCCAAGACCGGCCAGCCCGACTTCGGCACCATCCGCCTGCGCTACACGCCCGAAGAGAGATGCGTCGAGCTGAAGTCGCTGAAGCTGTACATGTTCTCGTTCCGGAACCAGGGCATCTTCCACGAGGCAGTTACCAACCAGATCCTCGAAGACCTGGTCGCCGCCCTCGAGCCGCGCAAGCTCGAAGTCGTCGGCGACTTCAACGTGCGCGGCGGCATCACGACGGTGGTGACCGCCCATTACAAGCAGGGCGATCCGATGCGGGCGGGGCGGAAGGACTGAGGGGGAGCCTCCCTGTAGCGGCGCTCTGTGAGCGCCGGCAGCCCCTTTCACAGCGGCTGAGCCCAAGAGACTCTGGTTCTTGCCCTCGGAAC
>JAJDCP010000192.1 GCA_029260765.1 Planctomycetota bacterium
AAAGTAGGGGCGGGGTTTACCCCCGCCCGTTCGCTCGGGAGGGGATAAACCCCTCCCCTACAAGGAATAGTACCTGGGCCTTGGACACGCGCACAGGCAAACATGTGATTTCTGGCGCCACATACCGTCTAACTCGCGCTGCGCCTCGTCGAGCAGCGCGCCCACTTGCTCTTGCTGGGCCGTACTGGGAGCCACAGGAGCCGCCGAAGGCAGCCCTTGATCGAGCAATGCCAGGGCGGGATGTTGGGGCGCACGCTCTGCAAGGGCTTGCCGCGCAGTGGTTCGCGCCGTCGGGTCGTCGTCCACCAGCGCCTGCCACGCTCCCTGCTCAGCGCGCAGGCGCTGTTCTATGGCGCGCTGTCGCCACGCCAACCACCCTGCCAGGCTCGCCAGGGCCAACAGGAGCAGCCCACACATCAACCACAAACCAGGCCCGCGCAGCTGCTGCCAGCGTTGGCGCCGAAGTTGGGCGCGAGCCAACACGGTGCCACCGGCCAGAAACCTGTCCAGATCGCTGCGCAGTGTTGCCATCGCCCCAAAACGCTGCGCGCGGTTGCGGGCGATGGCGCGCAGGCAGATCGCCTCGAGGTCACGACTGACGGCAGGATTGAGCCGCCGCGGAGGCTCGAAGCGGCCCTGGCTCACCCGCTCTGCCACCTGCTCGCGGCTGGGGGCGCGGAAGGCCGGCGTGCCCGTCAACAGCTCATAGAGCACCAGCCCCAGTCCGTAGATGTCGGTGCGGGCATCGGCGCTGTGGCTCTCGCCGCTGAGCTGCTCCGGAGACATGTACAGCGGAGTGCCGAGTACCTCGCCCGGGCGGGTCAGGGTGCTCTGGGCGACGTCGTGGGCCAGGCCGAAATCGAGCAACAATGGTTGCTGATCGGCGGCGCGCAGCAGAACATTCTGCGGCTTGACGTCGCGGTGGATGATCCCCTTGTCGTGGGCATGTTCCAGCGCCGCCGCCAGGGCACGGACCAAGCTGGCAGCCTCGACCCCAGGCAGGGGCCCGCGGCGCCGCACATGCTCCGACAGCGTCTCGCCTTCGATCAGGGGCATCACGAAGTACGGCGTCTCGCCCTGCCAGCCGGTCTCGTAGACGCTGACGATGCCGGGGTGCTGCAACTTGCAGAGCACCGCCGACTCGCGCGCAAAACGCTCGAGGTGCGGGCGGGTGGCAGCAGACGCATGCTTGAGCAGCTTGACGGCGACCATCCGCTCGTGGCTGGGATCCCAGGCGCTGTAGACCACGCCCATTCCCCCGCGACCGAGCACATCCTTGAGCTCGAAGCGTCCCAGACTGGTGGGAGCCTCGAGCCGGGGTGCCCCCGGCAACGATGTCATCGGCAGGGTGGCCTCGGTGTGCGCGTGGGTCTGTTCGTCAGCTGGCGTCTTCTCGGGCATGACCGTCCGCGGCAGGGGTCTCTAAGAAATTGTGACGGCAGACCGGCTCGAGAACAAACTCGGCCTGCAGGAGGAGTCCGGAGGAACGAGCCGGGCACGCCCGCACGCGGAGCAAACGCCGGCTTGTGCACAGACGGCAGCCGCGCAGAACGCACGACCTGCCGGCCGTAATGCCACAGCGTCTTGAGCTCTAGAGTGCTGAACAGAGTGTCGACCAACCCGAAGGGCAGCATGCCGGGAATCGATCCGCGCGTATACCCAAGCGTCCAGGCATGGTCGGGGATGCGGTAGCCCTTGACCTGATCCAGCGGGCAAGCCAGCTGTTCCATCGATTCCTGGAAACAAGAACGCCAGCAAAACAGCACACAATGTGCTACTCTCCATGAAGTCGCTGGAGGTCGACGTATGAAGCCACGGGCCCTGCACGTTTGCGTTCTGAGCGCGCTCCTCGCGTGCACGGCGAGCGCGGATATCCTCTGGAATCTCAGCTTCGGAGATGTCCTCAATGGCACGGGCATCGGCTTCGACGATCCCACCGCGGGTGACGAGCGGCAGGCGACGGTCAATAGCGTGCTGCAATACATCAACTCAGAGATCCAGGCCAACGGCACGGTCGACCTGGAGTTCACCAACTCGCAGAACGATGCCAGCGGCTTCCTCGGTGCGGCAGGCCCTTTCTACAACGTCGGCCCGAACGGCTTCGCCAATGGTTTTGTGTTCGATCATGCCAACACCGGCGTAGACCCCAATCCCACCGTGCCCGACGCCCAGGTGACCTTCGACTTCGGCTACAACTGGAATTCGGGGATCGGTGCGCCGGCCGGAGACGAGTTCGATATCTACAGCGTGTTGCTGCACGAGCTGACGCACGCGATGGGCTTTCTGTCGTTGGTCAGCGCGGCAGGCACCAGCGCGATCAACGGCGGAAACCCCGGAGTCTTCTCCGTCTACGACAGCCACCTTACCCTGGGTGATGGCACGCCTCTGTTCGCGCCGGGTGGCCAATTCAGCGGATCGAGCGACGACCTGATCAGCGATGATGTGTTCTTCGATGGTGCGGCCGCCCGCGCGGCCAACGGTGGGCAGCCACTGCCGATCTTCAGCCCGGGCGGTTTTCAGCAGGGCTCGAGCATCTCCCACTTCGATCCACTGCTTCCGGGCGTGATGAACCCGAGCATAGCTCCCGGCCAGAGCAAGCGCGTCTGGACTGCCGCCGATCTCGGCGTGCTCGTCGACATCGGTTGGCTGCAGGCGAGCACAGCTCCTGAGCCCTCATCGCTGCTGCTCGGCCTGCTCCTGATCGGAGTCGTGGGACTGCGCAAGGTTGGCCAACGAGTGCGTCCGAAGATCGCCTGAATGCCTGCCCGCTCGAGATTCTGAGCGGGTACCCTTGAGGGAATGCGCGAGGAGAACCATGGATCTCGCTTCCCTCAGCGACGCCTGGGCCGTGACGGTGGGCGGAAGCGACCGCCTGCCCGAGCTCTCCCCTGAGCAGACCTACACCGGCCCGCTGCCCGCGAGCCTGCCCGGCGCCTCAGACCAGGTCGCCGCGGGTTTCTGTTTCGAGACCCGCGAGGCGATCGGTGAAGGGGGCCAGGGCGTTGTCTACCGTGTCTCACAGCGCCTGTTCGAGCGGGACGTCGCCGTCAAGGTTCCTCGCGGCGGAGATGAAGCCAGCTTCCGCAGCTTCATGGCTGAAGCGGTGGTGACCGGCCGCCTCGAACATCCGGGCATCGTGCCGGTGCACGCGCTGGGTGTGCGCGACAATGGCGAGGTCTTCCTTGCCATGCGTCTACTGAAGGGCGCCCCGTGGAAGCAGCGCCTGGCCGATGGGCTCGGTCAGCTCGACCACCTCGAGACCTTGATCCAGGTCGGCAACGCGGTCGCCTACGCACATAGCCAGAACATCGTGCACTGCGACCTGAAACCTTCGAACATCATGGTCGGCGACTACGGCGAGGTCTATGTGCTCGACTGGGGCCTGGCCGTAAGCACGGGTACGCCCGATGCTTCCTCGTGGCTGACCCACCGCGACCAGATCGTCAGCCCACGCGGCACACCTGCCTACATCGCACCCGAGCTCGCGCTGGGGAAAGGCGCTGAGCTCGGGCCCTGGACCGATGTCTACCTGCTCGGTGCTATCCTGTTCGAGATCGTCACGGGCCGTCCTCCCCACGCGGGCCGCAGTCTCGTCGAGGCCCTGATGCACGTCGCCTCAGGACGCAACCCGAAGCTGCCCGAGCAAACGCCTCCAGAGCTGGCTCGCATCTGCCGTGACGCCCTCGCGCGCAAGCCGGCCGAGAGGCCTCCGGATGCGGCGGCCTTCGTGGCGCAGCTCAAAGACTATCTGCGCCACCGCGAGAGCTACCTGCTCTCCCAACGAGCACGCCAGGAGCTCGCCGCCTGCCAGAGCCCGACAGGTGCGCAGGACGGGAAACAGAGGGTGCTGCTCTACGAGCGCCTTGCTGAGACCGTCGCGCGCTTCCGCCAAGCACTGGAACTATCCGCCGACAACCGGGATGCTCGGGGCGGGGAGGCGGAGGCGCGCGCGCTCTATGCGCGCACGGCGCTCGAGCAAGGGGACCTGGGACTCGCCGAAGCGCAGGCCGCCCAGCTGGCAACCGCCGAGGCACTGCAACTGCGCAGTCAGATCGCACGGGCGCGCGCCACGCTGCTCGCCGAACAGCGCCAGAGGCGCCGCCTGCGCAGAGCCTTGGTCGCCAGCCTGCTGGTGGTCATCGCTGCCCTCACCCTGGGAGGCGTGCTGGTCGCACGTTCCGAGGCTGCGGCCGCGCTCGAGCTGCGCACCCGCCTGGCGCGTGAGCTCGAGGCCGAAGCCCTGGCTGGCGGGATGCGTCGGGCGGCCCAGCGGGCGCAGCTCGAGCGCTCGGTCTCGCTCGATCCCGAACGCTTCACCGCCTGGCGAAGCCTGGGCGCCCTGGCGCTCGCCGACCAGGATTGGGCCGCCGCGCTGTGGGCTCTCGAGCAGGCCCGCAGACTCGAGAGCAACGAGCAGGAGGCGCTCTATCTCGAAGCGCTGGCTCTGCAGGGAGATGGCCAGCTCGAGCGGGCCTCGCTGTCTTTCAGCCGGCTGCTTGCAGAAGACTACCGCAGCGAGCAGGTGCGGAGACGCCAGGCGCAGGTGTGTTGGCGCCTCGGGCGCATCTCCGAAGCCCGCAGCCTGCTGCACGCCATCTTGCTCAAGACACCCAGCGACACCCAGGCGTTGCGTCTGCGTATCGCCTGCCTTGGGGGAACACCCGCGTACCGTTCCCTGGAGGAAGACCGCTGGAGTCTGCTGGCAGTGGATCCCACCGACGGCACAGTCCTGGCCGAGCTGGTGCGGGCCCGCCTGGAGCGCCTGGACGTGGCGGGATTGGATGATCTGTGGCGCGAGCTGCACCGCCGGCTCAGCTCCGGCCAGGAGCCCTTCTTCAGAATCCAGACCGGCCAGAGTGAGGCCTTGCAGAGCCAGTTGACGGACGAGCACCCGACCACTGTGCGCGTGCGCGCGGCGCTTTCATTGGCGCTGTTCCCCAGTCCTGGCAGCCGGTCCGCGCTGGCCTCAACGAGCGAAGCTGCAGGCAACAGTCCGGTGCTGCGCGAGGCCGCCCAGGCAACGCTACTGATCGTCGCGCCCCCCGACCTCATGCGCTGGGCCGAGCGCGCCGCGCAGGTGGACCAGGCAGAGGGAGCGGCCCAGGCTCTCACTTTGTTCGAGCAGGTCCCTGGCCAGCTCTTCGCACAGCCTGGGTTGCTCGAGGTTCTGCTGTATGCGCGTGGCCCGGTGCTGCGCGGCGCCACGGCCATGTGGGCGGCGCGCGCGGCCATCGAGGATCCCGGGCTGGCCGGGCAAGCCCACACAGCACTCGCGATGTTGGCAGACGATCCTGTCCCCTGGGTACGGCGCACGGCCGCGCTGGCCTCGCATGCCGTCGGTTTGCTCGGGGCCGGCGAAGGGACGCTGGAACCGCAAGCCGTGCTGCTGGCCTGGCGGCTGGCTGCCGCCTCGGCACGCGGCCCTGAAAGCCTCGACGGGGCGGCCCGCGCGCTGCTCGATCGGGGCATCGAGCAGGCACCCTCTGCGCCCTTGTTGCGCGAGCGCGCCGCATGGTTCCTGGCAAGGCGGCTCGAGCCGCCAGCACGGGCCGACCTCGAAGAGGCGCTGAGGCTCGATCCGCTTGCGCACGACAGCCAATTGCTGGCCCTGCAGCTACGCATGCGCACGGGTGCGGGTCTGGACGAGCTTGCCCCGCTCGCCGACGCCGATCCGGCCGCCGCGCGCGAGTTGGAGCAACGCGCGGCCTTCGAGGCACAGACGGGCTTCCCGGCCTTGCCCGGGCCGGGTGGCAGCGCCGTGCTGGCCTTCGACTTCCGGCAGGAGGGACGCCCCCCTTTGCGGATCGCGGCGCTGGACAGGGCCTTTGACGGCACGCTCCCCGATGCCCGGCTGGAGCCGGACGGGCTGGTCGTCGAGCACCACAGTTACCTGCGCTCCCGCTTCGCGCTCAGTGAGGTCGACCGCGTCCAGGTGCGCGGCCCGGCCCGCATGCATGTGATGGTCGATGCCACGTTGCGCGACAGCCGCCTCGGCTATGCTCTGTTTCTGCGCAACCGCGGCATCGAGATGCGGCTCGACGACGAGGTCTCGGCCTACACTCCCGCTCCGGCGGAGCTGACACAGACCGAGCTGCAGTTCGACCGCCAAGGAGTCCAGCTGTTTGGCGATGGCCACCCCTTGCTGACCCTCGCGAGTGCGGCCCGCAACCGCCGCGGCACGGGCCGCTTCTCGGTAGGCGTGATCCGCCAGCCTGACGAGGGAGGCGGGCAACTTGCATTTTTGCAAGTACAGGGGCGGCTCTCTGAACGCACATACCCACGAGAACCCTCGGCGGCCGGCGCTCTGCAGCCTCTCGATGGGAGTCTTCCTCTGGTCGGGGGACCCATACCTTTGCAGACTTCCGTTCCTCAAGACCTCGATGGTTTGCGCAAGCAAGGTGTGGAGCTGCGGGCGACAGGGGTCTGGCAGGCGCGACGCAACCAACCACAGCTGGTGGGGGTCGCAGACGTGTTCGGGGACCTGGAGATTCGGGGCCGACTGATCTTCTCCCCCGCAGCCACGCAGAGCGCAGGGCTCGCCGTGCGCGCCCAGGTTGGCGACCGGGCCACCGTGCGCTTCGGAATCCGGGAAGTGCCCGACAAACCGGGCACGACCCGCCGCACCCTCGAGCTGAACAGCCAACGCAGCGATCGCTGGGACGTGCCCCAGTTCGCAGCCAACTGGGCCTCAGACACCATCTGCCTGGTCTTGCGCCGGGAAGGAGAGTTCATCCGCGGCTCCTTCGGAGCAGATTTTTCGAGCTTGCAGGAGACGGGCAGTCCCTTCTACTTTCCGATGGATGGTGGCGTAGAACTGTGCCTCTTCGCCCGCGCCTGGGAGGAGGGAGAGGCCGCGAGCGCGCGCTTCGAGCTGGTAGACATGGCAGGTGAACGCGAATGACAGCCGGAAACGAACCTCCCATGAGGCGGGCGCAGGATCTGTGGCAGACCACCTGCTCGGCCTTGAGGGACGGCCGCGAGCCTGACTGGCAGGCCGTTGCCGACTACCGCCGACCGTTGCTGGTGCTCTTGGCGCGGCGCTTCCCGAACCTCGATGTCCAGGCGCGGGAAGACCTGGTGCACGACGTCTTGCTCGACATCAAGCAATCGCTGCATGGCAAGTACGACAGCCGCAAGGGCCGTTTCCGCAGCTTCCTCCACACGGTCGTGCACAACCGCGTGCTCAAGCATTTCCGCAGCCGACGGCGCGAACGCTCGCAACAGCTCTTCGAGGTCGAGGTCGCCGTCAGTGAAGCCGACAGCATCGAAGTCGAGCTGGTCGCAGAGGCTCTCGGAGCCGTGCGCCGCTGGCTCGAAAGGGCTGGGCCGCTGGGACTCCGCCAGGTGTCCGTCTTCAGCCGCCAGGTCGGCGCGGGCGAGAGCATCGAGGTGATCGCGGGCGCAGAACAGCTTCCGCCACACACCGTGAAGCGCTGGCTGCGCGAAGCGCGCCTGGCGATCGTGCACGACCTGCTGGACCACACCCTCGACCTGCCCGCGGGCATCGATGTCGCGCGGCTGGCGGGCATCGCGCTGCGCGCGTTGGCGCGCCGCACGAGCCAGCGTTTAGCTGTGCTGGCCGATGTGGCAGACGCGCAGGTGCGTGCCTCGCTGGAAGGCTGGCTGCACAGCTTCAAGGCTGCGCTCTCGGGCTTCGTAAGGCACGAGACCGCCGCCAGCGAGGAGCCTCTCTGGGCGGGGCTGGAGGTCTTTCTGCAGAGTCGATGAGCGAGTCCTGGCGCACGCGTTCGCGTCGATTGCAGTATTCTGGCTGAAGCGCGTTGGAGGAAAGAGGCGTGGCGCAGCAAGAAGTCCACAAGGGGTGTTGCCTGGCGTCCTGACCGAAGTTCCCAACCACCGCTTGCTGAGGAACCAAGATGGCGGCTTTGCGTGGCACTACTGTGCTCCTGTGTCTAGTACTATCGGCTCCCCTGCTTGCCCAGCAGAACCCCGAGCCCGGCGCTCTCTTCCTCGAGGGCCTGCGCTTACAAAGCACTTTGGAGCTCGGCGACTTCGCCGAGCTCGAGCGGGCGGCCGACGTCCTCAATGAGCAGCTTTCGGCGGCGGGCGCTGCCGAGTTGGAAGCCCTGTTGCGGCTGCGCCTGCAAGCTTGCAGCAACGCACGACTGTATCTGCAAGAAGAAAGGAACCTGAGCGATCGGGCCGCGTTCATCGCCGAGGAGGTGGAGCAGGCATTTCAAGACCTGCACGACTTCGAGCGCACGACCCAGAGCATGCGAGACCGCGGCGCTCTGAGTGAGGAGCAAGCCGAGTATCGGGAGTACGAGCAGCAGACTCTGCGGGATCGCGCTGAAGACAGCAGCATCCTGCGGACCGAAGCGCAGGCAGAATTGCAGCACGCCCGGCACGGGAAACGGCTGCGGATCTACGCTTGGCTGGCCTCGGACCTGCAGGCGCAACACAGCCATGTCCAGGCGCTGCGGCAAGAGAACCAGCTGGACGCTGCCGAGGCACAGGCTCTCGACCAGCGGCTCGAGTTTCTGCAGGCAGAGATCGAGCGCGTCGCCAGCGAAAGAAGTGCCTGGCAGGGGCTGATCGAGAGCGTACAGGGAACGCAGACAGACCTGCAGGAAGCCTGTGCACGTGCAGACGAGCTGGCTGATGAGCTGGAGTCCATCCGCAGGGATGCCGAGCACGAGATCGACTACCTGCGCGCCAAACTCGAAGACATGCAGAGAGAGCATGAGCACAGCTGGCGGGATCAGCAGCGCGAGCGCGAGCTCTTCGAGTCCCGGTTCGTGCTTCTCGAAGAGCGCCTCTGGTCGGCCCTGCTCGACCAGAGCTCCTATGACCTGCAGCTCGACGCCGTGCCTCTGGCCGAGGCCCTGGAGTCGCTGTCGCAACGCGCCGACCTGACGATCTTCTTGAACGGAGAAGGCGAGGCGCTCCCGGACATCAGCCTGCATGCCGACGGACAGACGCTGCGCAGCCTGTTGGACCAGATTGCGGTGTTGAGCGGCAGCAGCTGGCACGCGACGGGCAACGCTGAAGAACTGGCGGTGGCCATCGAGCCGGCCCGCGCGCAGATCCTGCCCTCGGGACTGCGCTGGCTCGAGCTGGGCACCAACAGCGGCCAGGCGTCTGAAGGTTCATTGCTCGGCTTCGAATTCCGCGCCTGGCAGGCCGACGGCACGCCTTTGGCACTGCCAGACCGAGCAGAGCTGGTCTGGATCCGATTGGACGACTCACTCGACCCCGAGGTACGCTCGCTGCTCGCGGGCTTGTCCCTCGCCGGGCGTCGCCGCCTATATTTGAGCCGCGCCCAGGCCCGGGGCCTGCCGGGAGCGGCGGCTGCAGCCGAGGGCGCAGGGCTCGTCTACGAGCTCGAGTTGATCGCTGTGGACTGGACGGCCGACCCCGACGCCGAGACCCGGCGCGAAGTGGCACGAACCAACAGAACGCTGCTGCGATGCCATTTCGAAGACGTGCAAGTACGCGACGTCGTAGACTTTCTACAGGCCGTGTCCGGATTGCAGCTCGTCGTGCACCCTGGGCTGGACGTCGAGCTTGCGCTCAGCTGCGACGCCGAGGAGTCCCTGCAACGAATACTCGACAGGCTCTGCCGGGACCTTGACGCGGCCTGGACGGTCTGGAGCGGCGCGGTCGTGCTGCATCCCGCAGACCTCGAACTTGGCCCTCTGCCCGCAATCCCACGAGATGCACGAGGCCTGCCTCTGTCCGCCATGGAGCTGGGCTTGAGCGTCGATCTGCGCGAGGCCTCCTTCGACGATGCGCTGGTCTTCCTCAGTGAAGTCGTCGGCAGCACGATCTTGGCCAGTCCAGCGGCCCGCGCAGTTGCAGCCCGCAACGACGGCCTCGGCTTCGCAGGGCAGGATCTGCGGTTCTTCGATATCCTCAACCATCTTTGCCTGCAGACCGGACTGCAATGGTGCTGGCAACCGGCCTGGCAAGCCTGGCTGTTCGTCCCCGCGGACGCGGCCCCGCCGGAGGCACAACCAGCGCATCCAGGTATGGAACCTCCGCAGTTCCGCGAGCTACCTCTCGATGCTTATGAAGCGCCGCTTGCAGAGCTGATCGACAATCTCAGTGAGTTCGTCGACGTGCAACTCGGGCTCGCAAAGGAGCTGGCGGACCGCCCGGTCACCCTGAAGTGCCACGGCAGCCCCTGGCGGATGCTGGAGATTCTCGCCTTCAGCCAGGGACTGGTGATCGAGAAGCGTGGCGAAGCCCTCCTGTTGCGTCTGCCTGCCCCTCAGGATAAGTGAGGTTGCTGATGTCTCCACGCACTTCGCTCGAAGATGGCTCGGTGTTCGACAAGCGTGTCACCTTCGTGTTCCAGGACCCCGTGCACGGCATGTGGCCTGTGCTGGTGAGGATGAATCTCGCCGCTGCCTGGAGCCTGCTCATGAAGCTCGAGGCTGCCTGCGAATGAACCTCGAGCTGGGGGTGGCTGTGGGCCTGAGCCTGTCACTGGCGACGCTGGCGGCGGAGCTGGGCCGGCGCTTGGGGAATTCGTGCCGGGCCCTGGTGCGGCGGCTCCTGATCGCCGGATTCCTGCTGGCCTGTCTCGCCTGGTTGCACCTGCTGCACGATACTGTCTTGCTCGCCGAGCTATTTCCGCTTTCCCAAGCCCTGTACTTCGGTAAGTTCTTCGTCGCCTTCGCAGGGCTGAGCTGCGGCCTGTTGCTGGCGGAGCCGACCGTTGCCTGGTGGCGCCGCGCCGTGCTGGCGGGAGGCCTGTGGCTGGCGGCTGCCTGGGTCGCCTGGGCCGGTTTGTTGGGCCCGGCCCCCGCCTGCTTCGAAAGATGGCGCGATGGCGTCTGCCTGCAGACCACGCACCAGACCTGCGGCCCGGCAGCCGCGGCGACAGCTCTGCACACTCTGGCAGTCCCAGCCAGCGAGGCCGAGCTGGCCTCCCTGTGCCTGAGCACGACCGCCGGCACGCAATTCCTCGGCGTCTACCGAGGCCTGCATATCAAGCTCAGGGAGACGCCTTGGCAGGTGGAGGCCTTTTCGGGCGACGCCGCCTCACTGCACGATCCAGGCCCATTGGTGCTCGAGGTCATGCTGCCCAGCGACGGATCGGCCGATCCCCGCTACGAACGTGACTGGGGCTGGCTTCCCGGGGTGCCCCACCTGGTCGTGCTGTTCGGCTTCGCAGCGGACGGACGGCCGCTGATGGGCGAGCCGACAGTGGGGCGTGAGCACTGGAGTCTCATCGGCCTGCAGAGTCTCTGGACCGGGAGGGGCTTCCGGTTCCAGCGCCGAGAGAGCTGAGCTACGACCCCGTCCGGCAGAAGCACGAGCCGGGGATCTCGATGTCCGCGCGCTGCCAGGCTGTTTCGAAGCGCGCCTCAACCGGCAGCGCCTCATCATGCCGGTCGAGCCCTCGAAGGCACTCGGCCAGACCGTGCAGGGCCCAACCATTCTCGGGGTAGCGCTCGAGATTCGCGCGGTAGACGGCTTCGGCCTCGTCGAACCTCCCCTGCTCGACCAGCAGGGCCCCGAGCGCGTGCCGGGCGGGCTCCATCCAACCCCAGGGCTCGTCGTAGTTCAGCTGCACGTCCAGCTCCACCGCTTCGCGCAGCAGTTCGAAAGCCTGGTCGTAATCGCGCAGCCGGTAGGCGATCTCGCCACGCAGCACGCAGTCGGCCACCGCCAGGATGCTCTTGACACTGTTCTGGAACAACAGCCGCGTTGCCGGCACGGCTTCGCGAGCCCGCTGGAACGCAGCTTCTTCGGCGCCAGCCTCTTCGGTGCGGCCCAGGGATGCCAGAGCCACACCGCGGGCATAACGCCACACCGCGACGCTCGCCTGCAGATCGGCAGGGGGCTCGGGCTCGGCCAGGATGGTATCCCAGAGGCCGAAGCGCACCATCACGTGGTACGGCGTAGCCACGAAGATGTCGAGGAAGTCGGCCAGCTCGCGCACCAGCTCGGCAGGGATCTCGGCGACCAGCTTGCGCGAGGTCTCCAAAGCCAGCTGCTGTCGGCCCTCGAACATCGCCCCATAGGCCAGGAAGTGGTAGTTGTGCGCGCGGTAGAGGGTGTAGAAGTTGTGCCGGCCGGCACGCGCAGCGAAAGCCTCGTCCTGCTCGATGCCCAGCTGATTGGAGCGCACCACGTCCGCATAGCGGCCCGTCCAGGCGTATATGTGGCTGGGCATATGGCGCAGGTGCCCCATGCCAGGAACCAGCTCGAGCAGCCGATCGGCGGCCGCTTCAGCCAGACCGGGTTGCGGCGAGGCCTCCATGGCGTGGATGTAGAAGTGGCACAGGGCGGGATGGTCCGGCCAACGCTGGAGGGCTGCTTCGAGCACTGCGCGGATGCGGGGAGTCTCGGCAGAGGGCTCGCCCTCGGCGCTCCAGAGACGCCACGGTACGAGGTTCATCAGCGACTCGGCGTACAACGCTGCAACATCGGCATCGTCGGGGAAGTCCGCCGCCAACCGCTCCATCGCCTCGGCATATTCCAGGTCGAGCAGACGGCGGGCCCCGTCCACCAACCTCGTCCGCGTCGAGAGGGCCTGGATCAGGGCGATCTCGACATCGCTGCTGCCGAGGCTGTGCTGCAGGGCCTGCTGCGTCGCCTGGTGCGCCGCCTGGGCCGCCTCGGGCGCGACATTCATGTTGTTGTAGTTGGGGCCCAGAGCATAAGCCTTGCCCCAGTAGGCCATCGCACACTCGGGGTCGGCCGCGGCAGCTTTCTCGAAACAGACCACGGCTTCTTCGTGGTTGAAGCCGAAGCATTGCGCCAGGCCCCGGTTGAACCAGGTCTGGGCCACGGGCGAGTCGGTGCTGACGACACGGCCGACGACTCCGATGTTGAAGTAGGGAGCCGCCAGCCGCGGCGGCGGTTGCAGCTCAGGCGAGCCTCCAGGCCCGGCGCACCCCAACAACACGGTGCAGGCGACAAGACAGCAGAGGCGAGGAGGCATGGCAGCTCCTTGGCGACCGGACGGTGCCGGGGTGAGTCTCTCGATCTTCGGCCCCAGGCCGCGGAGATTCAAGCAGGAGTCGCTGCTTCCTCGCCCGGAGAGAGCTGCCAGGCCAGACCGAGCGCCGACAGACCGCACAGGATGGCGAGCGCCATCCCCCACCAGGCCAGCCCGGGATCGAGCGCCGAGGCGACCGTGGCCAGCAAGAAGGAGCCGGACAACCAGACGAAGTGGCGATCGACCGTCAAAGCCATCATCCCGAACAGCACGCAGAACAACCAGTTCTCCAGTGCTACCGTGACCGTCAAGGGGATCTCGAGCCGCAACGCATACAAGCGCAGCAGCACGATGGCAAGGTTGATGCCGAGCGTACAGACGCCGATGCTGCGGTTGTAGCGGTTGGAAAAGAACGAGCGACGACCGATCAGCAGAGACCCCCCCAACACCACGGCAAAGACCAGGCCGAGCACGATGTTGTTGACCCGGTTGGGCGGGAACCAACCGAAGGCCCGGGTGAAGCACATGCCCGACCAGACCAGGGCCAGCACGCCCGCGGTGATCGTCCGCGCCGAGCGTCCCAGGCGCACGTTCGAGGCCTGCTTGAGCGCCCGCAGCTCTTCGCGTTCGCGGGCCTGTCTCCGGCCGAGTTGCTGCACGCGAGCGATCAGCTGTGCATCAGGCGCATCGAGCTCCGAGAGCAGCGCGGCCGCCGAGGTGTGCGCCCCTTTGTGCAACTGGAAAGCCAGCATGCGCTCGAGAGAGGTCTGCAGGCCGGCGTGGGCCTGGGGATTCTGTGGCCAGACCCGCAGGGCCTGGCGGAAGCCGAAGCGGCATTCGCCGAACAACTTGTTGATCTCTTCGTCGTTCTGCTCAGCGTCGCGGGAGAGCAGGGTCTCGAGCTCGCTCAAGCGCCGCTGGGCCTCTGCGGCGATCTTCAGGCTCTCCTGGTTGCGTTGGAAGGCCCGGATCTCCGCCTGGAATGCGAGCACACTGGCGTGGCGCTGGCTGGGATCGGTCGCCATCGCCTGCCTGCAGACGGCACGCAGTGCCTCCGGGGCTGTGGCCCCAAACTGCAGCACCGGTCCTTCTGCCGCGCGGGTAATGACCTGCGAGAAGTCGTCTCCAGTGTGGGGACAATGTCCGGTCAGCAACTCATAGAGCAGCCCGCCGAGCAGGAACACATCCGTCCGCGGCCCGATGTCCGCTCCGCGGCCCGTGGCAAGCTCCGGCGCCATGTACGCCGGAGTGCCGAGCGGACTGGCGACCTTCGCACCACAGCGCACGCCCTCCAGACCCTCCGTCTCGGGGCCGATATACGCGGCCAGACCCCAATCGAGCACGAGCACCTCACCGAAGTGCCCGACCATGATGTTGTCCGGCTTCAGGTCGTTGTGGACGATGTTCTTGCTGTGGGCGAACGCGATGGCATTGCAGGTCTGCAGCAAGATCTCCAGCTGACGGTCCAGGTCTCGTGCTGCTTCCCCAGCCAGCAGCTCTCGCCAGGTCTCGCCCCCGACCAATTTCATCGCCAGATAGAGCCCGTCCTCGGTCACGCCCAGCCCGTAGACCGGCACGATGTTCGGATGCTCCAGCTGGCCCAGCACAATGCCCTCGCCCACGAAACCCGCCTGAGCCCGGGCAGAGTCCCAGTGCTCGGGGCGCAGACGCTTGAGGGCGACATCGCGCCGCAGCGCGCTCTGACGCGCACGGTAGACTTCCCCGCCTCCGCCTCGAGCCAGCAACTCGAAAGTCTGGAAGTCACTCGGGACCGGAGTGGGCGGCTCGGCGAGCAGCGCTGGAGGCTTGAAGCTCTGGCTGGGGTCGAGCGTACCGAGGTCGGTGCCGTCGCCCAAGGTCAGCCGCCAGAGGTTTTGGAGCTTCTTGAAGTCCACGTTCCACGTCCCGTGTCGAAGTTGTCGCAGCGCGCCGACGGCTCGACAAGAACCTACCAGCTTCGTCGGTCGAGTGGGCTCATTCCTCGAAGAACTCCTCGAAACCCGCTCGCTCACGCAGCGCACCGAGAGGGCCTTCGGTAGCCCACAGCGTTTGCCGCTCCCCCGCCATCCGCGCCCGGTGCCCCGAGTCTGTTTCCACAGCTGGGCGATCGGGAGCGCCCTACCACTCTCCGGAGTTGGGTGTGCCCGCCAGGATACTGCAGCTCGGGGCACAGCGGAATGCTATGCCAGGTCGACCGTTCTGGCAGACACACGGACAAAGACCAGCCAAACAGCGGCTACGGGCGCGCGGCATGAGATTCGCAGCTGGCGGACGGGACGGACGGACCACACACACGGAGAGTCGAGGATGCAAAGCCAGAGTGCAATCACCCGCTGGCCGCTGATCCTGTGCGCAGCCTTCAGCGTCGCCGGCTGTGCGGCGACGCCCGCCGTGACCCGCGGGCCCGACCCCGATACGGGGCTGGCGGGCGCCGTGCAGGTAGTCTACGACCTGCGGGCGCGGACGATGGCTGAAGACTGGCGAGGCGCCGCAGAGCTGATCGATCCCGAGGGACCGTTCGCGGGCTCGAGGGGCTCGATGCTGCCGGACCAGCCGGAGTTCTGGAAGCTGCAGCCGCCGGTCTTTGGCGACGAGACGATGGGCTATCCGCTGGGGTACAAAGACCGCCTGGGGTTCCCGCGCATGGTCGGTGCCAGGGCCGAGGTCCAGCTGGTCCACCAACCCCGCTACGAGAAGGACCCCCGGCCGCACACCCTGATCCTGGAGCGCAAGGACGGGGCATGGAAGGTCGTGTCTTCACGCAACAGCTGAGCTCTCACTCCCCCAACAAAGCCAGCGCCGGGACCGGGAAGATGAACTCCGGGCAGAGGCTGGCGTTGTACGCCCCGACGCCGTAGTGGACCAGGTAGTCGCCTGCCTGCAGGCGCGGAAACGGACCGCGGTAGAGGACATCGTCTTCGCGGCAGCTCGCCCCGTCGATCTGCGTCGGCACACGCGGTCCCGCACGCACGACGAGCCCGGGGGCAAATGCGCGCAACAGCGGTGGCGCGTAGCGTGTCATCGGCAGCATTGTCAGCGTGCCGTTGCAGGTCAGGCGCTGCTTGTTCCCTACCTGCTGGGCCCTGATGATCTGGGAGACGAAGGCGACCGCATCGCTGACCAGATAGCGGCCCGGCTCCAGCATCAACACGGGTCGAGCAGGCTCCGCAAAGCCCGAGACCAGCTCAGCAACCATCGCTTCGAGGTAGGCCTCGATCGGGCGCGGATTCCACTGTTTCCTGCCCCGAGGACGAGGCGTGTGGGCGGGGAATCCTCCGCCCAGGTTGAGCACAGCGAGCCGCTCGGTCCATGCGCGCGGACACGTAGCCAGGAAGGCTACCAGCTTCCTGCACGCCTCGGCATAGCTGTGCGGATCGTCATGGTCGCTGAACAGGTGCATGTGCAGCCCGCTCAGCTCGAGCGCAGGGCAGGCGGCGATGGTCTGCAGGGCGCGCGCCGCCTCGCCCTGCTCGATGGAGAACCCGAAACGGCTCGGCTTGCGGCCAGAGATCACAGTGTTGAGGCGGATACCGATGCCATGGACCGTCGAAGCACCGCTCACCAGACTGATAAGCCGCGCAAGCTCGGTCGCGTCGTTGACGTTGATCAGGGCGGCCTCGCTGAGGGCGCGGGTCAGCTGCGCATCCGTCTTGCAGGGTCCATTGAAGACGATCCGCGCGCCCGGGTAGCCCAGCTCACGCGCCAAGTTGTATTCCCGGCCCGAGACCACCTCGGCCCAGGCCCCCAAGGCCTTGAAAGGACCCCCGCGCGCCACCTGCAGGTTGGTTTTGAAGGAATAGGCGATGGCGTGCGGTTGCCACAGCCCTCGCAGGCACGAATCGAGGCGCGCATAGCGTTGGCGGATGATGCTGGCATCGCCCAGGAAGATGGGCGGAGCCTGGACGTGCAACAGCTCCGCCACCCGGGCTTGCTGGGCGCGCAGGTCAGGAAAGTGCTCAAAGCCGGACGCGTGCCGTGGCAGTCGACTAATCCTCGTAGGGGTCCATCAAGCCCTGCGCTTCGTAGGGGCGCTTGACCTCGAACTGCTCAGGGTGGATGCGGCCCGGGAAGGTGTTCGAGACCAGATCACCAGCCTCCCGTTCCAGCCGGAACCGCAGCTCGGTCTCGAAGGCGCCGTCGAAACGCGGCGCGGCAAACTCCCAACACGTGCCCGGGGCCAGAAAGACCTTGTGGTAGCTGTTGCCACACCAGCTCGAGGGCAGGTACTCGATCGGCTTCCAGACTCCCTCGCTGTCGCGCGCCTCCTGCACGATGCTGAGCCGGCTATCACTGGCTGCGAACTCGGCAGGCGCGTCCGTTCCGTTGAGCAGAAAGACCCGCATGCCCCGGTATTTCCCGGAGAAGGCCACCTCCTGATCAGGCTGTACGAGCAAGCGGAGCTCTCCATCACGCAACAGCTCTGCGGGTGCCTCGCGCGGCAGATTGTCCGAGCTGCCAAAGCCGCCCAGGGCGTTGGGGTCCTTGATGCTCGTGCCAGCGTAGAAATATCCCCGCAACATATAGCGGATCTCCGGGGTCTCGAGCTCTTCCTCTTGGGCCAGACACGAACCAGTCAGCAGCACGGCAAGAAGCCAGGGTGTAATGCGCAGCACAGGTCAACCTCCTCGGGTGTCACAGATAGGACGCGCAACAGCTTCTCCAAGTTCCAGAAAATCCTCTGCCCGTCCATCCAGGCTTCAATCTTGACAGCGCGCGTAAGCTTGCGAAGCTGTGATGAGGAGGATGCGCGATGAGCGTCGAACGAGAAGAACGAGAAGCCAAGATGCGCGCCGTGCTCGGACTCGAAGCCGAAGCCCGCACCCCCGCTCCAGACCTGGCAGGCGACGCGTGCACAACGCCCTGCGCAGAACGCGGCTTGATCGCCGGTTTCTTCCACAAGCTGGCGTGCCGCACCAGACGCTGGTTCCGCAGCTTTGGCCGCGCCCAGCCCTACGCCTCCGAGTGCCCGAGCCACGAGCACCCCCACTGAGTCTCCCGCGGCCAGGGCTCCTGCGGGACATATGCGCCTCCCTGGTCAGCCCACGGTTGCACCTGCCCCAGCTATCGTTCGCTCTTGAAGCCTTCCCTTGCCTGGCGAGCCGGGCAAGAAAATGAGAAAATCTGCCTCCCCCCCACGGGCTCGGGGATTCCCTCTCTGGAAGAACAGCACCCCCCGGAGGAATCATGCCCCACCGCCTGACCGCCTGCCTGCTCTGCCTGTGCAGTCTCCTGGTCGCCCAGGACCTCGACGTACCGCCCTTCAAGCGCATCCGCCGACTCGGCCCCGATGACACGCCGAACCGCATGGAGCGCCAGACCTCCTGCTACATCATGGCGACCGAGGAGCATCCGGTCAGCGAGGCCGGCTACGTCATCGTCACCGACCATCAGGGACCGAAGTGGCTGGCCGCCCTGGAGTTGCTCGCCCAGCATCACAAGGCAGCCATCCACCGCATCGACGACTTCCGGGCTCTGAGCGAGGACGCCGAAGCCCGCGAAGCCCTGCGTGGCTATCTCGCCGGCAAGCAGCCCCGTTATGTCGCTCTGGCCCCGCGTCTGGAGAGCTACGGAGAGAACTGCCTGCTGACGATGTGGAGCGTGCTGCGGCAGCTCGACGACGATCCTCAGCTGGATGTGTTTCCGGGCTGGCTGCTCGCGCCCGACGTCGAGAGCTTCGGACGTCTGATCCAGCGCTCGATAGGCTTCCAGACTCCCTCCCCGAAGAACTACAGCGTATTCACCATTGCCCAGGTCGTCGGCGCGACGCCCAATGGGCTGCGGTCCTGGCAGAAAGCGGCGCTGATGCACCAGCTGTTTGAAGACCTCGACTGCACCGTCGGCAGCGTGACTCTGCGGACGCGCAAAGCGCAGGACGCAGTGCTCGCCGACCTCGGGCCGCAGGCGTTGGTGCAGGACCAGACCCGCCGTGGCTTGTTCCAGGAGTTCTCCGAGCCGGCCGGGCAAGGCATCGAGGCCAGCCAGCTGCTGTTCCTGTTCGGCCACGGTGCGCCGGGTATGGTCTGCAGCACCGAGGTGGCGGCATTCCACGACCTGGACCTGAGCGACAAGGTCGTGCTGTGCGGGTCCTGTTTCTCCGGCGCGCCCCTGCGCTTCGACTACGCACCGCCCGGACAGGGGCCGGACGGCAGCGAGATCGACGACCAGCGCGAGCGCTTCGTGCTGCGGGCCATCGAGCAGGGCGCGGTCGTCGCGTACGGGCACCTGCGCCTGAACGGCGGCTTCCCCCAGATGTTCGGGGCGGTCGAAGCCTGGCTGCACGGCGCCAGCCTGGGAGAGGGCTACCAGCGCCTGGTGAACCGCCTGTTGGCGGCCAGCCGCTTCTCCAGCCCCTCGGCTCCGCTGTGGCTGGACGCAGACAACACCGGCGAGCGCGCGAAGAACGCCCGCAACGGGCTCTTGTACCTCGTGATCGGCGATCCGGCCCTGCAGCCGCTGCCGGCGATGCTGGAGTGACGGGGCGCGCCAGGCTGCTAGCCCTGTGAGATTCCCAACACATTGCCCTCACTGTCTTTGAAGCTCGAGAAACGAGCCGGGCCCTCTTGCTGGGGCTCGCCGACCTCGACGCCACGCGCGGCTAGAGTTGCCAGGGCAGCGTCGAGATCGGCGACCTTCAGGTAGGGAATCGGCCCGAACCCCACGTTCTTTCCATCCTTGGCCGGATGCAGGTCGATGCGCAGGTCGGCCTCTTCGAGGCGCAGGGCGGCGTAGTGCGGGACGTGCACGAACAGCTCCTGGCAACCCAATTTTTCCTTGTACCAGCGGAGCGCGCGCTCCAGGTCTTCGACCCACATCATCACATGGTTGAGGCCGGTGAACATGGCAGACTCCTGAAACGTGGGCTGACACCCGTGTGTCTTCCAGGATACATTGGGTGCTTACGCCGTGAAACATCGGAGCTGGGATGGACCTCGACCGTTTCTGGCAGCTGATCGACTCCAGCCGCAACGCCGACGATCCTCTGCCCACATTGGGCCTCGCCCTCGAAGAGCTGACGCGGGAGGAGCTGATCGGCTTCCAACGACAGCTCGAGAACGTCCACGCCCAGGCGACCCGCGCGGACCTGCGCGGAGCGGCCTACCTGGCGGGCGCGGAGGGCGCTGAAGGGCTGAGCAATTTCTGCTACGGCCTGATCGCCCAAGGGCGCGCACTCTTTGAGGCCGCGTTGGAAGATCCCGACTGCCTCGCCGACCACGACATCGAGCTGTTCAGCGATGACCTGTTCGGCTATGTCGCCTGTGAGGTCTACGAATCGAGCTACGGGGAGGCGCTGCCCGCGGGCGAGAGCACCGTGCCCGGTGCGCCGGGAGCTGAGGAGTGGGATTTCGAAGATCCAGACGCCTGGACGCCGAGGTTTCCGAAGTTGTGGGAGAAGTACGGCTGATAACTGAACTTCGGCTGCCAGCTCCCAACGCCTTGTTCGAGTAGCCAGAAAAAAAAACGCGCCCTGAGCCACAGTGCGATCATCTCGGTACAGGCTTCGGCGGCCCGCCAAGGCCTCGCTGCGCCGAGGAAAGGAGTGCGCCCTTGCGGTCTGTGCGTTTCTACTTCGACTTCATCTCGCCCTACGCGTCGCTCGCCCTTTTGGAAGCGCCGGCGTTTGCCGAGGCAAACAGCTTGCGCTGGCTGCTCCGGCCTGTCGCTTACGGCGCACTGTTGAGCAGTCATGGCCTGCACGGGCCAGCTGAGGTTCCCGCCAAACGTCGCTATGTGTTCGCCGATGTGCTGCGCATCGCGAGGCTGCGCGGTCTGCGGCTGCGTTTCCCGCCGGCACACCCGTTCCGTTCCCTCGAAGCCTTGCGCTGTGTCGCGCTCTTCCCCGACCGGCCTGCCCAACTCAGCCTGGCGGTCAGCCTGGCCCGCGCGTGCTGGGTCGATGGCCGCGATCTGACCCGGATCGAAGTTCTGGCCGAGCTGGTGGACGCGGCGGGCCTGCCGGCGGACGACCTGGCTGCCAGGCTGCGCGACACAGCCGTCAAAGGCAGACTCAAGGAATGGACGACGGAGCTGATCGTCAGAGGCGGCTTCGGCGTTCCGAGCTTTGTCTTGGGGCGGCAGCTGTTCTGGGGACAAGATCGCATGGCGCATCTGCAGCGAGCGCTCGATGGCCAGCTGCCCGACGACTTCAGCGCCCTGGAGTCCATCCTCGCGCGGCCGCGCGGCGCGGACCGCAAGTCCACTCAGGACTGACCAGGGCAGATTTCTTTCCCCGCCGAGCGCACAATTCTTGCAGAATACCGTCTGTGCCTGAGCAGGAGTCCCGCTGTGCCTGAGCGCGTCAAGAAAAAGGAATTCCGCCACACATCCCTGGAGGACAACCAATCGGTGGTCCGCTACCTGCAGGCCCTCACCCAAGGGTTGCAGCAGGGCCAGCTACGGATCGGTGCTGCAGACGATGAAGTGTTGCTCGAGCCTCGAGGACTGCTCCAGCTCGACCTGCGCATCTCGCAGAAGCCGGACGCTGCACAGATCCGCCTGCACCTGAGCTGGAAAGTCGATGACGGCGCCGAGCCGGGTTCGCTGCGCATCGAATCGTCGGAGAGCTGAGGCATGGACCCCCACAAACTCGAGGGCTTCCAAGAGCTGCACGTGGCCAGACCCCTGCGGATCGGTGTAGTAGGGCTGCCCGGCGGCTGGTCCTCCGAAGCTCTCAAGACAGCACTTATAGAGCGCACCGGCTGGTCGCTGCTGGTCGACATGGGACGGGTCGGGCTCAACCTCGACAGCGGGCGCGCCTGCTTCGAAGGGGTCGAGTTGAACGCGCTGGATGGCCTGGTCATCAAGAAGATCCACTCCGACTACAGCCCCGCGCTGCTCGACCGACTCGAGATCCTGCGGGCGATCGAAGCCAGCGGCGTGCGGATCTTCTCTCCTCCCCGCCGCGTGAGCCACATGATCAACCGTCTGAGCTGCACCGTGACCCTGCGTGGCGCGGGCATTCCCATGCCGGGGACGGTGATCAGTGAGGACCTCGATGTAATCGAGGCAGCCGTGCGACGCTTCGGGCAGGGCGTGTTGAAGCCCCTGTTCACATCGAAAGCCCGAGGCATGGAGCTGGTCTCGGACGGCCCCGGGTTGCGTCAGCAGCTGTCTGCCTACCAGAGCCGACACAGCATGTTCTATCTGCAGAAACGCATCCCTCTGCCGGGGCGTGACCTGGGCCTGGCCTTTCTCGGTGGGGAGCTGGTAGGCACGTATGCCCGCGTCGCTGGCAAGGACTCATGGAATACGACAGTGCTTGCCGGCGGGCATTACGCGTCCCACACGCCCGCCCCCGAGACCGTCGAGGTCGCCCGCAGAGCCCAGGGTCTGTTCGGGCTCGACTTCGCCAGCGTCGATGTGGTCGAGGCGGAGGACGGGCCCCAGGTTTTTGAGGTGTCCGCCTTTGGAGGCTTCCGCGGGCTGCGGGATGGTGCGGGCATCAACGCCGCGGGGCTGGTGGCAGACTATGTCATCGAGAAGTTGTACGAGGCGATGGAGGAGGGCGGGGATCCCGCGGAGTAGTGCAGAGAGTCCGCTGCGGCCTGCGGCTTCCCATCGGATAGACTCTGCAGGGGGCCGCAGGTTGCCTCCCGAAGTCTACCATCCTGAGCTCGAGGGGTTGGATGGCACGGGCGAGGTCAGGTAGATTGAGGAGTGCGGTTCAGGCGCTGGAAACCCCAATCCCTGCCCGGTCGCGTCCGCGAGGCAGGGTGCGCTCGGATCCAAAGAAGGGGGGCAAGCGCACTCCCCCTCACGAACCTCATCCTGGAACACACCGGCAAACGCACGGCGCGGGCACGGACATGATGCTCGCCAGGTTGACGCCCATCCAGACTACCCTTAGCCTGTCCGAAGACGACTGCTGTGAGGGCTGCTTGTGACTGACGGCGCGCGCAAACCCCCGTCCACCTGGGCTCTCTGGCTGGCCGCGTTTCTGGCCCTGCCCGCCTTCCCAGCCTGGATCGGCCTCGCGCGAGGGGGGGAGGCGCTCCCTGCTCTGGTGCTGATCGCCCTCGTGGGAGTCCTGATCCCCGCGACGATCGCGCTTGGCGGCGCCTGCGGCAGGGTCAGCGCGCCGCTGTCCGTGGCCCGCGCGATCATCGCGGTCCCCGTCCTGGTGTTCTGCCTGGTCGCCATTCCCTATGCTCTGTTCGTCATCCTGCTTGGGTGGGGGCACTTCACCGCCGATGTCCAACCATGGCTGCTTGCGCTCGCCGCCAGCGCTGCGGGTGTCGTCGCCGAGCTGATCGTGATCGTGAGCTGCGTTCGCGTCTGGCTCTTCGCCCGTTGGGCCGCTGACAACGTTCCCGAAGGCCAGGTCCCGCTGGCTCCACCGCCTCGAACTCTGCAGGGTACGGGACTGGCGGTTTTCATCGGCATCCTGACCATCGGCAGCTATGCGATCCCCCTCGCCGACGCGAGCTCGGCCGCCCAGGAAGTCGACCGGCTCCTGGCAGGAGAGAGCTACGACGCGACGTATCTCGACAGCCCCGAGGGCTCCGCAGCACTCCTGCGTGCTCTGGGCGAGGCGCACGCGTCCGGCAGCAAGCCGAGCTTGAAACTGTTGCGGGCGCTGTGCGACGCCGACCTCACGCATCCCGGCGTCGCCAAAGAACTGCGCCAGGGCCTGCAGCGGGACGACCTCTCAGCAGACGACCGCATGAACCTCTGCTGGTCGCTCGGAGCGATCGACGACCGCAGCGGCGAGACCGTGGCCCTCGTGGCATCTCTGCTCGGCACCGGCGACTACGAGGCCGACGTCTCCTACTTCACGGTCCTCTCGAGCCTCCAGGCGAGCCAGTGCATCCCCGAGATCGTGGACCGGATCACGGCCATCGCCGATGATGCGTCCCTCGGCGCCTCGGAGCTCGAATTCCTCGTCGGCAACGGCTGCGCAAGCCTCGCCGCCCTCGACACCGAGGCCTCTTGGGAAGGCATCCGCACCCTGGCCGCGCACCCACGTCCCGAGGTCAGGATCGCCGTCTTCTACGACCTGCGCCCTGATGATTCCCAGGCCGAAGCCCTGCTCAAGGCGAGCCTCGAGGACCCGGACCCGTCGGTGCGCAACGCCGCCCGGCTGACTCTGCAAGGCTTTGGGATCATCCCCGAATAGGCACGACCACCACGGCAGCGACCGTGTAGGGCTCTGCGGCACCCGCCCACCGCGCCGCCACGGACGAGCGTCCTGCGGGTGCGCATGCACTGGGGGATGTCCAAAGGGGCGCCGATCGTGCCGCCTACCGAGACGGGCAGGGTGAGGTTGAGCGTCGCGCTCCCGCTGTTGTCGATCACGAAGACCTTGTCGACCGTTTCGCCGGCCACCAGAGCGTCTCCGAAGTCGGTGTTGTCCGCTGCCGTGGGGGTGGTGTCGCCGTCGCTGATAGCCGTGCCGTTGCCGCTGACGTCCATCTCCGGGGCCGTGCCGGTTCCCTGGATCGAGAAGTTGTACGGGTTCTCATTGCTGTCACTGTTGCCGATAGAGATCGCCGCGCTGCGAGTGCCGGTGGCCGATGGGTCGAAACGGACCGTAACGGAGCTGTTGCCTCCGGCTGCGATGCTGGCTGAGGGGGCTGAGGTCACCATGAAGTTCGAGGCGTGGCTGCCGCTGATGGAGACCGGCAGGGTGATGCTCAGCACACCGGTCCCGGTGTTGTTGATCACGAAGGTCTTGTCGATGGTTCCCCCGGCCACCAGCGCGCTCCCGAAGTCGGTGTTGTCCCCGGCGGTCGGGGTGCTGTCTCCGTCTGCGATGCTGGTCCCGTTGCCGGTGACGTTGATCTCCGGGGCCGTCCCGCCGCTCCCCAAAAGCCGGAAGAGCTCGTCGCCCACATTCGTGTCCATGGCAGAGAAATAGAGGTTGCCATCGAATTCCTGAAAGCTCCGCGGAAAGCCGTCGCCGCTGCCGTTGAGGTCCACGTGCCGCGCGTACTGACTTGTGCTCGTGTTGTACTTGAAGAGCTCGCGGCCGGTGTCACTCTCCATCACGGCATAGAGATTGCCATCGAAGACGAACTGGGAGGTGAGGTTCGAGTCGGCGCCTCCGCCCGGAGGGTTGGCATTGGTGATCTGCGTCACCATGCCCGTCGTCGGGTTGAATCGGAACGGCTCATCGTTGGTGCCTGAGGCCGCCCCCTCCATGAAGAGCTCCCCCATAAACGGAGTCAGCAGGTTGGGGTCACCATCCAGGGCTCCTGCGGCAATCTGCACTGCCAGCTCGACCGTCTGGGCCGACGCGAGCCCCATGAGGGCGGCGAAAACGAACAGGGTGAGCTTCCGGTTTTCCACATTCAGCCCGTAGAGCCGCAACTCTGTTGCCCGGAGGCGGTCGCAAGATCACCCCCGGTAGTTTGTCGGTGCAGGAATTCGGACTGCAGCGTGATGACTTTATGGATCGCTGGCAAGAACAACCGCGATACAGACGCGGGGCCGCTGTTGGCGCCGCTGCGAGTGGCGGGCGGACCCGGTTACACCCGGCCGATGGCTGCCGCTCGGCTCCCCTGGAACCGCCAGGCAGATCTGTGCCGCCGGCGCACCCATGCGAGCCCGCGTGGCGTCGCTGCCTGCCAGGCTGGTCTGCGGCTGCCAGCCACGGTCCCTGCGCACGACGCTGGCAGCGGACCAGGGCTTGGGACTCCGAGAGAACTCTTGGGGCCTGGCGGAACGGCTGGGATGCCGTCCGCCAAACGGGCACAGAAAACAGTTGCTGGGTCCGGGGGAGAACCGGCCACAGACCGGAGTCTGTTGCTTGACCTCAGAAGCCTGGTAGGGACGGGCTTTACGCCCGCCCGTTTCTCGCTGGAAGACCTTTGCTTCCGGTACATCGGGAGGGAGTCAAGAGGGCAACGTCTCTGAGTAGTGCCGGGACTGGTGGGAGGTCTACCCATGGGCGCACGGGCTGATCCCCTGGGCCCTTCCGGTGGCTCGGACCGCGTCCGCCGGGGCAGTAGCTGGAACTTTGGCGCCTGGAGCTGCATCACCACTTATCAGGAGGGGCGTCGTGACCGGATGGCTACTCGATCCCTGGAGCGCGCCTACGAGATTTCTTCGACCTGCAAGAGGAAGCGCTGTCCGTGCCAACCGGTGTAGGAGTCCTGCAGGGCATACCCAGCGAATTGCCCGACAGAAACGGCCCGTGTGTGGGGCCCTGCCGGCACACCCTCCGCGTAGCCCATCAGCGTGCTCCGCCTCTGGTGATCCTGCGATCCATCCAACTCGTACATTCTGAGTTGGAGGGGACCCGGCGAGCCGATCGATGCACCGTCCACTGCGCCGCAGCGTTGCTTGCGATGACCCGAAACGTGTCATTGTAGGGGACGCGGAGTCGAGGACCAGAATGAGTGCATCGCGGTCTTTCACGTCCGATCTCCTCTTCGTGGGAGGTGCAATGACCCACCCTCGACATGGTCTGTGGGTCCTGAGCTGGCTGGCCCCGACGACCTGTGGCCCTTGGCAACCGATTCTGGGGCAGCCTTGAACCGACTGAGATACCCGTTCGCCGAGCCTACCATTCGTCACATGACTTTCCACACAAAGTATACTTTGCCGGCGGGAAGGCATCGAGATCCTGAAGGAGGTCGAGCTGACGCTGGCCCTCCTGGACGACGCAGCCCTGGGCGACCACCACTACAAGATCTTCAAATACCGGGGCGGCCAACGGATGAAGCCGCAGGTGCTGCTGCTCGATTCCGAAGAGAGCCTGCTGCACCGCGCCGACGACCTGACCCTCGACGCCCTCCGGCGATGGCTCGAGAACTGAGACGCGACGCGGCGCGCGCTGCTGTCGCCTGGTGGCCGTCGCGCCCATTGGAAAAACGCCCGGGCGCAAAGTAGAATGGGCGGGGAGAGCGGCCGAAGGAGCTCTGCCGAGCCGGGATGCACGGGCGTCGCACCGCAGGCGACGGAACGGCCTGGTGTACGGACGGTGTGAGCGCTTTCGTTGCCGGCAACCGGAGAGACCATGAACGACCTCCTTACCCGCGGGTTGCTTCTAGCGGTCGAGCAACAAGCACACCTCATTGACGTCGTGGGCGAGCGCCCGTGGAGGTACGATCTAGACGCGGGGACGCTGAGGTTTGGCGACTTCCTGACCTTCTCCGTCGAGCTGCTGGGGACCTGGGCGCACGGCGACAGCACTTTTCTCTGGGCGTGGGCCAACGAGCAACGCTGGCTGTCTGACCGCGTCCTGCGCCAGGCGCTGACGGTGAAGGCGATGGGCGAGGCAAATGACGACACCTTGCTCACCCATCCCGTGCACGCGGTGGGCCAACACGATGCCTTCGTTCTCTGCATGGCTCTCGCGGGAGTGCTGGAGGATGTCACCGCGCTCTATCGGGGGCCCCACGGGGGCGGCGAGATGTTCCTCGTCGTGACCGACCCCCAGCTCGCCCTGCCTCCACCGACCACCATTCGCACCATTCGCGTGCTCGGAGAGGGTATGGACCTCGGGCTCGCCGAGCCGGAGGCCGCTGTCGACCACTATCTGACCACCCGCGGCTTCAACCTCGACAAGGTGGGCGGCACCTGGACGTGCACCCACCCCGGGGGAGCGAATCTGGAGCTCGAGTTTAATCCCGGCGGGCGGCTCGTGCGGATGGAGGGGGTCCAGGAGCCAGAGTCGTTGTAGGCCGCTCTCACGGGCAGGACCTCGTCATCAGCGCCCAACAGCTTGCGGTTGCGACGTCGACTCCTCGGGCTCCTCGCCGATGGCCACAAGGCGCCACCAGCCGAAAAGACTCAAGGATCAGCAAACAAGCCATGCAGCATCAAGGCGCTGCGATGCTCCCAATACCGCTCGACTCCCGCCTGCAGGCAAGCGTCAAGGAGCTGTAGACCACGCCCCCGCGCGCCTGAAGTGAGGGCATGGACCGCCGCGAAGAAATGGCCCTCACACTGCCTCTCGGCGCGCAGCTCAGGGAGAACTCCCTGCAAGTGCAGGTCTAGATCTGACACGGGCGCGCCGCTCAGAACCCCGACCAGTGCCCGGAAGTAGGAAGAGCGGTCGCTGGTCGCCAAAATCGTATTCAGCATCTCGCCTGTGGCAATGTCCCGGTCGCCGGCGAAACAAAGGCAGGCGAGGCGGTACAAGCGCAGGTAGTCTGGCTGCACCTCTGTCTGTTGCAGCTTGAGCGCCTGGTCGAAGAGCGCCTCCGCCTCGAGCCATCGGCCCAGGTCGAAATGGGCGCGGGCCTGCTCTGCGACCCAGCGAGGGCGCCCGGGCTGATCGATCCGGAGCTGCGCCAGGATCTCCAGACAGCGCTCTCCCTCCCCGGCCAGCAGCGCTGCTTCGGCCAGCTGGCCCCGATGCTCGGGCTCTTGCAACGGAGCGCTGTCGAGCAGCTCAAAGGCGCCCCTGTACTCGGCCAGTGCGCTCAGAGCCCGGGCCTTGGCGAGCAGACAGGGGATGTCCTGCGAGGCCCCCAGCGCCTGGTCCGCCAGATCGCGGGCGTTCTCCGGCTCGCCGCGCCGCAGCTCGTAGTCGCTGGCGATGCGCCAGAAGACCCTGTCCATCTCCTCCCGGACTTCGAGCACAGCCCTCCGCGCAGGCACGTACCAGGTGTCGCCTGCGCGTGTGTCGGAGTCGTGCCCGAAGACGCGGTCCCGCACCCCCACCCAGAGGGGAAAGCTGCCCGCAGCCTGGGGGACTCCCTCGATCTGACCCGTGCGGGCATCGAAGCCCAGACCCTCGGGAAGACCCGTGATCAAGTACTCAGGTTCAGTCACGAAGTCGGAGCGCAGCCCGATCTCCCCCGCCCAGGGCACGCCCTGGAGCGCCGGCTGCAGCACGACCTCGACCCGGGTGGTGAGCGTGGAACGGTCGACGACCAGGAACGGAACACGCGCGGCCAGCTTGTCGTCGATCCACAGCAGCAGCTGGTATTGACCGGGTTCCCAGTACCCCGGCGTCTCCCAACCCCAGGTGCCACCGTGGGAGCTGAGCCCCTGCGCAGGCAGATCCTTCGTGCTCACATCCTGATAGATCTTGTCCCCCGCACGAAAAATGCGGGTGGTCTCCTCGAAGTGGCTTTCCTGGCCGCGGCACGCGAACGCGTAGCCCCAGACCAACGAGGCGAGCTCGTCGACGCCGTAGACCAGCCGGTGATCGCCCAAGGTGCTCGCATCGCCGGGCAGCCCCGCTCCGAGGCGAACCTCGACAAGCTCGTAGCTCGGCCCGGAGATGCCGGAGAAGTCGCCCGCGGCAGCGCGGACCTCGATCTGGAGCGGGAACTTGTAGTAGACCTCCTCCGCGGGATCGCCAATGCCCACCGTGAATGCGTAGCTGCCCGCCTCCCGGGGGACAAAGCGCAAGTAGGGGTCGCCGGGGTCGGACAACAGCCAGAGCGGCTGTCCCTCGCCTTCGACCAGATAGCGCGCGGGCTCGGGAACATCGCCGCTGAAACGCAACCTGAGGGCGTAGGGAACACCGACCTCGCCGTCGGGGGCGAGGCTGAGCAGGCTGATGTTCCGGGGCGTGTAGGCCGGAGACAGCTGGGCTGCGGACCGGACCACATCGTCAGGCGGCGACCAGGCGGGTTGTTTGGGTTCAGGGGCTCGGCAGGCCGGCAGAAGCACACACAGCACAGGCAACAAAGGAAGAATCCGCATCGTACACCTCCCAGATCTCTGCCGAGCAAGACACCGAGTAGCAGATCCCATTCGCTGCTTTGTTGTAGCTGCGCATCCGCCGGTGTCGACCAGGGAGGCCTGGCCCCCGATCCGGTAGCGTAGCCTCAGAGCGACATGCTGGGCAGCAAACAGCGCCTCGCGCAGCGGCCGGTCTGGACCGCACCTACCTGCACGGCTGATGCGCCACGAGGTCTCCGCGCTCGACGACCGCGACGGAAAGAGGGATGCGGAGGACTGGAGGGAACACCTGAGAACTTCCGTGCTCTCGATTCGAGGCTGCTGTAGACTCTGCCCACGCACACCAGCCTGGAACCACGTGGAGGAGTCCGATGCTCGCAGAGAAACGCTTCTCGGTGAAGATCGCATCGATGGGAATGGTCATCCCTTCGGGCAAGATCAACAATGAAGAGATCATCAAGAAGATCCAGGCGAGCACTCCTGATGCCGATTTCCTCAACGAAGAGTGGATCGTGCGGCGGGTCGGCATCCTCGAGCGGCGTCGCTGCCTGCCCGAAGAAGACCTGGTCACGACCTCCGGCGCCGCCCTGAAGCAGGCGCTCGAGCGGGCGGGTTGGGATCCGATGGAGCTCGACTTCATCATCCTGGCATCGATCTCGACCTTCCTCGATCCCAAAGGCAGCGCGATTCCTGCCATGGCCTGCAAGATCCAGGAGCAGACGGGTTGCTTCAACGCCTTCGCCTACGACATGTTCTCGGCCTGCAGCGGCTTCGTCTACGGGATCGGGCAAGCGGTGGCGTTCATCGAGTCGGGCATGGCGCGCAAGGGGGCCTTGTTGTGCTGTGAGAACCACGACAAGGGGCTGAATTACAAGGACTTCAAGTCCAGCATCCTGATCGGCGACGTCAGCACGGCCACCCTGTTGGAGAAGTCGGAGACCTCCGCGATCTCCAACATCGAGCTGCGCGCCAACAATGAGAGCTGCCTCAGCGACATCATCCGTCTGCCGCTGTCGAAGGCCGGCGAGCAGGGATACTTCTCACTGGACGGGCGCAAGGTGTTCAAAGAGGGCGTGAACACCATGACCGAGCTGACCCGCCGCGCGCTCGCACACAACGGCTTGACCCCAGAGACGGTCGATTGGTTCATCTACCATCAGGCCAACAAGGTCATGCTCCAGAGCGTCGGCAAGCGGGTGGGGATCCCCGCAGAAAAGAACCTGATGAACCTCGAGTACATGGGGAACACGACCGCGGGCACCATTCCCTCGGTGCTGTGCGAGAACATCGACAACGGCAAGATCCAGCGCGGGCACAAGGTGCTGTGCACGGCTTTCGGCGGAGGTTTGACCTCGGGCTGCTTGCTGTTGGATTTCTGAGCAGCTACTCCTGCTGTACATCCCACTTCGACCGTGTGTAGCTCGAGGCCAGAGCCTCGGGCGTTCCCACTCGGGCCGTGCCTGCTTCCTCGCTGCCCTCGAGATAGCCGACGAACTCCAGGACCGCGTCGGCCTGGCCCCTCTGCGCGGCAAACAGTCCAACCAACTCATTGGCTGGCAGCACTTTGCGGCCCAGCATCTCCTGGAGCTCAAGCGGCAGGCCCGCCCTGGCTCCGTCAGGGCGGTAGGCTTTGTAGACCAGCTCCGAGCAGACGATGCTGTCGTCTGTGATGAAGTCGAAGTTGAAGTCGTAGGGCTTGTTCCAGTGTCCGCACGCGACCAACAGGGCCTGCAAACGGTCCAGCTTCGACAGCCGGGGACGCAACACGGCCACATAGTCGGCCGCACAGGAATGCTCGAGGCTGTTGACAATCACGCCTTCGGAGACAGCCTCGATGACCTCTGCTGGCCTGCCGTGGACGGGCTGCTGGTAGGCCGTCAGCAGGCTCGGATGGCGGTCTTGAAGCAGTCCCAGGACAGAGTCATAACCTTCGTGCGTGAGCCAGGCCGCCACCTCGGGATCGGCCTCGAAGAAGCCTGCCAGCTGGTCGAAACTGCCCAGGTACAGCGCCGCATGCGGCCAGAAGCCGGGCAGTCCTATGTTGCTGAGGTACCAGTTGCGCCTCTCGACGATGATGTCTCCCGGCTGCATCGAGCCGCGCAGGCTCTCGATCTGTTCCGGGCTGATCAGAGGCCCGCGCGCGGTGACGCGGGTGTCGCCCATCCACTCGGAGACCTCTTTCTGGACCGGGAACCAGAGGCGGAGCAGGCCCTCCTTCAGCAGATCCAGGCTGTTGCCCGCGAAATCGGCAGGCGTCTGGGTCGCGTCGCGCACCGCGATCGCTGCGTACAGCCTCTCGATTCCCTCCGGAATCCACAGATCAGGACTGTGGGGAAAGGCGCCGCGCAGCTCACTCCAGGCTCCGCCCAGGCTCTGCTGGTGCATGCGCAGCAGATGGATCTCCGCCAGACGCTGGACATGGATCATGTGGAACTTGAGGTTGGCGAAGCTGGCCCTGGGGATGCCCAGCGGAACATCCGCCTCGTCGAGGATGCTCTCATAGTCGCGCTGGCCGCTGAAGGCTTCGATGATCTGCGCCGCGCTGGCGGTCTGCTGCAGATGGAGCCAGAACGCGATGCCGAACGTGCGTGCATGGCGCCAGTGATCCTCGGAGCCGGCGAAAACGGAGAGCGCGGGGAAGACTTTGTAGGTCGTCTTCATGCGCTCGAGCGCCAGCTGGTGGTCGAGAAAAGCCTGCCAGAGCTGCTTGAGACGCCGCCGTTGCGGCGGCGCCACCTGACCGGCGTCGGCGGGCAGCTCGCTGATCAGAGTCATCAACCCCTGCTCAACCTCGACCAGGCCGTTTCGGTAAGCGCGCAGCTCGAGCATGTCACGGGCGACTAGAGTCTCGAACTCGGCATCCGCCATGTCCTTGACGGGGTGCTGCTCGAACAGCGGACGCAGGTCGACAAAGGGCTCGGGCGGAGTGACGCTGCATGAGGCCAGCAAGGGCAGGCAGAGCCACAACAACATTCGACGGGGCGGCAACGACATGTCCTCTCCTGGCAACAGGATGCTTCGGGGCCGCCAGCAGGAGTCATTCCGAAGCCGGAAAGCCCCCTTCCACCGCGGCCTCGAGCTCAGCGTACTCGGGCGTGAAGTCACTGTAACGCACAAGGCCCTCGGGATCGATGACGATGCTCCAAGGAGGGTTCCGACCAGTCCTCCCCCCCGCGAAGTCGCACGTTGCCACGGCATCCGACCCAAAGCGGTGGCCGGTTTTCGACATCAGGCTATGATGGAGCGATACCCTGTCTACGGAACAGTCGATGGAATCCAGCGACATCCGCAATTTCTGGCTGAAGAAACTCGGCCGCAAGCTGCTGGAATCGAGCAGCGCTGCGACCCAGGAGCACAGCTACCGTTCCGACGACAGCGACCAGACCGCTCCGAGTGGCGCCCCTCCGCTGCCCAAGCGCGAGGCCTGCCCCACGCAGGGCTTGTTGGGCGCTGGCGGCATGGGAGAGGTGTTCCGGGCGCGCCAGGCCGAGCTCGAGCGCAACGTGGCCGTCAAGAAGCTGCGGCGCGAGCGCCAGACGCCCATCGCCCGCACCAGCTTCCTCGCCGAAGCCGTCGTGACCGGCCAGCTCGAGCACCCGAACATCGTGCCGGTGTACGCCCTGGCCGTCGATCCGGACGACGAGATCTTCCTGACGATGAAGTTGGTCGACGGCCAGACCTGGCAGACACTGATCCGCGACACCCGCCGTGGCGATCTGCCCTTCCACCTCGAGATCCTCAACCAGGTCTGCAACGCAGTGGCGTTCGCGCATAGCAAGCACATCATCCACAACGACCTCAAGCCCAGCAACGTGATGGTCGGCGCCTTCGGAGAGGTCACGGTGCTCGACTGGGGCCTGGCCGTCTCCGACCGCCCGGTCCCCGATGGCGTCTCGCGGGTGCGTCACAAGTCGAAGCTGCAGACACCGGTCGGAACACCCGCATACATGGCGCCCGAGCTGGCGCTGGGATGCGGCGACCAGCTCGGGCCGGGGACCGACGTCTACCTGCTCGGTGCGGTCCTGTTCGAGTTGCTCGCCGGACACGCTCCGCATCGCATGCGCACTCTCGGCGAGGCCATCGACCACGCGGCCCGCGGTGCGCTCCCTCCGCTCCCCATCGAGGCGCCCGAAGAGCTGCGCAGGATCTGCACGCGGGCGCTGGCCCGTCTGCCAGCCGACCGCTTCGAGAGCGTCAAGGAATTCCAGCGAGAGCTGCGCCAGTACACACAGCATCGCGAGAGCCTGACCCTGAGCGCACGCGCAGAAGAGAACCTGGCCGCCTGCGATCCCGCCAGGGAAGACCACACCCGGCTGTACGACGAATTCGCTGTCTGCATCGGCGGCTTTGCGCAGGCTCGGGCGCTTTGGGAGGACAACCCCCACGCCCGAGACGGCGAGCAGCGCGCGCGTGTGCGCTTTGGCAAGGCGGCGCTGCAGCACGGCGATCTGGGCCTCGCCCACACGCAGCTCGAGCTTGCCCGCGAGCGCGCGCTGCCAGCCCCCGACCCGGAGCTGGCCGCGCTGGAAACCGCGATCGCTGCGCGCCGCGCCGCCCTCGCACGCGCGCACATCAGCCGACAGCGGCTCAGGACGGGCCTGCGGGTCGCGGCCAGCGCCCTCGTCTGCGCCCTGCTCGCCGGACTCTTGGGATCGGTCTGGGCGAACCGCGAGATTGAGAGCCGCAACCAGGCGCTCGAGGTAGAACGCGCCCTGGTGCTGGCCCAGCGCGATACCATCGCGCGCGAAAAGGGCAATGCCGAGAAACGGGGTGCGATCGCTGAACAGGCACTCGAGAAACTGGCAGGTGACGTCCAGAACAAGCTGAGCGGCGAACTGGGCAGTGAGCGGGCACAAAGAGTCGCCCAGAGTCTGCTGCGGTTCTCCCTCGAGGGCTGGCAGCAGCTGCGCGATGCAGACGTGGCATCGCAGCGCAGCACGCGGGGCAGCGCCCGGGTCCGTATCGAGCTGGGCAGTCTGCTGGGGAAGGTCTACGGCGCTTTCGACGAGGCCCTGGTCGAGCTGCGGGCCGCCGAGGCGACCCTGCTGACGTTGCTCCCTGCGAGCCCCGACGGGGCAGGCCAGGATCTGCTCAAGTGCCGCACCGTCCTGGCATGGACTCTGGCGCAGACAGGCGAGCTGGCGGCCGCCCGCGAGCTGCTCGAGGCCGGTCTGCCCGCGGCCGAAGCGCTCGCGGCTCGCTCGCCGCCGGGCATGAGCACGCTTCTGTCGTTGCGGAACATGCTCGCGACGACCTACATCATGCTCGCATTACCCGCCCAGGCCCTGCCTCTGCTCGAAGCCAACATCGACGCACGGGCGGCGGCCCACAGCTCGGGGCTGGCCCCCGAGCTGGTCCGCGACCTGGCGGCAGACCTGCTGTTGTTGGCCAACTGTCAACGCAGCCTCGGCCAGATCGAGGCCGCCCGCGTCAGCCTGGCTCACGCTCTGGAAGTCGGAGAACGCGATCGACAGCTTGACCCCGACAACTGGCTGCACGGCGACCGGGTGGCCACGACCCGCGAGCAGATCGCCGAGATGGTGGCCAACAACGGAGACAGCGAGCGCGCTGCCGCGCTGCTGGCACCTGCCATCGAGCATTGGCGGGCACGGATCCGGATCGATCCAGACAACAGCTTCCTGGCCAGGAAGCTGCTGAGCATGCTGATCATCAGCGCCAAGATCCACAGTGTCTCGCGCCAACCCGAGCTGGCCCTGGCGCCCATCGAAGAGGCGGTGGGCTTCGCGGACGGCTTGTGCTCCTACCCGTTTCCTTCGATCAGCTTGCTCGAGCTGCGTTGGGACGCGTACATGGTGCATGGCGATGCCCTGAGCAACTGCGGCAGTTACACCGAAGCACGGCAGGTCTACCTCGCAGCGTTGGCCTTGCTCAGCGCCGAAGGCACGCTGCACGAAACCGAGAAACGTGCCCGACTGCTGGTCGAGCTGGGGGCGAATGCGGCGCTCTGCGGGCTGGCCGACGCATCGCTGGAGCATCTGATCGAAGGCCTGGGGCTGCTGGAAGAGCTCGAGCGTGGCGAGGATCTCGAGCGTTGCCGCGCCGATGCCTACCTGGGCCTGGCCCGCCTCAGCCCTGCCGAGTCCCGCCCTCTGCTCGAACAGGCCTTGCTCAGCTATCAACGCTGTCTGCAGATCGACCCACAGAACGTGCTGACGCTCTCGAAGTGGGCACCCGTGGCCATCGGAGTGGCAGAATTCGAGCTGGCCGATGGCGCCCTCGATGCGGCCTCTGCGCGCTTCGTAGAGGTCTTTGAGCGCCTGGGGAAGACATCGCTGGCCGAGAGCCTCAAGTACCTGCGCGTCAACGCGGCCCAGCACCACATGCACCTGGAAGCACAACGCGGCCGCTTCCCCGACAATGACGACCTCTGGAACAGCGGGCTTCGTTGCGCCAGGGAACTGGCCGGCGATCCTGAAGGCCCGGCCTGGGCGCAGCGCGCGCTGTTCGACATCCTCGAGCCGATGGCCCGCATGCGTGAGAGCCGGGGCAGCTGGCACGAGGCTGAAGAGCTGCTGCGCGAGCGACGGCGCGTGGCAGTCCTGCTACGGGAGCAGCAGGCTGCCGACGCAGGACTGGTCTGGTGGGCCAACGATGCACTCATCCGGTTGTCTTGCCTGCGAGGAGACTTCGACACGGCCCGGGAGCTGTGCACAGAGAACCTGGAATCCGGAATCTCACCAGCCTGGGACCGAAAGACGCTCGCCTTGATCCGAGGCCTTGCCGGAGACACCGATGGTTGCGCGGCAGACTTGCAGAGTCTGGCCGCTGCCGATGACGACGCGGCCTCCTGGCTGGCCGCTTTCTCCGGAGACACGGGCGCGCTTGCCGAGAGTGACGCTTCCCTCGCGGGCCTGCTCGACGGCACGCTCGCTCCCGCCTCGTTGTTGGCCGAACAGCCCGAAGACGAAGATGTCTACTGGTTCAGGCGCGCCCACGTATTGGTCGGGATCGTCTATGAACGCCAGGGGGCGCGCGACGAGGCGCGCACCCACTATGAACGCTGCCGCGCGCTCGGGGGCCCCTGGGACGTCGATCTTCCGATGCGCTGGGCGCTGACGCGCCTGCGGCAGTGGGGGGAAGACTGAGGGAGGCGGGCCCCGCGGTCCTCAGCCGCTTGCATGATGCCGAGGGGCGGGTCTGGGGAACGGATCCGGAGTGGATCCAATGAAGCGGAGCGGGGCCGCGCTGCGAGGATGAAAGATCTCGGCTGGCGACGTGTTCTTGCTGTTGTTGGCAGCCAGGCACCTCCGAGGAAACTATGCACGCGCTGAACCGAAATCAGGTCGAAGAGCTGCTGCGCGGGGTCGAGAACGCCGTCGCCGCGGACCCCGAGGGCAGCTTCCAGTTTGACAGCCAGGGCTTCGCACGCCTGACGGTCGGAGACCGTTCGTGGGCGGCAGGCCGCTTCGAGACACCGTCGATCGCAGAGCTACGGCAGCGGGCAGCGGCGCTGCCTGCCGGGGGGGCCATCCGCCTGTCCGTGCTGCAGGGCTGCAGTCCTGAGGCCGACATCGGCGCTCTGCAGGCTCGCAGCGAGCCGGCCAGTTTGTTCCAGGTCGCCTCCCAATTCAACACTCTCGAGGCTCCCAGCCCCCGCATCGTGAACGTGCGCGAGTACGTCTCCGACCCCACCCAGGGGCCGCGGGCTTCGGTCAGCGCATTTCCTGGCACCTTCCTGCGCCACTACCAGGCGCCGTCGAAGCACGGCCGCTTCGTACAGCGCCGCGGGGCCTGTCTGAACCTGCTGGCGGAGGCGCTGACCGGAACTGGCGCGGAGGTGCGCGACGGCTATCTGAGCTCGGATTCGATCGCCGACGCCTCAAGGCTGGCGGGACAACTCGAAGAGCGCTTCGAGTCGATCCGGATCGGTCTGCACGAGGGTGTCGAGGTGGCGCTGGGCGGCAACTGGGGCGGGCCGGTTCCCACTCCCCCAGCGAGGATCGCACAGGTCTTCACCTCGACGCTGGCCCTGGGCGGTTACAGCTCGGGGGTTGCCCCACTGCGCGCGGCCTGCCGGCCTCTGTTGCGGGCCGCGTACCTCGGCGCGCTGCTTTCCGCGTGTTGCCTGCGGCAGAAGACTGTCGTATTGACCATGATCGGCGGCGGAGTGTTCGGGAACCCTGCCGAGGAGATCAGCCGCGCCATCCTGTGGGCGCTGGCCGAGGCGGACGCGTCGGCACCGGCGGGGATGCAGGTGTTCGTGAATCTGTGGTCGGCGCGCCTGGATGCCGCGTTGGAAGGAGAGGCGCGGCGGCGTGGGGGTGAGGTCACGAGGCTGTGATCGAGGCTGGCAGCATCCCTCCCGCCCCCGCTCACCCCAAGAACACGCTCCCCACGACCAGCAGCAGAGTGGCTGCCACAAAGAACAGCAGCAAGGCCGGCGGTCCAAAAGTATCGCAGGCCACAGCGATACGCTGACGCGTCGTCAACCTGCGCCCTGGGCGTAGCTGTGCGAGCACGCGCGGAGCCGGACGCTCTGGCTCCGGCGGGGCCGTGGGCGCCGGCTTCGAAGCTGCCGGTGCCTCGGCGGCGGCGACCGTCCGCAGGTCGATCCCCTGGTTGCGGCGGATCTCGTGCAGCCAGCTGCGGACCGCCTCGACCGAGGCAGGCCTGCGGGCCGGGCGATCCTCAACGAGCTTGAAGACCAGGGCATCCCAGCTCTTCGCCACGTCCGCGCGCTGCCCAGCGATCGAGCGGATGGTGCGCGGACGGTTGCCGGTCAGCATGAAATACAGCAGCTTGCCGAAGGCGTACAGGTCCGTCCGCGCTCCGATCTGCCCGCGCAGCGCCGGATCTTCCTGCTCTGGAGCGAAGTACAGAGGGGTTCCGACCACGCCGAGCACGGTGCGCAACGACAGGCTGTGGGCCAGCTCGGGGGTCAGGTCCACGCCCAGCCCGAAGTCGGCCACCTTGGCCCGTCCCGCGGCGTCGAACAACACGTTCTGCGGCTTCAGATCACGATGCACGATGCCCCGCTTGTGCGCCTCGGCGAGGGCGTTGCAGATGGCCAGGGCGATACGCAACACCTCGACCTGGGGCAACCCCGAAGAATGGCGCTGCATCCTGTCCGCAAGGCTCTCTCCCAGCAGCTCGAGGACGAGGTAGGGCGGTTGGGCGGCAGCATCCAGCGAGCGCACCGAGACGATGTTGGGGTGGCGCAAGTCGCCCAGAAGACGCGCCTCGCGCACCAGGCGCACGCCAGTCGAGGCCGCCGCGACCTTGATGGCGACGTCCGCCCCGCCGTTGAGCTGGCTGGCGCGGTACACGACCCCCTGCCCCCCTCGGCCCAATACGGTCTCGAGGCGGTAGTCGGCGACAATCTTGCCGAGCGGCAAGGGCAGAGATGGGGTCGTCACGGTTGTGTCTCCTGGCTGTGAGGGATGTCTCGCCCCCCTCAGAGCAAGGAACGTGCCGTCCGGCGTCGCCTGGAGGAGCGCCTGGCGCGACCGTCATCCAGGTCTGGAGCGCCTGGGGCTTGGTGTGGGGCGCCAAGCGGTGGAGCGGTCGTGTGCTCGGACGTTGAGCTACGGCGCGGCCGAGCCGGCGTTGCGCCCCATCGGGGTAACCATCGAGGCCCAGCGGCGATGGGGCGCCAGAGCTCCTGACATGGGCAGCTCTGCGCGGTCTCGTGTGTCGGTGGGAGGCAGACCAACCGAGGGTCTCGGTAGCCGTCTTCTCGCGCTGCGTAAAGTTGTCGGACGGGTCCGGCGATGGGAACGGGCAGGCCGCCGCGTAGGTCTCGGACCAGTCAAGCCAACGAGAACCGAACATTTGTTGGCTTCTGAGGGTCGGCGGGCACAACCCTGTCGAATCTCTCTGAGCGTCTCGGCGGAGAAGGGAGAGCTATGAGGAACCCAGGAACCCAGGAATCGCCTTTTGTTGGTCCATGAAGACCTCACGCACCAGATCATCGGGGCCGACATTCAGGTTCACAGCTCGCTGGGACCCGGTTCCCTCGGGTCGGTCTACGAGCATGCTCTTGCGATCGAGCTCGCCAAACGAGCCGTACACTTCGAGCGCCAGCTCGAGATCCTGGTGCTCTACGACGGCCGGGAGGTCGGCCGTGACTGCGTACGCTTGTCGCTGATCTTGGGGTTGAGCTCAAGGCGGTCCAGGAGATCGACGCCTGCGGCAGAGCGTGACGCCCCCCGAGTATCGGCTTCCCGAAGAGCTTCAACAGACCGAGAAGCTCCGCGAGAGGATCAAGGGTGCGCTTGACCGTCTGGAGGCGGAGAAGAGAGAGGGAATCAACCCCTCGGAGCCAGACGCGCGGCTGACCAAGAAGTACGACAAGTCCGATCTCGGCTACAACGCCCAGGCTGACCGGATAGGGCGGTGTGATCGTCGCAGCGGAGATCGTGGACAACGCTGGCGACATGGGCTCACTGGTCGACCTACTTGACGAGGTTGGAGGCGGTCGCAACGGATAGTGGCCGCCGATAACGATCCAGGCCAATTGCTTCGAGCCGATGTCGGGCGCTCAGGACCCGGGCCTCCTGAAGTCCATGCGTCGGTCGTTGAGCTTGGGCACAGAAAGCCGGCGTTCGAACCGCAGCGCACTGCGCCTGTTGGAGGCGTTGTTCCCACTAGAGGGCCAGATTGCCGTGAAGCGCAACGCCATCAGGGCGCTCACTCCCACTCACTTCGCCGTACCTTCATACTTGACGGCTGTCAGTCGGTGGCACGGGTTGATCCGTAACGTTGCGAAGCCGAAGCTGGATTTCGACCGCTTCGTTGTTCCAGGAAGATCGGCCTGAATCTCTCCTGCATTCCTCAGCGGTTCAACGACTATCTCATGTTGAACGGACCGGTCTTGAACTGATGCTGAGCTCAATCAAATCCCCCGGCCTCCCGTTCGACATTAGTTCAAGCTCGCAGGAGGATTCGAATCTCCTCAAGCTGAGGATGCTTGCTCAGCCACCAGAGCCCCTCACCAAGGAAGAACCAAGGGGTCTCGGGCTTGTTGGGTCGGGTGTCGAAGCGATTGAGATCGTAGTTCTTCCCGATCGCTTCCAACATCTGCTTGTCCAGGCGCCCGATTGTTGCGAATCCAAAGAAATGGACCGATTCAAATGTGCAGACTTTGGGGGCCAGGAGATTGCGGCACATGAATGGTCGCCCCTTGTACACCGAACACTTACCGTCCTCGCCAAGCAAGACGCATGGCCTTGCCTCGCGGAAATACCTGCTAGAGATCTCCGGCCCGGTTGTCAAACCTTCACCCCGCCAAAGATCAAGTGTCAAGACCTCCGCCTGGAGCTTTGAAAGGAAGCCGGCCTTGGAGAAACGAGACTCATACCTGAAGTACAATTCCGCAATCTCAACAAGGTGCAGAACCAGTGGCTGGTGGCAGCAAACGCTACATCCGGCATAGCACGCAAGTTCTCGGTTCGCAAAATAGGACTTGGCCAACCTATCGAGTCGTGCCTCCATGACGGCGTGATACTTCTGCAGCGCGTTCCCAAGAGACATGGAACGCATGGATACCTCGAAGGAGGAAAAGGTCTTCCTGGCCCAAGCCTCATCTTTGCTCTCGCCGTGAGTTGGTTCCTCCGAATTCCCTTCATTCGCGCCTTGGGTCGAGGTCATTGGAAGCCCCCTTGTTCGTCATTCGGCTTCCTGTTGGTCACCGATTCTCTGGATCGCGTCTTCGCATTTGCGCAAGTCTCGATGCAAGATAGGAAAACGGGACAAAACGTCCCGTGCATCTTGAAGGATCTCTGCCACCACATCAAATTTCCCACCCTGCTCGTATGCCTCAGCTAGGCCCATGAGCGCGGCTCCAAGCTGAGCGTGGTAATCCACGACTGCCTCGTCGGTCCGAACAAGACTCGCCGATACATCGATGGCCTCTTCGAAGCTTGCTGTGGCTTTGGCTTCCTGTCCTAGCTCGAGTTCGTAGTGGCCAATTTGAATCAGCCCATAGACTAGCTGAAGGAGAATCTGCTGATTTCCAGGGCTGACCTTCAATTGCTTTCGGTATATGAAAATCGCCTCGAGCGTCAGATTTATCGCTTCATTCAGGTTGCCGGCCGAATATACAACGGTCGCAAGATCAGACAGTGCCAACCCGAAGCCATTGTTGAACTTGAAATTGAAAGGATCATCCACGACTAGTTGCTGTGCGATCTCCACAGACTCCTGACAAAGGCCCAGGGCAGCTTCGATATCTCGTCGTCGTTGCAACAGCCTTCCGGAAAGACGGAGATTCCAGCAGAGAGCAAGAAGTAGATTCCAGTCATTCTCATAAATCTCGCAGAAGTCCCTCAAAAGGTCTATGTTCAACCCATAGTACGTTGCAGCGTCTTCATCACCTCCCGCGTCGATGAGTAGTCCCGCGATGTTCATTCTTGCTGTAGCCAGGTGCACGGCGGCATTGTAGTTTTCAGGATCGTTTCGAAGGACGCTGAGTGCTCTGTCGATCGTCTTCTCGGAGATGTCCCTGGACTCCTCAGCTCTCCCCAGCGTCGCCAAAGCATGGGACAGCTTCTCGCGGCAACGGAACATCAGGTCTTCAATCTCAGTTCTCGGCCAGTTTTCGGTGCCTGCGGAAATCACCTCCCGAAAGATTCGCAGAGACTCTTCGTATTCCGCAACTGAACGCAGATGCTCACCCTGAAAATAGACGAGCAGGTCTCCGTAGTACATGTGTGCGATGCCTTTGACCGCTGATGATCGCTCGTCATCGACAGATCGTAGGCTCTCCCAGCCCTGTAGCACGAGATCAAGAAATTCATGGGCAAGGATGCGAGACCTCTCATCCGCAACATCCGTCAACAGCCGCTCCTGGATCTTGACGTAGATGTCCGCGAGCAGCCCATGGGCGATCTTTCCGCGCTCTTCGGCCACCTCGTTCTGCTCGATCAGCTGCTCGTTGATCTCGCGCAAGGCGAGATAGGCCGAGTCGAGCTCGGTGTTCTTCCTCAGAAGCTCCTGGTTCTTGGACTCACCGATAACCATCCCCAAGGAGAGGCCGATCAGGGCAACCAGGACACTGGCGATGGTGGCCACGGCCAGGATCTTGCGGAGCTTCCGGTCGCGGTCTTGTTTGCGCTGGGCCTCCTGTGCCTGCTCGCGGAGCTGCCGCGAGCCGGCAATCAGGTCGGGCTGTTCCCTGAGCGTCTCGGCGCTTCCCTGCAGCATGCCCAGCTGGGTCTGGGTCACGCCCAGGTCCCCTCGCCTCAGTGCGAGACCCGCGTAGGCTTGACGGGCCTGCACCAGCCCGATCTCCGCCTGCTGGTTTCCTGGCCACAGGCGCAGCGCTTCGGTGAAGCCGGCGATCGCCTGGGCAAAGCCATCGTAGTCGCTCGGCTGCGCCTCTTCCGCCCGCTCAGCTGCCGCCACACACGCATCGAGGCGTGTGCGCGCAGCATCGCTCACTGCGAGGCTCTCTTTGTGTTGCAGATGATCACGCAGCGCTTGTTGGAACTCTGCCACAGACGGAAACCGCAGCTCCGGTTCCAACGCGAGCGCCCTCGTACAGATCGCCCGCAGCTCCGGGTTGACGGTCTCCGGCAGGCTCGGGACCTCGCCCTGCGCGGCCCGGGCGACGACATCCCAGAATTTGTCTCCTGGGTGCGGGGGGGTCCGGCAGATGGCTTCGTACAACAGGGCGCCGAGCAGATAGGTGTCGGTGGTCGGCCCGATGGCGCTCCACCGGCCTTCGGCCAGCTCGGGCGGGCAATAGGCAGGGGTCCCGCAGGGGCCCGTGATGTCGGAGATGTGGCGGACTTTTGGGGGGCGCTTGGCGTGGTCGGCGAAGGAGACAGCCAGCCCCCAGTCCATCAGCAGCACCTCGCCGAAGCTGCCAACCATGACGTTCGACGGCTTCAGGTCGTTGTGCACGATCTCTCGGCTGTGGGCGAAGGCGACGGCATTGCAAACCTGCAGGAGGATCTCGAGGTGGCGCTCGAGATCTTTGGGGCGCTCCCACAGAAGCTCACGCCAGCTGCGGCCCCCGACCAGCTTCATGGCGAGGAAGAGATCGCCCTGAGGCGTCTCATTCAGGTCGTAGATCGGTACGATGTTCGGATGGTCGAGCAGCCCCGCCGTATGGGCTTCGGCCTCGAACAGGGCGCGCTCTACATCGCGCTGGTCTTTGCGCTTGGGGTGCAGTTTCTTGACGGCAACCCGGCGCCCCAGCGAGCGCTGCCGGGCCTTGTAGACGATCCCCATGCCGCCCTGCCCGATCTTCTCGAGCAGCTGGAAGGTGTCGTCCCCCGATTGCGGGGCGTCGTCTGGATCGCGCAGGAGACCGGGGTCCTGGTACCATGACGATGGCTTGAAGCTGTCCAGGGTGCTCGGTGAGGGGCGTTGGGTGTCAAGGCTCGATGGAAACTGCATCGAGAAATGCTCGTCGACGTTCTCCTGCCAGCGCTTGCGAAGCTCTTGGTCCATGGCGGGTGCTTGATTGCAGTGTGGATTCTGAGTGTACACCAAGAATTCGTCACATTTCGTCCCACAGCGTCAGATTCCTGGTTCGACACGCTGTGGCTGCCCTCTTTTGGCTGAGTTTTTACTATCGGCAGCTCGCTGCCTTTGATGCGGATGCCACTGAGCCTCGGAGATCCCCATGCAGACCACGCTCCTGACCAGCGGCTGTGAGGCTGAGCTGCACGCGTTCCTGAGACAGAGTCCCGACACGACCATGTTCCTGCGCTCCAACCTCGAGCGTGGGGGCATCAGCTACCACGGGGAGGTCTTGCAGGCCGAATACTGGGGCGGCCGGGGGGCCGACGGCAGCTTGTGCGCGGTGGTGGCGCACGCCTGGAATGGCAGCCTGCTGCTGGACGCTCGAGCGCGCTGTGCCGCGATGCTCGAAGCCCTGCAGCCTCGCCTGGCCCGCCCCGTGCACGGCCTGGTGGGATCCTGGCAGGAGGTCGTCTGCGCGCGGCGTGTCCTCGGGCTCGACAAGGCGCCGACGTCTCTGGACAGCCACGAACAGCTGATGGCGCTGGACCTGGCCTCCCTGGCGGTGCCAGCGGGCCTGGCTCGCGGTGAGGTTCGCTGCCGGCCGAGCGCGACCGACGACCTGCCGCTGTTGGTCCGCTGGCGGGTCGCCTACTCCCTGGAGGTCCTGGGCGCGCAGGCGGGGCCGAAGCTGACGGACGGTTGCCGCAGGGGCGTCGCCCGTACGCACGAGCAGGGCCTGCTGTGGGTGCTCGAGGCCGATGGGCAGCCGGTTGCGATGACCGGCTTCAACGCGACGCTTCCGGACTGTGTGCAGATCGGCGGAGTCTTCACACCCGAGGATCTGCGCTGCCGCGGCTACGCGCGCGCCGCTGTCGCAGGTTCACTATTGGCGGCGCGCGCCGAGGGAGTCGAGCGGGCCTTGCTGTTCACGGAGAGTCCCGCCGCACACAAAGCCTATGCGGCTCTTGGCTTTACACGTGTGGGCGAGTATGGGATCGTGCTGTTCAAGGAAAAGGGAGCAACCAGTACGTAGCACCGTGTCATCATCCGTTCCGCGAGCGTCGCAAGGCGTCCTCAGCCAGTTTCTCTCCAGTGGCAAGTGATCCGGGGGTCTCGTTGTCCACAAACGCTCTGCCGCAATGCGTCATGTTTGGTACGGGATGTGCAGCCCCTCGGCTGGAACATCAGGCCTGTCCCCCCATCCCGTGGCTTGCGCCCGGCTGGGTCCTCCCCCAGGCCTCCCCCACGCTATGAGGAAACCATGCCCAGCCTGCAACGAATCGCTCTGCTCTGTTTCCTGACCGCGCCCCTATGCGCCCAATCAACGACCGTCGAGCAGCTCTTCCCGCTGCACTCCGGCGACACCTGGAGCTACAGCTGGACCGATGCGGCCGGGAACACCGGCTCCCATGACATCGAGGTCGTCGATACGCTGTACAGCTCTTGGTACAAAGTGGCCGGCCTGCCTTTTGGCGACACCCAGGCGCGCTGGTACCGCCGCGCCAACACCCGTCTGTACCAGTGGCGGGGCTACTACGCCACCATGTTCGACAGCGCCGCCTCCGTCGGCCAGATCCAATCTCTGTCGGCCATCGCGAGCGAGCTTCGCAACGCCACGATCGCGCTGGCAGACGACGACGCGTCCATCACCGTACCGGCGGGAACCTGGCAGGGCTGCTATGTGTATTCGATCCAGACCTCGAGCGGCCTCGGCCTACGCTCAATCAGCCTGGCCCCCGGTGCCGGCCTGGTCGAATACACCGTCAGCACTGCCCAGGGTGAGACCCACTACACCCTGAAACGGGCGGACATCGACGGCGCCATCTACCCCAAGGCGCGCGGCGCCCATTTGCTGCTCACCAGCGACCGCCTGGCCTACCAGACCGACGCAAGTGGCAACGTCTCGATGCGGTTGAGCCTCGAAGTCGCCACTCTCGGTGACCCGCTGACCCTGCATTTCACCAGTGGCCAGCGTTACGACATCAGCGTCGCCCCCGCCAACAACCCGGGCCAGCCGGCCTGGGTGTGGAGCGCGAACAAGCTGTTCACGATGGCGACCTCCAGCATTGATCTGGTGCCTGGGCAGCCGCTGGTCTTCCAGAGCTCGTTCGATGTTCCCTCTTTGCAGAGCGGCGACTACATCGTGCGCATGCAGCTGGTCGGCAGCCATCGCTTTGCCGCGGAGAGCCCGATCTCGGTCAATGGCGCGGCGGCCAACAGCTGGCCGGCCCCGTCGCCCGCGGGCAGCTTCGTCGTTTTCAGCGACCCCGACCCGGCCAACGGCTGGAACGTCGGTGACAATGGCTATCTGTGGACTCCCCTGCTGACGGTCTCGCAAGGTGAGCTGACCAAGGGCAACGGCACCTTCTCGGCACAGGGCCTGCCCGCGCTGAGCAACGACCACTACACCTTGTTGCAGCAGGCCATCGTCGACATCTGGGACCTGGCGCTGGTCTGGCGCTACGACGACGGCAGCCAGGGGCCGGAGGGTACGCTGACCATGGGCAACGCCGGCAACGCAGGCTACTTCGAGTTCGGCACCCACACCCGCGCCCAGGATGGCCTCGACTACGACACCGTGCGCTGGCGCGACATCGACGACAACAGCTACACCCTCTACTACCTGGCAGACGGCAACGGCTGGGCCCTCAAGGCGCGTCAGTACGACAACTGAGCTGCTTCACTCTGCTTCGAGCTGCAGTTGGTCGAGACGTAATTCCTGGGCGCAGACGGCCTGCACGCACGCCATCGCAACCAGCAGCCGCCCGAGGCGTGCGCCGCTCATAGCAGCACAGCTTGTCCCGCCGCCTGGCTTCCGCTCATCAGCTCACCCAGCATCACCAGCACCGTGGCCGCGTACAAAATGCCTGTCGCCGACTGGGTCGCATGCAGGCGCACCGTGCGCACAGTCAGGTACCAGAGCACGCCCGGCACCACGAGACCGACCAGGATCCGGCTGGCGAAGATCAGCGTCTCCAGGTCGAGCCCCACGAGCTCGGGACCATACCCACAAGCAAACGCCAGCCCCAACAAGCCTGCCCGCAACAGCAGACAGATCCCGAATGCGAGCAGAATGCGCCGCAGCGGTTGGATCGACAAGCCCGGTATGATCAGATAGAAGTGGCCCAGCTTCATCGCCCCCGTGACACTGCCCAGCAACATCGCTGAGACCGCGAAGCTGACCAGCCATACGCTCAAGTGCGCGGCTGTCCCCGTCCCGAGCAGCGCCTGGGCATCGGCCAGGCTGCCAAGCAGGCTGAGGCCGCCCGCCAGCCAGAGCACCCACTGCCCGCGCCCGCCCGCCAGGCCTCCCAGCCGCGCGCGGTACCAGAGCAGAAGCAGAGCCCCGACCAGATAGGCGCAGTACGCCGCCGGGGGCCCCGCATTGCGCCAGGCGGGCAGAGGATCGCCGACGTCCGGGCGCGCCCCGGGGTGCAACAGTACGGCGAAGACCAACAGGGACAGACACAACTCGGCGGTGAAGGCAAAGAAGCGCCGCCCGGTGTCTTTGCGCCGCACCAACAGCGAGACGAGCAAGATTCCTGCGGCCAGTTGGGCAAAAAAGATCGATGCCATCGCAGCCTCGCCTTGTGCAGATTCTTCGCCCAACGTCGCATTGCAAGGCCACCCTATCCGCGGGCGGGGACATCTTCCAGGCCCGTGCCTGCGCGCCGAGCGCGTCGGATACGGACACACGCCGCGATGGCTCCCAGCACGGCGCCGAGATAGACGCCCGCATGGATGCCCCAGACCCAGCGGAAAGCCTCCGTTGCCGCCAGTCCAAGGTCGTCGGCCAGCAGCGTGCTCGCATCGAGAGGGTCGAGGAGAAACAAGACTGGTGCGCTCAGCAAGGGGACCGTCAGGGCTGCTGCCAGCGGATAGAGGCAATAGCCCGCAAGCTGGCGCGCACCAAGCTGCGCCAGGCCCGGCCGCGGGTTGTTCGCGATCAAGAGCACCCCGCCGAGCAGCAGACCCGCGACGCAGCCCGCGTGAAGGCTGAGCTCGAGGACCTGGGCGGGCAGCTCCGGCCCCGCACGCAGGCCTTTGGCCAGGACGAAATAGTCGGGGGAGAGCCGCACGGTCAGCTGGTCGACGGCCAGACCGAAGGCCGCTCCCAGACCTCCGCAGAACAACAGGAACGCGTACTCCCGCCATTTGGTCGCGCCGCGACGGTGGATCGCGAGGTCGACGCCCGTCCGCATTGCCAGGAAAAGCAGCAGGGCGAGCAGCCGGATCGGGAAAGGGATCGCGCGGTAGCCGTCCAGAAGCTGCTGCATACGGCCTCCGGTATCGGGTAGGCTCGTGACGCCGTAGGGGGTGCCCAGGTTCAGCGCGCACAAGGAAATGGGACCAACAATGGAACTGCGATCACTCGGATACCGGACAGACCTGTTCTTCTGCCCGCTGGTGACCGACCGGGGCTCATACCTGGTGGTGCGGACACCTGACAATCCCGGCTACCACTGGGGCAACTTCCTGCTCTTCGACCGCCCGCCCGGTCCAGGAGCATTGGAAGCCTGGTTCGCGGCTTTCGAGACCGAGATCGCCTCGAAACAAGCCACGGACCACCGAGCGCTGGCCTGGGACGGAGTTGCGGGTGAGATGGGGGATGTGCAGCCCTTCGTCGAGCAGGGCATGGACCTCGAGCGCTCCGTCGTGCTGACCAGCGAGAGCCCGCGACCTCCCCCGCGGCCCCAGGACACGGTCACGGTCAGGCCTTTGACAAGTGCCGCTGACTGGGACCAGGCGCTCGAGAACCAGATCGCCTGCCGGGATCTCCGTTATGAGCTCGGAAAGTACCGCGCCTTCAAACAGAACCAGATGCAGCGCTACCGGGCGTTGAGCGAGGCGGGCAAGGGGACGTGGTTTGGCGGGTTTCTCGGCGACAGGTTGGTGGCCGATCTCGGCATCTACCACGCGCAGGGCATCGGGCGCTACCAGGCTGTCGGGACGCACCCCGCCCATCGCCGGCAGGGAATCTGTGGCACTCTGGTGCATCAGGCGGGCGCGTACGCACGTGCCCAGTTCGGCGTGAAGACGCTGGTGCTGGTCGCCGATCCCGACGACCAGGCGGCCCGCGTCTACCAATCGGTGGGGTTTGCGCCCACGGAACAGATCGTGGCGCTGCATTCCTGCTCAAATTGCTGACCGAAAAGACGCGCCGATCTCAGGCAGCCAGCTGCTGATAGAGCTCCAATCCCGCCAGCCTGTTCTCTATCTCGCGCGCCTGGACCGTGAAGCAGCGCCACTGGCCGCGCACGTAGTGCGCCAGGCTGAGCAGGGCCAGGCCCGAAACCAGCGGAAGAGCGCCATAGGTCGCGGCCTGCTCGACCGCCTCGTTCAGCCTGCCTGGTCCCCCCTCCGCACCGATCGCGAGCCAGAGTCCCGGGCTCAGCAGCAGAGCCACTCCGGCGACCAACGCGAACAGCGAAAGGATGCGCCCGCTCAGCTGCAGAGCCTCTGTCGCGGCGGGATCCTGTGGCTGCTGCAGCGCGTCCCCCAGAGCGCAGGTAGCCGTCTCGATCCGGCCTAGCAGACGCTGCGCAAGCAGCAGCAAACTGGCCAGGTACAGTCCACCGGCCGCGCAGACCAGACCGAGCAGCAGGAGACTTGCGCAGAACATGCCGAGGAACCACATGCGCGGCTCGCCCAGCAGGAAGAGCTGAGTCCCCACGAAGAACCGGACGCCGCCGAACAGCCAGGACGCCAACGCAACCTGTGCGATCATGCCCGCGACAAGCCGGGGATGGCTGCGCGGCGTCCGATCCACAGCTGCCTTCCTGACGCTCCTTCGCCTGCTGAGCGCCGCCCGGGCGCGGGACAGGGCGCACATGCGCTGGCACAACATCAGGCTGCCCGCTGCGATGCCCACCAGAAACACGACGCAGCTCCCCCAGCAGATTACGCTGAGATAGAGCGGGCCCGTGCCATCGACGTCCGGCCCCAGTCCCAGAAGGCCGGCAAGGCCCAGGACACACGCGCAACACAGCAGCCGCGTCGGAGCTGCCAGCATCCGCCGCCTCTCTCCAGCGCGCCTCGGCGAGCCCTCGATCGCCGCCAGCTTCTGCAGGAAGTACGCGCCGAGCACTGGCAAGAACGAAAGACACAGCCCGATGCACAGTGATGCGAGCAAGGACCCTTCGGGAAAGTCCAGCGGCGGCTGCGAGTAGAGATAGCGGTAGTCGGGGAAGCACGCCTGCAGGACCGCGAGACACAGGCCGTTGAGCAACCAGGCGCTGAGTGCCCCGCCGGCGATCAGCAGCCACGAGCCCCCCTGCCTGTGTGTCAGATCCACTTTACACTCCTTACAACCGACGGACCCGCGGAAGCGGCTCCGGCTGATGGGGCGCTGCACATCCGAGTGATTCGCACGCAGCGTGCCAGTCAAGGGACCGGTTGCTCGGAAAGCATCAAGCTCGGGTCAAGGATCGAGGCGCTAGGCCATTTGGTCTTCGAGGAGCTGCAAGCAGACGCTCTGCTTCCCTGATCAAGGAACCTGCTGCCACATCTCCTTTGTCATCACACAGCGGAAACCGATGTGGGAGGTGCCGGTGTCCGGCGGCGTCCCGCGCCGGGCACTGGGGCGGTATGAGGCGCAGTAGCTGTCGCTGCACAGGAAAGAGCCGCCCTTGGTGACGCGGCCCTGGGCGTAGGGCTCGGCCGGGTTCCAGCCGGCATCCGGCCCTTGCGGGTCGCAGCAGACCTCGTTGCGCGCCAGCCGCACATACTGGTCGGCCGCGTACCAATCGCTGCACCACTCCCAGACGTTGCCTGCCATGTCGACCAGACCCCAGCCATTGGCCGCGTAGGACCCCACCGGAGCGGTGCGCAGGAAACCGTCGGCGAGCGTGTTCTCGTAAGGAAAAGGGCCCTGCCAGGTGTTGCAGACGGGGGCAGCTTCGTCGAGGGGCGCGGCCCCCCAGACGTTGGGCTGGCCGTCCAGCCCACCGCGCGCAGCGTACTCCCACTCGGCCTCTGTCGGCAAGCGTTTGCCCGCCCAGGCGCAGTAGGCCATCGCGTCGTGCCAGGAGATATGGACCACGGGATGCTGCTCGAGGCCGTCGAGGGTGCTGCCTGGACCTTCGGGATGCCGCCACTGGGTACCCTCCTGCCACTTCCACCAGCCCGCCAGATTGTCCAGCGGCACCACCCCCGCGGACATCGTGAACAGCAGCGACCCGGGAACGAGCACCGAAGGGTCCGGGGGAGGCGTGCCCGGAGCGACCTGGGCCATGATCTCTTCGAGCGACGGGACGGTCTCGGCGGTTGTCCGATGGCCTGTGGCCTCCACAAAGGCCTGGAACTGGGCGTTGGTGACCTCGTGCACATCGATGTAGAAGCCTGTGACCTCAACTTCGTGCACCGGACCCTCATTGGGATGGGAAAGAGGATCATTCCCACCCATGCGGAAGCGGCCGCCGGGAATCCAGACCATGCCGGGGGGAGCCTCGCTGCGTCCGGCGGGCGGAGTTTCGGGGGCAGCCGGAGATGGGATCGCGTACCAGATCAACCCAGCGAGGAGGACCAGGGCGACGCCAATGAGCAGGGCACGCATGACAGACTCCTGCGGACAGGCAGTTGCAGAACGGACAGTGTCATTGTTCGCAAGGCTTTGCCCGCTACAACCGAAAACTGCCCGCGCAGGCCCGCGGGGCTGCCCGGCGCGGCTCGTACCAGACGTTCGCTGGATGTGCACCCAACGCTCAGCATACGGCGCAGGCTCCCGAGAACCTGCGAAGGAAGGCAATCCGCGCCAGACAACCTCAGGGAATCGTTCTGACTGGCCGGAAGCCTTGGATGTACGAGCCCTGAAGATAGGTACTTTGGGCGCGTTTGGCTGCACGGCACGCACGTGCTGTGTAGTTCCACCCGCCCCCACGCACGACGCGCAGCCCCATGTGGGAGGCGTGCTCGTCCCAGCGCAGCGGGTCGTTCACGGCGTCGGCGGGTTGATCCTCATAGACATCGAAACACCACTCCCAGACGTTCCCCAGCATGTCGTAGAGGCCCCAGGCATTGGGTCGTTTCTGCGCAACATCGTGGGTTCGGAGATCGGCGTTCTCTCTGTGCCACGCGACGGCTTCCAGTGCGTCGTAACGCGACGAGTCTGCGCCCGCTCGGCAGGCAAGCTCCCACTCTGCCTCGCTGGGCAGGCGGTAGCCGGGGCTCTGCAGCCCGTGGAATGTCACATCGCGGCCATCGATGGCGTAAGCCGGCTCCAGCATTTCCAGCTCGGAGAGCCGATTGCAGAACTCCAGGGCCTGCAACCAGGAGACACTCTCCACGGGTCTGTCGTCTCCCTTGAACCCGCTCGGGTTGGCGCCCATCACGGTCAAGTATTGGGACTGGGTGACTTCCGTCTTTGCCATATAGACGCTGCGCGAGACCTCGACCTCGTGCTGCGGCTCGTTGTCCCAACGTCCCTCCTCATCTTCTGGCGAGCCCATGCTGAAAATCCCCGCGGGAACCAGCACGAAGCTCATCCCGCAGTGATTCGCAACTGCAGGCGGAAGGCCGTCGACCTCTTCCTGTTTGGTGTCGACCTCCCACCAGGGTTCGAGCTCGCGCAGACCAGGCAAGATCTCATGCTGGGCTTGCACCCCCAGCGTCAAGCAAAGCAGGAACAGGGCGACGTTTGTTCGCATGATCAACTCCACCAAATCTGTGCCGCACAGCCACGACCTCCAGATGCTAGCCGATCTACTGCTGGGGCGTCAACGCGCCGCCGCGCGGCAAGTAGCGGCTTGATGCGTCACACCAAACTGCGCTTCCTTGCCAGCGTCCGACCATCGCCTGAGCTCTGCCAAGTTCCGGCCACGCCACGGATGCTCCCGGAGCATTTGAAGATCTTCGGCTGCTGAGCTAGACTCGGGCAGCACACAATCGAGGGATGGGGCCCGGCTTCCAAACACGCAGAGCGCGAGTGTGGGGGGCCTCTCTGGGTGGGCCGAGGAAATCCGTTGGCGTCAGAAGGTTCGGACGGCGAGATCGGGAATGCCGAATTCTCCGCGATCCAGAACATTCCGAGAGTTGGCACGATCGTCCTGGTCAAGAAACTGGGGATCTCGGGCTACGCCCAGGTGTACTATGGTGTCGACGCCATCCACCAGACCAAACATACGGTCAAGGCCCTGCCGCGCGGTGTCGGAAACAAGGTCAAGACGCACATTGCGCGCTTCGTCAACCAGGCGCGCGTCTTTGCCACCATCGACAACCCGCATATCCAGAATGTCCAGTTCATCACCCGAGAGAAAGAGACCATCTTCCTGGTGCTCGAACATATCGAGGGCACGACTCTACGGACGCTGCTGAAGAGAACACGGGAGAAGCTCCCCTGGACCTTCCCTGAGAACCTCGCCTTGCTGATCGCCGAGTGCGTGGCCAAAGCCCTGGTCGCGATCCACGAGCGGGGTGTCGTGCATCGCGACATCAGGCCGGCCAACATCGTCATTCCCCATGGTCCGGGAAAGGCACCGGATCCTCGCTTCTGCAAGCTCGTCGACTTCGGACTCGCCAAAGATCCCCACCTGGACCTGACCGAATCCAACGACCAGCTGGGCCGGCTCGGTTTCACCGCCCCCGAACAGATCATGAGCCCCAAGAACGTAGTGCCTGCCTCGGATGTCTATAGCCTGGGCGCGATCTTCTATACCATGCTGACCGGACGCCGCCCGTTCTCTGGGACTCCACCCGTGATGATCAAGCAGACCCTGGAGGGGAAGTATCCGGCGGTCACGAACTTCCGCAAGGATCTGCGCCACGAGACTCTGCAGCTGGTCGACTGCTGTCTGGCCTGCAAGGTGGAGGACCGCTTTCCCAGCGGGGCAGAGCTGCTTCAAGCGATCCAGTCGATCCAGGCGCGCAAGACAGGGCGGACGACCCTCAAGGAAGTGCGAGAGACGGAGTCCGCAGTCGGCGGTCCATCCTTCGGCTTCAGCCTTGTGCGCGTGGGAGCCCCTGTGCTGAAATTCCGCAACCAGCGCGTGGTGGTGGTGGGACGTCTACCGGAGTGCCATCTCACCGTGCCTTCTTCTCGGATCAGCCGGCGGCACGCTGAGTTTCACTGGAAAGCCGGCCGGGTTGTGTTGGTCGACCTCGGCTCGCAGAACGGGACGCTGATCAACGGACGGCGCATCCGGGGCGAAAAGGAGCTCAGCGACGGAGACGAGATCGAGTTCGGCCCGTTCATCTGTACCTTCCGCCAGAAGCTCTTCGAGGAAGCGCCAGTGCTGTTCCCCGACAAGCACATGCGCACCCAGCCGATGATGGCCGATGCGACCACGGGGACTCTCGGGCAGATCAACCTGCCCGAGCTTCTGCAGGTACTGGAATTCAACCGAAAAACGGGAACTCTGGAGATCTTCGGCCCCGATGTCCGGGGTGCGATCACCGTGCGCGACGGTGTGCCCACATTCGCGCGCTGTGGGAAGCTGATGGGGGAGGAGGCCGTCTTCGCGCTCTTCGCCGTCACGACGGGACAATTCACCCTGACTCCCGCCCTGGTCGAGAAGGAGCGCAACATCTCCATGTCGATGTCGAGCCTGCTGTTCGAGGCCGCCCGTCGCCAGGATGAGGCCTCCAAACCAAGCTGATCCGACGGGCGGGCCCTCCCCCGTCGCGCAGCGCTCAACGAGAGATCTCATGCTCCCGGAATGTCCTTTCCTGACGTAGGCGCGTGGTACAAGGAAAGCTGAAGGGAGCACTCCATGCGTTCGGACTTCCGCTTTTTACATGCCGCCGACCTGCACATCGACAGCCCGCTGCGGGGGCTCGACCGCTATGAGGGGGCGCCGGTCGAGAAGATCCGTGGGGCAACCCGGCGGGCGCTCGAAAACCTGGTCCAGTTGGCCATCGAAGAACAGGTCGATTTCGTCATCCTCGCTGGAGACCTCTATGACGGCGACTGGCGAGACTACAACACCGGCCTGTTCCTCCACCGTCAGCTGCAGCGCCTCGCCGAGCCGGGCATCGAAGTCTACCTGACCTACGGCAATCACGACGCGCAGAGCGAGCTGACCAAGAGCCTCCGGCTTCCCGGCCACTGCCACAACTTCGGCGCAAAACGTCCCAAGACCCACCATCCTGACGGTCTGGCTGTCGCCATCCACGGGCGCGACTATCCCCGGCGCGAGGTATTGGAAGACCTGTCGGCAGGCTATCCAGCGCCCGAGCTCGGCCGCTTCAACATCGGCGTCCTGCACACGGCATTGACCGGGCGCGAGGGTCACTCGAACTACGCCCCCTGCACCGTCGATGGTCTGGTCAGCCGGGGCTATCAGTATTGGGCCCTGGGGCACGTGCATACGGCCGAGACGGTCCGGGAAGACCCATGGATCGTCTTCCCTGGCAACACGCAAGGGCGGCACGCGCGTGAGACGGGACCGAAGGGATGCGTGCTGGTCCAAGTACAGGATGGGCAGGTCGCCCAGGTCGAGTCTCGTACGCTCGACGTCGTCCGTTGGGGGGTGCTCGACCTCGACCTGGCTGGGGTCGCTGACGAGGACGCCCTCTACGATCTGGTCGACGGCAAGCTCGAAGAAGCCGCAGAGGCGACGGAGGGACGCATGCTCGCGCTGCGCCTGGTGCTCAGCGGGGCGAGTGAGGTCCACGGGCTGCTGGCCCGGGAAGGCGAGAGAATCAGACCTGAGCTGCGCGCCCGGGCCAACGCGGTCGCAGGTGAGGGCGTCTGGCTCGAGAAGATCGCCTTCCGCACGCGGGCAGCCATCGATGTCGAGGCCCTGCGTCGCGATGACGGGCCGTTGGGCAGCCTGCTCTGTTCCTTTGCTGCGCTCCAGCAAGATTCGGCCAGTCTCAAGGAGCTGCTCGACAGCTTCTCGGCGCTCAAGAAGAAACTGCCCCCCGAGATCCATGGCCCTGACGGGGGGCTCGACCTCAGCGACCCGAACACCATCCGTGCGCGGCTCGACGAGGTCGAACAGCTGTTGATCGCCGAATTGCACAGAGGGGGGGACGACTGATGCACCTCCTCGAGCTGTGGCTGCCGCGTTTCGGCCCCTTCACTGATCTCAAGCTGGATTTTTCGGGCCTCGAGCGCGGTGTGCATATCGTCTTTGGACCGAACGAAGCGGGCAAGAGCACCACACTGTCCGCCCTGGAGGCGCTCTTCTTCCGCTTTCCCCAGCGGACCGCCTTCGATTTCTTGCACCAGAAGAAAGAGCTGCGCGTTGGTGCGAGGTTGGGCTACGGCGCAGGCCAGGAGCTGGCTTTCTTCCGCAAGCGAGGCAAGAAGCTCACCCTGCTCGATACCGATGGCCAGCCTCTCGACGAGTCCTTGCTCGAGAGCGCGATGCCCGGTGTCGACCGTGAGCTGTTCGCTTCGATGTTCGGCCTCAGCCACGAAGCTCTGCAGCAGGGCGGGCACGCGATCCTCGCCGGGGAAGGGAACCTGGCCCAGAGCCTGTTCGGAGCGGGGGTCGGCAGCGACATGCATAGCCTGCTCAAACGCCTGTCGGGCCGGGCTGAGAAGCTCTTCATGCCGAGAGCCTCCAAGCCCCAGATCAACGCCGCGCTGAGCCAGTTCGGGAAGGCCAGGAAGCGGGTCTCAGAGCTGCGCCTCTCGGCCCGGAAATGGGACGAGGAAGAAGGTTCCTTCCAAGAACTGCTCGAGAGCTTGCAGTCCAAGGATACCGAGGTCCGCGCGGCCCGGCGTGAGCTGGCACGCCTCGAGAGAGTGCGGCGCAACAAGCCGAAGCTCGCCCGGCATCAGACTGTGGGGGCGCGGCTTGCTGCGCTCGCGACAACCCCTCTGCTTCCCGAAGACGCTGCTGAGCAACTGAAGGGGGCACAGCGGAGCCTCCGAGACACCCGCCCGGCTCTCGCTGGAAAACAGGCCAAGCTGGGCAAGATCGTCGCCCAACTCGCGAGCCTCTCTGCCCCCGAAGCGCTGGCAGAAGACCAGGAACGGCTGCGCGAGCTTGGCCTCCGCCTCGGCGCACACATGAAGGCCGACAGGGACCGGCCGGTGCTGATGCGAGGACTGCTCGACGCCAAAGATGCCATGAAGCGCCTGTTGGCCGAGCTGGGCGTCGAGACCTCTGTAGACGCTGCCGAGAATCTGCGCGTCCCCGGTGCTCTCAAGGCGAGGATCGCCAAGCTGGGCAAGGCGCTCACCGGGCTCGAGAGCCGGCGTGAGAGTCTCACCGGAGAGCTCGCGTCGTTGCGGCAGCGGAAGCAGGCCCTCGAGAGCACCCTTGCTGGCCGAAGGTCCGAAGACGACGGGAAGGCCCTGGCAGGGACGCTGAAGATCGTCAGTGACGAGGGCCCGATCGAGAAACAGTCTGCCGAGGCGCGCAGCAAGCGTGACCGTCTGCGCTCGAAGCTCGAGCGCCAACGGGCCGCCCTGGGCAGGGTTGCCGGCACTGCTGAGGACATCGCACGGCTCGCTCTTCCGAATGAAGAGACCGTCCGACGTTTCGAGCGCAGCCGTGATCGGCTCGAGACTGAGCACGAGAAGCTCGGCCGGCAACTCGAAGAAGCGCAGCGCGAGAAGAACCGACTCGAGGCTGAGCTCAAGGCACACGAGCGGGCCGGTGAGGTCGTGACGGAGAATGATCTGCGTCGGGCCCGAGAGCGCCGCGAGCAGCTCTGGAAGCAGCTACGCTCGGCCTGGTTCGAGCTGAGCGTGGCTGCTGAGACCGATAAGCTCGCCTGCGCAGACCAGCTCGAAGAGGCGACCCAGCGGGCCGATGAGATCGCCGACCGGCTGCGGCGTGAGGCGGAGCGGGTCGCCCGGCACGTCCAGCTCGAGGTGCAGAGAGACGCCCGGATCGGTGACATCACAGAGCTCGCGGCGAAGCTCAAGGCTGTGGTCCTGAGCCAGGCCGAAGACGAAACGCGCTGGCGCCAGCCGTGGGTGGCTGTCGGCATCGAAGCGGGCACACCGAAAGAGATGGCAGCCTGGCTCGGCCGCCACGAGAAGCTGGTCGGGGTCTTCGAGGAGGCCGGGGAAGCCGCGCAGGTGCTAGCTGACGTCGAAGAACGCGTCGCCGCGGCGGTCGCGCGCTTGCGGAAAGCCCTGAGCGGGGCGGGTGCGACCTCGGCTCCCGATGCGGGCCTGGCTGAGCTTCGTGCGCAGGCCGAGGCGCTGGTCGAGGCTCGTCGGACCGAGGCAAACGAGACCCTCGTGCTGCAACGCGAGCTCAACAAGCTGAGCGAGAAGCTGCCCGGCCTCGAGCGTGAGCTGGCCGACTCCGAGCGAATGCTGACAGACTGGCGGACGCAGTGGTGCGCATCACTGGCGCAGTTGGGACGCGACGTCTCCACGACTCCCGACGAGGCAGACCTCGTCCTGGCACTGATCGACCAGCTGCTCGAGAAAGACGCGGAGCGGCGCAGCCACCACCGACGGATCGCGGGTATTGACCGCGACGCGGAAGCGTTTGAGGCGTTCGTCGATGAGCTCGTGGTTCGCTACGCTCCCGAGCTGCAGGCCCGGCCGCTGGAAACCCGCGCCCAGGATCTCTCGAGCCTGTACAGCAAAGCGCGCGACGAGAAAACGTCTCGCGAGGGGCTCGTGCAGCGGAAGGCCGAGCTGGAAACAGAGATCGAGACCGAAGCTGAGAAGCAACGCCGCGCCGAAGCCACCGTGGCCGAGCTGAGCGCGGCAGCGGGCGTGGCTGCGATCGAGGCGCTCGAAGAAGCCGTGCTGCGCTCCGACGAGCGACGCGCGCTGCAGGGAGAGCGTGAACGCCTCGAGAGAGACATGCTGGAGGGAGGCGACGGGCACACGCTCGCCACGCTGATCGACGAAGCGGCCCAGGTCGATGGGGATGCCATCTCGGGCGACGTCGACCACCTGCGCGCCGAGCTCGAGAGGCTCGAAGAGATGTGCCGCGGATTGCGCGACGAACGCGCAGCCCTGCTGGAACGGCGCAAGCAGCTCGGCAGCGAAGGCGCCGCCACAGCGCAAGAAGAGGCTGAAGCCGCGCTCTCGCAGGTACGCGCTGGGAGCGAGGAGTACCTCGTCGTGCGGCTGGCCTCGCTGCTGTTAGAAAAGCAGATCGAACGGTACTCCGAGCAGCATCAGGGGCCCCTGCTCAGCCGCTCTTCCGAGCTGTTCGCGCGGCTGACGCTGGGCTCTTTCAGCCAACTCAAACCGGAATGGAACCTGAAGGACCAGAAGGTGATCGCCTGCGTCCGGCCCGATGGCAGCTCGGTGCACGTGGACGGGCTCAGCGAGGGCACACGCGATCAGCTCTACCTCGCGCTCCGCCTCGCCAGCCTCGAGCAACACCTGGCAAAGAACGAAGGCTTTCCGTTGATCTGCGACGACCTGCTGGTGCAGTTCGATGACCAGCGGGCACGCGCGGCTCTCGAGCTCCTCGGAGAGCTGGGAGAGCAGACCCAGGTGCTGTTCTTCACCCACCATCGCAGGCTGGTCGAGCTGGCTGCTGCGGCCATTCCCAAGGAGCGACGCCGCGATCACGACCTCTCGGCCGCCCTGGCAGCGCGCAGGCGGGGCTCCTGAAGGATGAGGAGGGGGCGAGGATCGCGCTGGCGCACTGCGAACGCCCCGCGGCGCCGGGATCTGCTACCTTAGGGGAAACCTGCCAGCGAGCACTGCCTTGTCTTCCCTCCGCGAGTCCAAGACGCGTCCCCACGGCAGCCAGCTCTGGCTGCTGCTGCCCGTTCTGGCTCTGCCGCTGCTGAGCTGGGGTCTCTACGCGGAGTTCCGGGCGTATCCCTTCGTATACGACGACTACTGGAACATCGTCGAGAACCCGGCCCTGCACCTCGATAGTCTGGAGGGCCCCGCCCTGCTGGCCGCCCTTGAGGGGCATTTCCGCAACCGGACAAGGCCGCTGTCGAACCTCGGCTTCGCGCTCAGTTACGCCGTGTGGGGCCTGGATCCGGCGGGCTTCCGGGGCGTAGGCATCGGTCTGCACGGAGTCAACGCGGTACTGCTCTTCTTGCTCCTGCTGAAGACTCTGCGTCTCGCCTCGTCCAAAGAGCCAGGACCTCCTGTGGGTTGGTCCCTGACGCGCCCGTGGGGGGCCGCTTTCGCGGGAACCCTGGTCTGGCTGGTGCATCCGCTGCACAGCCACGCTGTGATGTCGATCCATCAGCGTATGGTGCTGCAAGCGGCCTTTTTCTGCTTGCTCGCCCTGCACGCATACCTAGCTGCCCGCCAGACGAGCGGCCGGCGCCGACAGATCTGGGCGGGCCTGGCGGGCTTTGCCTGGCTGTGCGGCATGCTCAGTAAAGAGGTCGCCCTCGGCCTGGCCCTGGCGGTCTGGGTGTACGAAGTCTGCATCTTCCGCCGGCTCGACCCGGTCTGGACCCGCCGCAGCCTGCGGGTGCTGCTGCCGAGTGCGCTGCTCGGCATCTGTCTGCTCGGCGGGCTGCTCTTCATTCTGCACCCGGGTTACGCCCACAAACAACTCGCCCAGATCCGCCAGAGCCTGGCAGGTCAATTGCTGACGCAGGTGCGGGTGCTGTTCTTCTACCTCAGTCTATGGCTCTGGCCCCATCCCGCGCGGCTCAGCATCGACCATGGCCTCGCCCCTAGCAGCTCTCTGCTCGCGCCGCCGACAAACCTGCTGGCCTTGCTCGCGCTGACGGGGCTGATGGTCTGGCTGTGGCGCACACGCCGTCCGCTGCGGGTACTGCAGGCGGGCTGGTTCCTGCTGCTGTTGCTGCTCGAGGCGCTGCTGCCGCTCGACGCGGTGGCAGAGTATCGGCTCTACTTGCCAGGTTTTGCCATCGCACTGTGCATCGCCGAGCTGCTGCCCCGCTATCTGCCGCGTCGTTTCGGGCGCTGGGGCTGGCTGCCAGTGCTGCTGATTCTCGGCCTGCTCTGCCAGGCCACCCGTACCCGCTGCCGGGTCTGGCGGGATCCCGTCAGCCTGTGGAGCGATGCCGCGGCCCACGCTCCCGACAGCTACCGACCCCGCTACAACCTCGGCTTTGAGCTGCTGCGCTCTGACGACGCAGAGGCAGCCCTGCCGCACCTGCGCCGGGCCGTCGAGCTCAAGTCCGGCTCCGCGCTCGCCCACGGCTATCTGGCCGTCTGCCTGGCGCAGCAAGGCCTGCTGGAGGAAGCCTACCCACACAGCGAGCGGGCAGTGGCGCTGGACAAGAAACAAGATTGGCTGCATCTGCTGAGGAATCAGGCCCTCATCGCCCGGCGACTCGGCCGCCCCGACGAGGTGCTGGCGCTGTTACAGACTGTAGCAGAGCGCGAGCCGCGGGCTGCCAACTACGTCGCTGCCGCGCGCCAGGCGCTGAGGTGTGCGCGGCCCGAGCTGGCGCTGCAGCTGTTCGGCGCGGCGCTCCGGCTGGCACCGCAAGACCTCGACGCACGCACCGGCATGATCAAGGCACAGGCGAAGGCGACCGGCGTAGGCGCCGCGCTCCGACAGCTCCAGACCTGGCTCAATGACGGCTCCGCGCACGCAGACCTGTGGTTGCTGGGCGCCGAGCTGCTGACTGTGGCAGGCGAGCAGGGGAAGACCATCGAGCTGTTGCGGGAGGCACGGCGTCGTTTCCCGAACGACACGCGGCTCGTGGCCGCCCTGCGGAAAGCCGAGGAACCCTGATGGCCGTCGGAAGGCTTCCAGCTGCGGTGCAGTCCTGGCTGGCAACGCTGTACCGGCTCAGCGGACCGCTCCACGGCTTGCTGAATCGTCCACAGCTGCCGGCCGCGCTCTTCATCGGCGCGCAACGCTCCGGCACCACCTTCCTGCAGGGATTGTTGGCCGCACATCCCGGCGTGCGTTTCGGACGCCGCTTGGAGCGTAACGACGGACGCTGGCGGTTCCATCCAGAGCCCCACTTCTTCGACCGCTTCTACCACCGCGGCCCCCGCTGGTACCAAAGCTGTTTCCCGCGCGCCGTCTGGGAACGCGAGAACCCCTGGCTGTTCTGCGACAAGACCCCCAAGTACCTGTGCGATCCGCTGGTGCCCGCCCGCGTGCGCCGGTTGTTGCCCAGCGCGAAGTTCCTGGTTCTGCTGCGCGAACCGGTGGAGCGCGCCTACTCCCACCACCGAAGACGCTGCAGGGTCCACGGCCTGGACCTGAGCTTCGATCAGGCGATGCGGCTCGAGCTCGCAAGCTGGCAAGCGGGCACCGCGACCCTGTTCGCTGAGGACCGTCTGACTGGACGCCCTGCCTGGCTGTGGAAGAACCCACTCACACGCGGACTGTACGCCTACCAGCTCGAACGCTGGTTCGCTATTTTGCGCGCGAGCAATTCCTGATCGTCGCCAGCGAGCGGCTGTTCGCTGAACCTTCCCGAGTGTATGGAGAGGTGTTGGAGTTCTTCGAGCTGCCCCCATCGCGGGTGTCTTTCAGCCACCAGCGGGCGGCCCCCGCACCGCTGGAGAGCGGGCTGAGAGCCCGCTTGAGCGCATTCTATCGGCCGCACAACCAGCGACTGTACGCGCTGCTCGAACAGGACTTCGGCTGGTAGCCAGGCTACAATGGCTGGGGAACTCAGGAGGCACTGGATGGACCCTGCTTCCATCGACATCAAGCAGCGCGCCTTCCTCACGCGTGACGGCATCGAGAGCACCCTGGCGGCGCGTTTCGAAGCCGCCGCCGACCATTTCTCCACCAGGCCAGCCCTCGTGCTCCCGGAAGGGAATTGGAGCTACGCCCAGCTCGAGGCGCGTGCCAACGGCATCGCCCGGTTGCTGCTCGAGCAGTTGGGAGAAGGCTCCGCGCCGCTGCCGCTCTTGTTTCCACACGGTGCCTGGCAGATCGCGGCACTGCTCGGCGCGCTCAAGGCCGGCCGCGCGTGCGTGGTGCTCGATCCCTGCGCGCCGCAGCCGTACCTGCAGGGCCTGATCGCCCGCTTGGCACCCACGGGCCTGTTGGCCTGCGGCGAGACCATCTCTCTAGCCACCAAGCTGCACCCGCGCTGCTGGCAGGTAGAGCAACACCCCGAAGCGACCCGGCCCGCCCCGCGTGGCGGGCCGGGCAGTCCGGCCAGCATCGTCTTCACCTCTGGCAGCACCGGGACGCCGCGGGGGGTCATGCGCAGCCAGCGCTGCATCCTGCACAGGATCTGGCTCTACGGGCAGGCCCGCGGCATCCGGCCCGAAGACCGCCAGTCCCACTTGTTCTCTTGCTGCTTCGTGGCGGCTGAGGCCGATGTCTGGGGAGCGCTGCTCAACGGCGCCGCCCTCTGTCCGCAGCCGCTCGCCAGGCTCGGCCTGCTCGACCTGCCAGGCTGGCTCGCAGACAGCCTGGTCAGCCTGCTGCATCCCCCTGTCAGCTGGTTCCGCCGCGCCATGCGGCTGTGGGAGGAGCACAAGCTGCCGCTCACTGCCCCGGCACTTCGGCTGGTCGCACTGGCAGGCGAGCCCGTCTACGGCGGGGATGTCGCGCGCTTCCGCCGGCTGTTCCCTGCCCGGGTCGAGCTGGTCCACCGCTTCTCGGCCAGTGAGACCAGCAACCTGACCAGCTGGGTCGTGCAGGGGAGCTGGCCTGTAGAACGCCGCATCCCCATCGGCAAGCCTGCTGCGGACAAGCATTTGCGCCTGGCAGAGCCTCCGAGCGGATCGGACGCCGACGGCGAGCTGCTGATCGAGAGCCGCTATCTGGCCGACGGCTACTGGCAGGATGCGGAGGAAACGGCGCGGCGCTTTTATTCCGCAGGCGACGGTCTGCGAGGTTTCCGCAGCGGCGACCTGCTGCGCCGTCTGCCCGACGGCGGATTCTTGCATTGCGGCCGCAGCGACCAGCAACTCAAGCTGCGCGGCCACCGCGTCGAGCCCAGTGAGGTCGAGGGGGCGTTGCTGGCCTTGAGCGGCGTGCGCGAGGCCGCCGTGCTCGCACATGCGCGGGGGAACGAACTCGAGCTGGTCGCGTGCGTCTCCCCACAGAACGCTGCAGATGGACTGCGGGAGCGGCTGGCAGAGCGGCTGCCCGCCCGGCTGCTGCCCAGCCGCATCATCGCTTTCGAGCTGCTGCCCTTGACGGCGACGGGGAAGATCGATCGCCAGGCGTTGGCGAGCGGGCTCCGCGAGGACGCCCAGACAGCTCCGCGTCCCCTTGCAGATGAAGTGCTGGAAGCGCGCATCCTGCGCTGTTTCACGGAGGTACTGGGACGCCCGGCGCTCCACCAGGAGGCCAGCTTCTGGGAGCTGGGGGGCGACTCGATTCTGGCGGCGGAGGTGTGTGCACGGCTGGGCCGTGAGCTCGGCCGCCAGATCATGCCCGAGGCGTTGCTCCGCGAACCGACGGCTGCGGGACTGGCAGGGTTGCTGCGGGCGCGCTGCCTGCCCAGCAGTGTGCTCGTGTTGGCACCCGGGCGCGGCCCGGGGATTCCCCTGTGTTGCGTCGACACACCGATGGTCTTCTCTGAGCTGGTGCAGCGGCTACCACCGGAGAGGCGTGTGCTCGGCCTTGCTTCGCCCCGCTTGGAGAGCATCCCGGCCATCGCCGAGGCCCTGCTCGAGGATCTGTTGGCCGCTCAACCGCGGGGTCCCTACGCGTTGCTCGGCTTTTCGTGGGGCGGTGTGGTCGCGTTCGAGCTCGGCCGCCAGCTCCAGCTGCGAGGCCATGCGTTGGGCTATCTGGGCCTCGTCGACACGCTCGGTCCCAAGCTGGGCGACAGCCACAGCATCCGCACCCCCGAGTGGGTGCAATTCGCCTGGCACACCGCGCTGCGGGTGCCCGTGCAGCTGGCACGCCTGTGGCGCATGCCTCAGCAGCAGCGCCGCAGCTTCTTGCGCGCCCGCGCCATCGACTTCCGCACCAGTCTGGTTCGGGCCCGCGGCACGCCTGCCGATGGCGAGGACCGGATGCGGCGTGTGCGCGCACGCGCCCGCCACCGCAGCCAACCCCTGGCCGGCCGGCTGACACTCTACCGGGCCGTAGCCCAGCCGCCCGCCGCTTGGGGCCGCCGGCAGCTGGGCTGGGAGGGCATGGCCGACACGGTCGAAGTGGTACCTGTCCCTTCGGTTCATGGCATCGCGATGCTGCATGAGCCGTTGTGCGGCCTGATCAGCCGGCACGTGCAGGCAAGCTTGAGAGCTCTGGAGGGGCAGGAGTGACCGTCCCCGCGCGGTTCGAAGCCCGTGACGGTCTGTGGGGAACAGCCCAGCAGGCCCGCCTCGATGCACTGCTATTGCAGGCCGGAGCGGTTCTGATTCACGGGCTCGATGTCGTTCAACCTGGTCCTCTGGAAGACCTCGCGCGCGCTTCGGGATCGCCGTTGGTGGGCTCCTACCCTGAGTTGCCCGCGTTGCCAGGTCGTGTGAGCTACAGCGTCACTCCCTACCCCACACAACGCTGGATCGAGTTCCACAACGAGGCGGCCCACCGAGCGCGCTGGCCGTTGCGGCTGGTATTCTGCTGCGCGATCCCCGCCGCCCAGGGAGGCGGAACGCCGGTGGTCGACATGCGGCGCCTGCGCGAGCGCCTGCCAACGAGCTTCAAGGCTCGCGTCGAACGCCAGGGCCTGCTCTACCGACGCCGCTTCCTGCCCGGCCTGGACCAACCCTGGCAGCAGGTCTTCGGCAGCGACGATCCGCAGGTCGTCGCCGCACTCTGCCGGCAACGCGGCGAAGACTGTTGTTTCGAAGGCCCCGGCGTGCGCGTCCAGCGTCGCGCTCAGCCGCTGCGTGTGCATCCAGAGACCGGTGAGGAGGTCTTCTTCAGCCAACTGCTGCTGCACCATCCGCGGCTGCTTCCGCCGGAGGTACGGGAGGCCGCCGTGCTGCTGTTTGGTCCCGAGGCATTGCCCCGCGACCTGCGCTACGGCGACGGCTCCCCGCTGTGCGACGACCTGGTCGACGAGATCGCCGGGCTGCACCATGAGTTGGCGCTGCGCTTCGACTGGCAAGCCGGCGACGTGCTGGTCATCGACAACCTGCTGGCGTCCCACGCCCGCGAGCCCTACCAAGGGGCGCGGCAACATTTTGTGGCGCTGGTGGGCGAGGATGGCCCATGACCGGTTTCGACAAGAGCGCGGCGGCGCTGCCCGCCTGCCGGCGTCTGCGCATCGAGTTCGATCCTGCGCCGCTGCTGGCAGAATGGGACCTCGCGCTGTGGCCCGCGGCCGAGATCACACTGGCAGCCGGCCGTAAGCGTTGCTTTCTGCTCGGTGGCGTCGGCGACCACGCGCCACGGCCCCGTTCACAGCTCGCGCAGCTGCCCGCCGTGCGGAGGCTCTTGACGGAGGAGTTGCCGGGACGGCTGCTGCGCGCACACTACTCGCTGCTCGAGCCAGGCAGCCGCGTCACCGTGCATTCCGACGGGCAACGCCAGCATGCCTTCTACAACCGCAGCGTGCGCCTGCACCTGCCCCTGGTTTCGAATCCGGGCTGCGTGGTCTATGCGGCGGGCGGCCTCTACCAGCCGCTGCCGGGCGAAATCTGGATGCTCGACAATCTGCGGCCCCACGGTGCGCTCAACCATGGCAACGCGGCGCGCATCCACCTGATCGTCGACCTCGAACCAGACCCACGCCTGCTGCAACTGGTGTCCGATCCGTGCGCCGAAGAGGCTGTCGAAGACCCCCCGCTGATGCACGCGCTGCACGCGCAGCCGAGCCGCCTCGCTCGCGGTCTCGCACGTCTTCGCCGGCACCGGCCCCTGGGCAGGCTGCATTGTCCCCCCGCCGCGCCGGCGCGCGTGGTCGTCCACATTGGCCGCCATCGCGCCGCCAGCACCTGGCTGCAGACCCGCCTGTTTCCCCGTCTCAGCCCCTGGGTCTGTAGCGACCGGCGGCTGGCCTCGCGGCTGCAAGCGACCCGCTTCGATCCCCAACGTTTCCGGCGCTTTGTGCTCGCGCGCTGTGCCGGCCCCCAGCGTCCCGGCGGTGACCCCCAGCTGCTACTGCTTTCGCGCGAGGCGCTCTCCTTTGCGCGCCGGGGAACGCTGCTCCGGACGGCCGAAAACCTCGCCCGCGCCTGGCCCGAGGCGCGCATCGTGTGCGTGCTGCGGGAGCAGCGAGACCTGCTCGTCTCGCTCTATCTGTGGCGCACCTGCAAGCATTTCCAGACTTTGAGCCTGGCGGAGTTCGCGCAACGGCTGCTCGCCTCCCCCGAACGTGAGCTGTTGTTCCACCATCCGGTCATCGAGACCTACCAACAGGTCTTGGGCCGCCCACGCCTTCTGGTACTTCCCTACGAGCAACTGCGGCGCACCCCACAGGTGTTCTTGCGCCAACTGCTGGACTTCATCGCACCCGGACAGACGCCGCCCTCCGGTCTGGCTCCCGTCAACCAGACGCTGCGCCAGACGGGCGCGGTGCGCGGTCTTCTGGCGGCCAACCGGCTGGTACGCCGCCTGTCCCCCTTCGCCCCGGCCGTCCGCCAGCTGCTCGGCCCCTCGACGTGGAGCCTGTTGCGGCGCCGCCTGGCCGACTTCAACAGGTTGCGGGTGAGCCGGCTGGCGGCGAGCTGGCGGCCCGGCGGAGCGCTCGAGCTGCCTCCCGAGGTGCTCGCGCGCGACCTCCCCGAGATCGCGGCCTCGAACGCACGCGTCGAGCAGCTGACAGACCTCGATCTTCGATCGTGGGGCTATCTCTCATCGAGGCGGTAGCTGGCCAGGAAGGGCACGCCCGCCATCCGCCGGGCGACTTCCTCAAGCAAGGCCGGGCTCCACTTCCACTGATCGCGCGTACGCCGTGGCGTAGCGCGCACGACCGTGCGGCAGTCAACCAGCCAGTCCGCAGGCGCGGGCACGCCCAGAAATGCGGCCAGCTGCCGCAAGCCCCCCTCGGGATCTGCCAAGAAGTCTTCGTGCCGCAGCTCGTGGATGCGTGTGGACCCCAGCTTGCGCTTGAGCTCGCAGATGGTCTGGCACAGGCTGAAATAATAGCGGACGCTGTCGGCCAGGCTCAATGCGCGCCCCTTGCGCAGAGCGATGCTGGCGATCGCGTCGCAGGGATGGCGCACGCAATGCACAAAACGCAGGCGTGAGAATACACGCTCAAGCCTGCCGAGCAGCCAGGGCCGGGCCTGCAGGCGCAACACAAGACCCTCGCCGTGCTTGTCTCCCAGCACACGCAATTGCCGGAAGCGGCCCTGCCACTGGCCAGGCACGCCATAGTCAACGCTCCGTCCCGCGTGCCCCTGCGAGCGTTGGTGCAGCGCAGCACGCTGCGAGCTGTCGAGCAGCAGGCTGTAGATCTGACGGCGGGGGAAGCCGGCCAGCACCAGCCGCAAGACGCCGAGCTCTTGCGCCAGCATCACCTGTGGATGCGCATCGAGCAGCGCTCCCACCAACGTGTGGCCGCTGCGGGGGCAGCCCAGAAACAAGCAGATGGTCTCGAGCTGAGCGAACACCCCCCGGTCGCGCGGCAGCAGAGCCAATGAACGCAGGAAGTCCCCCGCCAGGACTCGTAGCTGCCGCAGCCTCGACGGCAGGTGGCGGCCCCGCAAGAGGGCGTTGGCTGTGGATGGCGCGGACATCGATGGCTGCCCCTGGTGTGGCGGGATTCCGCAGTGTAGCGTATCGGCGGTCTGCGTCCGACCGGAGGATCCGTGAAAGAGCTTGCACGCCGCGCCGCGCTGTTCGCGCGTGCCTGGCTCGACGCTGTGCGCTTGCGGTCTGTCTTCGCGCAGGTACAGAGATACTGCTTTTTCATCGGCTGGCCGCGCAGCGGCCACAGCATCGTCGCTACGCTGCTCAACGCGCACCCCCACGCGGTGATCTCCCACGAGCTGAACGCCCTGGAGCAGGTGCGGCGTGGACGCATCCGCAATCACCTGTACGCCTCGATCCTGTTGCGAGATCAGTGGTTCGCAGCCCAGGAACGCCGCTCGCAAGGCTACAACTACCTGCTGCCTGGCCAACACCAGGGCAGCTTTCGACGCTTGACGCTGATCGGCGACAAGAACGGCGGCGCCAGCAGCCGCCTGCTGGGCCGAGATCCGGGGTTGTTGCTGCGGCTCCGCGGCCTGGTCGGGGTGCCCCTGCGCATCATTCGGGTGGTGCGCAACCCCTGGGACGTCATCGCGACCATCGCGCGCAAACACAGTATGAGCCTGCCCCAGGCACGCGCATGGTTCTTCGCGATGGCCCGGGATCAGCTGGTGATCGAGCGCTACCTGTGGCCCGGCGAGCTGTACAGCCTGGTGCACGCCGACTTGATCGCGGCGCCCCGCGAGGGCTTGCGCGAGCTCGCGGGTTTTCTCGGCTTGGAGCCGCGCCCCGATTGGCTGGGGGCCTGCGCTGCAAGCCTCTTCCCGCGGCCTCACAAGAGCCGCGAACAGGTGGTCTGGAGCCCCGACGAGCGGGCCGCCATCGCCGAAGAGCTACCGCGCTACCCCTTCTTTCGGCGCTGGGTCGGGCAGGCGCGCTAGCAGCGCGGGCCTTCGGGCGGGGGTAAACCCCGCCCCTACTAGCAGCCTTCTTCGGGAGCTGCCAGACTAGCCTCGATGCACGCCAGTAAGCCATCCAGCTGGCCTTGAGCGGTTGCGTCCGAAAACAGCGCGCGGCTCGACTCCAACCAACCGCTCAGTGCGCCCCGACCTCGGTCGACCAGCACCAGGGAGAGATCGACCTTGGATAGCTCGCGCGGTACGGTGTGCGGCTCGAGGCGCAGTCCCGCGGCCTGATGGCGCGCGGGTCCCACCCGATGCAGCAGGCAACGGGCGCGGAACGGGAGCTCGGCGGCGATCTCTTCACTGGGCAGCTGCTGGTGGGCGAAAGCGAACGCGAGGGCCTCCCTCTCGGCCTGCAAACGGCTACGGAAGGACGCATTCTGGGGCACCTGGCTGCGCAGCAACAGCGTGTTGGCCAGGGGACCGACCAGCTCGGGCAGGTCCCAGACCTGACGGTTGGCACTCATCGTCGCCACGCACAGGTCTTCCTGGCCCGAGAGCTTCGCCAGGAATGCCTTGAAGGCGGCGACGACGGCCGTCGTACAGGTGGCACCGTGGGCGCGTGCGAGCTGCCGCAGGCGCTCACTGAGGGGGGCCGGCAGCCGCAGCGCCAGGCGTCGGCCCGTGTGCTCACCCGCTGCCGGCCGGCGGCCGTCGGCGGGCAGTTCCAGCGCTTCGGCACCCGCCAGCCGCGACCGCCAGGCCCTTCGCTGCGCGTCGGCCTCGGCTCCTGCCAGCCAACAGACCTGGCGCGTGACAAAATCGGAGAAGCGCGCGGGCGGCGCCGGCAGGGGAGCCCCGTCAGCCAGGGCCGCATAGACCGCGAGCAGCTCGGGAAAGAGCACCCCAGCGCGCCAGCCCTCGCCGTGGACCGGGATGCCCAGCGAGAAACAGTCGGCCACCAGATGATGGCTACGCAGGCACAGCAGGTGCTCGCTCGCGGAGCGCCGCCAGAGCTGGAATTCCACCTGCGGGCCCGTCCGCGCCAGAGGCTTTTCACCCAGGGCGCGCAAGCGAGCCGCGAGCTCAAACTCGCTGGCTGAGGCGAGATCTTCCACCTCCAGCCGGGGCAGCGCGAAGGCCTCCGGTTCCTGCCAGCATCCCTCGGGGCCTTCATGGAACGAGGACAAGAGCACAGGATGGCGCGCACAGACGAGCTGCAGAGCTTCGGCCAGGCGGTCCGGCTCGAGGGGCCCACGCAGCCAGACGGCTCGGGGAATGACCAGCGATGCGCCCGCCTCGCCATGAGTCTGCAGGTAGCGCCGTTGCGCTGCGGTCAACGGCAGCTTACCGCGGCCAGGGGCAGCCGCAGACGCGCCACGAACCTTCGCGCGCGCCAACTCCTGGCCCAGGGCCGCCAGGCTCCCGGTCTGGAACAGGGCGCGCAGCGGGAGCTCGAGCCCCAGCCGTTCCTGCAGCCGCGAGCGGGCCTGCAGGGCCAATAGCGAGTGGCCCCCCAGCGCGAAGAAATTGTCGCTGCGGGCCGGCCGGCATCCAAGCAGCTCTTCCCAGACCTCGGTCACGACCTGCTCGATGGCCTGGGAAGGTGCCGGCAGCGGCACAACAGATGCCTGCGCCGGCGTCGGCAGGATCCCCTCGCGGGTGCTCCGGAGCGGCTCCAACAGACTGCGCAGGGGAGCATTTGGGCGCGCGCACAGAGCAGCGAGCAGGCGCGAGAAGTCGTCGAGCAACGCCTGCATGGGCGGCTCGTCGAAGAGCGCCTGCTGGTAGACCAGGACCAGGCTCAGGCTGCCTTGCACTTCTTTGAGGTACAAGGTCAGGGCGAAACGAGCGAGCGGGGGAACCAGCGTAGGAAAGCTGATGCCCGGCGGAGCTTCCGGCAACGGAGGACGCTCAAGGAAGTTGAACAACACATCGAACAGGGGATGACGCCGCAGGTCGCGCGGGCCGCAGACCTCAGCGACCACCTGGCCAAAGTCCACCTCGCGATGCTGCAGGGCCTGCAGGCAGGTCGCGCGCACACGCTGCAAGAACTCCACAAAACTCAGCGCGCCGCGGCAATCGTTGCGCAGCGCGAACAGGTGGATGCAGCAGCCGATCAGATCGCTCAGCTCGGGCCGGTCACGCTGCGAGAAGGGCGCTCCGCAGGTGATGTCGTGGGCCCCCGTCCAACCGTGCAGCAGCAGCTGGAAGCCGGCCAACAACACCTGGAAGAGCGTCGCCTGCTGATCCGCTGCCAGAGCGGCCAGGGCCGCCACCTGCTGGCCCGACAGGCGCGCACGACAGCTGCCGGCGCGGTAGTCCTGCCGGTCCGGACGCGGACGCGCGGTAGGCAGGGGCAGAGGAAGCACATCGCGCAGCTGTGCGCGCCAGTAGTCCATCGCGGCGGGCACAGCCGGCCGGGCGCGCTGCCACGCGGCGAGGTCCGCGACCTGCACCGGCAAGCGGGGCAGCCCCGCCGGAGGATCTTGCAGCAGAGCCGCCAGGTCGCGCAGCAGCACGGGGCGCGACCAGGCATCGAAAGCCAGATGATGCACGGTCAGCAGCAACAGCTCGGAGCCATCCTCTTCTTGCAGCAGCCGCGCCCGCAGCGGGTGTTCCTTCTCCAGGTCGAAGCGCCGGCGCAGCTCAGCCTCGCCCAGGCGCTTGCGATCGACCTCCGCAGGTTCCGCCTGCAAGCTCACGCGGGACGCGCAGTCGACCACCTGCACCGGACGTCCAGCCTGCAGCGGAAATCGGCTACGCAGCACCTCGTGCCGCTCGCAGAGGTGCTCCAGAGCCTTCGCCAGCGCGCCCGCAGCAAAGCCCTGTTCGCTGTGCACGGCGACCAGCAGGTTGTAGGCCGCTTCGGGTTCTAGCTGCGCGTGCAACCAGAGGCGCTCCTGGATCGGTGAGACGGGCAGCGGCCCGCCGCGCTGCACCGGCAGCAGCGGTGTCTCCAGCGGAGCTGCCGGTCCTTGCTGACCCGCCAGCCAGCCCGCGACCGCCTGGGCAGATGGCGCGGCAAAGAAGCGCGCCAGCTCAGGGCTGCGCCCCCAGCGCACCCGCATCCGCGCGAGCAGCACCAGCACCTGCAGCGAGTCCCCACCCGCCGCCAGAAAGCTCTGCTCCGGTTCCACAGCCCGGCCCAGCACCTCTCCGAACAGGCCGGCCAGCTCGACTGCCAGCGCGGAAGCCGCGTCTCCGCGCCGGGCAGGAGCCTCCGGGGCCGACGTGCCTGCAGGCAGCGCGTCTGCCTGCGCAAGCAGCGTCCGCAGCGCGGCGCGGTCCAATTTCCCCCGCGCGGTGCGAGGCAGCGCTTCGAGCCGCAGGAAACGCGCGGGCAGGCAGGCACCGGGCAGGCGTTCGAGCAGCCAGCTGCGCAGCCGCTCTTCTGGGGCGGTCCCTACCAGGAAAGCGACCAGCCGAGGTCCCTCAACCACGAGCACACCAGCGTCGCGGACCTCGGGGTGGGCGCGGAGCCGCGCTGCCACGCCCTCGGGCTCTACCCGCACGCCATGGATCTTGGTCTGATGGTCGAGGCGCCCGGCGAAATGCAGCAAACCGTCCGCGTCGAGCCAACCACGATCACCGCTGCGGTACCAGGGCTCTTGCGGCCGCGCCGCGTGGATCTCGAACAGTGGACTGCCGCGCAGGCCGCCCAGACTGCGGAAGGGGCTGGCGATGACGATCTCGCCGCGCGTCCCCGGTGGCACCAGCTGCTCGTCTGCGAGGATGCCGACAAAGGTATCGGGCAGCGGCCAGCCCAGAGCTTGCACGCCCTCCGGCGCGGGCTGGGGAATCGGGTAGCAGCAGCGGGCCAGAGTGGTCTCACTCGGCCCGTAGAGGTTGTACAGCCCGGTCGCGCTATGGGGAAAGGCCGCCCGCCAGCGCTCTACCAGGCTGCTATGCAACGCTTCACCAGCGAAGAACACCCGGCGCAACGCAGGCAGGCGCACCTCTGCGGGCCGCTCTTCGAGCCAGAAGCCGGCCAGAGTCGGGACTGTATGCAACAGGCTGATTGCCTGCTGCTCGAGCCAGGGCAGCAGCCGCCGCGGGTCCAGGCGCTGCTCCTCGTCGGGGATCAGCAGACAGCCGCCGCTGGTCAGCGGCAGGAAGATCTCCCGCAGCACCACATCGAAGCCCAGTCCGGTGACATGCGCAACCCGGGTGTGGGGGCCCGTCTGCGCGCAGTCGCGCTGCCACGCCAGGAAGTGGGCCAGCCCAGCGCGGGAGCCGCGGATCCCGCGCGGACGTCCGGTCGTGCCGGAGCTGAAGACCAGGTAGCCCGCACCCTCAGCCTGCAACGCAGGCGCGGGGCAGGCCGCCGCGGTAGCACAGCTGCCATCCCGGGGATCGATCGTGAGTGCTGGGAATCCGTCAGGTAGGGGAGCTGGACCGCAACGCAGCACGAGCCGGGGCCGCACCTCCTCCAACTGCTCGCGAAGCCGCGGCCCCGCCATTCCTTCGGCCTCGACCAGCAAGAAGGCTGCGCCCGCCAGCAGACTCCCACAGGCCCCGATCACCATCCCGGGACCGCGCGTGCCCACGACCGCCACGGCGTCGCTCGCCTGCACGCCCGCAGCCCGGAGGGCGCCTGCGAGCCCACAAGCGCGCTGCCAGAGCTGCCCATAGGAGATGCTGGTGGCGCCATGACGCAGCGCCTGCAGGGCGGGATGCTGCAGGGCGTGTTCCTGTATGCAGGCCATCGGGTCGGGTGCATGCATCGCGGGCTACCAGTCCTGTTCGCGCTGGATCTTGCCGTCGAACACCTGGATCATGCTGCGGTCGAAGTTGCGCGGAGCGTGGTCGAAGCGGTCGACCGGCCCGCGACGATCATAGCCGAGCACTTGCAGCAGCTCGAGATCCTGACTGCCCGCGCTCTCGAACCAGTAGCGGGTGCTGCGCGGGATCAAGATGCCCTCGTGCGGCCCGAGCTCAGCGAGCAGCACGTCCTCCTCGCCATAGAACCGTGCCCGCCCGCGCACAACCCACCAGAAGCCGTCGACCCCCTCGTGCGAATGCGGGTTCTCCTCGCTGCCCTTGCGCAGAACCTGCACGCTGGCACGGATCGAGGTGGTCTGGCAGAGCCGCACGACTTCCTTTCCCTGGCTACGTGCCGGCGGTTTCGCGTAGCCGAAGAGCACGGGCTCCATGGTGGGCGCGGCGCGGACCTGTTCGCTGCGCAGGCGCTGGAACCTGCGCACGAAAGACCGCGCCCCGCGGGTTCGCGCCCGCAGTTGCTCGCCCAATGATTGCAGACCGGCCGTAAGTTCTTGCAACATAGTCATCTCCGCGCCCGCAGCTGTTCCCAGAAAAAGCCAGCCGCCGTCGAAGCCTGCGCCATCGCGGTCAAGCCCACCTCCAGCCATGCCCGCGGTGCCGCCTCTTGACGCAATGGATGCCGCAGCAAGCCGAGGTAGAAACCGGCTGGCTGGTAGACCTGGCTGCGCTGCTCGCAAACGGCGTGGAAACGCCAGTTCCCGCGGCCATACTTAAAATGCTGGGACAGGAATCCTACCAGATCCAGCTGATGGGCGTGGCGCACGCGCGCCGCGGGCAGGTAGTGCATCGGCCAGCCTCGCTGCAGCCAGCGTTCGCAGAGCTCGCGGTCCTCGGCTCCGGCGCGCGGAAAGCCCTCATCGAAGCCACCGAGCTCGACGAAACGCGCCCGTGGAAGCGCGAGGTTGTTCGAGGTCAAGAAGCGGCCCGCCCGCAGCGGTGTATGGTAGTACGCGTACAAGTAATCGATGATCGACTGCGAGACCGAGGAATAGACGCTGTCTGGCAAGTCGTTCAGCGTATGGCCCCCCAGCATCGCGTCGGGAGAGGACGAGAATCGCTCGGCCAAAGTGCACAACCAGTCGGACTCGGCGGTGCAGTCATCGTCGATGAAAGCCAGATGCGTACCTTGCGCCGACGAGGCCCCCAAATTGCGCGCCGCCGCAGGTCCGGCGTGGGCCTGGCGCAGGCAGCGCAGCCGGAGCCCGGGCTCACTGGCGACGATCGGCTGATGGCCCCCGTCGTCGACGAGCAACACCTCGTAGCCATCGCCGGGAAAGCGCTGCCCAGCCAACGACGCCAGGCAGGCACGCAGGCTCTCGGGACGGTCATAGCTCGGAACCACCACCGACAGAGACACACCGTTCCTGGCGATCAAGGGCCCGGGCTCACTCCGCATAGTCGCTCCATGTCCTGCGCCGAAGCACCGGAGCATGCCCTCTGAGACGGCAATGTCAAGGGATCGCAACACAAGGCCCGCCTCTCAGGGCGGAGATGGGTAGAGGAAGCCGCGCGGAGCCGTTCGCCCAGCAGCCTCCCGATCGTGTATTCTCTGCATCCAGATCGCCCCTGAGGAGCCACGCATGGCCCTGATCGACTGTCCCGAATGCGAGCAGCGCGTCTCTGACCGTGCCGAAGCCTGTCCGCACTGCGGCTTTCCCGTGCGCAAAGAGCTTGCGTTGAAGAGACGAGGCTCCCAGGCCGAAGACGAGGTGCTGGCCGAGGTCTCACCGGCGGTCTTCGGGCGCAGCCCCCTGCTGCACATTTTCGTGGCCCCCCTGTGCCTGGTGCTGGTCGGCCTGCTGATCTACCTGATCGAGTGGCTGCGTTGCCGCGCGACCCGGCTGATCGTGACGCGTTCGCGCACGATCCTGCATTCGGGGCTGCTCGCCCGCACGACCAACGAGGTCCGCCACGAGGACATCCGCAACATCCAGGTGATTCAGGGCGCTATAGACCGCATCTTCGGACTCGGCACTCTCGAGCTCTCCAGCGCCGGTCAGGGAGACATCGAGATCCATGTCGCAGGGCTGCCGGGCCCCGAGAAGCTGGCCGACCTGATCCGCGAACACCGCTGAGCCTGCGCGTGGACTGTGGCCTCACTCGTACCACCGCGGCGTGACAGTGCGTGTAGTGTAGACTGCGAGAAAGCCGAGTCCTTGGAGGGAAACACCGATGCCCGATCCAGACAAGACCGAGGAACGACGTCTATGGACCAAGGCGCTGATCTCTGCGCTCAATGGCGTGGTGATCCGCGGGGATACCGACTCGCGCGAAGCTGCTGAGGCAGCCGCCGTGCTCGCCGATTGCGCGGTAGACGAATGGCGCAAGCGCTGGGAGCACGCAGAGCCGCCGCCGACGGACTTCTAGGAGTGTCGGAGGAGACTACTTCTTCTTCTTCTTCTTGCCTTTCGACGTCGAAGCAGCCGTCTTGCCCGGCGCGGCTGCGGCTGCGGCTGGGGCTGCGGCTGCGGCTGCGGCTGCAGCCGCGACCGATCGCGAGGCTGCATCCCGGATGCCCTTTTCGAAATCGAGCGCCGGCGGTTCGAAGGCGATCAGAGCCTGGAACTGCTCGCGGAATTCGTGCAGGTCCAGCTTGGCCGTCGCCGCGAATTTGGCCAGCTCGTGGGCATCTTCGAAGTCGTCACGCCGCAGCCGCAACATGTAACGGCGCGCGATCGCGTAGCTGGCGCATTGGATATCGACCAGCCGGACCCGGGTCCGATTGGTGACCGGGTCGAGCATCTCCGAGAAGGGTATGGGCACGAACCGACCCCCCTGCATCGAGACCATCGAGGCATTGCCTCCCGAGAGCAGGAACTTCGCAGCGCAGTATCCCAGATCACGCGTGTACTCGAGGTCGTAGGGCACGGGGTCGGCACAGCGCAGCTCGTAGCCGATGTTCTTGGCGATCACCGTCGACTTGATCCCGAACTCGCGCAACCGCCGCTGGACCGCGTGCTTCAACGTCTCGCCGATGTTGACCTCGGCGATGCGCAAGTGGCCGTGGGCATCCCTCTCGGCCTCGGCGGCCTGGGTCAAATCGGCCGGATCGATACGCAGCACCACGCCCTCGGCAATCACGGCCACTCCGTCAGGCCGCCCGTAGCTGAGCCGCTTGATGATCGCACCGACGAGCGTATCGACCAAGGCCTTGAGGCGGATATTGCCTTCCGGGAACTCTTCGGGAATCAAGCTGAGCGTGGCCCCCGCAGCCTTGCCGATTCCCAGCGCCAGGTGCCCGGCTTTGCGCCCCATCGCGATGAGGAAATACCAACGTGAGGTCGTCTTGGCATCGACCATCAGGTTCTTGACGATCTCGCAGCCCACGTGGCGGGCAGTCTGGAAGCCGAAAGTGTTGATCTCGGGGGGCAGGTCGAGGTCGTTGTCGATGGTTTTGGGAACGTGCGCCACGCGGATACGGCCTTCGGACTTCTGCTCGAGGCGCATGGCTGAATAGGCGGTGTCGTCTCCGCCAATCGTGATCAGCTTGTCGACGTTCAGCCGCAGGAGGGAAATCACCGTGTTCTCCAACAACTGGGGATCCACGGTCGGGTTGGCCCGCGAGATCCCGATGTGGGAGCCCCCGGTGAAGTGGATGCGGCTGATGCCTGCGATGGTCAGCGGCATCACTCTCTCGACGTTGCCATGCTGCAGATTGCTGAAACCATCACGGATTCCCAGCACCTCGACGCCTTCGAGTTGGCTGCGGATCGTCGCTGCACCGATCACACTGTTGATACCCGGTGCCGGCCCTCCTCCAACCAGGATGGCGAGGTTCTTCTTTCGGCTCATGGTGGATTCCTCCATCGCGCTCGGGGGAGTGCTTGTGTACACGCCAGAATGCCCCGAATGAGCCCGGACAGGCAAGCTGAATCTCGACCAGCGGCAGGGAATCGCACCCGACATCTCAGGAATTCCCGATCTCACAGCACACACGACCGGCGTCCATCGTCCATCCCGTCGCGCTCTGTGGGTGGCCGCACTCCAGCGATGCGGCTGGCAGGCTTGCTGCCGAGCAGGCGACGGTCCCCAGGTGGGACTGCGCATCCAGATGTCTCCGCCCCCCGGACCGTAAAAAACGCTTCCGCCGGCAGAAGCCGCTGTGCACCAGCTCGCGGCTTTGGGGACGGCGCATCCCTGTGCCCAGGTCCTGCTTCGAGTACTCGAAGCATCTGCCCAGCGACAAGTAGGGACCTCAATAAGAGCTGTGGCAGGCATGTCACAACCGTCGTCCCCTGCCCATGGGGTCGACCCTCTGTCCTATGAAGCAACGGCGCTCCCCCAGTGCTGGGGTGGCACTCGCTTTGCAGTCGCACCCGTCCAAGCGTCCAGCGAGACGCCCTTTGGGAGGGAACCCTTGCGATCGATCTGCCTGACCCTTGTCGCCCCGCTCTTGATCGGCTGCGTCTCGTCGCCGACCGACGCCGCACACCCCACTGCATCGCCAGCCAAGACCCACCGGGTGTTGGTGGCAGCTGTCGCCATGCCAGAGGACGCCGACGATGCGGCCAGCAGGGACGTGCTGCAGCGCGAGCTCTTCCGTCAACTCGATGCGCATCCCGGCTTTGCGCCGATGCGGGCGCGTGAGGATGCCCAGGGCCGGGCCGACTGCCTGTTGGCCGTGCGCGCCGTGCCATCGCAGCCGGGACAACTTGCATTGGAAGGCCGGCTGCTGATCTTCCCGAGCGGCAACCTGGTCGGGTTGGCGGCAGGCGGCAGCGCGGGCGCGGACTTCGAGGACGCGGCCCGTGAGGCCTGCGGGGTGATGATCGCCGAGCTGGAGACCCAGACCCATTCCGGACTGCCCCGCGCCGAGCCCCGAGCGCCCCGCATCCGGCTCGCTGGCATCGGCTTCAGCCGGACAGCACAGCACGCTGCCCCTGAGCTCGCGGCACGCCTCGAGCCGCAGCTGAAGTTCCGCCTGGAGACCGAGCTGCTGGCCGCGGGCAAGTGGGCGCTGGTGCCCGGACAAGAGGAAGTAGACCTGTTCACTGAGGCGATGGACGCTCAGGACATGGGCAAGCTGCAAGGCGCCGAGCTGGTGGTGCGCGCCTCGGTCACGCACATGGCGGGGCCGCCGACTCCCGAGCTGGAGATCACGCTACAGACGCTGGGAATGGCTGATGGCCGCGTACAAGCTGCGTTCAAGGCCCAAACCAAGCCCGAGGCCGGTGACGGATGGCCCGAGCGCATGGATGGCGCCGCCTCCGCCCTGCTGCACACTCTGGTCGCTGCGCTCAAGAACAGCGTAAGTGCCGACGCGCCGTAGCGGGTCACTCCAGCTCAAACACCAACTCCCAGTCGTCGGCCCCGTCCTGCCGGACCTCGAGCCGCGCGACCTGCCAGCCTTTGTCGGCTGGAATCAGCTGCGTCCGACAGTCTCCGCGAGCGACGGAGCCCACCAGGCGGTGGATCAGGGTCACGCTGCTCCCGTCATCCCTGGCATCGACATAGATCCCGGCTTCGTCGAGGTCGCCGAGCCGTTGGTGCACCAACGGTTGCTCGCGGATGAACGACTTCGCGGTGTAGTTGGCCTCCGCAAAGCGCGCCGTCGAGCGCGTCTGCTGCACCCACGGGATCCCGAAGGCCGCGATCAGCCAACCGACCAACACGATCAAGCCGAGCTTGAGCAGGCGTTTGAGCAGCGACGAACCCGCGCGCTTCACCCGAACGGTGGCTTTCGGCCCCTTACGCGGTCCGCCTGAGTAGAGCCGCGGCATGATCCCTCCTCCGGGCTACGGTTGGGCAACGGCGCGAGGCGCTCTTCAAGGTAGCAGGGCGAGGCTGTTCTTGCAGCGTTCGCTGCGCGGTTACTATGAGCTTGTACGCACACCCCGTGGACGCAGCGCCATCTGGCGGAGAGGAGAAGCATGCGCCTGGACGAGTTCCTCGAGATCCCCACCCACAGCGTCGAGCTACCCGGCACGCGCATCTCCTACCGCCGCCTGGGGCAGGGCGAGCCCCTGTTGTTCATCCACGGGTGGCCCCTGGTCAGCGCGACCTACCGGAAGTTGCTGCCGCGGCTGAGGCAGCATTTCGACTGCATATTGCCCGACTCGCCCGGGCTGGGAGCGTCCAGCTGGGATGCCTCCACCGGCTTCCACTTTGCGCAGCAAGCAGAAACGTGGCAAGCTTTTACGGCCGCAATCGGCCTGAAGAACTACGCGCTGGCGGCCCATGACACCGGAGCCACCATCGCCCGGTTGTTGACTGCAAGCGAAGGCGAGCGGGTGCGCAAGCTGGTGATCTTCGACACCGAAATTCCCCATCATCGCCCCGCGGGAGCCGACATCGGCCTGAAGCTGCTCAACTTCCGCAGTTTCCGCTGGCTGTTCCGCAAACTGCTGGGCAGACGCTCATTCGTGACCTCGAAGCGCGGATTTGGCTATGCCTACCACGACAAGAAGTTCTTTGATGAGGAGTTCTATTCTGCCTACGTCCAACCATTGCTCGACGACGACCGGCGTTGGGAGGGCGCCATGCGCTACGTGCGGGCGGTCGACTGGTCTGTCGTCGATGCACTGGTCGCCGTACATGCAACCATCGAGTGTCCTGTCCGACTGATCTGGGGCGCGAGGGACAGCTTCTTTCCCTTGGCTGCCGCTGAGGAGATGGCCGGCCAGTTCCCCCACTGCACAGGCCTGACCAGGCTGCCCGATGCCGGGCTGATGTCGTATGAGGAGCAGCCCGAGCTGGCGGTCGACGCGATGTTGGAGTTCTTGCTCTGAGCTTCACGGCAAGCGCGCCCTGCCCCCCCGGGTCCCACGCCCAGAGATCACCTGCAGCGCCCCTGAATGGTCCGCCACCACCAAGTCGAGCACCCCATCGCGATCGAAATCCGCGGCGACCGGATCCCCCTCGACCGGCCCTTTGACAGGAGCCCGCCAGAGCTCTCGGCCCGTCAGCAGGTCGACGACGTGCAGCTGGGCCTGCATGGTCGCGATCACGACTTCCCGCAGGCCATCGCCGTCCAGGTCGACCACCAGGGGAGACGCATGCACAGACCCCTCGCTGGCTTGCCACACCACGGTCCTTGAGGGCCAATGGAAGGCCACCACACCGGCGTCGCCCAAGGGTGTGATCAGCAGCGTCCCCTGCTCGGTCTCGGCAACGCTGGGTTTGCCGAAACTGTCCGTGGCTCCCGTTCCAACGGCCGTCCACAGGACCGTGCCGGAGCTGCCGTCGACGACCCGCAGCTCGCCGGCGACCGTCACCAGCATGACTTCGGGACAGGCGTCTCCGTTCAGGTCGGCCAGGCACGGGGGCGAGCGGCTGCCGCCCTCGCCCAGGCTGGCCGTCCAGAGAGTCTCGCCGGTCGTTCCCTCGACAGCGTACAGCCGGCCGTCAAACGACGGCGCGACAATGTCCGGGAGCCCATCGCCGGAGAGATCCTCGGCAGCGACACCTCCCATGTTGTTGTCAGCAGTCGCGACGCTCCACAGCACGCTGCCATCGCGGCCGTCGTACGCCACAATGTCCCGGTCGAAATAGCGGTGCGTGGCCAGATCGGCCTGGCCGTCTCCGTTCAAGTCCGCGATGACTGGAACAGAGTAGGTATCGCCGCGCATCACCAGCTCTTTCTGTTCGAACACCAGCGCGCCATCGGAGGCGCGCACCACCTGCAGATGCCACAACCCGGACATCGCCGCCGGCTTGACCAGCCAGCCCACATCGAGCTGCCCATCCCCGTCCCAATCACCCAATGCGGGTGCACGGTTGTCGGTGCTCGCCCAGTTGGTCGACCACAGCCGGGTACCTGTGCGGCCATCAAAACAAGCGAAGCGCTGGTTGTCCCCGAAGCGGCCGTTCTGCAGTACCTCCGGAATGCCATCGCCCGAAACATCTGCCAGCAACGGCGTCGCCCTCAGGGCTGCCGCCGCCGTCTGTTGCCAGAGCACGCGCGGGCCCCGCACAATGGCCACCCAGGCGCCGTGGAACACGACCGAGAGATCGCCCAGCCCATCACCGTCGACATCACCGAGAAAAGCGTCGGGACGGGCCTCTGCATCGAGGTCCAGCACCCAGAGTCGGCGGCCCTTCTGGTCGAGGCAGACCAGACCTTCGGAGCTGCCGTAGAAGATCTCCGCCACGCCATCGCCATCCCAATCTTCGACCAGGAGATGCCGGTTCTTTGGCTGCCCGGGCGCCTGCCAGGCGACGCTGCCATCCTCTGGACGCACCGCCAACAGCCCACCTGCCGTCGCGCACAGCAGCTCGCCCCCGGGGCCCCGTTGCCAGCTGTGGCCCGGCGCTCGCAGCCCGCTGGTACCCGGTGTCTGCAGCCCGCTGGCCCCCGCCAGCGTCCAACGTCGGACGCCGCTCTTGATGTCGAGAACCACCATGCCGTCGACCTGGTCGTGGATCGCCATCTCGGCCATGCCGTCGCCGTCGAGGTCTCCGACCGCGTGGCCCCCGCGCGGCAGGGCGGTTTCAGGCCATGGGCCCGACCAACGCAGAGCACCGTTCAGACCGTCGACGACCCGCCAGTGTTTGCCGTCGAGCCACCAGACTTCGTGCACGCCGTCGCTGTCGATATCGAGCAGATAGTCGTTCCACATCGCGATGGCTGGTTGCTCTGCGCTCCACAATTGCCGCCCCGAGGCCAGGTCGAGGCAACCGAATTGGCCGGGCAGCATCTGCCGCCGCGCGTCCTGTACTCCACCATAACGGGCGAGGTAGAGCAGCTGCTCGCAGCTGCTCTCGAGAGGGGCCAAAGCGGGACAGTGGACGAGCGGAACCTCGCTCAAGGTCTGCTGTGCGAGCAACGCTCCACCCGCTCCATCAACGATGTACAGCTGCCCGCTGACTCCCGCCGTCGCTAATTCCTGTACCCCGTCGGCGTTGCGGTCGCCGAGCACAACCAGAGCAGAGCGTTTGCCTTCGGCGCTGCCCTCCGCAGGGCCCCGGAACTCCCAATCGTCTTCGCCCAACAGGTCGTAGCAGCGGACCAACAGACCTCCACGCTCCTCACACCAGATGAACAGCCTGGGCCCACGCCCCAGATCGATGCTATCGAAGCGCCAACGTGGGTGCTCGCTGGCCGGGAGATCGTCGAGCACCGTCGACTCCGCCCCGGTCGAAAACACCAGCACCCGTTCCATCGCCTGCACTGCCAGCTCAGGGCGGCCGTCGCCGTCCAGATCCGCCAGGGGCAGGGTGTGGCCCTGCAGATGCGGAGAGCGGAAGGGCGGAAGCACGAAGCCCTGATCGAGCCAGCAATAGGTCGAGACCGTACTCTTCGGGAGGACCTCGACTTCGCGCTCTACGCCGAAGAACCCCAGTTTGCGAGCAGTGAGGCGTAGCCGGCCGGTTTCGAAGCTCTGCCCACCGACATAGCTGCCGTATTCGGTGCCACCGATCCACCAACTTCCCTCAGGTTCACAGCGGGCGACCACTTGCCCGCGCGTGTGGACGAGCTCGATGTCCAGGGACTGGGTCTCCCCCCGCTCGATCTGGAAGGGGAAGCGCCGCGGCTCGTGACCCTCCAATCTGACCTGCACATCGTAGATCCCCGCGGCGAGGCGTTCGGCCGGAAGGTCCCTGCCGGTTGCGATCAGGCTGCGCACAACGTTCGGCCCGCGAAGCACCTCGATCAGAGCCCCCTGGGGGCCGACCCGCAGACGCAGGCCGCCTGTCTGCAGGTACCGCAGAGTGCCGGTCACGGTCACAATCAGCAACAACAACGCGACAGACAGGCTGGCCAGCTTGTTCCTGCGCACAAGCAAACAAGCCTTGTAGGCCTTGCTGGGGGGCCGAGCCAGGATGGAATCCCCCGCCAGGTAGCGCCGCAGGTCTTCGGCCAGGTCCGCAGCGGACGTATAGCGCCGTTCCGGGTCTTTGGCCATCGACTTGAGCGTGACGGTCTCGGCATCAACGTGAAGCGAGGGGCAGAGCGTGCGCGGCGCCGCCGGCTCTTCGGTCAGGATTGCAGTGATCAGCTTGATCGAAGAGCTGGCGAGAAAGGGCGGACGGCCCGTCAACATCTCGTATAGAACGCTCCCCAACGAGTAGAGGTCGGATGGCGGTCCGATCTGATGGATGTCGCCGTTGGCCTGCTCAGGGCTCATGTATGCGGGTGTCCCGAAGACCTGGCCGCTCTGGGTCAGACGTGTATCCTTCTCGATGATGCGGGCCAGCCCGAAGTCGAGCAGGACCGCGCGGAAGGACGAGGTCAGCGAAGACTCCAGCTGGAGCTGACTATCGTTACGACGGGGTTCGGGTGGCCCGTCGTCGCGCGCGCTGATCAGGATGTTGGCGGGCTTGATGTCGCGGTGGATCACGCCCTGGGCATGTGCGAGCCGCAGGGCTTGGCAAAGCTGCAGCGCGATCTTGAACGCAGCGCGCGGAGGCAATAAACGGTTGCGCTTGAGCAGACTGGCCAGGGTCTCGCCTTCGAGATATTCCATCGCGATGTAGGGCAGGCCCGACGCGCGCCCGACCTCATAGACCTTCACCACTGAGGGGTGGCTCAGCTTGGCGGCTGCCTGCGCCTCGTGCAGGAAGCGGTTCTCGAGCGTCGAGCCGGGCGCGTCCGAACGGATGACCTTGAGCGCCACCCTGCGCTTGAGATGCACATCGCGGGCGAGGTAGACCATTCCCATCCCGCCCTGGCCCAGGACACGCTCGATGCGGTACTTGCCCGAACGCTCCAAAGCCGCGCGGATGGCCAGCTCGGCAGCCTTCCCGGGAGACTGGGGCTGGGGCCGCAGTGTCGGAGCGTCGGCTCCTGGAGACGCTCCCGCGTCAAGAACTGCGTGCGCAGAGCCGGAGTCGATCTTGGTTGCAGCTTCAGCGGCGTCTACCAGCGTGGGTGCTTCTGCCGCCCCCGCTTTCACTGCGACAAGCGTGGGCGCATCGGCGGCCGGATCTACGGGCGCGACGAGGGTCGGGGATTCGGAGGCCAGCAAGCCAGGAGACGCTGTCGGCGCTTCGCAGCGCGGACAGACCTCTGCTGGATGGGTATGGCCACAGACTGGGCAGAGCACCGGGGCCCTCCACTACAGACATGGGACGCGCGCGCAGGCCAAACCTGCAGACCGGCAGGTCGACCGTGGACTGGTTCCTTTCCCGTCACCCTCTTATAGCAGGTTGCGAGGAAGGAAAGCTGCGCGGAGCCAGGACAAGGAGCCACACGATACGACGGGGGTACCTGCTACCATGGCGCCACCTGGCACCTGGAGAAAAGATGGGCAGCAAGCTTGGCAGATTGGATATCCACTTCGGCGACAACCTGGACATCCTCCAGGGCTTCGACGATGGCTGCTTCGACCTGATCTACATAGACCCGCCCTTCAACACCGGCAAGCGGCAAGCGAAGACCCAACTCAAGACCGTGCAGGATGATGAAGCTGGTGACCGGACGGGATTCAAGGGGCGGCGCTACCGCACGACAGCTCTGGGAAGCCGCTCCTTTGCGGACGCATTCGACGACTTCCTCAGCTTCATCGAACCGAGGCTGGCGCAGGCCCATCGCCTGCTCAAGCCCGACGGCTCCTTCTTTTTCCACATCGACTTCCGCGAGGTGCACTACTGCAAGGTGCTCATCGACCAGATCTTTGGGCGCCGCAGCTTCATGAACGAGATCATCTGGGCCTATGACTTCGGCGGACGTTCAAAGAAGAAGTGGTCGGCCAAGCACGACAACCTCTTGTGGTACGTCCGAGACCCCAAGAACTACACATTCAACTTCGAGGCGATGGACCGCATCCCCTATATGGCCCCGGGCTTGGTGGGAAAAGAGAAGGCGCGCCGGGGCAAGACGCCCACGGACACCTGGTGGCATACCATCGTGCCGACCAACGGGAAAGAGAAGACCGGTTACCCGACGCAGAAACCAATGGGGGTGCTTGACCGCATCATCAAGGTCCACTCGAAGCCTGGTGACAAGATCCTCGACTTCTTCGCTGGCAGCGGAACCATCGGCGAATGCGCGGTCCGGCACGGCCGCCATGCCACGCTGGTCGACAACAACCCTGAGGCGATCAGGGTGATGCAGAAGCGGCTCGACTTCGCGGGGCCGCGGTTGCATCAAGCACCGTGATGCCCATCACTCCTGGAACAGCTTCGCCACGGCGGCACGCCCTACCGGCCCGAAGTGTCCGCAGAAGAAGACCCGCGCCTTGGGAGCCAGCTCGTCCAGCAGGAAGGTGATGTCCTGCTGGTTGTCTTCGAGGTCGCACATATAGAAGTGGACCTCCGCGCTCGGGCCCAGAATGCCGCCGCGGAAGAGATCTCCCACAAAGACGTAGTCGCCGACGAGCAGCACCAATGAACCCGGTGTGTGGCCGGGCAGGGGCACGATCATCCCTCCGATGGCCTCCAGAGGCGTCGGCTCGTCGATCCATACGTCGGCCACGGTCGGATCGTAGCGGGCGTTCTGGTTCTGTTCGAGGGTCCAGCTTGCGAACGCGCCGGTGGGGCAGAGCTTGTCGTTCTTGCCCGCGGCCAGCATCGCGGAGTCCGCGGCGCCGGCGATGATCGAGATGCCATAACGCTGCTGAAAATACAGCGCACCCCCCGCATGGTCGGCGTGCCCGTGGCTCAGAACGATCGCCTGCAGCTCTGCGGGATCGAACCCCACCTCGCGGATCCAGGCGTCGAGTGCGGGTGCCTCTGCAGGCAGGACGGTGTCGAAGAGCACCAGCTTGCCATCGGCGACGATCAGGTGCGCGTTGCTGAAGTCGAGGCGGAAGCTGTGGACCTCGAGCGACCCCCGCTTGACCACATCGTAGGAAGTGCCGCAGCCCAGTATTCCCAGAGCGGTGAAGACCAGGCAGAATGCGCGCAGTGTCTGGAGCAAAGGAAGGACTCTCCGGCGAACAGGGATCCCAAGGTACTGCCCGTGCACGCAGCCATCAACGGCAGACGCACGCGTAAATTGGGCTATGCTGGTGTACCGCCCCTTCGGGAGAATGCCATGGCCGCTGAACCGGACCTCAGCCAACCACGTGAAGCCTTCGGAGATGCGGGCTGGAAGCACCGTTTGGCCGCGGCTGGCGGCTGCCTGGGCTTGGGTTTTCTGACCTCATTCCTGCTTTTTGTGGCGTTTGCCTCCGAGGGCGACGGGCTCGAAGGCTTCTTGGGTTGCGGTGGCATCACCGTGCTGCTGATCGGCATCTCACAGGTGCTGCCGATCTGGAAGCGGGGCAAATGCCCGGCCTGCGGCAAGGCTGTCGAACAGGACGACATGATCGCGTTTCCTGCCCAAGAGCTCGGCCTGCTGGGCCCCGACCGGGCCTACGAATGCCACCACTGCCACGAGCTGCTGCGCGAGGACCGGCGGGCGCGCCAGATCGCAGTGCTGAGCCTACGCCCCGGTGAGACAGGCAAGGACTTTGAAGCGCCGATGGGCAGGTTTCCGCCGGGTTGTGTGGCCTGCGGAGCGGCCGTAGCCCACAAGGAACCGCTTGATGCGAGCCACTATGACCCGACGGCGGCGGTCGCCCGCACCGCGGGCAAACTGATCGGTGGGGGCCTGCTGGGTGCCGTCGCCCAGGGTCTAGCCGAGGGGTTTGGGGGCCCTTCAAAAATCGCGGTCGATGCGGAAGTTCCGTATTGTGCCTCCCACAGTGGTCTGGTCGGCTTGAAGCTGCGCGACAAGAAACCGCGGCTGGTGTTCGCACAGCTCGATGCCCGGCGGCGGTACCTGACTTTCAACCAGACCCACGTGCATATCCCAGACCAGATCGAGACCGAAGACGCGTAGACCCACGTTGCGCTCATTTTTTCCATCAAAACCTGACCCTCCCTCCCGGTTGCAGCAAGGTGCTCTGGAAGCGCTGTCGAGCGCGCAGCTGCGCTACACACAGAACCACGAGGAGGAATCGCCATGTCCACGCAGGACAACCCCTACGAGGCCCTTTGGGAGAAGCTGGTCCGACGCGAGGTCGGTGGCCGACCGGCACATGGATCGGTCAAGGTGCCGAGCTTGACCGGCGGGCGGAGACGCACGCTCGGCGTCAGCATCGGGAAAGGAGCCAGCTCGACGACCGTCGACGGCCGGCTCGTCGGTGGTGACAGCGCGGGCTATGTCGACAGCACCGAGATGCGGGCGATCAAGGCGATCGAAAACCAGACCCGCTTCTGGTTGAACCGCTCGAAGGCGATCCAGGACGAGATGATCATGCTGGACGCTGCGCTGAAGAAGGCCGCCAGCGCGGCGAAAAAGGCCCACAAGGAGGGGATGCGCTACGCGAGGCTGGGGAGGGAGCACACCAACCGCTACTACAAGACCTGAGCCGGCAGGGAGAGAGCTGCCGGTTTCAGCAGACCACCTTCAAGGACAAATCACGAAGACCGGAGACGACCAGGCCATCTCGCCATCGGCCTGCGTGACGCGCAGGTAGTAGTAGCTCGACCCCGCGACGGCTGGCTCCTGCGCGGTCCAGGTCAGGGAGTATGTCAGCATGCCTGCTTGCACGGGAAATTCGCGGATCTTGGGCCCGCTCTGGATCAACTCCAGCTTCGTCAGCGACGTGCTTCCGCGCGCCTCGATCCCCAACTCGACCCGCCTGCCCGGAGCCACGTGCACAACTCCCCCCATGAACACCCCGTCAGCTTCGAGGGCGGCGACCATGCGCGGCCCGGTGGTCGCAAAGGTCCGACGCGCCAGCAGCGCCTCCCAGATGGCCGCCCGCGTCAGCTCTTGCGCATAGACCCCCGCCAGCCCACCGCCCTTGACCGGTACGCCTCCGTAGACGTCGCTGCGCAGCCACTCGGTCATCGTCTCGGGGAGTGAGGCGTCGGGACGGGTCGTGCCGTTGCCGCCCCAGCCGCTGTGGGTATCGGTCGCGCCGATCAGGCCGAAGCGCAGGCCCGACTCCAGCGCCTGCTGCACGCTGTGCGGCGAGCTCGGGCCTTCGAAATGGTACGGGTTGTAGATCTGCAGCGGAGCACCCATCGCCTCGGAGTTGCCGTGGATGGAGTACAGCTCGACCAGGCGCTCGAGGTCGGGCTCGAAGTGCTGCCATTTCATCGCCGGAACCGGTCCGCCCAGAGGATGGTGGGGAATGGCCAACGCCCCATGCTCGCGCAGTTTGCGCCATAGATCCTCGGGCCGCTGGGCGTCGGCATCTGCGTGGCTGAAGAGCACGGCGGGAACCTCGGAGCCAGGAAAGAAGACGTTGCGGTGCCCCCAGACCGTGTGGTCGTCGAGGAAGGCCTGTGCATCGCCGCCGCTCCAGTGCCGCAACAGCTCGTGGTGGCCCTCGCCGCTGGTCCACTCGAAGGCCTTGAAGGTGACGAAGTGCCCGGGTTGGTTGTACTCGTCGGCCAGGCGCATCACGTAGTCCCAGAGCTCGGGCCTGACAGAGATCCCATCCGGACTGTCGTGGTCGGTGAGCGCGGCGAAGTCGAGCCCCCCGACGTCGCGCGCATAGCGGTAGTACTCGTCGGGCGGCGTGGCACCGAAGACCCGGGCATCCATCGAGAACCAGGAGTGGCCGTGCAGCTCTCCGTAGTAGACCTTGTGGACGACTCCGTCGATCGTGCGCTCAACTCTCGCTGAGGTCTCGGCTTTCTCGAACTGCTCGAGATAGACCGCCGGCCGCATGCCCAGGGCGACCAGATACGACAGGGGGTACAGGCCCGTGGCCAGCGTAACGTAGAGCAGTCCGAGTAGCGCCACCGCCCGACCCTTTCGGGACGGTTGCGGGGTCTTAGCGGACCGCCAGGCGGCGATCAGGCCGGCGGCCAACACCAGACAGACCACGATCCAAAACAACGACAACCCCCGCAGCGACCGGCTCAAGACCAGGCGCATGGCCAGATTCACGGCCCCGAGCAACCAATAGACGGCGACCACGCCATACCAGGCGGGGCGGAGCCAGCCTTTGCAGCTGGCGACCAACGCCCCCGCGAGCAGCCACGCAGCAACATGGACCCAACCTTCGTGCAGGGCGGCGTGCACAGGGAAGAACAACGCGCTCCAGGTCGTGCGCGGCAGCACGACGTAGCTCAGCCCCGCGACGCTGAGCAGGGCGATCGAAGCGAACAGGCAGGCGCGGGGGAACCAGGACTTCATCGGAAGGCCTCTGCAGTCAGAGCGAGCAGGTAGCGCGCTTCATCAAGCTCTACACCCGGGAGTGAGACCGTCTTGCGGGCGCCGGCGGGAATGAATCCCGCGGCCTGGTAGAAGCGCGCGGCCCGTTGATTTCCTTTCAGCAGCCAGAGCGTCGCCTGCCTGAATCCCGCGCTGTGCAGCCGCCTCAGGGCTTCGCCGAGCAGCGCGCGGCCGCGACCTGTGCCCCAGAATTGGGGAAGCACGTAGAGCGCGTAGATCTCTCCAAGGGTCTTGAGATCCACGTCCCGCCCCGGTCCGAAGCTGGAGAAACCGTCGACGAGCCCCTCCGTTTCGCAGACCAGGCAGCCTGTCCGCGGGGATCCCGCTCGGATCTGTGCGCGCCTGCGGTCGACTTCGTGCTGGGGATCCAGCGCGTCGAGGTATGCGCTCGGCAGCAAGCCTCGATAAGCAGCCTGCCAGGTCGAGACGCGCACGCTTGCGATCTGTTCCGCATCCCGGGGCTCTGCAGGACGGAGCTGGAAAGGGCTGCGGGTCCCATCCGTGTGGGTCTGAACCGTGGACATCGCCTGAGTCTCCAGGGCGCGATCTCCAAGCAGTCTACAACCCTCGCGTGCGCCTCGAAACCGCTCAGAACACGTTCCCATCACGGGGAGGCTCCACGGCGGCCCACGAGGGCCCGCTCTGCAAACATCGCGCAGCGGGCAGACTCTGACAGCCGCATCCACCACTACCACTTCGTCTTGAGGCCACCGACCTCGTCAATGGTGCTTGCATCAAACGGCGCCGAAATTCGGCCAGATTCCTGGCCGCGGCCGGTGTCGACGTCTCGAGCCTTGAAAACTACGGCTGAACGGCAAAACCTTGGTACCCGCGGCAGACCAGCCTACAATGGGCAGCCAGTAGGAACAGCGGAGGCACCGTGGATGACTTCCTGGCCGCGCGCTGGCAGATGGCGCTCTCACTCGGCTTCCACATCATCTTCTCCTGCATCGGCATAGCGATGCCCTTTTTGATGGCGGTCGCCCACTTCCGCTGGCTCAAGACCGGCGAGCCCGCCTACAAGACCCTGACGAAGGCCTGGATGCGCGGGGTCGCCATCTTCTTCGCGGTCGGCGCAGTATCGGGGACCGCGTTGTCCTTTGAGCTCGGCTTGCTCTGGCCGGGGTTCATGGAACATGCCGGCGGCATCATCGGCATGCCCTTCTCCTGGGAGGGCACGGCCTTCTTCATCGAAGCCATCGCCCTGGGGCTGTACCTGTACGGCTGGGAACGCCTGCGGCCCTGGGTGCACTGGGGGTGCGGGGTCGTGGTAGGGATCTCGGGCGTGCTCTCAGGGCTGTTCGTCATCTGCGCCAACGCCTGGATGAACGCGCCCGCGGGCTTCGATTGGGTCGACGGCAAGGCGATCAATGTCGACCCCTACGCGGCGATGTTCAACGACGCGGCGCTCAGCCAGGGCCTGCACATGACCCTGGCCGCCTTTGTGGCGACGGGTTTTGCGGTCGCAGGCATGCACGCGCTGCTCTTGCTCAAGCGGCCGAAGCACCCGGTCCATAGCCGGGCCCTGCGCATCGCCCTGGGGTTTGCGGCCATCTTTGCGTTGGCGATGCCGATCAGTGGCCATCACAGCGCTCAAGACGTCGCCCGCCGCCAGCCGACCAAGCTGGCCGCCATGGAGTCGCTGTTCGAGACCCAGCAGGGCGCGCCGCTGTTGATCGGCGGCTGGCCGGACGTCGAGACGCGCAGCGTGCGCTGGGGCATCGAGCTGCCGAAGATGCTGAGCTTTTTGGTGCACAACGATTTCGAGACGGAAGTCGAAGGCCTGGACGCCACGCCCGAGGACCTCTGGCCGCCGGTTCCCATCGTGCATCTGGCCTTCCAGATCATGGTGGGCATCGGCAGCACGCTGGCCGGCGTGGGACTGCTCGGTCTGTTGGCCCTGATCTGGAAGCAGGCCTGGCTCGAGCGGCGCTGGCTGCTCAAGCTGCTCGTGGCCTGCACGCCCCTAGGCTTCATCGCTGTAGAGGCGGGCTGGACCGTGACGGAGGTCGGCCGCCAGCCCTGGATCATCTACGGCGTGATGCACACCCGGGACGCTCTGAGCCCGCTGCCTGGACTGGCTTGGAGCCTGGCTCTGTATGCGACCGTCTACCTGTTCCTGAGCGCGGTGGTGCTGTGGTTGATGGTCCGTCAGGTGCGCGCTTTGCACCAGCAGCTGGGGGAGGAAGGCACATGAAAGAGGCTGTCGCCGCCTTCCTGGGAGTCGCGTTGCTGTTCTATAGCCTGCTCGGCGGAGCGGACTTCGGCGCGGGAATCCTTGAGCTGTTCGCCCCGAAGCAGCAGCGCGATGCTCTGCGCAAGCAGGTCACACGCGCTCTCGGACCAGTCTGGGAGGCCAACCACATCTGGCTGATCCTGGCTGTGGTGATCGTGTTCACGGGCTTCCCAAAGTTCTACGTCGCGATCTCCAACGCCTTCCACATTCCTCTGACGGGCGCCTTGTTCGGCATCATAGCCCGCGGCTGCGCGTTCGCTTTCCGGCACTACGACCCCTATGCCGACCAGCTCGGACAGACCTACTCGCGGGTGTTCGCGGTCGGCAGCCTGGTGACGCCGTTTTGCCTGGGGCTGGTGCTGGGAGGCTGCCTCGGCGCGCAGGTCCTGGCGGAGCCGACGACCTTCGCCGAAGCATTCGTCACGCCCTGGCTGAGCCCGTTCGCGCTGGCGATGGGGGTGTTTGTCTGCTGTCTCTTCGCGTACGTGGGCGGGGTCTTCCTGATCGCCGAGACCGAAGAGGTATCCCTGCGCCCCACCCTGGTCCAGGCCGCCCGTTGGGGCATGGCCCTGGCGATGCTCAGTGGCCTGGCTGTCTTCGCGCTCAGCTGGTGGGGTGTTGCCCCCCTCGCGGGCGCATTCCTCAGCCATCCCTGGAGCCTGGCCTGCATGGGGCTTGCCAGTGTGCTGGCGGTGCCGATCTGGCGGGGACTGCCCCAGCGCCAGCCGCGGACGCTGCGTGCGTTGGTTAGCGCGCAGGTGGGCTGCGTTCTGGTCGGTTGGTTCCTGATCCAGCTGCCCATGCTTCTGCCCATGGCGACGGGTCCGGGCCTCACATTGGAGAATGCGGCAGCTCCCGACGCGACCTTGCGGGCGATGTTGGTCGCGCTGGTGTGCGGGTCGCTGCTGATCTTCCCCGCGCTGTACTTCCTGTTCCGGGTCTTCAAGTCGCATCCCGGACACCATCTGCCGGCGGCAGCTCCGTTCCCATCGCCACCAGCGAGCCCGACACATGGCACTTGAAGGGTAGCATCTGGGTCAGGAACATAGTTTGCTTGCCTTCCGCTGTCCTGTTCTGCCCAGGGAACGGAAAGGAGGAGTCGTCATGTGGGGTCTTGGCGTTTCTGTTTCAGCTGCCGCCAACGGTCTGATGTTGGCCCGCCTCCAGGGCGGAGAAGCTCTGGCTATGCTGGTCTGCTTGTTTGTCTTTGTCACGGTCGCCATCATCTTCGGGCACAACCACCAACAGAAGCGTATGGCTGAGGCCCAGCAACACCTGAAGCAGGCCAGAGCCGAAGCCTCCCTCGGCAACTCCCGCGAGGCTCTGGAGGCGGCACGCCGGGCCGTCGCGGCCTTCCCGAACAGCAAGAAGTCCAGTCCCCAAGAGGTCGAGGCCCGCGCCTATTGCGTGGTCCTGGAAGGACGCCTGGCAGATGAGAGCCGAGCGACCAAGAGCGCCGTGCCTACCCCCGAGCCAGCCAGCCAGCAGAGCAAACCTGCCCCCCTGACGCCGGGCCTGAGGCTCGGCGAGTATGTTCTCGAGGAGCCGATCGGCGAGGGCGGCTTCGGACAGGTCTGGAAGGCACATCACGCGGCATTTGGCACCGCCGCAGCGGTCAAAATCCCCAACCAGCCGCGGCATCGGGACAGCCTGCGGCGGCTGGGCAAGATCCAGTTCCAGCTGGACAACCCGCACATCGTCAAGGTTCTCGGTGCCGAGCTCGACGGGGACACTCCCTATGTCGCGCTCGAATACGTGGCGGGCCAGGATCTACGACGCCTGCTCGAGACAGAGACCCGCCTGCCCTGCGGCCGCGCGCTGGGGCTCTTCCAGCAGGTACTGTTGGGGATGCAGGCCGCGCACCAGGCTGGCATCGTGCATTGCGACCTCAAGCCCGAGAACATCTTGGTCAGCCCCGATGACCAGGTCAAGGTGACCGACTTCGAGCTGGGCCGGGCCCGGCTCGAGGCCGAGCGCCCGCTGCTGCTCTCGGGAGGCCTGGCCAGCCAGGTCGGCTTCGGGACGGCGGCCTACATGGCACCCGAGCAGCTGGGCGGCGAGCCGGTCGACCACCGCACCGACATCTACGCTCTGGGCGTGATCTTGTTCGAGATGCTGACCGGAGAACGGCCGCATCCGGGCGACAAGCCATCGGAGCTGCAGCCCGACGTTCCAGCAGAGCTCGACGAGGTCTTCGCGCGCTGCTTTGCGCGCGTCGAGAAGCGCTTCAACTCGGTCGAAGAGATGCTGGCCAGCCTGTCCGAGGTTTGACGGAAACAGGACGGCCCGCCGCCATCGGGGGCCTCCGTGGACCATGTGGCTGGCTGACCGGACTATTGCGAGTCAGAGAACCACCTACGGAGTGCAGAGCGGAGCTCAGGAGACCCCATCCATCGACAAGCAATCGCAACAGTACGGAGCGTCGTTACTCGGCCCAACGCTCCAGCAGCTTTCTGGCAGTCGCTGCGACCAACGGGCTGGGGTCGTGGCCGGCGAGATCCTGGACGATCTCGCGTAGGCCGGCCGAAGGAGGACTCTGGGAAAGCGCCAGCAGCGCCTGCAAGCGCGGGCCCATTTCAGGGTCCCGCAGACGTAGCTGCAGTGCCTCCTGCACCCGTCCTTGAGAGGATGCGCGCAGAGGATCGAACAGAAACACCCCCAACTGCTCAGTGGCGGACGCCCGCACTTCTGCGGAAGAATCTACCTGAGCGGCCGCGAGCAGTGCCCGCAGCGGCGCTTCTCCCTCCCGCCCTGCCAGGCCTGCCACCGCAACGCTGCGCTGCCAGGCTTCAGGAGCTTCCCGCAAACGCTCCAGCAGAGCCTCGGTCAGCGCCGGATCGCGGGCGTGGCGCAACGGCCAGGCGCTGTCCAAGGCCAGCGTGGGCTCCAGGGCATCGAGCAAGGCCAGATACCGCAACCCGTCACCGGGCTGTTTGGCCAGGTGGCGGGCCAGCTCTTGCAGGCGCTCCCGCGCCTCCTCCTGGGAGGCTTCCTCCGCTCCAGGTTCTTCGTCTTCCCGCAACAGATCGCCCACACGCGTTTCGAGTGCGGTGAGGGCTGCGTAGGCCAGATTCTCGAAGCGGTCTTCCCCTCGCGCGGGAACCTCCGGTTGCACGGTGCGTTCTGGCGTCGTCGGACTGTGCTCCCCCAACAATGGCCCACGAGACGTTACCACGCCCGGGGTTACGGGTGCCAACGGATCGCTGGACGACACCTCGTGGTCGACGTTGGGGAGGGGCCTTCTGGCTTCCTCCCCCGGAGACTGTTCTGGCACAGACGAACGCCCGGGCCTGGGTAGCCACCAGCCGAGCGCAACGGCACCGAGCAACAGGGCCAGACTGCTTTTCCATGAAAGGCGCACCTGCTCAGCGCCTCACCACGACAAGTGTGTACGGCTCGGGACCGCTCGCCTGACCACGCTCGTCTAGGTGCAGGAAGAAGACGCCAGAGGATGCCGCGATCTCGTCTGCGGTAAACACATGGTCGAGATAGGCGTCCCGGCCGAACGCGTCGTCATTGGCGTCAAGCACCAGGTTCCCCGTCGCATCTAGCAACTCGAGGCAGGTATCAGCGGCCGCCAGAATGCGGATATTGAAGACGCTGACCTGCAGCCGCTCTCCGGCCACCAGACCATCGATGCGGAAGAAGTCTTCCTCAGAGTTATCCAACGTACCGCTCAGCTCGACGACACTGGACGCTCCGAGATCATCGGCCGAGCCGATCGCGTCGTTGGGCTCGCTCTCGGCGCTGGCCGTGGGCTTCGTCGCAAAGTCAACGTACGAAGGAACCTGCAGCTCTCGTCCAGAGCTCGCCTGCAGTCCGCCGGCCAACACCTGCAAAGTCACGGTCTCGCCGGCCGGCAGGGCCGAGCTGGGATACAGGTGCACGTAGTGTCCATCGACCGTCAAGGTCGCCGGGTGTACCCCCGAAGACGTCATGAGGCGAATGCTGTTGGAAGTGACCGTGCCCGCATCGAGCTCGTCGGTGAAGACCAGGCGCAGGCTGTCTCCGACCCCCAGCGAGCTCAGCGATGCGCCCGTGGACAAGCCGAGGAAGGGGACCGTGCCGATCATGCGCAAGGGGCAGCCGCTCGTACTCTGCACGCCCACGCCGTAACCTCCGGGCCCGCCAAAGGCCCCCATGTCATTGCGGCTGCCGTCGTTGTCGTCGTAGCGGGACGCGGGGTTGCCAGCATCGATGGCTGCGGAAGCGGACAGCAGGCTGTAGTAGACCTCGAAGTCGCGATCCGTCCCCAGGAAACTGAACAGGGGGTTGGCAAATACGTTCTCGTATCCAGTCAGACCCGGAAAATGGCGGTCCGCCAAGCTATAGCGCGCCTCCATCTGGTCGGGGCCCATGTTGAAGCCCGCCGCCTCACTGAGGATGCAGTTCTCGACAAAGACCTGGCTGAAGCCCGCGCCGAAAGTGCCTTCGGTGGAAACCGCGCCGAAATCGAAGCCACTGCCTGTCTGCGAGAAGGTGTTGTTGACGATCTGCGCCGGCAGGTCGGCGTTGTCGACCAGGACGCCGTGGGTGGTCGTCTGTGCGATGATGTTGTTGTAGACCTCTACCGAGCCCTCGAGGGTTCCCTCAATGAAGGCTTGGATCGCGCCGGAGCTGCTGTCATTGTCGTTCACGACACCCAGCGCGTTGTTCGCGATCAAGAGCCGGGTGTTGAGATCTGCCAGCTCGAGGTTGACTGCCTCGTCGACGATATCGACGAAGGTGTTCTGTGTGACGGCGACGAAGATATTGTCGTCCTGGCCACTCTCCAGCAGCATCTGGAAGCCCTCGTCGTCGAGGAACTCCCCGAAGTTGTTGCAGGCAACGACGATCATGTCTGCCACCCCATTCGGGTTGTCCAGCAGCTCGAAGTAGACGAACTCGTCCCCGGAGTTTTGGCAGCTGTTGTCGGTGAAGCGCATCACGCTTAGCGCATCCGGAACATTTCCGAAGACACCGTAGTGCTCGACGGTGCCGTTGCTCGAGCTGTTGCGGGCCACCTCGAGGTCGATCGACTGCACGTTGAGACCCATCTCCACCAAAACGATCGACCCGGTACCGCCGACGCTGGCGTTGTCGACAAAACGCACATCGAGAGGACCCGTCTGCAAGCCCGTATTGAGCTCGAGATCGACGGCCTCGTCATCGATCGAGGCCAGGGTGCTGGTCGAGATCTCTACCTCGAAACTCCCGACAGCGCTTGTGGGGGTGGCTTCCATCGGGCCGAGCTCGAACAAGTCGAGCAGGTCGCCAACGATCACGCTCAGGCCATCTGTGTAACGGAGTACAAAGCTCCCGTCCTGAGGCAACAAGTTGTCGCCCTCGATGTCGATCCCCTCATCGGTCAGGTTCAAGAAGTCGGCGCGCTCGAGTGTCACCGTGATCGCTCCGTTATCGGTGCTGTCCACACTCGAGGGATTGAGCCGCAAATAGTCATCGGCCAGCGATTGGGCGACCTCGTCCTCGCAGACAATGCTCAAGCTGGCATCGTCGCGCACAATCAGGTTGCTGAACTCGATCGCGTTGTCGCTGAGCAGGGTGTACCGGTTTCCACGGAAGACGTAGCTGAGATGGCCGTGGGCGTTGCCCGGGTTGTCATCGAGCTCACTGAACTGGAAACCCTGCCCGATAACGGACTGGAAGTCATTGTCTTGAGCTAGAAAGCTCGCGGTACCCAGGTCGTTGTCGCCGCCATCGCCGAAGTAGGAAAAATCGGTCACTTCGATGGCCTGGTTGTCGATGGCGTGGATGAGGTTGCGTTCGAAGCGCCAGTCGATGTCGGCCCGCATGGCAGGATCGTCGGGTGCGAAGCGCAAGTCTACTGCATCGACATCGATCACATTGAAGAGGTTGTCCCGCGTCTCGATGACCAGAGTCTGGCCCGTCGGAGGCACCAGCGCCAGGTCGTCACCAAATGTGCAGGTTGCGAACAGGTATTGCTCTGTGTTGATGCCTTCCGCCAGCTCTTGAAAGGTGTTGCCGTTGGTGAGCAGGCTGAGGGTTCGACCTGTGATCTGGATCCCGGCCTCCAGACGGCCGTTGAAGGTCGAGCCCGTGACCCGCAAGCGGTGCGCGCTGGGGGCTGCAGCTCTATTGCGTACCACGATGCCGATGCCCGTAGAATCGCCCCGGTCCAGACCGCTGAAGGTACAGCCGGAGACCAGCAGGTAGACCAGATCGCCGCCGACGTGGCTTGCGCAGAGCGGCGGGTTTTCGAAGACCAGGCCATCCAGGGCTGTGCGTTCTCCGCTGGCGAGCCGCAACTGCAACGACTCCGAGCCCGCCAGAGTGGCCCCGCTCAGCAGAGTCTCGGCACTGCTGCTGGGCGACTCGCGGGCCTCGAGCACCTGGCGGCGGGTCGAGCTTCCGCTCAGTCCCGTGAAGTCGAAGCGTCCGTACAGGGCCGAAGGCTCCGCGGTCGCGCCCAGCACTACAGCAGCAGCCGCACTGAGTGTGCCGTTGGCGACGACCAGCACACCTCCGCCGCTGATGGCCTCTACGTCGTCGATCCCCGCTTGCAGGCTGTCGTAGGGATCAGCCAGGCTGCCGGCGCCACCGCTAGCGCTCGGATCGATGAAGCGGACAGAGCTCTCGGCGACAGGAATCACGGCCACTTCGACCTCGTTGCCGTCCTGATCCCCGTCGCCGTCCAGGGCACGGACCACCGCGAAGACCTCGGTGTCGACCTGAATCAGGGGGCTGTCGCTATTGTCCAGGATGGCGAACAACGCGCCGGGGGAGGTCGTGAAGGTGGGGCTGGCGAAGCTCTGGCCTCCCGAGCTGGAGGCCAGGTAGACCTCGTACTGCATGGCGGCCACATCGGTCCTGTCGTCGAGGGCGGACAGCCAGTCAACGCGGATGATCGCGCCTCCAGCCGTCGCGACCGAGTGCACTCCCCCGAAGCGCGGCGGGTTGTTGATCAGCTGCTGGACCTCCCATGTCAGGGGGCTGGTCGCCCCTGCCTGGCTGAAAATCGCGCCGTTCTGCGGGTTCTGGACCATACCCAGGGCAT
>JAJDCP010000193.1 GCA_029260765.1 Planctomycetota bacterium
GAAAATCGTCACGGCCGCTCGCAAGACGAACGCGGTGGTCAAGGGCCCGATTCCGCTCCCGACCTCGATCGAGCGGTACACGGTTCTGCGAGGACCCTTTGTCGACAAGAAGTCGCGGGAACAGTTCGAGATCCGCACCCACAAGCGGTTGATTGATATCGTTCCGACCGCAGGAACAGTGGAGGAGATCAGCGAGCTCCCCCTGCCTGCCGGTGTCGATATCCGCATCAAAGCCTAGATCAGTCGGAAGTAACGGAGCAACCACGTGTTCAGTCACATACTCGGAAAAAAGGTCGGGATGACCCAGTTCTTCGACAAGGACGGGAAGTTCGTTCCCGTGACCGTCGTCGAAGCCGGCCCTTGCAAGGTGGTTCAGGTCAAGACTGCCGACACCGATGGCCATGATGCGGCGCAGATCGGCTACGAGACCCTCAGGCCCGGCCGCGACGGTCAACGGCGTGGGCGGCTCACGCGACCGCTGATGGGCCACTTCAAGAAGGCGGGTCTGGAAGAGACGCCGATGCGTCAGCTGAAGGAAGTCCCGATCGATCCCGCCCAGCCGCCCAAGGTTGGCGACACACTGACTGTCGAGATTTTCGAAGGTGTCAGCCACGTCGACGTGGTCGGCACGACCAAGGGACGTGGATTCGCCGGAACGGTCAAGCGCCACGGCTTTGCCAAGGGACCCCGCTCCCACGGCTCGATGAACGTGCGTGCCCCCGGCGCCATCGGTCAGCACCAAGATCCCGGCCGTGTGTTCCCAGGCAAGAAGATGCCGGGCCACTACGGCGCCGCCCGACGCACCGTGCGCCACCTGGAGCTGGTCGGCATCGATGCCGAAAAGAACCTGCTGTTTATCAAGGGTGGAGTTCCGGGGCCGCGGGGCGGAAAACTATTGATCCGCAAGACGAACTGGGTTTCGTGAGACCCAACCGACAGAAGTTGGTCGCGAAGAGGTGAAACATGTTTGAAGTTCCTGTCAAAGGTGTCGACGGGGGCGAGGTCGGCACGGTCTCAGTCTCCAAAGCCCAGTTGGGCGGGTGCGTTCGTCACCAGCTGCTGAAAGACGCCGTCGTGGCCTACGAGGCGCACGATCGCGTGGGCACTGCCAGCGTCAAGACCCGCGCCATGGTCGTCGGCTCGACCAAGAAGATCTACCGTCAGAAAGGTACCGGGCGCGCCCGGCACGGTTCGCGCAAGGTCAATCTCTTCCGTGGTGGTGGCGTGACCCATGGTCCGATCCCTCGCAACTATGGCGGTGTGCTGCCGAAGCGCCAACGCCGTATCGCCACGGCCAGCGCACTGTTCTCGAAGTTCCGGGACAGTGAGGTCCGGGTGGTCGATCGTCTCGCCTTCTCTCAGCCCAAGACCGCGCGCCTTGAGGAGATCCTCGGTGCCGTGGGGGTCGAGGACGAGACCGTCCTGATCGTGCTGCCCGACACTGACGACGTCGAGACCAGCCGCAACGTCTACCTCTCAGCACGAAACATGCCCGGCGTAGCAGTGTTGCGCGCTCAAGACGTCAATGCCCGTGACCTGCTCGTTTCGCGCCTGACTGTTCTCTCTAGCGAGAGCCTCAAGCACCTTACCGAGCGCGTGGGTCAGAAGACTGCTGACGCCGAGGAGGCAGAATAATGCGCGACCCCTATCAGATCGTATTGACCCCGGTGATCTCCGAGAAGTCGACTGCGGCCATCGAGCTCGCCAATCAATACTCGTTCAAGGTCCGGAAAGACGCCAACAAGGTAGAGATCCGTCAGGCCGTCGAGGAGATCTTCGACGTGCGTGTGCAGAAGGTCAATACCTTGGTGCGTAAAGGCAAAAAGCGGCGCGTGCGTGCGAAGCAATGCATGATGCCCGACTGGAAGAAAGCAGTGGTGAAGCTGCACCCCGAGGACAAGATCGACATCGTTTGACGCACTTGCGAGCAGCGATGCAGGATTGAGGATTATCATGGGCCTTCGAAGCTACAAGCCGACTTCCGCGGGTAGACGCCACGGCACCACCCTGGACAATAACGAGATCACGCGGTCGACGCCGGAGAAGTCGTTGCTCCGTTCGATCAAGAAGAACGGTGGACGCAACTGCTATGGCCGCATAACCGCACATCATCGCGGCGGTGGCCACAAGCGTTCCTACCGCGTGATCGACTTCAAGCGCAGTGACAAGGACGGAATCCCCGCCCGCGTCGACTCGATCGAGTATGACCCCAACCGCTCGGCGAACATCGCGCTGCTGGTCTACGCCGACGGCGAGAAGCGTTATATCCTGGCGCCCAAGGGCATCAAGGTCGACCAGGTGCTCACGAGCGGCCCCGATGCCGAGCCCCGTGACGGCAACTGCATGGCGCTCAAAGACATACCAATCGGGTTGGTGATTCACGCGATCGAATTGACTCTGGGGCGCGGTGCGCAGCTGGCTCGTTCAGCGGGCACCAGCGGACGACTGGTAGCTCGCGAAGGCGAGTACGCGGTGGTCGCATTGCCGTCAGGTGAAATGCGCCGCGTGCATGTTCGTTGCCGGGCCACGATTGGCACGGTCGGCAATGGCGACCACAACCGCGTTCATCTCGGCAAGGCTGGTCGTAAGCGCTGGCTCGGGCGCCGGCCGCATGTTCGCGGTAGCGCGATGAACCCTGTCGCCCACCCGATGGGTGGTGGCGAAGGGCGCCGTGCGGGTGGACGTCGTTTCGGTCACGTTTCGCCCTGGGGCAAACCCGCAAAGGGCGGCCGGACACGAAAAGTCAACGCCGCCAGCAATAAATACATCATCCGGCGTCGGAAAAAGTAATGCGTACAAATTGCGTCGAGAGACAGAAGCCGAAGGAGTTAGGAAGGCATGGGTCGATCGCTTAAGAAAGGGCCGTTCATCGAGCCCAAACTTCTGCAAAAAGTGCTGGCGCAGAAGAAGGACGGTGGGCGCACCCCCATCAAAACCTGGTCGAGGCGGAGCACGATTGTCCCCGAGCTGGTCGGCCACACGTTCAATGTGCACAACGGCAACAAATTTCCCAAGGTTTTTGTGACCGAGGACATGGTCGGGCACAAGCTCGGTGAGTTCTCTCCGACACGCACGTTCCGGGGTCATACGAAGAAGAAGGGTACGTAGGGATGTTTACGGCTTCGCACAAGTACGCACGAATCTCGCCGCGAAAAGCGCGCTTTGTCGTCGATCAGATCCGTGGCGTGTCGATTCAGGAGGCACTTCGCACGTTGAAGTTCCATCCTCGGCGTGCCGCATCTTTCGTCGAGAAAATCGTACGCTCGGCCATCGCCAACGCAGAGCACCTGATCACCGAGAAGCACCTTGAGGTGAACCTCGACTCTCTGTTCGTTTCCGAGGCCAGGGTCGACGAAGGTCCGACCATCAAACGCTGGCGCCCCCGCTCACGCGGAATGGCGCACCCCGTAAAGAATCGGACCAGCCACATCTCCATCGCCCTGGCGCCTGACAACGCCGCCGAAACGGACTGACAAAGGAACACTCTCCATGGGTCAAAAAATCCATCCAGTCGGAATTCGGGTTGGGATCATCCGCGACTGGAGCTCCAGGTGGTTCGCTCGCAAGAAAAACTTCGGGGATCTGCTCGTCGAAGATGCGAAGATCCGGAAATTCATCCAGTCCCGGTACAACGACTTCTCGAAGCGCAATGCGGTGACCCGCTATGCGGCCATCTCGAAAGTCGAAATCGAGCGCTACGGCAATGAGCTGAAGGTGTTCATCTACACAGCGCGCCCCGGACTGATCATCGGCCGCAAAGGCTCGAAGATCGAAACGCTGAAGGCTGAGCTCTACCGCCTGACCGACAAAAAGGTCTCGGTCGATACAGTCGAGGTTGCCAAGATCGAGCTGAACGGCCAACTGGTCGCAGAGAACATCGCCGAGCAGCTCTCGAAGCGTATGTCGTTCCGCCGCGTGCTGAAGAAAGCCGCAGAACAGACCATGATGGCCGGAGCCAAAGGGGTCAAGATCCTGTTGGCTGGTCGCCTGGGTGGCGCGGAAATGGCGCGTCGCGAGAAGAAGCTGCTCGGGTCGGTTCCCTTGCAGACCTTGACGGCAGACGTCGACTACGGCTTCGCAGAAGCGGCCACGACGCACGGAAACATCGGTTGCAAAGTCTGGGTTTATCGAGGAAGGAAGGACGGCCGCAATGCTAATGCCCAAGAGAGTAAAGCATCGAAAGGTGCAACGCGGTAGGATCCGGGGGAACGCAACCCGGGGCAACCGGGTGTCCTTTGGTGAATACGGCATCATGTCCCTCGAGATCGGTCGGATCACATCCCGCCAGATCGAAGCGGCACGTGTTGCCTGCAACCGCGCGTTGGCTGGTGCCGGCAAGGTGATTATCCGCATCTTCCCGCACAAACCCTACAGCTCGAAACCGGCGGAAACGCGTCAGGGCAAGGGCAAGGGTGAAATCGATTACTGGGCTGCGGCCGTCCGGCCTGGCACGGTGATGTACGAAGTCAAGGGTGTGCCTGAGGACATAGCGCGGAAAGCGCTGGCCCGCATCGCCCACAAGCTTCCCGTCCGCGCCAAGTTCGTCGCCGCGCTGGAGGACATGAAGCTGTGAATCTTCAAGAGATACGGGAAACCCCCGTCAACGAGCTCAAAGAACGCATCAAAGAGCTCAAGAAAGAGATGTTCGATCTGCGTGTCCAGTCGGCCGTCGAATCTCCCGATAACACCGGCCGCCTTGCTGCGATCCGCATCGAGGTCGCCCGCGCCAAAACGGTCGTCCGTGAGCAAGAGCTGAAGGAAGCGGGTAAGCGTTCCAGGCGCGACCGGATCCTGTACCGCAAGAAACGCCGCAACCGGCAGGTCAAGAACCGTCTGGCCAAGAGCAGGAAGTAGGGTCATGTCAGAGCAAAAAGAAAACAAGCCGCGCCGGACCGTTCAGGGTGTCGTTTTGAGCTGCAAAGCAAACAAGACGATCACCGTGCAGAGCGAGCAGCTGACGCAGCACAAGCGCTACAAGAAATACGTGAAGCGGTACACCAAGTACTACGCACACGACGAAGACAACGCAGCGAAAGAAGGCGACCTGGTCAAGATCCAGGAGGCTCGTCCGCTGAGCAAAATCAAACGTTGGCGACTGCTCGAAGTGCTGCGCACCTCCGCGGTGTGACCTCGGGATTGATGGGAGCTTCGATCGATGATACAAATGCAGACCATGCTCGATGTCGCCGACAATACTGGCGCCAAAAGAGCGATGTGCATCAAGGTCCTGGGCGGCAGCAAGAGGCGCTACGCACACATCGGTGACGTGATCGTTGCCACTGTGAAAAAGGCGATCCCCGGTAGCGAAATCAAAACCGGGACTATCGTCAAGGGCGTCATTGTACGCACGAAACGCAAGATCCGTCGTGCAGACGGTTCCTATGTCCGTTTCGACAAGAACGCCCTGGTGATCCTCTCCGACGAAAAGAACCCCAAGGGTACCCGCATTTTCGGTGCGGTGGCGCGAGAGCTTCGCCAGCGACAGTTCATGAAGATCATTTCGCTGGCGACGGAGGTTGTCTGAGTCATGGCCAATAGGAAGATTACGCGCGGCGACCAGGTCATGGTCGTGACGGGCGACGAAAAAGGCAAGCAGGGCAAGGTTCTGCGGATGGCTCCGGGAGATCGCCTGGTGGTCGAGGGTGTGAACTACATCTGGAAGCACCTGCGCAAGACCCAGAAGACCCCGCAGGGAGGCCGCCTCCAGAAGGAAGCCCCGCTGCATATCTCCAACGTCATGTTGGTCAACCCCAAGTCGGGGAAACCTGAGCGTGTCGGCGTCCGCCGCGAAGAAGGCAAAGCGGTTCGCTACTTCAAACGTTCAGACAACCCCGTCGGCAAGGTATCGGACTGATAGAAACAACCGCTGCGGACACCGCCGCGGAATAGCTAAGCAAGGGACCGCGGTCCAGGACTCGGTTCCCCCATGGATGGTTCAAGGAATGGCAAAGCCCAGGCTCCAGCAGAAATACCAGGCGGAGACTCGCGAGAAACTTCGCGAGACTTTCAGTTTTGACAACGTGATGCGCATCCCCCGCATGTCGAAGATCGTGATCAATATGGGTCTCGGCGAAGCACGCGACGACTCGAAGCGCATCGACAAAGCCAAGAAAGAGCTGGCGTTGATCACGGGCCAGCGGCCCGTGTCGACCAAGGCACGTAAGGCGGTTTCGTCTTTCCGGCTGCGTCAGGGAATGCCCATCGGTTGCAAGGTGACCTTGCGCCGGGACCGCATGTGGGAATTCCTGGATCGGCTGATCACGGTCGCCATTCCACGTATCCGCGACTTCCGCGGATTGAAGACCAACTCCTTCGACGGGCATGGCAACTATTCGATGGGCCTGTCGGAGCAGATCGTGTTTCCCGAGATTCCGATCGACAACGTCGAGTTCGCGCAGGGAATGGACATCACGATGGTGACGACAGCCAAGACAGATGAGGAAGCCTTCGAGCTCCTCAAGGAAATCGGAATGCCTTTCCGCAGAAATTGAGGAAACATCGTGGCGAAAACGAGTCAGAAGGTCCGGGCAAGTCGGCCCGCCAAATTCAAGGTTCAAGAATACAATCGCTGCCAGCTATGCGGACGCCCCCGGGCGTATTACCGCAAGTTCAAGATCTGCCGCATCTGCTTCCGGAACCTGGCTTCCAGAGGCGAGATCCCCGGCGTCAAGAAAGCTAGCTGGTAAGGCGGGTCGGAGAACAATCCCATGTCGATGAGCGATCCCATTGCGGACATGATCACACGCATCCGGAATGCCAGCCGCGTCAAGAAGACGCGCGTGGCCATCCCGTTCTCCAAGATCAAGGAGACGATCGCCGGAATCCTGAAGCAACAAGGCTTCGTCGGTGACGTGCAGGTCGAGGGTGAACTGATTTCCAAGCGCCTCGTTGTTGGCCTCAAGTATGGGCCGAACGGCGAGGACGTCATCCACCACATTCAGCGCGTGTCGAAGCCCGGTCGCCGGATCTACCGCAAGCGCAAAGAAGTCAAGCGTGTCTTGAGTGGATTGGGGGTAGGGATCCTCTCGACCTCCAAAGGCCTCATGACGGACAAGCAGTGCCGCCGCGAGAACGTGGGTGGTGAATACCTCGTCGAGGTTTGGTGAGAGGAGCCGCTCCATGTCACGTATCGGCAAAATGCCCATTGCGATTCCCAAGGGAGTCGAGGTCTCGGTCGCCGGCTCTACGGTCACCGTAAAAGGCAAGCTCGGCCAGCTTGATCTCGGGGTCGAATCCGGGGTCGAGGTGCAGCACGAGACGGACTCCAAGTCCCTGGTCGTCAGCCGCAGCGCGAATACCAAGCGTCACCGTGCCCTGCACGGCCTGACCCGCGCCCTGCTGAACAACATGGTGACTGGGGTCAGCAAAGGTTTCAGTAAGCGTCTCGAGATCATCGGGACCGGCTACAACGCCAAGCTCGCCAACCGTGAGCTGACGTTGCAGATCGGCTACTGCCACCCCGTCAATATGACGATCCCAGAAGGGCTTGAGGTCAAAGTGCCCAACCCGACCAGGGTCGAGATCATCGGCGCGGATAAGCAGCTCGTCGGCCAGTTTGCGGCGAATGTGCGCGGCGTCCGACCTCCTGAAGTCTATAAGGGCAAGGGAATCAAGTACCAAGGCGAGATCATCCGTCGCAAGGCCGGCAAGGCCCTCGGTGACAAGAAATAGCAGGTGTCCCCATGGATGCGAACAAGAAGAAACGAGAGAAGAGGCTGCGCCGGCATCGGCGGGTTCGCGGAAGGGTCTTCGGCACGTCTGCCCAGCCCCGGCTTGCGATTTTCCGCAGCAACCGCCAGGTGTATTGCCAGATCATCGACGACGAAGCCGGCAAGACGCTGGCCTCTGCCTCCTCAGCCGGCAAAGAGCTGGCCGGGGATCGTCAGGGAAACAGCAAAGAAGCGTCGGTCGTCGGCGATGCGATCGCAAAGAAGTGCAAAGAAATCGGCGTGACGAAGGTCTGCTTCGATCGCGGTGGTTTCCGCTACCACGGAAGAGTCAAGGCGCTGGCAGATGCAGCGCGCAAAGGTGGACTTCAGTTCTAGCGCCCTCGCGCTAATAGCTGAAGTCAAGCGAAACACAGACCCGAGATTTCGAAGTGAGAGGTTTCCATGGCCAAAGATTCACGCGGTGACCGTCGCCAACCCTTCCAGGACGACAGGCCCCAACTGGTCGAGACAGTCGTCAAGATCAACCGCTGTGCCAAAGTCATGAAGGGTGGTCGGCGCTTCAGCTTCTCCGCGCTGGTCGTCGTCGGTGATCAGAAGGGGCGCGTCGGCGTGGGCTTCGGAAAAGCCAACGAAGTCCCGCCGGCAGTCGAAAAAGCTGTCAAGAAGGGCCGCGACATGATGTGCAAGGTTCCCATCAAACGTGGGACCATTCCGCACGAGATCACGGGGCGCTTCGGTTCTTCGCGGGTCAAGATGGTGCCAGCGTCCGAAGGTACGGGCGTAATCGCCGGCGCCTCGGTGCGCGCAGTCGTCGAGGCCGCAGGGATTCACAATATCCTGACCAAGGTCTACGGCAGCACCAACCCGCTGAACGTCGTCAAGGCCACCTTTCAGGGCCTACAAAGCCTGCTCACCAAAGACGAAGTTGAACGGCTTAGAGGCGTCACTCTTTAGTGACCCATCGGAGAAGGCATGAATCTCACAGAATTGCTGCAGAAGGTCAAGGGACACCGAACCCGCAAGCGCATTGGTCGCGGCATCGGTTCGGGCCATGGCAAGACTGCAGGACGCGGCCACAAGGGCGCACACAGCCGTTCAGGCTGGAAGAAACGCTACGGGTATCAGGGCGGTCAGACCCCGATCACGCGGCGCTTCCCGAAGCGTGGCTTCAACAACAAGTGGAAGGCTCAGTTCGACATCGTGAATGTCAGCGCTCTCGAGCGCTTTGACGATGGGACCGAGGTGACCCCCGAGCTGCTGCGCAGCGTCGGACTGGTCTCTCATTCCTATCCAGTCAAGATTCTCGGTGACGGCGACCTCACGAAGAAGGTCCGCGTGCTCGCGAACCGTTTCACGCGTTCGGCTACGGAGAAAATCCGGGCAGCGGGCGGTGAAGTCGTTGAGATCCAGAAGTAAACCACGGCACTCGCCAGGGCAGACACAAGAATGTTTCGTTCGCTGCAAAATATGTTCAAGATCCCGGAGCTGAGGAACAGAATCCTCATCACTTTCGGGCTCCTGATCGTCTACCGCCTGGGAATGTTCATAACGCTCCCCGGAGTTGATGGTCAGGCCGTTGCCGACCAGGCTGACGCTGCGGGGATGGACCTGCTGAACTTCGCAGGCGCCATCACCGGTGGCAACCTGCGCAACTGCACCATCTTCGCCCTGGGCATCATGCCGTACATCTCCGCCTCGATCATCTTCTCGCTGCTGGTCAAAGTGATCCCGCAGCTAGAAGCACTGCAGAAAGAGGGCGAAGCGGGCCGCAAGAAGATCGGGCAGTACACGCGGTATGCTACCGTCCTGTTGTGCCTGATCCAATCTTGGGCCGTGATCTCCTACATCAAGCAGGCCAACCTGGGCTTCGATACGGGCGTCTTCTGGCATCTGGTCTGGATCGCGGGCATCACTACGGGAACGGTGTTCCTGATGTGGATCGGCGAGCAGATCACTGATTTCGGCCTGGGCAACGGCATCTCGTTGATCATTATGGCAGGAATCATCGCCCGCATGCCGAGCAGCTTCGGCATCATCATCAAACGTATCGTCAGCGACTACGAAGTCGACCCCAACACCCTGCCTGTTTCCGTGCTCACCTTCGCGAGCCTGTTGGCGTTGTTCGTGGCGGTCGTCGCGGCAGTGGTCTTCATGACCCATGCCCACCGGCGCATCACCATCCAGAGCAACCGTCAGACCCGCGGACGCAAGGTGTACGGCGGGCAGCGCCACTACGTGCCGCTGAAGCTGAATGCGGCAGGCGTGATGCCGATCATCTTCGCCCAGACTCTGCTGTACTTTCCCGCTGCGATCATCGGCTACGTCGCCGATTCGCTTGGCTGGGATTGGTTGGGCGGACTCGCACGCATCCTGCAGTTCGGGGACGGATTCTTGTATGTAGCGGTCTACGGCGGCCTGGTCTTCTTCTTCTCGTACTTCTGGACTTCGTTGATGTTCAACCCGGTCGAGATTGCAACGAACTGGAAGGAGTCTGGTAGCTTCATCCCGGGAATCCGCCCTGGCAAGAAGACCAGCGCGTACCTCGAGAAGGTGATGAACCGCATCACCTTCACAGGAGCTCTGTTCCTCAGCTTTATCGCACTCGTCCCCACGATGATTGCGGGTTGGATGGGCTTTGACTTCTCGGTAGCCAGTTTCCTCGGTGGCACGGCGATCCTGATCGTTGTGGGCGTCGCGTTGGACCTGGTACAGAAGGTCGAATCACACCTGCTCGTGCGTCACTATGAGGGGTTCATGAAGGCCGGCAGAATCCGTGGACGGCGCTAACCTCAGACGATGAAGACAGAAATCAAAGTTCCGTCATAAGAGTATCTGGTAATTCCAGACGGAATCTGGTAGGGTGTCGGGCCCATTATTTGCGGCGGGCTCGACCACACAGTCAAAGCTGGGAAGGTGTATGGCAAAGAACGAAGCAATCCGCGTGGAAGCGACCGTGTTGGAGGCACTCCCCAACGCACGTTTTCGCTGCGAGATTGAGGGCGGACACAAGATTTTGGCCCACGTGTCGGGCAAGATGCGGATGCACTGGATCCGCATCACTCCCGGCGACAGAGTCACGATCGAAATGTCACCGTACGACCTGACCAAAGGAAGAATCGTCTATCGGGAGCGCTAGCAAGAGCGTTATTCGCATAGCTAGTTGGCGCAGAACAACGCCCGGAGAAAGTCATGAAAGTCAGAGCATCGGTCAAGCGCATTTGTGAGAAGTGCAAGTTCATCCGCAGGCGTAGAGTTCTACGCGTCATCTGCGAAAACCCTCGGCACAAACAACGCCAAGGGCGTTGAGTTTGCCTTCTCGAACGACGCAAAACAACTGAGAGATTGGGACGAAAGCAATGCCACGTATTCTGGGTGTTGACATACCGAATAACAAGCGCGCCTGGGTCGCGCTGACCTACATTCACGGTGTCGGTCAGAGAACAGCTTTCGATATCCTCGATAAGCTGAAGATCGATAAGACCAGCCGCGCGAAGAATCTGAGCGAGGACCAAATCGCTCGTATTGCCGACACGCTCGAGAACGAGTACGTCGTTGAAGGATCGCTGCGACGTCTCGTCGCGCAGCACATCACGCGCTTGAAAGAGATTGGTTGTTACCGGGGCATGCGCCATCGTCGAGGACTGCCGGCTCGTGGCCAGCGAACCAAGACCAACGCCCGCACCCGTAAGGGTCCGAAGCGTTCGGGCATCGCGGTCAAGAAAAGCATCAAGACAATGCGCTAGGTGGGGATCCGGTAATGAGCAAGCAGAAAGCGGGCAAGAAGAAGGTCAAAAAGAACATCGCGAAGGGCATCGCCCACGTGAAGGCGACGTTCAACAACACCCTCGTCACGATAACCGACCGGAACGGGAACGTTATCTGTTGGGATTCGGCAGGTACGATTGGCTACAAGGGCAGCCGCAAGAGCACGCCTTTTGCCGCACAGAGAGCTGCCGAACAATGTGCCCAGAAAGCGAAGAAACACGGCATTAAAGAAGTCGAAGTTCGGGTCAAGGGGCCGGGCGCAGGTCGAGAATCGGCCATCCGTGCCCTCCAGGCTGCGAATCTCGAAATCAAGGCTATCGAAGATGTCACGCCGCTGCCGCACAACGGCTGCCGAGCGAAAAAGAAACGGCGCGTTTAGAGCCAAACAAGGTACAAGAATTCATCGTCTGGGAGTCATTGAATGGCTACTTACCGTGGCCCGAAGTGCCGGCTCTGCCGTCGCGAGGGCGAAAAGCTCTTTCTCAAGGGAACCCGCTGCGAGACCGTCAAGTGCGCGATCGCGAAGCGTGCCTATCCTCCGGGTATGCACCCCTTCCGCCGGCGTCGTCTCTCTGAGTATGGCCTGCAGTTCCGCGAAAAGCAGAAGGCCAAACGTGCCTACGGGGTGCAAGAACGCCAGTTCATGACGGTCTACGTCAACGCCCAGAAAATGGGCGGGAACACCGGCGCGAACATGCTTCAGCTGCTTGAGCGCCGCCTCGACAACGTCATCTTCTTGATGGGCTTTGCGACGTCGCGCCAACAGGGCAAGCAGATGATCGCGCACGGCCACGTCGAGGTCGATGGACGCAAGGTCGACGTGCCCTCCTTCGTGGTCAAACAGGGCCAGAAGATCGGCATCAAGCAGCGCGAAGCGTCGCGCAAGTTGGCGGCACAGAATTTCGAGCTCGTTCGCTCGCGTGGCGTCCCCAGCTGGGTGAGCCGCGACGAGAAGACGTTCACGGGAGACATCATCGATTTGCCCAAGCGCGATGAAGTCTCTGTACCTCTGAATGACCAGTTGATTGTCGAGCTGTGCGCGAAGTGATTCGCTAGGTTCGCAGGTTTCACCGAGACAGATCCCGGATTTCCGGAGGAAAGAATGCGGGCCAGATGGCGCGAATTTGAATTGCCAACCAAGGTCATCTGCGATGATGAGACCTTCAGCGAGACGTACGGTAGTTTCACTGCTGAGCCCTTTGAGAGGGGCTTCGGTGTTACCATCGGCACGAGCCTACGCCGAGTCTTGTTGTCCTCGATCGAAGGTGCGGCAATCACCAACATCAAGATCGACGGCGTTCTCCACGAGTTCTCCAGCATGGATGACGTGGTTGAGAACGTGACCGAGATCGTCCTCAATGTCAAAAGGCTGCTGGTCGCGATGCACTGCGACGAGCCCCGGACTTTGAAGGTCGAAGTCAACAAAAAGGGTCCTGTGACCGCCGCGGACATCTCCAAAGATGCCATGGTGGACATCAAGAACCCCACCTTGCACATCTGCACGCTGGCGGCCAAGCGCCCCTTTGTGATGGAGCTGGAGGTGCAGCGGGGTCGTGGCTACCACACCGCTGACGAGAATTCTGACGGGGAACAACGCATCGGTGTCATCCCGATCGCGAGCGTCTTCACGCCAGTAACCCGCGTCCGGTACAAGACGGAGAGCACGCGTATTGGTCAGCTGACCAACTATGACAAGCTCATCCTTGAGGTCTGGACCAACGGCACAATTTCACCGCAGGTTGCTGTGGTCGAAGCGTCCAAGGTTCTGCGTAAGCACCTCAACCCGTTCGTGCAGTACTCCGAGCTCGGCGAGGAAGTCGAGCCGCAAGAAGAGCTGCTGGAAGAAGAGGTGGACGAGCAACAGGACGGCGTCAATCGCCTGCTCGAGAAACCGATCAGCGAGCTCGACCTGTCTGTACGCGCATCGAATTGTCTGGAGACCATCGAGATCCAGACCATCGGCCAGCTTGTGGCCCGCAAAGAATCGGAGTTGCTGAAGGTCCGAAACTTCGGCAAGACGACACTCAGAGAGATCAAACAGAAACTGGCGAAGATGAGTCTCGCCCTGGACATGGAAGTCTCGGCTGCCGTGGGCGCCTCAGTGGACAGCGCTGAGGACTGAGACTCTTACGATGAGGACACGCGATGCGTCATAGGAAGAGAGGTCGCCATCTGGGCCGTACGCCGGCTCACAGGAAGGCCCTGTACAGGAACATCATCCGCAGCCTGGTCGAGCGCTTTGGGACCGAGAAAGAGTACATCTTTACGACCAAAGAAAAGGCTCAGGAAGTCCGCTCCCTGGCCGAAAAGTGTGTGACCCTGGCCAAGAAGGGATCACTGCATGACCGGCGCCGGGCGATCTCGCTGCTGCGGCACAAGGACACGGTCGCCAAGCTGTTCTCCGAGGTCAAGGACCGGTATGGTTCGCGGCCTGGCGGCTTCCTCCGCATCCTGAAGACCGACAAGCGGCGCCTGGGCGACGCATCGAAGATGGTGTACTTCGGCTGGGTGCAGGATCGGGATACCAACGTCGCCCCGGTCCGCAAGGACTGACGGACGATCCCGATGGCATGCGTTGGAAGGAGCCTCTTGGGGCTCCTTCTTGCGTTGGGGGGGTCCCATAGCACAGGAGGCACCTCCAGCCTGCCCGGGGCCCGCCTCCGGACTGGTAGCGCAGCCCCCCGACTGGCACAAGAAGCCTGAGCGCTGCGCTGGGACCGTGCCCTTCAGGCACAGCCGTGGCTGCGAGCCAGAGGCCGACCTTACTGAAACCAAGCCTCCGGGAAGCTCCGGCTCAGCAGCTCGGAGACACTCTCCACCTCGATGTCATTCTCACGCGCCAGGTTGGCCTCGAAATCGGTCACGTGCAACACCCGCACGACCACACGGGCGTCCGGCCAGCGGGACGACAGCTCGATGGCGAGCTCCAGGTTGGAGGCGCGGTCTTCGGTACACAACAGAATCAGGGGCGGCGGCCCCGGTTGCCCCTCCAGACGCGCCTTGATCTCATCCCACAGGGCAGGATCCCGCACGTCACCATTGTGGACAGAGGTCTTGAATTCCGCCGAGAGTCCGACCTGCTCTTCGAAGACCCGCAGGTTGCGCGAGGCGAGCCGATCGATCAAAAAGACCTCGTCCAGCTCTCTGCCGAAGCTCGCCTGCAGGTGGGCGAGAATGGTCTGGCCGAAGCGGCCGAAGCCGACGATGAGCAGGCGGTCGGGAGGTTTGCTGGCACGGAACTTCTGCAGCAATGACTCTTCGACCAGGTTCTTGGCAGCGATCCGATAGCTGTTGAACGCAGCGATGCCGTCGATCAATTGGCGCCGCTTCAACGTGCGCAACAAGGCCAGATCGCTGACATGGCCCACGAGCCGGTCCTTGCCCGTCGGAGGCATCAGGTTGCGTCCAACATACAGACAGCTCAGGTTCGCGACGTCATTCTGCGACAGCGCGACCAGGCGCCGTGCCTTGTCGATGCGTGCGTGGATGAGGGCCTCGGGATCGGTGATGTCTCCGCAGACCAGCCGCGCTTGATAACGCTGGCGTGCGACCAACAGCGAGGTGTTGCTCGTTTCAGGATCGACCACCACAACCTTCATGCGCGGATTGCGCCGACGCAACTCAGCGAGGAACAGCAGCGCCAACTTGCCGCAGCCTGCCAGGACAATGTGGTTGCGGGTAAAACGCACCCTCCAAGCGCCCCGGTAGAGGAAGGTCAAGAAGGTGTCGATCAGCGCGGAGGCTGTGATCACGGGGCAGAGGAAGTAGGCAAACCAGAGCAAGCCCTCAGCGAAGCCGCCCGGACCGACAGGTATGCCCAGGTCTATGCCGCCCATGACGAAGAGACTCAGCGCAAAGTAACAGCTCGCGAGCAAGGATGGGCTGCCCTCGGGGTAGCCACGCGGCACTCCGCCCAACTCGAACGCGAGCACCGCCAGCAAGAAGGCGACAGGAGGCAAGACAACCTTCCACAAAGACAGAGCGCGCAACTCAGCTGCTCCTCGGCGACGAAGCGCCGCTTGCCGCCTGGCGGACGTGGCCCAGGATCAGACTGTGCGGGCACCCCGCCGCAGGCCTCAGATGGCGGTGGCTACGCGGGCGCGTCACCCAGCGCTCGTACACAGCACGGGACTCGTGAGCCACCAGCTGGCCTCTAGAGGTCAGATGGACCCAGGGAACCTCAACCAGAGGCAGCCGCTTGCGCGCCTCCTGGCGGGCCCAATGCAGCAGCGCGGTTTTGGACGAGAACTCCAGGCTCTGCTCGGAGTCCAAGCGCAGAACATAGACCCGGCGGCGGCTCCCCCCACGCTCCTTCCGATGGCGCTGCCGGCGCATGCCATTCCCCCCAGTAGTTTGCCGCTTGCTCCCTTTATAACAGCCCCCCCCCCGGGGCAGCCAGTGGGGCGCACGACGCGCCGGCGCTTGACGCGCCACGCCGCATGCCTGACACTCTCCAGACAAGCCTTCGGAGGACCAGCATGGAGATCGTCCTCGAGTCCGGCGCCCGACGCGGCGCCCGATTCAAGCTGCGCGATGGGACCCACAGCCTGGGACGCGACGCGAGCAACTCCTGGATCGTTCAAGGCCGGGGCGTCTCGCGCCAACACGCGGAGATTCAGGTCTCGGGCGACAGCTTCTTGTTGCGTGACCTGGGAAGCAGCAACGGCACCTGGGTGAACGGGCTTGCATGTGAAGCGAGCCCACTCGCCTGGGGAGACCGCATTCTGCTCGGTGGCGTGCGGGTCCGCGTTGTCCATGACGGCGAGCCCGCTCTCCCGCCCCTCGCACCTGTGACCGCCCAGGAGCTGCTGCTCGGCCAACACCCCTCCTGGCGATCCGCGGCGCGGGACGCGGTCAAGGCCAGCCAGAACCGCACTCCACTCTGGATCGAGGGACCGCCGGGGTCTGGACGTCAGGGCCTGGCGCGCGCCATCCATCGACTCTCAGAGCGAAAGTACGGTCCCTTCGGTCTCGTAGACCTGGGCAGTCTGCCCGAAGCCGCCCAGTCCGCAGAGATTCTGGGGGACAAAGAGCGCATGGGGTTGCTGCCGTTGTGCGAGAAGGGCAGTCTGGTCATTCACCGGGTCGAACGGCTGAGCACGCCCGTAGCGCAGCAGCTCGTAGAGCAGCTACAGCGTCTGCCCCGGGTGCGCTTTTGCGGCATCGCCGCTCCCGGAACCCTGGCTGGCTCGCCTCTGCAGGCTCTGACTCCAACCCGCTTGTCCGTGCCGGGCTTGCGAGAGAGGTCCTCCGACATCCCCAACCTGGCGAAACACTTCCTGGCGCTGCAATGCCAGAGCGCCCGTTTGAGCGACGCCTGCCTGGCGAAGCTCCAGGACCATGCCTGGCCTGGCAACATCCGCGAGCTGCGCGAGGTTCTTGAGGCCTGCTTGCGATCGGCAGGAGGGGAGCTGATCGAGCCCCGACATCTACCGAGTCTGACGGGAGAGCGCGCGCCCGGTGTGCTCGTACCCGACGCCATCGTGCAGGGCGATCTCGACGCGCCCGTGCTTCCTCTGCAGGAAGTCATCAACCGTGCCGTAAAGCGCGCACTACTGATCTGCCAGGATGACCGCGGCCTGACCGCCGACCTGCTGCACATCAGCCGCAAAGACCTTGCCCAGCACATCAAACGTTTCAAGCAGCAGTCTCAAGGCAGCACGTAGCGTTCCCGACGGGCCCGATACACAGGGCCCTGCTGCTGCCAGACCTCCAATTCAAGCACAAGCGCACGCCCAGGACGCCGCACGAAGCGCTGCAACCCGGGCGCCAGGCGTGGGATGCTCAGCTCGGAATCTGCGGCAGGGATCTCGATCTGCCAGAGACAGGGCCCGTCCTCGCCCTCCAACACACGGAGACACTGCTGCAGACCCGGCACCTCCGGACGTGCCCAGCGCACCGTCCCCTCCGGCAAGCCCGCCTCAAGGCGCACATCGAAGCTTGCCAACAATGCTGGCAGAAATGCCGGGGGCGCCTGGTTGTCCAAAGGAACGCAGACATCAGCGCTGAAAAGCGCGCCGCGCGCCCGTAGCCGCAGGCGCAGGTTCTCGACGGACGCGCTGCCGCATTCTGCGGAGAAACGCGGTGCAGCCTGCGTCCCCTCATTCACGGCCCGCGCATACGGAACCCAATCTGCCCGTGCATGGCGACTGCTGCGCACCTGCACAAGCCCCTCTGGAGCGCTGTCCAGGGGCCAGGAGAGCGCGGGGAGCTGATGCCGGCGCGGGGCTTCAAGCTTGGGGAGGAAGTGTGCCCGTCCGCCTTCTACCGGGCTGTACGCCATTCCCAGCGGTTTGCCCTGGGCGTCGGCGACCAGACACAAGACCTCTCGTGTCGCTGGTGGCGTCTTGAACTCGAAATCCGCGCGATCGCCCGGACTGATGGCCTCGCTGACCCGCATGCCGGCCACCACGCGCAGCTCTGCAATGTCAAACCCCTCAGGCAGCTTCGCGCTTCCGTGCGCGTACTCAGCCATCGCGTTCAGCGCTACCAGCGTCGGCTCCAGCGTGGCTTCGACCTGGCGCCGCACCGGCACGGACTTCAGCACGTAGTTGGACTTGCCCAGACTGAGATAGCGCGCTCCAGAGTCGTAGATCTCGACCCGCCCATCCTCTGAGCTACTGACAGGCTCCGATCCGATGCTGACCTGGACACCTTCGAGCGCCCCCCGACTATCGGCGTGGCTGACCTCGACGCGCACGAAACTCGCCGGCAACGCGGCCCGCACACGAGGCGTGCCACCGTGAAACCAGGCCGGCACCAAGAAGCACAGCAACCCCAGCAGGGCAAAGACCAGCACGTTGCCGCCGACGGAAGCTTCGGGCGCATCCGCATCCGGCGGATCTGGCTCGACGACCTGGATCCAGCCTCGATCCAACAGTTCCTGCAGCCGCGGCATCAACTGGACCGCCCCGCCCTCGGCAACCGCGCACAATGAGCGCACCGGCGTCGGCCCGGTCGGCATCCTCTCGTACACCTCGACCGTCTCAGCGTCCAGCGGGTCCAACTCGGCCAGCTCAGCGCCCCAGAACGGCGCAACGCAGACATCGAGATGAGGGATCGTGCGCCGTGCGCGCAGCACACTGCTCGACCCCGGGCGCTCACGGCTGCCGGACAGGCTGGCGCTCAGGGCTGGGTCGAGACCAACAGGAGCAGGAGTGGCTGTGCTGCCCGACAACACGCTGACGGGGGGCGGTGCCGCCACAGGTTCGGTGTCCGCATCAGGCGCGGCCGGCTTCTTCACCAGGTCGAGTGTCAAAGAGCCCGGAGCCAACAACTTACGGTCACCGCTATCGAGGCTCCATTTGCCGTCCTGCTTGAATGGGGACGCGTCGGCCAGCGCGCTGGGCGGCTCGGGAGCCTCCTGTCCTTCTCGAGCGACCGAGAGGTTCCAGGTCGGACGGGCCGCGATCCCGGGAGCACCCTCCGGCCGTTTCTCGCCCACAGCTGGTACGTCCGCGCCCGCAGCCGACGGCAGAATCCGGCTTGCCGGGCGCGGTTCGATCTGGACGCCCGTCCAGACCTTGTCTTGCGCCGCTCCGTGCAGATCGGCCGGCTTGGACTCTAGCGACTGCAACGGAGCTGTCGGCGTGTAGCCCGGAGGCTCCTCGGCCGACTTCAAGAGGGCCGTCGGGGGGATCGCCCTGGGAGGGGCCGCCTTCCGCACGCCGCTCGACGGCACCTGCAGCGGTACCGTCGCCCCATGGGAGGGCGGGACTGTGCCTGAGGAAGTCGACAGGGGCATCGTCGCTGGTTGCAGCTCGAGAACGTTCCGAGGCAGGACGGCTGTACCGAGTGGCGGCCCGCCACGGGCAGGCAAGTCCACCGAGCTCGAGCTGGAATCTAGCCGGAAGATGCCATCGGTCGGCAGCGGAGGAAGGTTCTGCTCGGCCACCAGGGTCCGCCCAGGAATCTCGACGGCGGGCACGCCGGCGAGCGCTTCGAGCACCTCTTCACAGTTCTGAAACCGCATCTCGAGCGACTTGTCCATCGCTTTGCGCAGGAAAGGCGCCAGGCCCGCGGGCACGTGGTCCCAAGCCTCGGGCTCGATCAAGCCGACCATGTAGCCGTTGATCTTCTTCTGGGGAGGCAACCGCGACATCACCATCAGATAGACGCAGACGCCCAGACTGAAGATGTCTGACTGGGGCCCCGGCATACCGCGGATGTGCTCGGGTCCCATGAAACCGACCGTGCCCATGGTGATGCCGATCTCGGTCAAACGCTGCCCACCCAGCTCTTTGGCGATGCCGAGGTCGCAGATCTTCGGCGTGCCATCGGCCGCGACCAGCACATTCGCCGGCTTGATG
>JAJDCP010000194.1 GCA_029260765.1 Planctomycetota bacterium
ATACGGATCGATCATCTCGTCGGTCATAGACCGACGCTACAGGTGGCTCTCAGCAGATCGAAGGCATCGACCAAACCTGATCGAAGGTCCCGGAGCGAAGTCTCAATCAAGAGTTGCCCATGTCAGGAGCTCTGGACCCGGGTGCTTCGACCGACTGCCACACCGTGACTGTCCCGCCCGGAGTACACACCGCGCGCATGCCGCCCGGCCCATAGATCTCCCACGGTTCGTAGTCATCATCGTGTTCCACAGTCAACACTCGGCCGTCCTCGAATGCGATGTCGAGTTTTCCCCGGACTGAGACTGTTGCAGACCGAACGACTTGATCAAACAGCCCGAGGGCCGGGCCCAGCTTGATGGGAGCAGTTGGCGTGAGGCCATGAATACGCCCCTGATCAAGGACCGAGAATGCACCCTCGATCCGAACTCCGACGGTCTCTTCGGCAACGTGGAACTCCAGGGTGAACGCATGGTCCACGATGCAGCGGCTAACGCTACGCTGCTCGATGGGCAGTCGCCAGGTTTCCCCGCTCCTGACGAGATCCCAGGCGGTCACTTGAGCCACCCTGGGATTGGACCCTCGAAGTCCAACGGGATGTGGGTTGTAGCCCGGCTGCCGGGCTTCCCAAACACATCAAGCGGCTGACCGTGCTGGTAGTCGTAGCGTACGTACACCGTGCAACAGAACAAGACGCCGGCCAGTAACAGCGCGCCTCGGGACCTTGCGACCATGGGGCTCTCCTCCCGGTTTGTCGTCGCTTTTATCGTTGTTGATGCGGTTCGACGATTTGACCACATTCGTTTTTTTTCCCTGCTGTGCGCTCGTGGCCGTTGGCGTAAGGGTCGGTGGCTGCCGACTTTGGCGTTTGTCGCGTCTTTGCCGCGGAGGGTGATTTCTTTCCTTGGACGCATGTCCTCGATTGTGCATTTCTGCACAGCTCCCCCAGAGCCCGCAGCGCCTCGAATGCAGGGCATCTTCGACCAGCAACCCAGGCAGAGCCGGCTCGCTTGCGAGCACGCGGGCCGTCGTTTGGGAGCCGATGCGGTCGAGCCGGCGGACGAGCTCGGCGAGCTCGCCGAGGTGGTCTCGCGGATGCTCTTGCGGGACGACTTGCCCGGATTCTGCCGCAGGCCCGATGGGCCGCGCTTGGCGGCGGGACATCGCCCTTCTCACGCGCGGACGCGCCATGCGGCGCAGCCGCCGTAGCCCACGGCCAGGAGTAGATACCAGAGACTCTGCGAGGGAGTGGGGCTGGAATTCTGCCACCGGTCTCTAGCCCACCGGCCCAGCGCGGGCTACACTGTGGCCCGACCCGCATAGCCTCAGCCAAGGAGCCCTCTCGTGGACGAAGTCGAAAACGTCATCATTGTAGGTTCGGGACCCGCCGGCCTGACCAGCTCTATCTATTGCGCCCGCGGCAATCTTCGGCCGCTCTGCATCGAGGGCGACCCCAGCAAGGTCGACGGACCGGGCGGGCAGCTGATGATGACGACGGATGTGGAGAACTATCCCGGCTTTCCCGAGGGAGTGCAGGGACCCGATTTGATGCAGCGCTTCCGCGCCCAGGCCGAACGCTTCGGCACCCGTTTCAAGGTCGGCATGATCAGCGCGATAGAGACCGACAGCCGGCCTTTCAAACTCCATCTGCGAGAGACCGCGGATGCGCCCGTCAGTGAGATTCTGCAGGCTCATGCAGTGATCCTCGCCACAGGGGCGTCGGCTCGTCTGCTCGGGCTCGAGTCTGAATCTCGTCTGATGGGCCATGGCGTCACGACCTGTGCCACTTGCGACGGGGCCTTCTTCAGAGATGTGCCCGTGGCGGTGATCGGAGGGGGGGATTCGGCGGTGGAAGAGGCGAACTTCCTGACCCGGTTTGCCTCGAAGGTCTACGTCATCCATCGCCGCGACAAGTTGCGCGCCTCAGCCATCATGGTCGACCGCGCGCTCGCCAATCCCAAGATCGAGATCAAGTGGAACCGCACCGTGCGCGAGTTTGTCGGCGGCGAGCGCTTCCTCAGCCATATGATGCTCGACGGTACCCACGAGGACGAAGGGGTCAGTGAGAAACTCGACGTGACGGGCGCCTTCGTGGCCATCGGACACATCCCCAACACGCGCTTTCTCGGCGAGAGATTCGAACAGGCGGCCGATGGCTACCTGAAGGTCGAAGCCGGCGGATCGCGCACCACGGTCGAAGGCATCTTCGGTGCCGGTGACGTCCATGACAGCCACTACCGGCAAGCCATCACCGCTGCGGGAGCGGGCTGCAAGGCAGCCCTCGACTGCTCGCGTTGGTTGGAAGCGCAGGGTATCGGGGACTAGTTGGCCGCGAACCAGGCGCGGCAGAGCGGAGCGGATATTTGTGGCACGGCCGCGGCGCGGACAACTCAAACAGGTACGCATCGAAGCACTGGACCCCCGAGGCCCAGGCCTCGCTACGGTGGCGGGCGTTGCCGTGCGGGTGCCCGACACCGCACCCGGTGACCTGGTGCGGGTGCGGTTGGGCAAACGCGGCCACTCCGGCTGGTTCGGCGAGCTGGTCGAGCTGCTCACGCCCGGGCCCGAACGACGCGAACCTCCCTGCCCCCTGGCGGGCCGCTGCGGCGGTTGTACCTGGCAGCACGTCGAGCCAGCCCTGCAACAACGCACACGGCTCGCGCATGGGCAGCAGTTGTTGAGCGAGTGTGCTCGGCTCAAGGACCTGAAGGTCGAGGCCTATCCGCTGCCGGCGGGCCGTGAGCTGGGGTACCGTCATCGGGTCAAGCTTCCTATCGAGGCTGGGCCCCGGGGCCTGCGCCTGGGTTGCTACGCAGCGCACAGCCACGAAGTCGTCGAGGCCGAGCGTTGCCTGGTCCACGCCGCGCTGCTCGACCGCCTGCTCAGTGCCGTCAAAGACGTGCTGGGCGCGCACCGATGGCCCGCCGGGGACACCGAGCTGGGGCAGGCAGCCCTGCGGACGGTCTTTGCGCGCGTCAACGGGGCGCAAGATCAGGCTCTGCTTGGCTTTGCGACCCGCTCGGAGCTGGATCTCTCCCCGCTCTGGGGGCCTCTGAGGGCGAAAGTTCCCGAGCTGGTCGGCTTGTTTCGGTCACGGGCGGCCGACGCAGGCAACTCCCTGCTGGCGCGCGAGATTGTGTCGGTCTGTGGCCGCACCTTCATCGACGAACAGCTGGGACCCGTGCGCATGCGCATCCCGGCGGGCGCTTTCAGCCAGGTCGACCCGCACGCTGCCAGCTGCATCGCGGACTTGATCGCTGAACAGATGCGGGCGGCCGAGCCGCGACGTGTTCTCGATCTGTATTGTGGTCTCGGTGCTCTGGGCATCCGGGCAGCTCTGGGCACAGATGTTCCCCTGCTGCAGATCGAGCGAGATCCTGCCATGGCCGAGGAAGCCGGCCGCAACGCCCGCCTGAATGGGCTGCAGAGCGAGAGTTTCGCTGGCAACGTCGCGGACTGGCAAGGACGCCTGCAGGCGTCGGATGGGGTGATCGTCAATCCGCCGCGCAAAGGTCTGGAGCCTGACCTGCTGCAGCGACTGTGCACGGGCCGGCCCGCACGGATTGCCTACCTCTCCTGCCGGCCCGAGACGCTCGCTCGGGACCTGGACGCTCTGGTGGCCGCAGGGGCGCGTGTCGAGCGTCTGGTCGGTTTTGACCTGTTTCCCCAGACCGTGCACATCGAGACCCTCGCCCTGCTGCGTTTCGATGGAGATCGTACCCCTTTGCGCGGGTAGAGCGAGGCACCAGGCCCGCGAAGGTGCGTGCCGCGCGCGGCGCGATGTGCTACACCAGCGATGGTGTACTGACGCACAGGAGAGGTCGGGAATGAGGCATACACTCTGGGTGTTGGCGTTGCTGTGCGTCGTAGGTTGCCGGGGCTGGGAGCGCTTCGACGACAAGGATGGCCTGCTGTGGTACCGCGAGGTTCGCGACGACGGTGTGCGGGTCAAAGTGCGCAACATCCGCGCTGAGCCCATGCTCGCCTCCCTCCAGGGAATCCTCGGCACTGAGCAGGCTGTTTTCCGCAAGAGCAGCTTTCTTGAGCCCGGGGAAGAGCGGATCCTGGCGAGCCTCGCGACCAGCGCTGGCTGGGAGGCGGACTGGGACTATCTGGGCCAGCCCGTGCCAGAGTTGCCCGCATCGCTGCAAGGCGTCTGGTATGACAGCGGCCTGGCGGGCTACTTTGACGGACCAGAGCTGGCGCAGGCGAGCGCTTTCCGGCTGGCCATCGAGGGCCAACCAGCCACCGGCATCATCGACCTGCAACAGCGCGCCGAGGATGGCAACGAGATCTGGGGCGTCGTGCTCGACGACGAGCGCCACTATCTGCTCGTACGGACCCCGCAGGAGCATTGTGACAACTACTTCGAACTAGCCCGCCTCGATAGTGCGCGCGGTGTACGTGTGCCCCTGGCCTTTGTCACCATCGCCGACAGCGCCGCAGCGAATGCCCGCTATCTTCCCCCGATTCCTCGGCCTCCCTATGGTTGGTGGGAGACTGTAGATCCCGGCGACAACGCCGTCTTTGAGCAGATTACCTATTCGACGGTCTGGGGGAAACGGGTCGAACGTGTGCAGGCGATCGTCGAGGAACGCAACCAGTGGATGCTCGAGCTCTACCATGAGCCCTGGTCTGAGCGCAATCCAGGCCACATGAACGCTCGCTCGCACCTGTTCTTTCCGGAGGGCACGATTGCTGAGGCCCGTGGCCGCCAAAGAGTCGAGGCTGCCGGTCGGGTCTGGGATTGCGTGATCTACAGCGTCTGGATCCCCGGACCCGACGGCGCGGCAGACGGCCGCGTCTGGGTGTGTCCAGATTTGCCGCACTGCTTCAATAACGGAGCTGTCAAGAGCGAGTTGATCTACAAGGATCGAGGCGAAAGCGTCGACCGAGAGCTGATCGAGCTGAGCTGGACACCCTGATGCTGCGGCGCGTGTAGTTGCGCAGCTGAAGTCTCTTCGAAGGCGTGCCGATGATGAGGAAAACGCCCTCGGAGGAGATCCCCCATGTTGCGAACCTTGATCCTGCTCTTGTGTGCGCAGATGCTGTGCGCCCAGGACGCGGACTCCTATCTCGCGGAGCGCCTGTGCGCCCGTTTGCGCGGACCGCAGGCCGATGATGCGGCCGAGTCCCTCGAGCGCATGGGCAGCGCGGCGCTGCCTGAGCTCTGCGACGCGCTTCAGAGCTCATTCGACAGCGAGCGTTGGCACGCCGCCCGCATTCTCGGGACGATCGGCGATATCCGCGCGCTCGGCAGTCTGTGCCGGGCACTGCGCAGCGACGACCAGCCAGGAGTGCGGCAGGCGAGTGCTGAGGCTTTGGTCGCGTTGGGGTCTGCCGGGGCTGAAGATGCCTTGTTGGCCGGACTCGGCGACGGGGAGCCACAGGTGCGCGCCGCGAGCGCCCGTGGGGTGGGCGCGCTGCGGCTGAACGAGCAGACTCTGGCTGTCGACGCGCTGCTGGAGGACGCCTCTGCCGAGGTACGGGCGGCGGCCTGTTGGGCGCTTGGACAGCTGCAGGCCAGCAGCTCGGCCGAGCGCTTGGAAGTGCGTGTGAGTGACGTCTCCCTGCAGGTCCGCTGCGCCGCGCTGCGCGCGTTGGGCGGACTCAAGCTGGCGCGCCTGCCCGTGGTCTTGCACGCGCTGAGCGCTCGGGAAGCCGAGGAGCGCGCGGCTGGCGTGGCTGCCCTGGAAAAGTGCACGGACGCCGACGCGCGCAGCCGTATTCTGGAGGCCTGCCTCGATGCGGACCCACAGGTCGTGCTCGAGGCCGCGCGCATTCTCGAGAGCTCGGGCGAGCCCGGCGCCCTCCCCTGGTTGCTTGCTTCCCTGGCCCGCCAGCAACCGGGCTCCGAACGGAAGCTCCTGCGGCAGATCGTCGAAGGCCTTGCGGGCGAGCCCTTGCCGGTGTCCGGCGAGGCGCTGCTGGAGTGGTGGCAGGCCCAACTTCCCAGCCAGCTGGTGTGGACCGAGTACCCGGGCATCTACAAGTCCCCGCGGGACGGCGCGGAGCTGGTCCTGGTCCCTGCGGGCGCGCGTGTCCTGGGCAGCTCGCACGCTGTGCTGGCCTCGGTCTGGGAGGCGCACAGCGCCGATCTGGCCGGCTGCTTCATCGACCGCAATGAAGTGACCGTGGCGCGCTACGCCCGCTTTCTTTCGGAGAGCCGCGACGGACACAGCTTCTGTCACCCCGATGAGCCTCCGGGCAAGAGCCATCAGCCGGGCAACTGGCAGGGCCAGCTGGAAGACCCCCGCCGGCCCGTCGTGGCGGTGGACTGGTATGATGCCTGGGCCTACGCGCGCTGGAGTGGTCGGCGACTGCCCAGCGAGGCGGAGTGGGAGACAGCAGCCCGTGGTGGAGAAGCGCGCCTCTTCCCGTGGGGGGACTCTCTGCCCACCCGCGAGCAAGCAGTCTGCGGAACCACGCAGCTGGCTCGCATCGGCAGTGTGCTTCGCGGAACCTCGCCGTTTGGCTGCCTGGACATGGCCGGCAATGCCGCCGAGTGGTGTACTGGTGAGGGTAGCGAGCAACCGGTGCGTGGGGGAGGTTTTGCGAGCCTGCCTGCCGAGTGCTCTGCCGTGGCGGGCCAGCGGCTCGACCCCCTGCAACGCCGCTGGGACGTCGGCTTCCGCTGCGCTCTCGACCTGGCTGAGTAGGAAGCCCCTCTCAGCCCAGCGCTTTGCGTGGGGCGGGCGCCCCGAGGACCGTCAGGTAGATCACCACGTCGTCGGGGGGCAGGTCGAGCAGCTGGTTGACCTTGTCGTCCAGGAAGCCCCCGATCCCCGACACTCCCAGTCCGAGATGGACGGCCGCCAGATTCAACCTCTGGCCGATATTGCCCGCATCGAGATGCAGGTAGCGGTAGGCCCTGTCGCCCAGCAACTCGACAGCCCGTGGCAGGTCGGCGATGTGGAAGACTGTGCAGGCAGCGTCACGTCCCAGCTCTTGACCCAGCGAGATCTCATAGAGTGCGGCGGCAGGGTTGCCGCGGCGCTTCCGCTCGATCATTCCCATTCCGGACGTCCCAGCCCCCGCATCGTACGAGTAGATCCCCGGCTCGAGCCCCTGCACGCGGGTCACGGCCAGGTAGCTGCGCAGCAGCTGCGGCGCGATGAGCTGAGGGGTCGAACAGCGCGGGTGGTACGCGAACTGCATCAAGGAAGCGAGCTGTTGCCGGCTGACCTCTCCGCCGGTGAATGCGCGGGTGGAGCGGCGCTTCAGCATGGTCTGGCAGAGGCTCTTGCCGTGCAGGCTGAGCCGTGGCCCTTCGAGTTTTTCACCCACGACAGGGCTGGGGGAGGGCAGCTCCACCGCCTTGAGCTCGGCCAGCTCTTCACCACGGATCGAAGAGCAGCTGTGCAGCGCGGCGAGCAGACCATTGTCGGTCGCAGCATCTTCGCCCGGCGTGCGCCGAGAAGGGTAGGCGCTCGCAAAGTCGAGGTTCGGGAACTTGTCCGGAAAGCCGACGCCCATCACCGCGAGCACGCCTTCTTTTTGTGGGTCGAGGAACAGCAGGTCGTTGATGCCCGGATCGAGAAACCCTCCCAGCGGGCTGGCGCGTAGACCTTCGGCGGCCGCGCTCAGCAGCAGGTTCCCGAGTACATGGCCGGTGTCGAGGCAGATACGTCGGTAGGCCCGGTCATGGTAGCGCCAGGCGCTGCGGAAGAAGATGCCTGTCAGGATGATCGAGAAGGGCGCGTGGCTGTGCAGACCTTTCTGCAGGGTATAGCGGTCGAGGTCGGCGGAGAAATCTCCCTCCCAGACCAACACCAACGAATGGTCTCTGCACTGGTAGTTGTACAGGCCCGGTTGCAGGCCTTCGACCTCGCGGATGCAGATGTAGAGCTCGGTCGGATACAAGCCTCCGGCGCTGGGAGCGGAGCGCATGAAGAAGTCGTCGTGCGCGCTTTTTACCACGCGCGTGACACCATAGGCATACAGCAGCAAGCGCGAGAGTACATCGGGTTGCAGGGGCTGGGTCAGCTTGCGGCCGGGGAACGGATGCTTCTGCAGCCAGCCGCGCAACTTCTGCTTGCGCGGCTCATGGAAGTCTTTGAAGGGAGCGGGCTTGGCGTTCCAGTCCGGGCGCGGCAGGCTCTGCAGGGTCTTGAGGGAGTACTTGGTGCCCTCGTGGAACACCTCGGAGATCGAAGCCTGCGACATACGGATCTTCCACAGCAAGGGCCAGAGGCTCATTGTCCCTGACCATCCTGTCAGCTGCAAGGGATTCCCGGCCTGCGCTGTGTGGTCGAGGGTTCGCCGGGCGAGCGTCGCTCGTGTATAGTCGGGTGCACCCCGAGACAAGGTCCACGGATGCCCGCCACACCCTTGCCTCCGGGCACCCCTGCGCCAGAAGCCGCGACCTTTGTCTGGCGCGCGCTCGCCAGCGTCGATGTCTTCATTCCCAGTGCCCTGCGGAGCGACAGCGAGAGCCTGCGCCACTGCCGCCTGACGGTGCTGGCCGCGCTCGGCATCGCCGCCATCGCGTTGCCTCTGGCGCTGCAGAACCTGTGGAATCTCGGCGAGGCCGGGCCGACGTTCTGGGCGTTTCTGCTGGGCATCGGCCTGATGTTGCTCAACCCGCTGCTGATCCGTTGGCGCAACGATCACGAGCTTCCAGGCGCGCTGATCTGTCTCGAGCTGCTGGTGATGCTGGCGTACATGGGCTACGCCAACGGAGGCTTGTCATCGGCCTCCTTGCTGTGGAATCCGGCCGTGCCCTTGCTGGCAGCCTTTCTTGTCGGCCCCCGCCTGGCGCTATTCTGTGGCCTGTGCGTGGCGGTCGAGCCTGTCGTCTTCTACGCCCTCGAGCTGAACGGAGTCGGCTTTCCACAACCCCTGGGCGCGAGTCAGATGCGCTGGTGGCAGATGGCGGGGCTCGCGTCCTTCGCCGGCTTCATCGCGTTCTTCGCCTGGTTTTACGAGCGCTCGCGGCGGCGCAGTGTCGCGCTCTTGCAAGCAACTCTGGCCGCGACGCACAAGCTGAACCACGAGCTGCGCCGAGCGCGGGACGCGGCAGACGCAGCGACGCAGGCCAAGTCTCTGTTCCTGGCCAACATGAGCCATGAGATCCGCACCCCGATGAACGCGGTGATCGGCATGTCCGGTCTGTTGCTAGAGACGCCGCTTGACGAGCAGCAGCTCGAGTTTGCGGGCACTGTACAACGATCAGGCGAGGCCCTGCTCGAGATCATCAACGACATCCTCGACTTCTCCAAGATCGAGTCCGACAGCCTCGAGCTCGAGACTGAGCCCTTCGATCTGCGTGCGTGTGTCGAAGACTCCCTCGATCAGCTGGCTTCGGCCGCTGCCGCCAAACAGATCAACCTCGCCTACCTGTTCGACCCCGACTGCCCGGTCTGGATCAAGGGCGACAGCACCCGCGTGCGGCAGGTGCTGGTCAATCTGTTGAGCAATGCGGTCAAGTTTACTGGGCAGGGCGAGATCGTGGTCAGCGTCTCGGCGCAGAAACAGCCCGAGGGGCTTTTCCGCGTGCAGATCGAAGTCCAAGACACCGGCATCGGCATTCCGGCGGACCGTTTCGACCGTCTGTTCGCAGAGTTCTCCCAGGTCGACGCCTCAACCACGCGTCGTTTCGGGGGCACGGGCCTTGGTCTGGCGATCAGCAAGAGTCTGGCGCAGTTGATGGGGGGCGGTCTCTGGGTCGAAAGTGAGCCGGGCGTGGGCTCGAGTTTCTTCTTCTCGTTGCTGGCTCCCCGTTGCCGGGCGCAGGCGGAGCCCTGTGACAGCCATGAGCAGCCGATGTTGACCGGCAAGCGTGTGTTGGTGGTCGACGACATCGCGACCAACCGACGCATCCTCGAACTGCAGACACGCTCGTGGGGGATGGAGCCGGTACTCTGCTCTTCCGCCCGCGATTCCCTCCAGCGTATCACCGCGGGTGAAGCGTTCGATGTGGCGATCCTCGACATGCAGATGCCGGAGATGGATGGCCTGCAGCTGGCCGCAGAGATCCGCAAGCTACGGGGGTCGCGTGAGCTGCCCATGTTGATGCTGACCTCGATGGGCCAGACCGACCGGCAAGCCATGCGTCGCTTGAAGTTCGCGGCCAGTCTGGTCAAGCCGATCAAGCCTTCGGCGCTCTACAATGCACTGATGGGGGTGTTCGGAAAGGAGAGCGTGCGCATGAGCCTGACAGTCGAAGCATCGAAAGTTCCGGACTTCAAGATCCTGCTGGCAGAGGATCACGAGGTCAATCAGCGTGTCGCGCTCAAGATGCTGGAGCGTCTGGGATGCGTGGCTGAAGTGGTTGGGGATGGGAAGCAGGCAGTCGAGGCCGTCGAAAGCGGGGCTATCGACCTGGTGTTGATGGACGTGCAGATGCCAGTGATGGATGGGCATGAGGCGGCGAGGCGCATCCGCGCGTCACACCCAGGCACGAGGCCCTGGATCGTCGCGATGACGGCCAGTGCGACGGTGCAGAGTCGGGAAGAATGTCTGCAGGTGGGCATGAACGATTTCGTCAGCAAGCCGGTACGCCTGCGAGACCTCGAGGCGGCCCTGTTGCGTTGTCCGCTGCGGCCTGCGGCGGCGGTCTCCGGTGAGGTGAAGGTTGTGCATCTGGCCGCTCCAGCAGCGCCTGCGAGCGCGACCGAACCGGCGGTGCTTGAGCTCGCGGGTCTGTGTGAGGATCTCGGCGACGACGCTGCCAGCCAGCTGTTGGCTCTCTTCCTCAAGGGTCTGCCCGAGCGAGTGCGTGCGCTGGAGCAGGCGCAGAAGGCCGGGGATGCGGCCGCTCTTCGCCGTGTGGCCCACACGCTCAAGGGCAGCAGCCATACGATCGGGGCGCAGCAGATAGGCGCTCTGAGCCAGCAATTGGAAGCGCTGGGGAGGTCGGGCAGCTGCGAGGCAGCCGCGGCGCTGCTCGCGTCGCTGCAACACAGCGTCGAGCGGTTGCGCGCGCATCCTGAAGTCCTCCGCAGAGTCAGCAACGCGGCAGCGGCTGAATGATGCGGTTCCAGTTTCCGGCGGATTTCAGGAACACCTGAAGGGCTCGCGACGTCCAATTCTCCAGCAACACCTCTGGAGGTCTCATGCGTTCCATCACCAGTGTGCTTCTACTCGGCCTGGCCCTCGCGGCGGCCGCTCAGGAAAAGGAACCCCTGCTGCACGAAGACCAGAGCTGGACCCACATCGGCGATGGCAACTTCAGCAGCGACTCGGATGCGGCCGGGGATATGACCTACGCCGTGGCCGGTGGAGATCTGGAGTTCAAACTCGAGCTCAACGCCGAGGCCCTCGCGTTGCTGCGAGACGAGGGTTGGAAATCGGTGATCTTCGCTGGCGAGGTCATCGGCAACGATGTCGAGCGCATCCCGACCTGCGAGCCGACCCAGGTCAAGCTCAACGGAACGGTGGTGGGCGAGATCGCCCAGAGTGGCATGTTCCGCATCCAGTTCGACAAGGCGCTGTTGTCCCTCGATCCCGAGGCTCCGAACCAGTTCCGCGTGGAGAGCGGCCGCAATGGCGAGACGGACCGTGACGACCAGGAGCTGGGCTACTTCACCATAAGGCTTTCGCGCGAAAAGCCGCCCGAGCCTGCCAAGGAGCAGGAGTAGGGGGAAGCCGCAACAGCGCTCGTTGGGGAGCCTGTCGGAGTACTCGCTTCACAGAGCACCAGGGCGGCGGGCCGCTGCCACCTTCGGCCGCCACGCTGTCCGTCGGCAGCGAAGCGGCCGAAGACCGTGACCGAGGAACGAGGGAGCGGACTGAGGAGGCATCGACCCACCGGCGCAGCACTCCGTTTCACGATTTCTCCGACACACTCCCTAGCCTGGAGTTTGGCGCTTTCGCTGGCCGCGCTCCGTAAGGCAGTCCCGCTAGAGGGGGGAGGAACCGCTGCGGAAGCGGCTTGCAGCCGTTGTAGCGTCGGTCTATGACCGACGGGAACACCGACCCGCATAGAATCACCCCAGATCTACGGCGCAGCCGCTGCGCACGAGGCTTCCGGCGCTCACCGAGCGCCGCTAGAGGGGGGAGGAACCGCTGCGGAAGCGGCTTGCAGC
>JAJDCP010000003.1 GCA_029260765.1 Planctomycetota bacterium
GCAGCGCATGACAGCAGAGAAAAGCCACGCCTCCAACGACCCAAGTGCTCACCCCTGCCTTTTCGCTGTCCTGGATCGGACTCGTGCTCCTGACACGCGACGGCGAAACCATCCAGGCTGAGAGTTCTATGCGACACGGCCTCCTAGCTCACCGACAAGAGCAAAGACGGCGCCCTACGCCCCCCTCGCCATCCAGGCAAAGGCGAAAAGAAACGCCAAGGGCGCCACGACCCCGCTGCATGCCAGCATGACCGCGTTGAGAACAAGTCCGATGATGCCTGCCCCCCGCTGGGTCGTTTGCGGCCTCAGATGCTTGATGGCGCAAACCAGCCCCACGATGTTCCCCACCGCGCCGAACAAGCGCCTATCGACGCGGTGAACAGCACGGCAAACAGCTGGTCAGGGCCGGGCGCTGCGAAGCTCTGTGAGAATGACAGGTAGGGCCAGGCCGCTCCCAGTATGATCAAAGCCCATGCAAGACCCGCGCACCACAGCGATCGGGTCGCCTCGGACGCAGCCGCCTGGGTCGATTCCTTGCCTTCGTCTTCCATTGTGCATGTAGCCCGAGATGGTGGCTCAAGAGTTCTTTGACCTACGACCAACCGCGCGTATCCCTCAGGTATACCGGAGACCCCATGCGACCCCCCTCCCCGATCATCCACGCCGCCCTGCTCTGCGCCGCCCTCCTGCTTCCCCAGGCAGCCCAGGCCCAGTCGGAGAAATTCGTCAAGCGCTGGAACGAACGGCTGGCTGGCTTCGAGGCCGAGAATGAGGCGCTGCCCGACGATGCGCGTCCCGTCCTGCTGTTCGGCTCGTCGTCGATGGAGGGCTGGAAAAACAGCCGGCGCATGCGTTTCCTGCCGACTTCCGACTACCTGTTCCTCAACCGGGGCATCTCCGGCGACGGCATCGGCTTGAACGACTATGGCCTGTTCAACCGCCTGCAGGTCTCGGTCTACGATGCACGGCCGAGCTTCGTGTTCATCCTCAACGGACGCAACAGCATCGGCCGTTCGAGCCGCGGCGTGCGGCGCACAGCCGAGAAGTACGGCGAGGTCGTCGCGCACATCCAGGCCAGCCTGCCCGACGCTGTCGTGTGCGTGGTGACCTGCGCGCCGGTCAACCATGGCTATGCGGACATGGCGCCGTACGTGCTTGAGCTGAATGCCAAGCTCGCCGAGCTGGCCGCCGAGCGCGAGTGCCCGCTGATCGACTTGTTCTCTTTGCTGGTCGGGGACGACGGTCTGCTCAAGGAGGAGCTGACCCGCGACGGCCTGCATTTCAAGGATGAGGGCTACCGGCTGCTGGGCGAGCAGATCGCGCGCGTGCTGCGTGGAGGCATCGAGCCTGCCGAGCCTGCGGAGCCTGCCGAGCGCCCCAGGAGCCATGAGGTGCAGGCCGGCGAGACCTTGAGCGCGATCGCAAAGCTCTACGGCACCAGCTGGCAGGTGCTCGCCGAGCTCAATGAGCTGGAAGACCCCAACCGGCTGGTGCCTGGCCAGTTGTTGATACTGCCCAGCGACGACTCAAGGTGAACCGACGCCGAAACCTGGCGCGACAAGCTGGGTCTCGGACACCTCGCCGAAGGGAGCGAGCAGCCCCCGCAGCTGCGAGGCCTGGCCGATCACCACCCAACGCAGGGCATCCGGCGCTGGGAAGCGCTCACGGACCACCCGGTTGACCTCCGCCAGCTCGAGAGCGTCGAGGCGCGGGAAGAGCTGCTCGACGATGCTGCGCGGCAGACCATCGAATTCGAGGGCGAGCAGGGTGGCCGCGGCCTGGGCGGCGGTCTCGATGGTGTCGGGCGCGTATTGGCCTTTGATGTAGTTGCGCGCCGATTCGAGCTCTTCTGCGCTGATGCCCTCAGTGACGAAGCGCTGGTAGACCTGCGCCGCCAGCTCGAGCGCCTCGCGGCTGGTGGCGGTGGCCGTGTAGCTGCGCACCGCGAAGGCTCCGGCGAGGACGTCGTCGAAGCCGGAGTAGGCACCGTAGGAGAGCCCCGTGGAGATGCGCAGGGCATGGTTGATCCTGCTGGTGAAACGGCCCCCAAAGACGGTATTGGCCAGCATGCGCGCCGGATAGTCAGGGTCGGACCAATCACAGCCCAGGTTGCCGAAGCGGAAGTAGGTCTGCAGCGCATCGGGTTTGTCGACCAGGAGCACACGGCCGCCGGCCGCGGGCTTGGGGTCGGGGATGGGGGCAACGGGAGTGCCTGCTCCCTGCCAATCCGCGAACAACTCCTCAAGCTGGCTGCGCATCTCCTGCTCGTCGAAGTCTCCCGCAACCGCCAACCAGGCACGGCCGGGATCGAGCTGACGGCGCGCGGCAGCGAGCATCCCGTCATGGCTGATGCGCGCCAGCGAGGCTTCATCCCCGGAGACCGGGCGCGCGAAGACATGGCCAGGAAACAGCCAACTCTGCCAGTAGGCGGCGATCGACTGTTGCGGGCTCTGTTTGCGTGCGCGCATCGCGCCCAGGGCAAGTCTGCGCTGGCGCTCGAAGTCTTCGGATGCGAGCTGCGGACTGCGCAGCACATCGGCGAGCAGCTCCAAGGCGAGCCGGGCGTCGGCCGCCAGGAAGCTGCTGCGCAGCTCGAGCCAGCGAGGTTGCGCCTGCGCCTCGAAGCTGCCCCCGGCGAAGGCCACGGTCTCCTGGAAGGCGGCCGCATCCCGGGCCCCCGCCCCCTGGTCGAGCAAGGCGGCCAGCAGCGCCAGGCTGCCTTCCTGACCCTGCGGGTCTTCACAAGATCCCCCCTCCAAACGTAGCTCAAGGCTGAGCAGCGGCACTTCATGGTCCGGCACCAGCAGCACCCGCATGCCGTTCTGCAGGGTCGTCAGCTCAGCATCCGGCAGCTCGATCGCCGCAGGCGCTGAGGAAGTCGGGGGAGCCGCAAGCGGCCGAACCTCGGCGACCGGTGCCGGCGCGTCCACCGGCTGCAGGCGGGCCACGGTGCGCTGGGCCGGCTGAAAATAACGCTGCAACACCCGCTGGATGTCGGCGCCAGCGACTGCCTCGATACGCTCCAGCCGGACGGGCAGGTTGCGCCAGCCCGCGAAGAACAGCTCGGTGTCCATCAACAGATCGGCCTTGCCATCGATGCTGGCCATGCGCCGCAGCAAGGCACTTGCCAGGGCGTTGCGGGCCTTCTGCAGCTCTCGGGCGGTCGGACCTTCCTGCTCCAGCCCGCGCAGCTCGGCGTAGAGCCGCTCCTCGGCCGCGCCGCTGTCCGCGCCTTCGGCCAGCAGCAGGCTGATGCTGAAGAGGTTCGGGTCGAAACTGTAGCCCGCCCAGCCTCCTGAGACATCGAGGCACAGTTGGGACGCATCGATCAGGCTGCGGAACAGCCGGCTGCTCTCTCCTGCCAGCAAGAGCTGCTCGAGCACATCGATAGCAGCGAAGTCCGGATGCGCCGTCTCGGGGATATGCCAGGCCGCCATCAGCTGTTCGAGATCGGCTCCCGGATGCTCCAGCACCAGCCGGCGCTCGCCACGTTGGGGAGGCTCGGCCGTGTGGATCGGACGGCGCTCAGGCCCACGGGGAATCGCTCCCATGGCCGCTTCGACTTGCGCGAAGACCTCGTCAGCCTCGACGGCCCCCACCACCACCATCACGGCGTTGTTCGGCGCGTAGTGGGTGGCGAAGAACTGCTCCAGGTCGGAGAGCTGCCAGTTCTCGATGTCGACCATCCAGCCGAGCACATCCCACTGGTACGGATGGGCGGTGTAGGCCGCCGCCCAGAGCTGCTCTTCGAGCACGGCCGCGGGATCCTCCATCGTCGATCTGCGCTCGCTGGCCACCACGCCCCGTTCGCTGGCCACCACCTCGGGATCGAACACCATCCCCCGCATGCGGTCCGCTTCCATAGCGAGAATCAACGGCAACTCAGCGGCGGGGAACCAGTCCTGGTAGACAGTCACGTCGCGCGTGGTGTAGGCGTTGTTGGCTCCTCCGTGCGCCTCCATGGTCGGGTCGAAGCTCGAACCATAGCGGGCGCCACCGGTGAACATCATGTGCTCGAAGAAGTGGGCCAGTCCGGTGATGCCGGGGCGCTCGTTGCGCGAGCCGACCTTCCAGCCGGTGTAGAGGGCGACGTTGGGGATCGAATGGTCCTCGAGCACCAGGACGCGCAGACCATTCGCGAGCGTGCGCTCGGCGACCGGCAGCTGCAGACTTTGCGCGCAAGCGGCGGCGCAGGCGAGGAGGTAGATGAGATAGCGATGCATGACGGTATCCAGGGAAGCAAGGTGTCGCTGTTCTAACAACCCGTGTCTGTGCGGTCTAGGGCCGGCTGCCGATCCCAGGCCTCCCGAGGTGGTGCCAGCGACGCTTTGCAGGTACATTCGGGGCCTGCTTGGCCGAGGTCCACCATGCCCGACGGAACGTCCACATCCTGCCCGGTCTGCGAGGCGCACGAGACGCGCTTGTTCGATCGGCTTGACGTCGGCCTGGCGGCTCCTTCCCAGGTGCGCTGCTGCGACGCCTGCGGCTGTGCCTTCTTCCGGCCCTTCCCGCAACCCGACCACGGCGGTGGCAGTCCGGTGCTGGACAAGTTCGCGTTGGAGTATGCGACGGGTATCGGCTGCATGCTCGAGGCGCTGCTGCCTGTGCGTGGCCTGCCTGCCGAGCGCATACTGGAGATCGGGGGAGGGTACGGCTTCCTGCTCGACGCGGCCGGACTGTGGTGCGGCGCCCGCGAGCTCTGCATGATTGAGCCGGCGCCGGTGGCAGGTGTGCTGGAGCATCCGGTGATCGCGGGCTACTTCCCCGCTGACCTGCCTCCCGGGCAGTTCGACCTGATCCTCGCTTCCGAAGTGCTCGAGCACGTGCCGGCGCCGCTGGACTTCCTGGCAGCGATCTTCGCGCGCCTGACCGCGGGAGGCCTGGCGATCCTGACCACGCCCAACGGCGGCGTCTTGCGCGAGGAGGACCCTCCGCATCGTGCGGGGATGCTCAGCCCGGGCCAGCATATGGTGCTGTTCTCCCCCCAGGCGCTCGAGAAGACCGTGCGTTCACTGGGCGGGGTCTGCCGTATCGATGCGCGCGGCGCCGGCCGCACCGGACGCAATGGTCTGGTCTGCGTCCTGGCCCGCGAGGCGCGTGTGCTGGAGCGGGTCGGGCCCCTGCCTTCGGCGAGCAGCCTGCGCACCCGCGGGGCGATCGCAGCCTACTACCGGGCCAAGCTGGTCGCTCCGCCTGCCGAGACCCCGGCCCAACGATGGCTGCGGGCCGGTCTGCTCGCGCGCCTCGCCGAGCTCGAGGTCAGCATCGACGACAGGCGCGCCGGGGCGACCATCGCCGAGCTCGAGCGCGGCCTCGAGCAAGACTATGGCCTGGACGAGGCCGCGCAGTGGGCACTGCCCGACGCTCTGGAGGCTTGCGTGGGGCAGGATCTGCATGAGCTCATCCCGCGCTACCCCTGCTTCTTGGGACGCGTCAGCTACTTCCGCGCGATGTGGCGGCTCAATCACGCCGGCGATCCGGTGGGCGCCGCCAGGCTGTTCAGCCTGAGCCTGCGTCTGCTGATGCTCGAGCAAAGGGGGTTTTCGCACTGGTTTGCAGGCAACCGCAGCCTGGTCGCACAGGCGGCCCGCCATACCCTGATCGCCACCCGCAGAAGCATCGAATCGCGCGTCCTCGCGAACTGGCTGGGCCTGGCTCAGCTCGGCCGCGAGCTGGCCCGACCCGCCGGGCAGCAGGCTTGGCGTTGGTTGCGGGGGAAGCTGCCCTGAGCGGCTACGGCGACATCGCCCAGACGGGGATCGTATACGGCAGCAACACCGTATCCATCGCCAGGCTCAGCGGCAGATCGATCAAGCCGTAGGTGAAGGCCAGCACTCCTCGGGGTCCGCCGAATTCCCCATCCAGCGCCTCATCCATGATCTGCACATCGCCGTACGAGCCACAGTAGGGGTAGATGTCGCTGTCGTCGGCCAAGAAGGTGGCCGTCAGCGAGGTACACCCTGGCAGGACCAGCAACAGCAGTAGAACGGAGGCACTCATCGTGCGCATAGGGTTCCTCAACGCGGGGGCTCGGCGGCTTCGGCGCCCTCGGCAGGCGAGGGCTCTTCTCGCGCCAGCCAGAACCCCGTGGTCACGGGCAGGCAGACGAGGTCGACGCTCAAAGACAAGGGAAGATCGACGATCGCCAACCAGGCCACGGGGTGTTTGATACGGCTGAGCGCTGTCCAATCGTGCTGCACACCACCGAAAGGGCTCGGTTCCACCATACTGACCAGGCTGGCGCAGCCCTGCAAGCCCAGCACACACAACAGCGCGCTCACCCGCGCAGCGACGCGCAGGACCCCCCTAGGAGGGCGCATGGAGGAAGCACGCAGCGCTGTGCTGCTCGCCGACAGAGAAAGACTGGGGCACGGAAGCTCCGCAAGGCTCGAAGACCTTCGGGCAACGGAAGCGGAAAGCACACTCATCCCCCAGGGTCAGCAAGTCCGGGGGCTGGCCGGGTATTGGAGTCAGCGCCTCGTGCGACAGGCTGTCGAGACGCGGAATCGAGCTGAGCAGCCCCTGGGTGTAGGGATGCTGGGGTGTGTAGAAGATCTGGTCCACCGAGCCCTCTTCGACGATGCGCCCACCGTACATCACCAACACCCGGTCACACGTACCTGCCACGACGCCCAACGAGTGCGTGATCAGGATGATCCCGGTGCCCTTCTCGCGGTTGATCTTCTTGAGCAGGTCGAGGATCTGCGCCTGGATCGTCACATCCAGGGCGGTGGTCGGCTCGTCGGCAATCAACACTTCAGGGTCGCACATCAACGCCATCGCGATCATCACCCGCTGGCGCATGCCCCCAGAGAAGTTGTGCGGGTAGTCGTCGATGCGCTGGCGGGCGCTGGGGATCTCGACCAGATCGAGCAACTCGACAGCCTTGTCGCGGGCTTTTTTCTCGCTCCAGCCGAAGTGCTCCATCGCTCCCTCGGTCAGCTGGCGGCTGATCTTGAGGTAGGGGTTCAGGCTGGTCATCGGATCCTGAAAGATCATCGCGATGCGGCGGCCGCGGATCGACAGCATTTCGCGCTTGCTGACGGTCAGCAGGTCTTTGCCATCGAACAGGATCTTGCCAGACATCACCTTGCCAGGCGGCTGCGGAATCAGCCCCATGATGGTCAGGTTGGTGACGCTCTTGCCCGATCCCGACTCACCGACGATGCCGAGCACCTCGTGGGCGTCGAGGTTGAAGCTCACGCCGTCCACCGCCCGCACCCAGCCGTTGTCGGTCCTGAAGTGGGTGCGCAGATCCTGGACTTCCAGAAGAGCCATGCTCAGCGCCTCCCTCTTTGCTGGGGGTCCAAGGCATCGCGCAGGCCGTCGCCCAGGAAGTTGAGCGAAAAGAGTGTGATCGAGAGCACGAATGCGCTGAGGGCGAACGGCCAACCGTTGAGCTTGATCACCTTCCAGCCCTGGTTGACCAGCGCCCCCCAGCTTTCGAGTGGCTTGCCGCCGAACTCGACATTCAGACCGAGGAAGGACAAGAAAGCCTCCTGCAAGATCACAGCCGGCACAGTCAGAGTGGTGTAGACCACGATGGTGCCGATGGTGTTGGGGATCAGGTGGCGCGTGATGATCTTCCAGGTCGGAGTGCCGATCGTGTGGGCCGCCTCGATGAACTCCTTCTCCTTCAGCGAAAGCACCTGACCACGCACGATGCGCGCCATGGTCAGCCATTGCACGCAACCCAGCGCGATGAACAAGACCAGCAGATTCCTACCGAACGAGACCAACAGGATGATGACCAGAAACATGTACGGCAACGCGTACAGGATATCGACCACGCGCATCATCAAACGGTCCACCCAGCCTCCCAGATAGCCGGCGAACGAGCCGTAGAGCACTCCTATCAGCAGGCTGACCAGGGTCGCGACCAGACCGACCATCAAAGAAATGCGCCCGCCGTAGATCAACCGACTGAGCTGGTCGCGTCCAGACGCATCGCTACCCAGCCAGTAGTACAGCGACAGGTCCTTGCCTCGGTGCCGCACCGAATGCACGGTCCAGTCTTCGATCTGCAGCTGCTCGCGAGGCTTGCTGAGCCCCCCCTGGGGACCCACACCGATGAGGGTGACCAGGCCACTGTCGAGCGCGATCCGCACCTCCGAGAGTTGCAGACTGATAGAGATCGACTTCAGGGTAAAGGCCCGCTCCTTGACCTGCTCTGCCATCGCTGCGGGTAGCCCCTGGCCCTTGCGCAGCGTGATGTCTTGAAAATCGAAGGTGTCGCTCTGGGTCAGCACCTGGACCAACATGCCCTCGCCGCGTACCGAGAGACTGTCAATCTCGACCGCTCCGACCTCTTCTTTGATCGAATTGATGCGTCCCCGGCGCAGCCGCACGCGGTACACGATCTCTTCGGCGTCGAGTGGCTCGGTGACAAACAGCAGAGTGTCCGTCTGGAGCTCGATGTAGGGAAACGGTGCGCGCTGGCCGACCTTGAAGAGCATCTGCGGCTCGACGTCCATAGCAGTCGAGAACGGAGGCAGGTTTTGGGCCGAGTCGTGACGCGTGGTCGGGTCGAGCGGCAGGATGTCCGCAACCAGCGCCAGCAAAGCCATGAAGGCGACCACGAACGTGCCAGCCACCGCCATGCGGTTTTTCTTCAGGCGCGACAGACCGTCCTGCCACAGGCTGACGCCGGCCACTTCCTGAACCGGATTGTCGGGAGGCGTGGTGGTCGCTTCAGTCATAACGGATCCTGGGATCAAGGAAGGCGTACATCACGTCGACGGCCAGGTTGCTGAGCACCAACAGGGTGCCCGACAACATCACGAGGGTCTGGGTCACAAAGTAGTCACGGTTCAGCGCCGAACGTACGAACTCCTGTCCGAGGCCGGGAAGGCCGAAGATCTCCTCTACGATCAACGAGCCAGTCATGATGAAAGCGACCGCCGGGCCGAGGAAGGATACCACCGGCATCAGACCGCCACGCAGGGCATGGCGGAAGATGACCTTCCATTCTGGCAGGCCTTTGGAGCGCGCCGTTTTGATGTAGTCCTGGTGGATCACGTCGAGCATGCCTGCTCGGGTCAAGCGGGCGATGCGGGCCGTGTACGGCAACGACAACGACACTGCGGGCAGCAGCAAGGCTTCCGGCCGCGGAATGCCGAACGGCGCCCCGAACACGGTGAACTCTGTCCACCAGAAGTCCGTGTAGGTTACCTGCAACCAGCCGAGCCAAAGCGCGAACACTGCGACAAGGGCCGGAGCGACGACGAATGTCGGCAACGACAGTCCCAACATCGCAAAAGACATGCTGCCGTAATCGAACAGCGTGTTCTGTTTGAGCGCCGAGAGCACCCCGCTACTGATGCCGACCAGCATGGCGATGCACAGCGCGGACATGCCCAGCCACAGCGACGGCCCCCACTTCTTTTCCACCAGCTCGTTGATCGTGAAGCTCTTGTACTTGAACGATGGCCCGAGATCGAAGCGCATCAGGTCGGCCACGTAGTAGTAGAACTGCACGTACACTGGCTGATCCAAGTGCCGCCGCTTCATGATCTGTTCTTCGATCTCTTTGGGCAGATCCTTCTCCTGGGTGTACGGCCCCCCAGGCGCAGCCCGCACTAGAGCGAAGGTCAGTGCCGCAAGAATGAAGATGATCACCGGCACCTCGATGAGGCGCCGCAGAAGATAGCGGCCCATGGCTACTCCGGCTCAGCGATGTAGATATCGCGGAACGGATGCAGATCGCGCACGTTCGGGTACCAACCCATAATGTCTTCGTTGAGCATGTACTGGTTGACGTAGAAGTAGATCGGAGCGATCGGCAGGTGGTCACGGCAGAGCAGAGTCTCGGCCTCGCGGAACAACCCGAAGCGTGCCGCCTGGTCTTGCGTCACGGACGCCTGGGCGATCAGCGCGTCGTACCGCTGATTGCTCCAGCCGGTGTTGTTGTTGCCGCCGTCGGTGACGAACATGTCCATGAACGTATTGGGGTCGGTATAGTCACCGATCCAGCCCGCCCGAGCGATCTGGTAGTCGAGCTCGTCGACCCGGTCGAGGTACACCTTCCATTCGGTGTTCTCGAGGCTGACGCTGACGCCCAGGTTCTTCCCCCACATATCGACGATGGCCTCGGCCACCTGCTTGTGGGACTCGTTGGTGTTGTACAGCAGGGAGACCGGCGGCAGCCCCTTGCCTTCGGGGAAGCCCGCCTCAGCCAACAACTCTCGGGCACGGAAAGGGTCGTAGGACACACCTTCACCCGCAGTGTAGTTGTGGATTCCCGGAGGCACGTGGGACTCAGCCGGGATCTGTCCGCCCTTGAGCACGCGGGAGCAGATGGTCTCGCGGTCGATGGCCATCGCAAACGCTCTGCGCACCAGAGGGTTGTCAAACGGTGCCTTGGTGGTGTTGAAACGGTAGAAGTACGCGCCCAGATACGGCGAGGCGTCGTAATCAGGGTGCAGCTTCACCTCGTCGATGCGCGTCGAGGGCACCGAGCGGATCCACTGCAGCTCGCCGGCCAGGAATTTGTCCACCGAGGTGTCCTGGTTGGCCAGCCCCAGAGCATGGATCGTCTGCAACAGGACCTTGTCGGCGTCCCAGTAGTTCGGGTTCTTGGTCATCACGATCTCAACGTTCAGTTTCCATTCGCTGAGCGTAAAAGGACCGTTGCCGACGAAGTTCTCTGCGCGGGTCCACCTCTGGCCATGCTTGGTGACGGTGGCCGGGTGGACGGGCATGTATGTCTCGAAGCAGGCAAGATCGAGGAAATAGGGTGTCGAGGCGCGCAAGGTAATGCGCAGGGTGTGCTCGTCCAGGGCGTGGACACCGACCTTGTCGAAGTCGGTGATGACGCGCTTCGTGTAGTCTTCCGCATTATCGATACACCAGAGCATATATGCGTATTGCGCGGGGTCCCCGTAGTCGGGCGTCGAGCTCAGCACGCGCTCGTAGGAAAACACGAAGTCTTGTGCGGTCAGCGGATCGCCATTGGACCACAGGGCATTGTTGCGCAGATGGAAGGTGTAGATCAGGCCATCTGCGGAAACCTCCCAGCTCTCGGCCACGCCGGGCAGTGGCTCTAGCGTCTCGGGATGGTGCCGCACCAGCCCCTCGAACAACGCCAGGGCGAGGTTGTGCTCAGGCACGCCCGTCATCTTGGCTGGATCGAGAGTTTCCGGCTCGGCGTCGTTGTTGAAGACCAACACCTGCTGCTCGGGAGGCGCGGGCGGGATGTCAAAGTCATCCTGGGCCCAGGCAGGGCAGCTGAGGGCGGCCACGACGAGCAGGCAAACGGTTCGTGAGATTCTGGAGCTCATTGCTTCCTCGGGGAGTCAGGCTCGGCGCGGGGGCACGCGTCCGAGTGGCTTGGAAACAGCGTCGACAGGCTGCCATGGTTAACAGCTCCCATCGGCCCTGTCAAGCACGACGTAGTGAGGGCCATGCTTATTCCCTTCTGGGCCGTAAACATGGCCTCGCAGGCAGACAAAGCAGTGACACAAGCGGGCTAGACTGCGACGCCCGTCCCCCTCCCAAGGCCCGCCCGACGCGGTATCCTTGACAGCTGTGAGGATCCGATCTATGTTTCGGTATCTGACCCCCACTCACCCCGAGGCCCGAGCCATGCGCGTCGCGTTGGGATGCCTGATCTTTCTGCTGGTTTGCGCCGCGGGATGCAAGACCATCCAGACCCGCGAAGAGCGCGAAGCCAGCCAACGCTCCTCACGGTTGAAGCCGACCATTGTCGACATCCCTGAACAGTGGTCCAAGCATGTCTACGGACCCCAGGCGAAAGCGGCCTTTGTGCACCATGAGCTGCGCACTTTGGACGACGGCAGCGACCACACCATTTACTGGGTCTATGATCACCGCTTCCGGCTGGTCGGCTATTTCACCGAATACGGCAACACCTACCGCCTGGACAAGTCCGGCGATCCGGTGGATGTGGGCAACCACACTCCCGACCAGAGTGTGCTGAAGCTGTGCGGCGGGCAAGGCCCGCTGTTGGATGCGCCCTTCGAACGTCCGAAGCTCAATCCCGACTCCGAGGACGAGTGAAAGGAAGCCGTTTTGGCACCTGTCAGTCTGGACCGTCTACTGCAGATGATGAAGAAGTACGACGCGTCCGACCTGCATTTGAAGGCCGGCTCCCCACCGATTTTCCGCATCTCCGGGCGTATCCGCCTGTTCGAATCGGCTCCCCTCGACAACGAGACCATCCACGCCATGTTCCAGGGCATCGCGACGCCCAAGCAACAGCGCGCGCTCGAAGAGGATCAGGACGTCGACTTTGCGCATAGCATGGCCGGCAGCGGGCGGTTCCGGGTCAACACCTTCTACCAACGCGGCTCGTTGAGCATCGCGATCCGCCGGGTCAAACTCAAGGTGCCGACCTTCGAACAGCTCAATCTGCCGAAGGCGGTGATGACCAAGATCGCCAGTTTCCGGCGGGGTCTGGTGATCGCGGTCGGGGTGACCGGTTCGGGGAAGTCGACGACTCTCGCCTCCATGATCGGACACGTCAACAAGACGCGCCGCTGCCATATCCTCACTCTGGAAGACCCGATCGAGTATCTGCACGCAGACGATAAGGCCTTCATCAACCAGCGCGAAGTCGGCATCGACGTGTTCGACTTCCACCGAGGGCTGCGCTCGGCATTGCGGCAGGACCCCGATGTGATCCTGATCGGCGAGATGCGTGACGAGTCGTCTCTTGAGATCGCACTCTCCGCAGCAGAGACCGGGCATCTCGTGTTCGGTACCCTGCATGCGTCCAGCGTTCCCCAGAGCATCAGCCGAATCCTTGACCTGTTTCCTGAAGCGCGCCACCGCCAGATCCGCCAGTCGCTGGCGTTCAATCTGAAAGCGATCGTCGCCCAGAAGATATTGCCCGCTTCCAAACCTGGGCTTCAATTGGTAGTGGCCCAGGAGATCATGATCGTCAATGCTGCCGTCACCAAGTTGCTGCGCGAAGGTGAGATCAAGAAGCTCGCCACAGTGCTACGCAGCTCGAAAGAGGAGGGCATGCAAGATTTCAACCAGTCGCTGCACAAGTTGTGCAGGGCTGGCCTGATCAGCGAGAAGACCGCGCTCGAGGCATCACACAATCCCGACCAGCTCAAGATGCAGCTGACGGGTATCGTGTTGTCCGAGGACCGCAAGATCACCGAGTGAGCCATGCCCGATTTCGTTGCGTCGAACGGTAAGAAATACAAGGTCCCCAGCGGGCTCAAGATCGAGATCGGCTCGTCGGGGTCCGCCAAGCTCTTGATCCCAGGCGTCGACCGCCGCCATGCCATGCTGTTTCAGGATGGTGCGACCTATTACATCAAGCCGATCGGCGGCACGGTCAAGATAGGCGGCAAGAAGATCAAGGGTGAAAAGGCTCTCAAGCACGGCGTCACCATCCAACTGGGAAGCAAGAAATTCACCTTCCACCATAAGTCCAAGGGCATGAGCGGAGGCTCGAACCTCGACCTCTCGAGCCTGGCAGACGATGACGACGACGAATATGAGGACGACGACGACGAAGAATACGAGGACGAAGAAGAAGAAGAAGAAGAGGACGACGACGAAGAAGAAGAAGACGACGACGACGACGACGAAGACGAGGACGAGGACGAGGACGAAGACGAGGAAGAGAAGGAAAAGGAAGAAGAGCCCGAACCCGAACCCGAACCCGAACCCGAACCTGAGCCCACTCCCCCACCCGGCCCGGTACGCCTGCCTGGGCGGGGCATCCCTCCACCCGTCGGCCCCCCCAGCGTGCGGGCTGCCGTGCAGCCGCCTGTTGCCCAAGATGAGGAAGTCGCCGAAGCGCCCGAACCCGAGAAGAAGGCCTCAACCATGCGTGATCGATCCAGCAGACGCAGCTCAAGAGGTGGCGACAAGAAACCCAGTGGACGCCAGCGCAGCCTTTCGCCGCGGGAAGCCTTCTTGTCACGGCGCGACGACCGCCGCAAGCGACGCGAAGAACGCCGCAGCGATCGGCGCACCGACCCCGAGAAGACTCAAGCCACGCGCGCGCCCGCGCCGAAGATTCCGACCTTCCGCAAGAGTGGAGTGCCCACGACTGCCATCCAGTTCGTGCTCGGGGCGCAGAAAGACTTCCTCGATCCGATCCCCATCGGTACCGACCCGCCCAACCGCTTCCACCTGGGCAATCAGTCCGTTCAAGCGCTGCGCGGGAATCCTGCCCGCGGCGAGCCGGACTGGTTTGTAGAGACCGCCTCGCACTTCCTCGACGACCGCCTGCCGGGCGCCGACGGGGTGCGGCTGGTGGTGAGCCAGTACAGCAACGACCAGGACTGCCAGACCTTCAATCAGTTCGGCAGCTTCTGCATGGCTGATTCGCCCGGAGCCCAGCTGATCGGGCGGCTCGAGATGCTCAAACAACATCCCCGCTGCAGCGTCTTGCCGGTCGAGGGGGTGAACCCGGCGGCTACGGAGGCCTATGCGGCGTTGATGGACGCCCTGATCGATGGCAGCGACCCGGATAAGATCCGCGTGGGCGTGTATGGAATCTGGAGCGACCTGCAGGTCGAATACCTGTTGCTGGCGCTGAAGACCTTCTATCCACGTTTCCCACAGGTGGCCGTCTGCCAGCCGCTGTGCGCCAGTCCGGACACGCAAGCCCACTTCCAGGCGATGTCGAAGTTCCACGCGCTGGGCATGACCATCATCAGCGACCTGCGTCAATACTCCCAGTGGATGGGGCTGCCCTTCTACTTCTGAGTTGGCCCCAGCACCGTCGCATACACGGGGGTTCCCCCCCCCACGACGCATCGCGTCAGTTTCCTCCCACTTCCACCGCCAGACTTTCGACATCCCAGCTCAGAAGTTCTCCGAAGATGCCTCCATACGGGCGAGATCGCCCGGCACGGCATTTGTAACGCTGAGCGTCGGAGGTGAACTATGCGAAGTACATGTCTTGCCCTGCTGCTTGGAAGCCTGGGGCTCTGCGCCTCGGGCTGCGGCACCACGCTCTCGTTTATCAGCCACTGCGGACCCGTGATCGAGCCCTACGGAGGCGTGAAGCAGCATCTCGACGCGCTTGACTGGTTCTCCGACGATCCGACGGTGACGCGCAGTGTCTTTCTCGGCAGCACCATGCTGGTCGACTTTCCGTTGAGCCTGGCCACCGACACCCTGCTGCTGCCTTTCACCATGGCAGCGGCCACGGAGCCCTGGTGATGCGCGCGCCATGGGCTCTGTTGGGGGCGACGCTGTGCCTGCAAGTGTGCGGCGGTTGCGCGGCGTCGATGAACGCCATCGGCGATCACCCTATGCCGTACGGCGGCGTCCAGAACGACTTCGCCTGGATGGGCGATCCCGGCTTCCTGCCAGGATTCGTCTGGGTACTCGACATACCATCCAGCCTTGTCTTGGATTCGGCTCTGCTGCCCTTCACCGTCACAGATTGGCTGCTGCGGCTGGCTTCCCACAGCGGAGGCTCGGATGTCCCGCGCGAGAGCCCTCCAGCTGATCCGGTCGAGGTGGACACGAAACCCTCGCCACGGACAACCCCCGAGGACAGGCTTCCGCCCGAGAGTAGAGACCCACCGTGGCCGGACCAACATCTGTGGGAGACCCCCAGCTTCAGCCGGCCGCAGACGCGCGGATCGCTCGCCGATTGAGCCCACTCAGGCGAGCACCAGAAAACGCAACGCCGCCCCGAGAGCCGCCACCAACAAGAGCACGCGGACCCACCCCAGCCAGCGCGGCCGATTGAACCAGGTCCCCACAGCAGCTCCCAGGGCGTGGCCGACGGCCAGGTAGGCGCCCGCCTGCCAATCCACCTGTGCAGCCGCCGCAAACAGAGGCAGCGCGCACAGGGAATACGCCAAGACCACGGCCACCTTGAGTGCGTTGGCCTTCAACACATCCTGCCCGGCCGCAAACACCAACACTGCGAGCAGCAGGAAGCCGACACCTGCCTGGATCAGGCCACCGTACACACCGACGCAGAACATCAGCAGGGCTTGTATCCAGAGGCGGGCTGGAGGCCGCGGCTGCAGCCAGGCCTTGGGCCGCAGCCAGAGGGAGGCTGCCAGCAACAGGAGAGCGCATCCGAGCAGCTTGAGGATCCAGAACGTCGGCAGCTCCACTGCCAGGCTCGCACCGGCGAGTGCGCCCAGCGAAGCCCAAGCCGCGTGGCGGAGGACCGGACCGAACGTGAGCAGATCACGCCGCGCGTACAGGACGACCGCCACCAGGTTCTGCACCAGGATGCCGACCCGGTTGGTTCCGTTGGCCGTCGAGGCGTCGAAACCCAACGCGAGCAGCAGCGGGAGAGTGATGATCGAACCACCGCCCGCGAGCGTATTGGCGACAGCAGCCAGCATTCCCGCGGCGATCAACAGAGCGATCTCTTGGGGACCCAAGCAAGCTCCTCCGGCATTTTTTCTGGAACCGAAGCCGCTGAACTGCTAGTTTACCTGCCCTGAAAACCGCTTTGGAACCAGAAGCTGCCGGGGAAAAGCATGTCGTCTGACCTCACCATCCCCAAGGGAAAAATGCTGAAGCTCTCGTGCATTGAGCGCGTGGGAGCTGACACCTACCATCTTGACTGGCGTGTATTCGACCGCCATGGCAAAGCGCTGCAGTCCGGACGTCTCGGCAGCAACGACGGCCTGGTACCCGAATCTCCACCGTACAAGTTCCAGCCGGAGAATGGACTGGAAGAGCCGCGCATCCGCCTCTTCAGCCTGGTGCGCTGGCAGGGTAAAGACTACACCCGTGAAGACTGTGTGCACAGCCTGCTGCCCAACCTCGACAAGAAGAAGAACACGATCGACGGCGAATGGCTGCTGAAGTGGGGCCGCGGCGGATTCGGGGGCTGCGCCACCGTGCGCGTACAGGTGGTCGACCCGGCATTGATCGCCAAAGAAGAGGAAGAACAAGCCAAGAAGCGGGCCAAAGAAGAGGCGCGCAAGGCGAAGGCTGCCGCGATCAAAGCCGCCAAAGAGAAGGCAAAGGCCGAGGCTGCCGCCCAAGCGAAGGCAGAAGCAGAGGCCGTCGCGAAGGCTGAGGCCGAAGCCCAGGCCCTGGCGAAGGCTGAGGCTGCCGCCCAAGCGAAGGCCGAGGCCGAAGCCCGCGAAGCCCAGAAGCGCCTCGCGGACGCTGCCGCCAACCCCGCCAACCCCGCCAAGGCGGCGAAGCTGGCGGAAGAGACAAAGGCTGCTGCGCAGTCTGCCGCCGAGGCATTGGCTGGCGCCAAGCAAGAGCTCGAGGGCCTGACCACAGCAGCAGCGACCGCAGCAGCTGCGGCCGCCGAAGCCCGCAAAGAAGCAGAGGCAGCCCAGGCCAAGGCCGATGCAGAACAACAGAAGGCGGGTCCCAGCGCAGCGAAGCCTGCCGCCCAAGCCAAGAAGGGTGGAGCCAAGCGCAAGGCACCCGAGCACTACCAGGAGATCCTGGCCTTCTACGCGTCACTCAAGGGCAAGAAGGCGGAGGCACCCAAGGCCGCCCGTGTTGACAGCGAGCTCGACAAAGCGCTCGCCGCGGCCCGCGAGGCGCAAGCGCGCGCCAAGAAGCTGCAGAGCGAGGATCAAGCGGCCCAGGCGGCACTCAAGAAGGCACAAGCCGGTCTAGAGAAGGCCCAGGCCGCTGCCACACAGGCTGAGCAGGCCGCTGCGGCTGCCGCGGAGGCGGCCTCAAAGGGAGCAACCGCACCGGCGGCAGCAGCAGAGGCCGCTGCGCCGGTCCAGGCACCGGCTCCGAAACCACCGGCCGAAGCCCCCACGCCCAAACCTGCTCCCAAGCCGGCGCCCAAGGCAGAGGCCCCCAAGCCCAAGCCCAAACCGGCGCCCAAGGCTGCAGCGCCCAAGCCGGCGGCGGCCCGGATGAAGGCGCCCGAACACTACAAGTTGATCCTGGAAGACTACGCGAAGAAGCGCAAAAAGTAGGCTCAGTCCCCCGCGCAATGCAGCCCACCCGTTGCCAGTTCCAGGGCAGCGGGTGTATCTTTTGGGGTAGAGAGGACGAACATGGCTGAGACTCCCGTGCCTTCTCCCCGTCGTCGCATGATCAGCAGCCTTGTGATGCTGGTCGTAGTGCTCGCCGCCCTTTTCATCGGACGCCCCGAGCGCGAACCGATCTTGTTCGACGCCTGGAAGGATGGCGTGATGGGCACCACCGTCAGGGTCAAGGTGTTCGCCATCGACGACCTCGAGCTCCAACGTCTGGCAGAGCCGGCTTTTGTAGCCATGATGGACATCGACGCCCTGCTCAGCGACTACAAGGAAGACAGCCAGCTGAGCCTGGTCAACCGCGAGGCTTTTCAACGCGCGGTGGCTCTGGACTCGGACTTTGTCGTCGTGCTGCGCAAGGCTCTCGAGGTCTCTGCGGCGACCTCCGGCGGCTTCGATGTGACCATTGGTCCGTTGATCGACCTTTGGAGGACGGCAGCCAACGACAACCGCATGCCGAGCGACTCGGCCTTTGCGGCCGTGCGCGAGCGCGTCGGCTATCAGGCCCTGCTGCTCGACGGCGACAGCCTGCGCTTCGCCAAGCCCGGTTTGCGGTTGGACCTCGGCGCCATCGCGAAGGGCTACGCGGTCGACAAGGCGGTGGAGGCACTGAAGCAGCGGGGTGTTCACAGCGCGATCGTCGATGCTGGGGGCGACCTGTATGTGTTGGGCAGCATGCCCGACAAGAGCCTGTACAAGATCGGCATCCAGCACCCACGCATACCCGACTCTCTACTATGCGCGCTGCAGGTCGAGAACCGGGCCGTTACGACCTCCGGCGATTACCAACGGAGTTTTCGTATCGGAGAGACAGTCTACAACCACATCATCGATGCTCGTACCGGATGGCCCATCGACGAGGCCGTAAGTGTGACGGTCGTCGCGACTACGGCGATGGCCGCAGACGCGCTGTCGACCGCCGTAACGGTGCTCGGCCTGGAGCAGGGCATGGCTATGATCGAGGGACTCCCGGACGCAGAAGCGCTGATCGTTACGCTGTCCGGGCCCGACTCGCTCAGCGTCCATCGCTCTTCAGGTTTCGGCGCCTACCTTGCAGACTGACCGCGCACGAGGGCACTGCCGGATGCAATCCAGGAGACGGACCCGCCATTGAAGCCGAAGATCTCTGACCCCAAGCGCCTGCGCATGCTCAACCTGATCCTTGATCGGGGTGTCTCTGATCCCGCTGTCCTCGAGGCGCTGGCGCGTGTCCCGCGCGAGAAGTTTGTGCCCCCGCCGCTGCGTGACCGCGCCTATTACGACGGTCCGCTTCCCATCGGCCTCAACCAGACGATCTCCCAGCCCTACATCGTGGCAGTCATGACCGAGCTGCTTCGTCCGGCCCCCCATAAACTCGTGCTCGAGGTGGGCACCGGATCGGGCTACCAAGCGGCCGTGCTGGCGCACTGTTTCGGCAAAGTGGTCAGTATCGAGCGCCTTCCCGCGCTGGCTGCCCAGGCACGTGACCGCCTGAATGCACTGGGCATGCACAACGTCACGGTGATCGTCGGCGACGGATCGCTGGGTTTTCTGCCCAGAGCCCCCTACGATGCGATCATCGTGACGGCTGCAGGACCCAGCATCCCGCCGAACCTCAAAGATCAGCTCAAGCCCGGTGGGCGTCTTGTGATCCCTGTAGGACCCCATAGCCAGCAGGAGCTGATGGTCGTCGAGCGGCGACCCGATGGCAGCCTTACCGAGAGCGCTACCATGCGTTGCGTTTTCGTGCCACTGCGGGGCGCCCAGGCCTGGCCCGAGGCCTGAGAGTGTTCGGATTCCGGTCGGCTCCAGGACCTCCATGAGGCGGAGATGCACCGAAAACCCGGGACTGGAGGTATGGCACAAAGTTTGCAACCGATCCGAGCGAAACCAACCCGGGAGATTCCCCATGCGAAGCGTCCTGCTCTTCATTGTCTGCACTCTGAGCCTGCAAGCCCAACAGAGCCTGCCCGACCTGGTCGACAGCCTCAAAGACCGCATTGTCAACATCACGGTGTTCGATGAGGAGGGAGAGCTGGGCGGAGGCACAGGCTTCATCGTTGAGGGCGGCAAGATCGTCACCAACGCCCATGTCGTCGAAGGCGGAACCAGTTTCACTGTCGGCTGGGATCTGAGCGTGGGGCGCGAGGATTTTTCGGCCACGCTCCTGGCAAGCGACGATCGAGTCGATCTGGCAGTCCTCGAGCCGCTCACTCCTGTCGAGCTGCCGGAGGGCCTGGCGGTCGCCTCGGACAGCGAAGTCCGCCTTGGCGAAGAAGTGGTGATCCTCGGTTTTCCCTGGCTGACCCAGAAAGAAGAAGAGCCCGAGGACTTCAGCCTCTCGGTATTCAGGGGCCTGGTCACCTCGCTGCGGCGCAATTCGCCCCAGAGCATCTCTGAGCTGGTGGTCGACGCGAACATCCTTAGCGGCGCTAGCGGGAGCCCTCTGTTCGCGCCCGCGTTGGGCAAGGTGATCGGAGTGGCCTCGGGGGTCGAAATGTCCTACGTCTGGGACGAGGGCGAAGGCGAAGGCAGCGAAGAAGGCTACCAGGACGACAGCGAAGACCAGGAGAGGATCGGCATCGCCTGCGCACCGTCCCAAGTACTACGGCTGTTGAAAAAGGCCGCAGCGGGCCGTGAACGCGTTCCTGCGGACCGCTAGCAGTGTGTCGGAGTCCTAGTCCTGCGCTTGCAGCAGGCTGACCCGTCGCAGCAGGTATTTCAGGCCACGCTCGCGGAAGCGAGGAACCTCGTCGATGATGTCGTCACAGGCGAGCTCTTCGATCTCAAGGTCCCCATAGAGCCGGGAGAGTTCCTTGCGTACCACGCTGAACGGCGGCCCCGAAGGGGTATCGTGCTCGAGCGTCACCTGCAGGATGCGCCCTCCCGGTGCCAGCAGGCTGCGCACCCGCTGCGCATAGGCGACCCGCTTCGACTCCGGCAATGCGACCACGGCAGCGCGGTCGTAGATGCTGGCGAAGCGACCCAGGGTCTCGGGCCCCAGCTCAAAGAAATCGCGGCAAAAGAGCCGGTACCCCTGAGCAGCGAAACACCCATCGGCATCGGGCTCGACCTCGACACCGTCTTCGGCAAAGAACTCAAGCACAGCTTTTTCGGCCAGCTCGACACCGACCACTGCGTGTCCCCGGGCCCGCAGCCAACGTAGATCATGGCTCTTGCCGCACAGCGGTACGAAGACAGGCGCGCCCTCCACCAGAAAGCGCGAGGCGTGCTCGATCAGGACCGGATGCGGGCTGTCCCGGTGGAAGCCGAGCCGACCCTCCTGCCAGACCTGCAGCCAGAAGCTCGCTTCCATTTGTTTCTCCAAAGTTGGGCCTGCAGGCCTACCAGCTCGATCCGCCACGCAACCAATCAGCGGGCAGACAGGGGCCGTCGCGTGTGATGCTGGACGCGTCTTCGCCCGACTGCAGCTCCAGGAAGTCGGGCCAATAGCCGCGGCCCTGGCAAGCCTCGATCAAGCCGGCCAATGTTGGGCCTGCCAACAAGCCACGTTTGCGCGCATCGCAGATGGCTGCCAGCAGCTCCGCTTCAAGCCCGAGCTGGTACAACTCCGCCGCCACCCGCAGCACCTCGTCCTGCTCCAACACACCCGCCTCGAGCAGCAGCAACGCGGCCACCATGGGGTTGCGCGCTTCCTGCAGCCGGCCTCCGTAGCTTTCGAGATCGCGGCGCGCCCGGGTGCGCGTGCGTAGAATGACGATCCGCTCAACGGGATCACCGGCGGGCGCTTGCAGCAACAACGCCTCGAGCGCCTCGCTTTCGCGTGGCTCCAGCTCCAGCTTCTCCCACACGCGTGCACGTTCATAGCCCGGCCACCGGCCGGCGCAGAGATCCGCAAACAGGCTGTAGCACATCGCATCCGACTCCGCGTCGTCGCCGATCAGGATCCAACGGGCCTGGGCGGGGAGCTCACAGCGGTACTCGAGCAAGGCCTTGAGCTTGAAGCCCACGTGCTTGACCAGCTTACGCGGCCTGCCGCGGAACAACAGCCGCAGCTGATCTTTGAAGGTCACCCCCGACGGACGCACACCGTCGAGCTCCATGCGCTGCAGCAGCACTTTTCCCAACTGGGGCGGGCTGGCAGAGATGAAGAACAGCGGGTAGCCACGGCCCGTAACGCTCGAGAGCAGAGCCGGCATACCCGGATTCGGTCGCTTGTCCTGGGCTCCCTCAAACGGGATCTTCGCCATCGCCAGGGGGCTCTCGAAACGCGTCAACAGGTAGGTCTTGTCGATGTCGACAAAGAACATCGGCCCCTGGTAGTCTGTGGCCACCGTGCGCAGCGTACGGCGTTTGGCGGGTATCGGATCGCGTTGCCTCGCCACCTTTGGGCCTCCTGGGGAGCGAATGACGAGTGCGCGGGGGCTCATTCCCTCAGCGCATTGTCCAGCTCGTCCTTCGACGGCCGATTCATCAACTCGGCCAGCACCTCTTTGGGCGCGCGGCCGTGGTAGAGCACCTCGGCCACGCCACGACTGATGGGCATGTCGACTTTCATGCGATCGGACAGCTCGACGATGCTGCGTGCGGTCTCCACCCCCTCGGCCACCTGCGTCATCTCCTGCCGGATCTGCTCGAGGGTCTTGCCCTGGGCCACCATCCGACCGACCGTGTGGTTCCGCGACATCGTACTACCACAGGTGCAGACCAGGTCGCCGAAACCGGCCAGCCCGCTGAAGGTGAGATGGTTGGCACCGAAGGCTCGCCCCATGCGGGCCATCTCGGTCATGCCCCGGGTCAAGAGCGTGGCGAGCACGTTGCTACCAAATCCCAGACCGTGGGCAATTCCTGCGGCGACGGCCATCACGTTCTTCATCGCCCCTGCCAGTTCGACGCCTAGCGGATCGTCGCTGCCATAGACACGGAAAGCCTCGGACTTCATGTAGCGCGTGGCGAGCTCGATCACCTCGGGAAAGCGCGACGCGACAACGGTCGAGGCCGGTTGCCCCATCGCGATCTCGCCCGCCAGATTCGGTCCAGACAGGACGCCGATCTTCCGCACCGCGGTCTCTTGCCGCAAGATCTCAGACATCCGCGCCAGACTTCCGCGCTCGAAGCCTTTCGTGGCGCTGAGCACGCTCTGGTCGCCACGCAAGAAGTCTCCCGCCTTGCGCGCCACCTCGCGGAAGGCCTGCGAAGGCACCGCGAAAATCACCAGCTCGCAGTCGGCCAATGCTTCCCGCAGGTCGGTGGTCGGCCGCACAGCCGGGGGCAACTCGAGATTCTCGAGCGTCTTTGGATGGCGCCGGGTTTTTCGTATCGTCTCGGCCGTCTCAGCATTCCGCATCCAGAGCGGTACATCCGCCACCCTGAAGGCCATCAAGTAGGCCAGGGCCGTCCCCCAGCTTCCCGCGCCGATCACACATCCGCGTATACTCACGCCAGAATCCCCTCTCCGAGACCATAGCCGTGCAGGCGGTTGCTGTAGTAGTACAGCAGCTGCCGGCTGTCACTGACGACCCGCGAGCCCGCCAGACGCAGAGGACTCGGACGGTGGTAGCTGAGGAACTCGGCAACACCGCGTTCGAGCAGCTGTTCGGGCCCATCCTGCCGAACCTGTTCTGACAGGCACAAGACCCCCTTCTGCTCGAGGCCGCGCAAGCGCTCGAGAAGGTCCCCCACCTCCGCTTCGAACACGCGCCTCTCCAGGCTGTCGCTCTTGCCCCCGGTGCGGATCAGGTGGTATTTGTCCATGCCCGGATTGGCTCGGCACAACGATTCCCAGGCTGCACGCGCCACAACGTGGGTCGGGAAGATCACCGTATCCCGTTTGTAGGCAGCCCCCACGGCCACCCCCAGATCACGCGTGTATTCCGCGTCGCGGCGACGGTCTTCGACAATCTGCCCGTCCCTGAGCAGATAGCGTTCGATGTCGATGGGCCGGCCCCGCTCGTCAACGCTCGTGCCATCAGGCAACACACGGTTGCCAAAGGGATCGAGCGCATGCCCGAAGCGCAGCTCAATGCTGGAGTCGAGGCCCAGGAAGCTCTCGATGAAACTGAGCACGGTATTGATGCGCGAGAACTCGTCGTCCGTGATGATGAACTTCGAACGCCCCTCAGACTTGAGAGCGTCGAAGATCAGCGTCGCCGCTTCGAGCACGATCGGGTAGTTCAGCGTACAAGGCACGATGAAAACGCGAGGCCGCGAGGCACCGGACCGCAGGTTGTGGATGTAGGCGGTCAGGCCACATCCCAACAAACCCAACTTCAAGTGCTCTTCGACACGCCCACTGCGGCTGCGCGTGCCGCCGGGGAAGAAGAGGTTGTGGTAGCCGAGCTCCATACTGCAGGTGCAGTACTCCTTGAGGATCTCGAGATAGAGCTTGTTGTGGCGCTTCTTGCGGTCGACTTTGTAGGCACCAAGGTTGTGCATAAAGTACGACAAGAAGGGATTGTCGAACAGGTTGAGACCCGCACCATAGGTGAAGGGCGGCAATCCCATCGAGTAGATCGTCCAGCCGAGAATCAGGCTGTCGAGGTTGCTCGAGTGGGTCGGACAGAGAATCACCGTGCCCCGCTCGATCAACCCCTTGATCGGCTCAATCTCCCCGCGAGGATAGAGGCGTTCGACCACCCGCTTCAGGGACGGAAGGCGTGGAAATTCACGCAGCAGCTGACGCGGAGAGATCGCATTCAGCAGCACGCTCAATCCGTAGGGGATGACCTTGGTCGACAGCCGGTACACGCGCTCGTCGAAGTTGCCCGTGATCTCTTCGAGGAAACGCTGCACGATCTCGTGCAGCAGGCTGCGCTGCTCAGCCGGAGCCGCTTTGACGGCCCGCTGCTGGACGCCCTTCCAGAACGCTTTGGCGTCCTTATTGGCCGCGTTGCGCGGCTCGTCGTCGAGGCGCTTGTCCTCTTGGTAGGCCGTCTCGAAAAGGGTCTCCGCGAGATCGGCTGCATGCCGGCCGACCACGCGGTGGCGCACCTCGGTCTGGATGCGCGGCTTGTCTTCTGGTTTCATGGCGGCAGGATACCAGATTCGCAACGCGCCCTACAACCCCGAAAGCGGCCGCCTGGCCGCGCCCTGCTGGCCCCTCGGTTGCCCGCGAGGGCACCTACCCGGAGAACGCGTGTACGTCTCTTTCAGCTGTACTGCTTGCGGGCTGCGCTTTCCCTGCCGAGGCCGCGACAGCATCGAGCGCTGCCCCGCCTGCAAGGCCCTCTTGCAACGTCAACCCCGCGGCTGGCAGAGCCTGCATTTGCCGGCGAGCGCGCCCCTTCGCAGCGTGCGCCTGATCGCCGACTCGATCCGCAGCCTCTACAACGTGGGCGCTCTCTTCCGCACCGCCGATGCCCTGGGTATCGAGCATCTGCATCTGTGCGGCATCTCGGGGTCACCGCCCCGGGACAAGATCGCCAAGGTCGCGCTGGGTGCCGAGGGCAGCGTCCCCTGGAGCCACCACCCCGACTGCCTGCAGCTGCTCGAGCAACTGCTCGAAGCGGGCTGGACGACCGTCGCTCTGGAGACCGATGCGCGCAGCCAACCCCTCAGCAGCCTGCCGGGGTCGCGCCGCATCGCTCTGTTGGTGGGAAGCGAAGTGACGGGGCTGGCGCCGGAGCTGACCGCCGCAGTCGACCACATCATCCACCTGCCGCAACGCGGCCTGAAGTGCTCGATGAATGTCACGGTTGCGGCCGGCATCGCGCTACATGCGCTGACCGATGGCCTGGGGCTCAGCTCGGGGACCTCTCCGCAAACGGGCCCTGGGCAGTGAGCCGACGCCTGCCCTACTTGCCTAGATGCACGCCCTTGACCACGCGGGCGACCTCTTCGACGGAGGTCTGCCCGGACCTGGCCTTGAGCAGCCCATCCTGGAATATCGGCACCAGGGCGTGATCGAGCGCCAACTTCTCGATATCGTGGCTCGCCATGCCCGAGTGGATTGCGTCGCGGATGGTGTCGTTGATCTTGACCACCTCCATCAGCACCATGCGCCCCTTGTAGCCCATTTTGCCGCAGGAGTTGCAGCCACGCGCCCGGTAGATAGTCTCGCCCATGTCGAGGCCCATCGCTTTGGCGATGCGCGCGGACGGCGTATAGGACTGGCGGCAATTGGTACACAGCTTACGCACCAGGCGCTGCGAAACCACACCCGCGAGCGCCGTGCCGACAAAGAACGGCGCCACATCCATTTCGATCAGACGCGAGATCGCGCCGATGGCACTGTTGGCGTGCAGCGTACCGAGGATCAAGTGCCCGGTCAGAGCCGCCTGAATAGCCAGGCCAGCCGTCTCCTCGTCGCGTATCTCGCCCAACAACACCACGTCGCAGTCCTGGCGCAGGTATGCGCGCAGCAAGGAGGCAAAGGTCACGCCGATGTCCGTGTTGACCTGGGCCTGGTTGACGTTGAGCAGGCGGACCTCGACGGGGTCTTCGATGGTCTGGATGTTGCGAGACTGGTCGTTGAGGTGGTTGATCGCGATGTACAGCGAGGTCGTCTTGCCACTGCCTGTCGGACCTACGTGCAAGACCAGTCCGTTGGGCGAGTTGATCAGCGAGCGGTACAGAGCCAGATTGTGTTCGGTGTAGCCCGCATCTTCGAGCTTCATCTTGTTGATCTGGGTGTAGCTGATGCGCAACACCGTCTTCTCGCCGTCGACCATCGCCGCCGTCGACACGCGCAAATCGTAGGGTGTTGCGCCCGCCTTGAAATGCAGGCGGCCATCCTGCGGCAGACGCCTCTCGGTGATATCCAGCCGAGCCAAAATCTTGATGCGCGATATCAGATTATTGAGCACCGAGATCGGCAGTTTGCGGTGGGCTTTGAGAATACCGTCAACCCTGAAGCGGATGTTGATGTCCCCGTCATGGGGCTCAATATGGATGTCGCTAGCCCGTAACCGGATAGCATTGATGACCATGTCATCAAAGACTTTGGCGATCTTGTCCGCAGTGGGTTCCTGATTCTGGTTGAAGCGCGTGGCCACCCCGCGTCCTTTCATGCTCTGAGTCATAGGGAATGTAGCGCATAGAACGCTCGGGCTCAAGCAGCACCAGCCAAGAGGGGTGCTCACGCGGACCTGGGGCAATTGAGCCGTGCTCAGCCTGCACGGCCCGAGTTACTCGAAAACCTCGAGAAACTTCTCGACGCGCCCTAGCTCGACCGTACCCCACAACGGCGGATGGTAGTCGGCCAGGAAGGACTGCATCCGCTGCACCAGGGCCTCGGTCTGCATGGTGCTCCCCAGGTATTTCCGGTGCTTCGCCACCAGCTCGTGGTAGATGCCATACAGCTTGAAAAAGAAGGCCCCGAGGTGCTTGGGCGTCTCTGCGACGACCTTGTGCAGGTCGATGCCATCGGCCGCCAGCACCTGCTGTCCCTGACTGAGCACTCCCGCGGGCAGAAACACGCTCAGCTCGGTCAAACAGCACAAGACCATGGTCAGATCGTCGACTTTGCTGAGCAGAGCGTCGTCTTCAGGGATCAGATCCAGCGGCTCGTCGTGGAACAGATAGCGAAGGGCAGCGAAGGGGTGTTCTTTGTGACGCCACTCCAGATTCCGGTCGAGGAGCAGGTTGTACAGGAACAGACTGTAGGTGGGAATCTCGTAGAGCCGACGCAGCACCCAGGGGGCTCGAAACACACCACACCTCGTGAGCGGGCAAGCGGAACGCGGACTCCTAGAGTAGAGTCCAGGCTCCAGAAAGCAAACAAGCCCACGAGAGTGGGCTTGGTTGCACGAAGGGAAATGATCCCATGGGGATTCGAACCCCAGTTACCAGGATGAAAACCTGGTGTCCTAGGCCTGACTAGACGATGGGACCATTAAGCGGAAAAACCGTTCTTGAGAGCACAAGGACTCGAACCTTGGACCCACGGCTTAAAAGGCCGTTGCTCTACCAACTGAGCTATGCTCTCGAGGCCCAAACCACAAGGGTCCAGCGCCGAGGGAGAAATATAAGGACTCGCCCCTGGAGGCGCAACGCTTTTTCTGGGAAATTGCATGAGCTGCCAGATGCAGCAGAAGAATCCAACACCAGGGTCCACATCACTCCACGGGGTGTCTCGGGAGCTCCGATGGCCAAGACCTCCAACGAGCAACTCCAGGGACCACGGCTATTCCACGTCCTGCCGCTCTTGCTGCCGGGAGTCTTCACCTTCTTGATGCTGGCTGTCGGTGTGACGGCGCAGCAGGCATTCGCCGAAGGCGAGCTCTGGGGACCCGGTTTCCGCGAGTTGGCCGAACCCTATCTGCTGCTATTGGCGCTTGCGCTCGTGGCCTACCCCCTTGCGCTGCTCTACCGCAGGCAGGTGCTCCAACGGCTATGGCATGGTTGGCTGGCACAGCTCGAAACGCCTGAGGTGCTGTGGCTGGTCGAGTATGCGTTGCCGGGCGACCGACTTCACGGCAAGATCATGCGGCGCCAGGCATTGTTGGGTCTTACGCGACGGGGATTGGTGCTGGTGCCCTACCGCAGCCTTCCCTCTCCGCGCCTCTCAATGGATCAGGTGGCCCGGGTCCCCTTGGAGTGCCTGCAGACCTTTGAGAGTCCGGCAGGCGGGCTCAGCAGCCTGCTCGGGAAACCTCAGCCCCTACGGGTGCACCTCGACCCGAGCACGACCGAAGCCCGCAGCCGGCGGCGTCGCGGGCTCGAGTTCCTTACGCTCGGCAGCTTCGCTGCACGTGACGCTTTCAGTTTGGGTCTGCACCGGCTTCGGGAGCTCGAGGGCAGAAGACCTCAGGGGATCACCGAATAGGGTCCACTGCCCATAAGATAGCCCTGGTCTTCGAGGCCCTCCAGCTGTTCGTCAGTACGGCCGAAACGCCGCCGTCGGCCGCGGTACCACGTCAAGGCCACCTCGAGCTGCTCGGTGGTGAAGTCGGGCCACGCTACGTCAGTCACGTAGAGCTCGGTGTAGGCGCTCTGCCAGAGAAGGAAATTCGACAGCCTGTGCTCACCACCGGTTCGGATCAACAGCTCAGGATCGGGAAGATGGCGGGTGTCGAGGTGCTCAGCCACCAACTGCTCACTGACTGCCTCCGGCCTGAGCTCCCCCTCACGGGCCTGGTGGACCAGCTGCCGGATCGCGCGCACCAGCTCGTCCCGACCACCATAGGAAAGCGCCAGATTCAGCCGCATTCCGCCCAGACCCCGCGTCTGTTCACGGACCGCAGTCAAGAGCTCACGAACCCGGCTGGGCAGACGCGCGGTGTCGCCGATCGCTTCGAGCTCGATGCCGTTGTCGAGCAGGGTGGACGTCTCTTCGACCAGGAACTCGCAGAGCAGCTCCATCAGCTGTGAGACTTCACGGTCCGGTCGCCGCCAGTTCTCCGAGGAGAAGGCGTAGAGCGTCAGGTGCTGCACGCCGAGCTCTCGGCAGTGGGTGACGATCTTGCGCACACTCCGAGCACCGCGCTTGTGCCCCTCCCCACGGGGCAAGCAACGGCGACGCGCCCATCGCCCGTTGCCATCCATGATGATCGCGAGGTGGCTCGGAAGCTCGGTAGACAGTGACTCGGCCATCATGGTTTCCTCATACTTTGCACCATAAAGTTATCGGTTGCGACCGACAGAGACTGGTGCAGGATTCATGAACCGCCTTCTGGTGCTCTTGAGCCGCGCGCTCGGCGCACAATCTCCTCGAGCTGGTCGATGTAGGCCTCAAAAGCCGTCCGCCCCTCAGGGGTCAAGGAACAGGTCGTGTGCGGCCGGCGTTTGCGGTACGTCTTGGTCACCGCCAGGTAGCCTGCCTTCTGCAGGGTCTTGAGATGGACGCTGAGGTTGCCGTCGGTCAGCCCCAGATCGCCGCGCAGCTCCGAAAAAGACATCTCGCCACCACCGGCGAGCAGACTCATGATGCCCATCCGCGCCCGCTCGTGAATGAGCTTGTCCAGCAGCGGCAGTGCGTCGTCGCTCACACCGCAGCCCGTCGTTTTTCCGTAAAGGCGAGCCAGACTCCAAAACCAAGGTTCAAGCCGCCAAAGCTGGCACCGATGACAAGATGGGCCCAACGCGCTACGGGCAAGGTCTCCAAGATGAGGAACACTCCGACCCACAGCAGCCCCAGCGCGATGAAGGACCAGCCGCAGAAGCGCAGCTCGCGCGGCATGAAGAAGCTGGCCGTCTGCAGACCGCACCCGTAGAACACGTGCCAGAGCACGACCATCGCCCAACAAGCGTGGTCGAGGGGCTGACCTGAGGCCATGCAGGCCAATCCAAGCAGGAGGCCGCAGACGAAGCTGGGAAGCACGCTGCGCACCACCCGGCGGGCAGGTGCCGACCACATCTCCTCTTCGCCCCGCCCCGCCTGGCGGTAGACCAGGAGCAGGTCGAGCAAGACCAGCGCGACCGCCCATACGTTCCAGTAGCTGCCGAATCCAAGCGGTGTGGCAGGCTGCAGAAACCAACCGCCCACCCCCGCGAGCAGCCCCAACAACCCGGTCGCGAGCAGCACCGGCGCGAGCGACCGTCGATATATGGTCGTGCGCTCGAGCAGTTTGCGGATTACGCGGAGGTTCTCGTCGGCGCCCTGGGTATCCATGCGGGCACTTTATCTGGCAAAGTATCGAATGTCAAGGCGGACCCGGGCAGTCACCGGGGATGGCTGGCCGCAACAGCAGGCTTTGTTCCGACGGCAGGTCCGATGGCCCCTACGGGCCTGGCGGCCGAGCGGCTCCCCCACACGGATCAGATCTCCATCAGCTCCGCAGTTTTGGCACCTACCAGCTCGTCGACCTTGCCCTCGTAGCTTTTCAGCAGATCCTGGATCTCGCCCTTGAGCTGTTTCTGGGAGTCTTCGGGCAGCGAGTCGATCTTGGGAATCTGCTTGTTCGCGTCGCGCCGTTGGTTGCGCATCGCGACCTTGCTCGCTTCGGCAGCCTTCTTGGCAAGCTGGACCAGTTTCTTGCGGCGCTCCTCAGACAAAGGAGGGATCGAAAGGCGCACAACCTTGCCGTCGCTGTTGGGTGTGATCCCGATGTCCGACTTGAGGATGGCCTTCTCGATCTTGCCCACCATCGATGCATCATACGGCTTGATCAGCAGCTGGGTGGGATCGGGCACTCCGATGTTCGCCAACTGCTTGAGCGGCGTATCGCTGCCATAATACTCGACCTTGATGTTCTCGATCAGGCCCGGATTCGCGCGGCCCGTGCGCATGGAGCGGAACTCCTTGCGGAGGTGCTCGTACGACTTTTCCAGACCTTCCTCGGTCTCGAGAAGCACGTCATCTGGTGTAAGCGTCATGTGCGGTCCCTTTCGTCAAATCAACCGATGATGGTGCCGATGGTCTCCCCCAGCACAGCTCGTTGGATGTTGCCGGGCTCATTCATGCTGAACACAAGGATCGGCATCCGTTGCTCCATGCATAGAGTCACCGCCGTGGCATCCATGACCTTCAGCTGTCGGGTCAAGACTTCCATGTACGAGAGCTTCTCGAATCTGCGCGCATCGCTGTTGCGCTCAGGGTCGGCCTCGTAGACACCGTCGACCTTGGTCGCCTTCAAGACGATCTCGGCGTCCACCTCTTTGGCCCGCAACGCAGCAGCCGTGTCCGTGGAAAAGTAGGGATTCCCCGTACCCGATGCAAAGATCACGACCCTGCCTTTCTCAAGGTGACGCACCGCGCGCCTACGGATGAACGGCTCTGCGAGGGCCTGCAGGTGGATCGAGGTCATCACCCTCGTCGGAACATTGCGCGACTCCAGGGCCTCCTGGATCGCGAGACCATTGATGATCGTCGCCAGCATCCCCATATGGTCGGCAGTCGTGCGCTTCATCCCCTTGCCGCTGAGGGCGGCGCCGCGGACAATGTTGCCACCCCCCACGACAACCGCGACCTGCACTCCCAGAGCTCGCGTGGCAGCGACTTCTCCAGCGATTTTGTCGACGCAGGCCATGTCGACGGCGTCGCCATCGGCGCGACAAAACGCCTCGCCCGAAAGCTTCAGTAGAACTCTTGCGTACCTGGGCATGCCCACGACACCTTTGTTCGTTCAAAAAAAATGCCCCGAACAATTCGGGGCGTTGACACTCTCAGGCTTCGCCCAGGCGGAAGCGGGCGAAGCGCGCGATCGTTATGTTCTCGCCGATCTTGGCCATGGCGTCCTGCAGGACGTCCTTGACCTTCTTCTTGTCGTCTTTGATGTAGTCCTGCTCCATCAACACGACATCGCTGTAGAACTTGTTCAGCTTGCCATCGACGATCTTCGCACGGATCTGCTCGGGCTTGTTGGCCACCTCGGCCTCGTAGATGTCGCGCTCTTTCGCAACCAGGTCCTGACAAATACCTTCGCGGCTCACGGCCAGCGGCGACACCGGCGAGCCGGCCACATGCATGGCCAGGTTGCGCGCCAGCTCGACGAACTCATCGTTCTTGGCGGCGAAGTCGGTCTCGCAACGCAATTCGACAAGCACGCCGATCTTGCAGTTCGAGTGGATATAGTAGCCGATGGTGCCTTCGCTGGTCTCACGCCCACTGCGCTTGGCGGCCTTCATGGCCCCTTTCTTGCGCAGGTACTCGACCGCCTTCTCAACATCACCGTCCACTTCGGACAACGCCCTCTTGCAGTCCATGATGCCGAGGCCCGTCTTCTCGCGAAGGGCTTTGACATCCGCAGCGCTCACGCTCATGGAGAACTCCTCTTTCTCGGGACCGTAGCCCCGCTTCAATTGCTGGGTTCTTCGTCTCCCTGGTTCAGGTAGTTGGCACGCTTCGCCAGGGCAGCTTTCTTCTGTGCTTCGCTCACCAGACCCAGACGTGCGCGTCCTTTGACGATCGCATCGGTCAGGGGGTCGATGATCAGCTGGATCGAGCGCGACGAGTCGTCGTTCGCCGGGATCGCAATGTCGATCCGGCTCGGATCACTGTCGGTGTCGATGATGCCGATGATCGGGATGTTGAGGTTTTTGGCCTCGAGCACAGCATTGTTTTCTTTGCGTGGGTCAACGATGATCAGGCACTGCGGCGGGCGCACCATGCTCCGGATGCCCTCGAGGTTGCGCAAGATCTTGCGGCGCTCGCGGTTGATCGAAGAGATCTGCTTCTTCTTCAACGCGGCCAACGCACCCGACTTCTCCATCTTCTCGAGCTGCTCGAGCCTCTTCAGACGGCTGCGGATGGTCTGAAAGTTCGTCAGGGTGCCGCCCAACCAACGGTTGACCACGTAGTGCTGGCCTGCCCGCTCGGCGGAGGCCCGCATGGTCAAGCGCGCGGAACGCTTGGTGCCGACGAACAGGATTTCCCCGGTCTTCTGGGTCAGGCGGGTCAAGAAGTGGCATGCGCGCAGCAAGCCCTTGACCGTCTCGCGCAGGTCGATGATGTGGGTGTTGTTCCGTTTGCCGTAGATGTACGGCAACATCCTCGGGTTCCAGCGGCTGGCCTTGTGTCCGAAGTGGGTGCCGGCGGAAAGAAGCTCGTCCAGAGAGATCGCCACGTATGTGCTCCGTGTCTTGTCGAGGGCTGCCCCGTGTGGGGGCGCCATACCGAAAGGCCCCGCATGTGTGCGAAACCTCCGGGCTCAAGGGTTGAAGGCCTGCCGGACCCCTTTGGCCCGGCCTGCAAAGTCGAGAGGGAATTCTACGGAGGCCCCTGGGCAAAGTCAATCTTTCCTCAGGAGGCAGGCACGCTATGTGCGAGGCGACGCGGATACAGCCGAGACGGCTCGGAGCCTCCTCGCAGAGGCCGGCTCAGGCTGGAGGGTTGGGCTCGTCAACCTCACGTGCCTCGCGCAGGGCCTGGGCGTACATCTTGCGCAAGGGATGGGCGGCCATGACCGCGATGATTCGCTCGGCGACGCGGATGGCGTCGCGCCCATCCTGCCCGGAGACGACGGGCGAATGGTCACCCCTGCAGGCCGCCAAGAAGGATTCGAGCTCCTTCTCGAGCGGGTCGTGCTGGTTCATGGGGATGGTCTGCACGTTCAGAAACTTCGAGAAGACGAACTCTTTCAGATCAGGGATGCCCGACACATCCGTCTGGTCGGGACTCCATGAGCCGAGGTGGAAGTCGTCGGACTTCTTGAAGATGTAGATGTTGCGGTCGAAGTAGTCGACGGAGATGTAGCAGGATGGCTGAAACAGACGGATCTTGCGCAGGGACTTCCATGCCACCCGGCTCGATGTGAACAACGCGGTACAGTTGTTCTTGAAGCGCAGGCGCGCATACGCCAGGTCCTCGGCGTTGCCCAACACGTTGATGCCCATCGCCTCGACATCGATCACCGGCGATTTGACCAACGTCAGCACGATGTCGAGGTCGTGGATCATCAAGTCGTGGACGACACTGACATCCCCGGACCTGAAGGAGAAGGGACTGATACGCTCCGAGGTGACGAACGCCGGGTTGTCGATCACGTCGGTCAAGGCCATCAGCGCGGGGTTGAAGCGCTCGATGTGGCCGACCTGCAGCACACGGTCGTGCCGGCGGGCCAGCTCGACCAGCTCGTCCGCCTCGGTCGAGGTCTTGGTCAGGGGCTTCTCGACCAGGCAGTGCACCCCAGCTTCGAGGCACACCTTGGCGATGCCATGGTGGAAAGAGGTCGGCGTCGCAATCGTGACGGCATCGACCTCTTTGAGCCCGATGCGGTAGTCATCAATCGCTCGGGCGCCGGTCTTTGCACCGATGGCCCGACGCTGCTTGAAGCTATTGTCGGCAACCCAGACAAGCTGAGCATCGTCCATCTGGGAGTAGATGCGGGCATGATGTCGACCCAGATGGCCCACTCCGATCACTCCGACTCGTATCTTCGCCCTGTTCAGCATTGCCGCTCCCAGATGGCAGGTCTCTACGGCCGCGACTTCTCTCGAGTGCGCCCTTTCGGGCCTCCGTCGGAGCGCTCGAGGAAATTGAGCAGAGCCTCGACTTCGGGCACGGGCTCAGCGCTCGAACGCAACTCGGCGATCGCTTCGCTCTGCGGCGTGCCTTCGCGGAACAACCGCTTGAAAGCCTTCTGCAAAGCGTCGATAGAGGCTTTCGGGACGCCACGCCGCTCGCAACCTACCCGGTTCACTCCCCACACCCGCGACGGATTGCCTTCGACCAGCATGAAGGGAGGAACGTCTTTGGTAATCCGGGACATGCCGCCGATGAACGCCAGCCGCCCCACCGTCGAGAAATGGTGGATGGCAGCCAGCCCGCCGAAGTGGGCCTGGTCCTCGACCAGCACATGTCCGCCGAGCAACACCGAGTTGCCCATGATGATATGGCTTCCCAGCAGGCAGTCGTGAGCGATATGGCAGCACGCCATGATCAGGTTGTCATCACCCAAGCGGGTCAAACCCCCGCCGCCAGCGGTCCCTTTGTGGACGGTCACGCACTCGCGGATGATGTTGCGGTCTCCCACGATCACTTCGGTCGGCTCACCGCCGTATTTGAGATCCTGCGGAGAGGTCCCGAGCACGGCGCCAGGATACAGCTGGTTGTCGCAGCCGATCCGCGTCTTGCCTGTGATGGTGACGTTGCTCAGCAGGATCGTCCCGCGGCCGATGCTGACCTCCGGACCAACAGTACAGAAGGGACCGATCTGCACGCCTTCGTCGATCTGCGCATCGACGTGCACGGCAGCCTGCGGATACTTTGGGGATATCGACCAGCCGACTGTCACGGCCCGCCTCCCGCAGGTTCAGCGAAGGCGAAGCGTGCTTCTGCCAACGACTCCTCACCCACCCGCACCGTTCCCAAACAACGATTGCCTGGCTCGTCGGCCAGAAGATGCACGTTGAAACTGAGCTGCTCGCCCTCCCTGCCAGCACGCTTGAAGTGCGCCTGCTCGACGGCCCGTAGCTCTGCCGGTGCTCCGTTGCCCGCCAGCTGCGCGCCCAACGCAGCCAGGCGATCGAGCAGCCACATGCCCGAGGCGTTGCACTGCAGGGTCTCATCCGCTCGTATGCAGCCACTCGGCGCGTCAAGCTGCGCGCCCCCGCCCGCGGCCGCCAGGATCTCGCGCACCAACGCCGCGTTGAGGGCATGGCCCGAGCGCACACCGATCACGTGAGCGTGGAGCCGTTGCCCCAGCAGCGCCAGATCGCCGATCAGGTCGAGCACCTTGTGGCGCACGAACTCATCCTCAAAGCGCAGCCTGTTCTCGATCGGTAGACCATCATCGCCGATCACCAGGGTGTTCTGCAGATTGGCTCCACGCCCCAGCCCCGCCGCCTGCAAAGCCTCGACTTCCTGCCTCAGGCAGAACGTGCGGGCTCCCGCGATCTCGCGTTTGAACGTCTCGGCGGTGATCAGCCCCGAATAGAACTGCACCGGGACATGCGGGCTGGAGTATTTGAGTGTGTAGCTGACCCCGAAATGGTCTGCCGGCAACGCCACAGCGCTGGCATGGGGACTGCTGACTGCCACCACACGAGGCAGCTTCAACACCCGCGCCGGAGCGTCCAGCTCAACGCGCCCCCCTCCTTCGAGGGCCGTCAGATAGTCGAGTCCGCTGCCGTCGAGCCCGGGCAGCTCGATGCCATCGATCTCGACCAGCGCATTGTCGATGGCGAGTGCCACCAGGGGCGCCATCAGATGCTCGACCGTGTGCACCTCTGCGTCCCCGTTGCGGATTGCAGTGCGCCGCGGGCGGTCGGCCTTGTACGCCAGAGTCGCAGGCACGCGTGCCTCGGGCCCGAGGTCGGTGCGGACAAAAACCACACCATGATCGGCAGGCGCCGGACTGATGCGCAGCCGCGTCGTCTGGCCCGAGTGCAGGCCCACCCCTTGCAGCTCGACCGGTTTGCCCAGTGTGGCTTGGCGGCTAGTCATTCCCGGCCCTTTCGTAACGGGCATTCAGGATCTCCAGTACCTCGGCGGAGATGTCGATCTCCTCGGAGAAATAGAGCAGGGCTCGGAACTCGAGTGGCGTAGCCCCCTCGTTGGTACTGGGTTGGCTGTCCACCTTCACGATGAAGTGGTACTGGTTCTTCTCGCCAATCTCTTTGACGACGACTTCAATCTCTTCCAGGATCTCAAGGATAAAGGCCTCAAACATGGTCTTCAAGGTGTTCCGGCGACGCTTGTCGTAAAACTGCAAGACGTTGACCGCGATGGCAACCTCTTCTTCCTTGAGCTCGTAGGCCTCGGTCCCCTCGCGCAGCAGGTCCATCTCTCCACGCAGGCGGGTCAGGTTCTCTTTGCGCTCTTCGAACTTCGCCTGCAGCCGAGCCTCTTCTTCTTTCAGCTCGGCTTCCTTGACTTCCCGCTTCGCATAGCCGTCAAAGACCTTCGCCAGGTCGACCACGCCGATGCGCAGCTGGTCGACGACGGGCACGCGGTCCTGGGCAGCGGCGAGACTCGCCCATCCGAGCAGACACAGGCAGATGTTGAGGTACCGCACGGCAGCTCCCTCCAGGGGGGTTGTTTTCAGATTCCAAAGCCAAAGTTGATATGAAAAAACTCGCGATCGTCTGTCTCCTCGAGCTCGAGAGGCACCCCAAAGTCGAGGGAGAGCGGCGCCGGGAAGATCGGCAGCCGCAGCCGTATGCCGGTCCCCACAGAGACACGCAGGCGGTTGAAGCTCCAGTCCTTCCACTCGGTCTCGACCGCCCCTGCGTCGATGAAGAACACCCCACGCAGCAAGGACTTGTAGAGCGGGAAGGAATACTCGGCGGTGCCCCGCAGCATCGCCTCACCCCCCACCGGTCTGTCGTCCTCTTGAGGCCCGACGGATCGGTGCTGGAAGCCCCGGATGGTGGTGGGCCCTCCACTGTAGAAGCGTTCGAAGATCGGCAGCTCTTCCTGCCCGCCATAGGCGTCCGCCCAGCCGGCCTGCCCGCGGAAGTGAAAGATATGGGGATACTCATACGGCCACTGCAAAACGGTTGTGTAGTAGTCGGCCGTGGCCAGCGCGCGATGAAAGTCCCAGGTTCCGCCCAGATAACCGCCAGCCACCTCGTAGCGTGTGTCGTAGGCCCAGCCACCAGTGACCAGCAGATCGCGGCTGAGGCGCCTGTAGTCGAACTTGATTCCCAGACGCGCCAGACTCAGGGCAGACTGCCCCGCGACCTCGATCACGTCGGCCACGGCGTCTGCGTCGATCTCTCCGATGAAGATGTCTTCGAGCCGGTAGCCGAGAGTGACCGTGGTGTTGAGGTTGAGGTGCCGGCCGAACTCGACCTGCATGCCGAGCCGCGAGTCGGTGTAGTCGCGGAAGAAGCGCTGATACAAAAAGGCGCTGAGCCCCAGGCTGAAGTTCGTATCGAGGAAGAAGGGCTCCTGGAACGAGACGCTGTACGACGAGCGCTGATTGCCTGGCCGCAAGTCGATGCGGAAGCTCTGACCGCCGCCTGCAAAGGCGCGGCCATCGATCACGTCACGGAAACTGCCAGGCACCCGGGTGATGTCGAAGTTGTTCTGGACCAGGCTGATGCTGCCCGAGAACCCGAAGGCTGACGAGAATCCGCCACCGAGACCGATCTGACCGGTCTCTCCTTCTTCAACCTCGAGGACCAGATTGCGCCGGTCGGGTGTGGATGCATCGGTGAAGTCGGTGTCGATGCCGCTGAAGTAGCTGAGGCGCCCCAGGTTGTTGACACTCTCCGACATCTTGTTCGAATCGTACAGGTCGCCCGGCCGCAAGGTCAGCTGGCGGCGGATCACCTTGTCTTTGGTCTTGAGGTTGCCGCGGATGTCGATGCGCTCGACCGTAATCGGCTCGCCTTCGTCGAGGGTGAAGCTGACCACACAGCCGTTGTCGCTGTCGGTGTAGTGCAGATCGAGGCGCACCTGGGCAAACAAGTGGGCCTTCGACGAGTACAGCGCGCGGATGATGTTGACATCCTGCTGCGTGACCTCGCCGTTGAAGGCCACTCCCTCTTTCTGCCGCATGCGGGACTTGATGGTGTCCTCAGAGAACAGAGTGGCGCCGATGATCTCGATTCTCTCGACTTTGAACAGCCTGCCCGGCTCGACCCGGATCGTCAGGGTCAGCCATTGCTGGTCGTCGCTGAAGCTCATGTCGGCGAGCCAGACCCGAGCGTTGAGATAGCCCCGCGAGCGGCAGTAGATCTCGAGATTGACCAGGTCCTCCTCGAGCGTCTCGGGGTTGTACTCCCCGTCGTAGAGCAGGCCCAGGTACTCGTACGCCTTGGTCTGCATGTGATCGATCAGATCTTGCCGCTTGATGTCTCCGTTGCCCTCGAAGATCACTTCTTCGAGCAGCACCTGCGGGCCCTCATGGACCACATAGATCAGGTCCACGCCGCCGTCCGCCGGCTCGAGACGGACCTGGACGTCAACAAACAGGAAGCCCGCACGCTTGTAGGTGTCCGCGATCCACTTGCGGTCGACGTCGACGAAATAGCGGTTGTAGAGGTCGCCTGAACGGATGTGGAGGAAGTCGGCGACGAATTTCTTGGTGGGATGTTCTTCGAGGATGTCTTCCAGCTCGTCATGGCCTAAGAGCTGGACACTTGTACAGACGCGGCGCTCACGGACTTCGAAGGTCAGCACCAGACCCCCGTCAGGGCGCTCCTGCACGCGCACCCTGATGTCGCCGAGGAAGTCTCCCAGGTTGTACAGCCGACGGATATCCTCGGAGATCAACAGCGATTCGTAGGCCCCCCCTTCGGTGGACTTGATACGGGTCTTCAGGTACTCGCTGGAGAGCTCGCTCAAACCTTCGAAGCGGATCTCACGGATCAGCTTGCCGTCAAAGCGGCCCTGCGCCTGCAAGGCGGCGGCACAGACGAAGATCAGGCAAAGGTATCGCATCTCTTTGGGCCGCGCCGCGATGGCGAGCCTTCACTCCTCGTAGTAATTCTCGAAGCGCAACTCCGACGCGATGAAGGTCAGGGCGATGGCGCCCGTTGCGCCGTTGCGGTGTTTGGCCACGATCAGCTCGGCCTTACCTTTGACCTCTTCTTTGTCGGGCTTGTAGTACTCCTCACGGAAGAGCAACCAGATCAGGTCGGCGTCCTGCTCGATGGCGCCGGACTCGCGAAGGTCCGACATACGTGGCCGTTTCGACTCCCGTTGCTCCACCGCACGCGACAACTGTGCCAGGGCGATGATAGGGATATCCAGCTCTTTCGCCAGCCCTTTGAGGGAGCGCGAAATGTAGGAGATCTCCTGTTGGCGGCTTTCCTCCTTGCCCGTGCCGGTCATCAGCTGAAGGTAGTCGATCAGGATCAGTTCGATGTTGTGCTGCACGAACTGCCGCCGGGCCTTGGCTCGGAGCTCGGTTACAGAAATCGCGGGCGTATCATCGATGAAGATGCGCGCCTCGCTGAGTTGGCCCGCTGCCTCAAACAGCTTGGACATGTCATCGTCGCTCAGCTCGTTCTTCCGCAGCTTGTGGCCGTTGATATGCGCCGTGCCGCAGAGGAGATTGTTGGTGAGCTGCTCCTTGCTCATCTCGAGGCTGAAGATCGCCACGGCCCGGTTGTCTTTGAGGGCGGCGTTGCGCGCCACATTGAGCGCGAACGTGGTCTTTCCCATACTCGGCCGGGCCGCCAGAATGATCAGCTCCGAACCATGAAGACCCGTCGTCATGTCGTCGAGTTTGTAGAAGTCTGTCTTGACGCCGGCGACGGCCTCGTTCGACTCGATGCGCTTGAACGTCACCTGCAGCAGCTCGCGGATGCCTGCCGCTTCGTGGGAAATGCGCAACTGGGTGGTCTCGAGGAACTTCTTCTCGGCCAGATCGACCTGGATCGGGGCGCGCTCCGAAGACTCGAAGGACTCTTGCACGATCTCTGTGCAGGTGCTGATCAGCCTGCGCAGGAGCGCCTTGTCTTTGACGATCTCTGCGTAGTAGCCCGCATTGGCAGAGGTCGGCACCGCTTCGGTCAACTCGGTCAGGTAGTGCGTGCCCCCGACCTCTTCGAGCATTCCCGCGCGCTCGAGCTCTTCCCGCAGGATCAACAGATCGCAGGCACGCGTCTCGTCGTGCAGCTTGCAGATGATCTCGAAGATCTTGCGGTGCGCACTGCGGTAGAAGTGGTCGGCTTCGAGGATCTGCGCGACATCATCGGTCACAGAGTTGTCGAGCAGAATCGAACCGAGCACCGAGCGCTCGGCCTCGAGATCCTGGGGCGGGACGCGGTCGAAGACAGCTTGGCTCAATGCATCCGTCCATAGAGGCTGCGGGGGAGAAGGTAGCACCCCAGTGTGGGCCCGCCCTGTCACCGACTCTTCACGCGGCGAGCGTTGACAGAACCCCAAACACAGAGCGCCCGGCAGCCTGGGCCGGGCAAAAGCCCGGCCCACGCTGCCAGCCGCTCATAACGGTCGGGCGCGGTGGGCGCATGCAGGGCGCATGCGTGGCGGCGCGGGGAGAGCTTGTCAGGAGCTCTTCTCGACGACCCAGACTTTGCTCTCTGCCTCGACTTCACTGTGCAGACGCACCCGCACCGTGTAGACGCCGAGCTCCTTGATCGGGGCATCCAGCAGCACCTGGCGCGCTTCGACCTGGTGGCCTTCGGCGGTCAGGGCCTGAGCGATCATCGTCGCGTTGACCGAGCCGTAGAGATGCCCGGCATCGCTGGCTTCGACAGGGATCGAGACCGATACCGCCGACAGCTTGCCCGCCACTTCCTTGAACTTCTCTTTGCGGCGTGCTTCGAGAGCGACAAGCTTGCGCTTTTCATGCTGCAACTGCTTGAGGTTGCCCTTGGTGACCGCCACAGCGATCCCCTTTGGCAGCAAGTAGTTGCGCCCATAGCCCGGCTTTACGTTGACGATGTCGCCAACAGTGCCCAGCTTGCTCACGTCCTGCCTGAGTAGGACTTCCATGATTTCCTCCTTCCCGACCACGAGAGTCGGGCATGTGAACAGCCCCGTTCCTACTCAGCAGCAGCGGCAGCGGCGGCAGCGGCGGCTTCCTTGGTTTCTTCAGTTTCTTCCGGCCGCTCATCACGCAGCACCATATGCCGCAGCACCCGCTCTTTCAGACGCAGATCGCGGTCGATCTCTTCGATCTTGGCCGGTTCGCCTTCGAAATAGACCACCATATAGGTCGCCCGACGCAGTTTGTTGATCTCGTACGCCAGCTTTCTGTCGCCCCACTTCTCCATCGAAGTGACGTCGCACTCGTATTGGGTCAGGACGCCCTTGACGAGCTCTTCGCACTCGTCCCAGTGCTTGGAGGCGTCGTTGGTTTCGAACAAGACCATCAGCTCATATTTCTGCATCACTCTTTCCCTTCGCTCCCGACGCTTCAGCATCTTCTTCCGCATCGGGCCTGGCCGGGTCGGCCAAGTGGATTCCATTGAAACGATTCATCGCTGCCAGAGTGCCTTCGTGCACCCACACGTCGACCGCATCGACGCACAGCTTGACTACTTTGTCGACCAGCTCATGTTCCTCGCTGCGAAACCTGCCCAACACATGGCCGATCAGACCTGAGCGGGGCTCTCCCACACCGATGCGCAAGCGCGCGTAGCTCCTCGTGCCCAGCACTCCCTCGACCGACTTGAGACCGTTGTGCCCCCCCGAGGAGCCGCTCGCCCGGATGCGGATCCGCCCCAGAGGAAGCGCCACATCGTCGGTCAAGACCAACAGCCCGGCTGTCGCGAGCTTGAAGAACTGCACGAACCCCAGCAAGGCGCGCCCGCAGAGGTTTACGTAGGTATGGGGCTCGACCAGGTAGAGCTTGCGTCCGGCGTGCGTTCCCGCCCCCCAGCGCGACTCGAATTTCGAGCGGTCCAGCGCGATACCCCATTTCCAGGCGCAGGCACGCAAGACGTCCATACCGATATTGTGCCGAGTCTGCTCGTATTTGCTGCCAGGATTTCCGATCCCGAGCAGCAGCGCGGGCACTGACTCAGCGTCCATCAACTACTCCGCCGCAGCGGCCTCGGCTTCGGCCTTGGCCTCAGCCTTGGCCTCGGCGTGGGCCTCGGCCTCCGCTTCCGCTTCCGCTTCAGCGGCTGCTTCCGCCGCGACCTTCGCCGCCGCCGCAGCCATGCTCGCCGCGCTATGCACACCACAGATCACGGTCCCGGGATCGCTCGCCAGGGTGGCCCCGGCCGGCATCTTCAGCTGCGACGCCAGGAGCTCACTGTCGAGACCGAGATCGCTGATATCATGCACCAGCACGTCGGGGATCTCGCCGGGGTTGATGTTGATGCGCGCGACCCAGCTCTTCTGAAAGAACGTGCCGTTCTGACTGAGGCCTAAAGGCACGCCATCGAGCCGCAGAGGAACGTCGAGGGTCAGCGGCTTGGTCTTCGCAGCCCGCAGCAGGTCGACGTGCAGGATGTTGTCGAGAGTCGCATCCCAGTCGATCTGCTGAAAGATCGCGTACTCCTCGCTCTGGTCCGGCATCCCGAGCTTCAGCACCTTCTGCTTGTTCTTGAAGATCTCGAGCAGAACGTCGGTGTTGATCGAAAGGGACACGGACGGTCCGCCGCTTCCGTAGAGGTTGACGGGCACGAGGCCGGCCTTGCGGACTTTGTTGGCGGCGAGACGCCCGGTGGCCTCGCGTGCCTGCAGCGGGGTCGCCGCCTTGGAGGCTAAGGTGCTCATGATGTAGACTCTCTTCTTCTAGTTCGCGAACAATTGACTGACGGAACGGTTCGTATGGATGCGGACAATCGCCTCACCCAACAGCTCCGCGACCGACAGGATCTTCAATGATGGGACTTGTTTCTGCAATTCTGGAGCGACCGGAATCGTATCGGTGATGAGGATCTCGGCTGCCTCGCACTCAGCCAGGCGCTGGCTAGCTGGACCGCACAGGACCGGATGGGTCGCGCAGATCGAGATGCTGCGCGCGCCGTTTTCTTTCAGCACCCGGACGGCTTCGCGCACCGAGCCACAGGTGGCCAGGACGTCGTCGGCGATGATCACGTTCTTGTCCCGGACCTCACCGATCAGAAAACCCGCCTCAACCTGGCTCGCGTTGATACGCTCCTTCTGGATGATCGCCACGCCCGCCCCCAGCCGCTTGGCAAAACCCCAGGCGCGCTTCATGCTGCCCAGATCAGGCCCGACCACAACCAGGTCGGAGCGGGGGTTGATGCGGAAGTGTTCGGTGAAGATCGGGGCCGCATAGAGATGGTCGACTGGAATGTCGAAGAAGCCCTGAATCTGTGCAGCGTGCAGATCGATCGTCAAGACCCGGTCGGCTCCCGCCTCTACCAGCAGATTCGCGACCAGCTTCGCGGAGATGGGCACACGGCCGATATCCTTGCGGTCTTGTCGGGCGTATCCGAAGTAGGGGATCACAGCCGTCAGCCGGCCGACCGAGGCCCTTTTCAGGCTATCGAGCAGGACCAACAACTCCATCAGGTTCTGGTTGACCGGCGGACAGGTCGACTGGATCACGAACACATCGGCGCCACGCACATCAGAGTGGATGCGGACCGACGTCTCCCCGTCCGGGAACTCATGCACATCTGCATTGCCCGGCTCGATACCGATGTAATTGATGATGTCGGCAGCCAGGGCGGGATTCGACCGCCCGGCAAACACGTGGAACTTCGACAGGCCTTGCATCACGAGCCCTCCGCTGCACGCAAACGGCGAGCGGGCACACCAGCCCAGACCTCACCATCGGCCACAGGCTGGTTCTTCGTCACTACGGCCCCTGCCGCGGTTACCGCGCCACGGCCCACCGTCAGCGGCGCGATCAGCACAGAGCCGCTGCCGATGAAGGCGCGCTCGCCGACCGAGGTCTTTGCCTTGCGGACGCCGTCGTAGTTGGCGGTGATCGTACCGGCGCCGATATTGGCGCGGGAGCCGATGTCGGCATCCCCCAGATAACTCAAATGCTTGGCCTTGGCGCGCGGACCCAGCCGCGTGTTCTTGACCTCGACAAAGTTGCCGATCGCGGCGCCCTCTTCCAGCACCGTGCCCTGGCGGAGATGGGCGAAGGGTCCGACGCTCGCGCCCGTCGCGATGCGCACCCCGCGGCGCAGCACGCAGAAGGGAAGGATCTGGGCCTCGGCCCCGATCTCAACCTCGGCCTCGATGTATGTATGCTCGGGATCTTCGATGATCACCCCGGCCAACAGGTGCTGCTCGATGATGCGGCGGCGCAGGTGCTCTCCCACCCGTGCGAGCTGCACCCGGTCATTGACTCCCTGGATCTCGTGCTCGCTGCGCGCCGTCACGGCATGGCCAGGACGTCCCGCTGCCACGCGCCGGGCGACCACATCGGTGAGGTAGTATTCGCCACTGCGGTTTTCAGGGCTCAGCGCTTCCAGATCCGCGATCAGGCCCTCGGCCTGAAAGCAGTAGCAACCGGAGTTGATCTCGCGCAGCTGGCGCTGTTCAGGCGTGGCGTCCTTCTCTTCGACGATGGCCGCCAGGGCTCCCGAGGCATCGCGCACGATCCGGCCATAGCCGAAAGGCTCGGCCACCAGGCTCGAGAGCACCGTCACGGCCGCGCCGCGCTGGCGATGCTCTGCGAGCAGGCGCCGCAGAGTCTTGGGCTCGATCGCCGGCGCGTCGCCGGTCAGGACGAGAACCTCGCCCCGCGTCTCTGCCAGGGCCGCACGGGCGGCCAGCAAGGCATCGCCTGTACCGCGTTGCTCGGCCTGCACCGCGTAGTGCACGCTGTCTCCGAGCAACTCGCGGAAAGCGCTGTGCTCTGCGGGCACCACCAGCACGATACGCTCGATACCTGCCGCGCGCACCGCCGCCACCACCCACTCGACCAGGGCTCGGCCGAGCACGGGGTGCAGCACTTTGGGGAGCGGCGAGCGCATGCGCACGCCCTTCCCTGCAGCGAGCAGCACGGCGGTGATCTCGGACACAGCTGACCTCTTGGCGCTCTTGCGCCGCGCGAACGGAATTACCCCGCCTGGACTCGAACCAGGAAAGCCGGTACCAAAAACCGGTGTGTTGCCATTACACCACGGGGTAGGGTGATGCTCTCTGCAGCCTTGCGGATCTGGGGTCGGTCCACAGGCCTCCGCACGGGCAGGCGCGGTAGTCTATACAGCTCGTGCCAAACCGTCAATGGCTTTTCCACGGCTGGACGCGTCCAGCCCGACGCTGCTCCAAGCATTCCAACGTCCAGCTGCAAAACACGCACAGGCCTTGACGAAGGCGCGCGGCTTCCCGTACCTTCCTCGCCTCATTCCTCTTGATGGGAAAGGCAAACGGTGTTCTCCAGAGGCAAGGACATACCGAAGGGCGTCTCCCGCCGACTCTCCCTCTACCTGCGGCGCCTCGAACGCCTCAAGCAGGCCGGGCGAAGCACGGTGTCCTCGGCAGACCTGGCCTCGGCGCTCGGCCTGCGTGCCGCGCAGGTGCGCAAGGACCTGGCGTATTTCGGCCAGTTCGGCTCGGCGGGCGTCGGCTACCGGGTGGAGCATCTGATTCCTGAGATCCGCAAGATCCTCGGCACCGACAAGATGTGGCCCGTGGGCCTGATCGGCCTGGGCAACCTCGGGGCGGCTCTGATCAAACACAACGGCTTCGAGCAGCGGGGATTTCGCATCGATGCGATCTTCGACAACAACCCTTCTGTGGTCGGCTCCGAGGTACGCGAGGGGCTGACTGTCGATCACGTGGACCGGCTGGCCGAAATCTATCGTGATCGCCAGCTGAAGCTCGCGATCTTGACCGTCCCTCCGGCGGCTGCACAACAGATCGCCGACGTGCTTGTGACGGCTGGAGTGCGGGGCATACTGAATTTCGCTCCGATCACGCTCGCAGTTCCCCCGAGCGTTCATATCAGCAACGTCGACCTCGCTGTCCAGCTCGAACAGCTTTCCTTCCTTCTTAACTAAGGACCTATATCCGTGGACATTCTGTTTCTCGGCTCCGGGAGCGGCATGCCCCAGGGCGACCGGGGCGCCCCCGCGCTAGTAGTGCGCACCCGCAATGAAGTGCTGTTGAGCGACCTCGGCGGCGGCTGCCTGCAGAAGCTGGCCAACGCCAGGATCCAGTTCCAATGGCTGCGGCATGTGATCATGACGGGGCTCGACGCCCCGCGCACGGCCGAGCTCGCAAGCTTTGTGCACGCCAAGATCCACCTGCACCTCAAGAAGAAGAGCGTCGACCTCGACCTGCACGGGCCCAGCGGGCTCGGCCTGCTGCTGGCCGACCTGCGGGTGCGCTATGGGCTCGGCGACGACAAGAGCTACATCCTGGCCGCCAACGATGTCGGCGAAGCCGCCAGCTTTGAAAACGGCGGAATGCGCGTCAAACTCTGGCCGCTGGGTACGCGCCTGGCTTTCCGGGTCGAGTCCGACACCGGCAGCGTGGCCTTCTGGCCCTGCGAGGCCGACATCCCCTTGATGCTCGAGATCGCCGCAGGCGCGGACTTCCTGATCGCCGAGACGCCCTTGCCGCAGCGCCATCGCCGGGAAGGCCAGCTGACGCCGCCGCAGGTTGGAAGCCTGGCGAAACGGGCCGCCGCGCAGCGCGTGGTGTTGACCGGCTTCGAGCCGGTAGCGGGCCGCTTCGACATGCAGTACAGCTGCGAGTCGGCCTTCAAGGGGCAGGTCGTACAGGCCGCCGATGGCATGTCCTTCGGGTTGTGATGTTCCGGACTTGCGTCGGCCGGGGCGCCTGATAGAATCGCCCGCGAGCGCCCGTAGCTCAGGGGATAGAGCATCGGATTTCTAATCCGACGGTCGTAGGTTCGAAACCTACCGGGCGTATAACGACCTACGACAATCGGTGAAAGCCTGGGCACCATCTCCGACCGGGACCTACCCGACAGGGCTGGTCTCATGCGCGTGCGCCCACACGTACAGGGTCCGAAAATGCGTCACTCTCGTCACTGATCGGGTTGGCCACTACGGTTGGATGGTGGCCAGATTCCGCCCTGACGGCTGCCCCGCAGGCCCTCCCAGAAACCCCGCGAATCAGCTGCTGAGCGCTGACCGACGGGTGACACGCATCGCGCTTCTGGCTGGCCGTGCTCCGGCAACACTTCTCTTCATCGTGCGCTGTCCGGGCCGTCCAGCCCGGCCCGCAGCCCCGCGAGCTCGGCCTGCACGGCTCGCAGCTGCGCGGACAGAGCCAGAGCCCAGGGCGGCGGCTGCGTTGCGGCCCGAGCGCGCTGGCCCGGAGGAGTGACGGTCGCGCATCGCTCCAGCCACGGGCGGGGGGGACTCTGGGTATCTGGTGCTTCTTTCTGACGGAGCTCTGCGGCCAGGAGTTGTGCATCCATCTTCATCGCTGTTCTCCTTGAGTGAGCTGCATTACTCCAGTAGTTTCCAGCCCGCATGCAAGCGGGGCAGCTCAGCACGCCGCAGGCTGATCTGCCTGAGGGCCGGGGCGAGCGCGTCGAAGTCTTCGATCTCGAGCGCAAGCTCGGCGAGGCCCGCGAATGCTGCCGTTGACGCAGCAGAGGTGCCGATCACGAACAGCTGCAGCCGCCCGTTGGGAAACAGCTCTGAGACCTCGCTGATCACGCGACGACTGCTGAGGGCATCAGGGTTCCCAGCCGTGACCAGGATCAACCGGTTGGCGTAGTAACGCGGCAGCCGCGCGTCGTGAGCGAGCGCCCCGTGTGCTCCATTGCGGACGGCCTCAAAGGCCGCCGAGGAATGGTCCAACGGCTGCTCGAGCAGACCCAGCCATAGTTTCAAGAACCTCAAGGAGGCCGGGTCGGAGCAGTTGATGTACCCGCTCTGAAGGGACTCGCCGGGCGCGCCGAACAGGTTGACGGAGAGCCAGTCTGGGGTGGCAGCAAAGCTGGTCCGCGCTTGCTCGAAGAGCTGGTCCGCGAAGTCCGCGACGGCGCGGCAGGCTGTGCGGAACTCGCTGTCACTGACAAGGCCCGATGCGTCGATCTCGATCGTGTAGATGGCCGGCACGGCCTGTGCCGATGCTGTGATCAGTGCTAGCCAAAGGAAGCTGGTGACGATCGCGGTGCGCTGCATGACTGTCCTCCTTGTGCCCCCGAAAGGGCGTCTTCGCACGGAAAGCCCCGAGGGGGTCGCTTCTGCCTGTGTCTTACGGAGGACAGCCAAAGGCGGAAACATGAATGCACACGACCCCTGTCGGGCCCTCAGCCCCAGGCCGTGGGATTGCAGCTGTTCTTGATCGCGAGGAACTGCATCCAGGCGCCGAGCTGCGCAGGTAGGGAGGTCCTTCCTGGCTTCGTGGCAGGGCGCAACGAAAGAACTGGCCCCATCCGGTCCCGGCTCCGGCAACGTCGGCCGGGCCCGACCCGGTCTCGGCCAGGCGGAGGTATGCCGGGTTGAAGGGGGCCGCCCGCAGGTCGAGGCACCCGCTCGCGGCGTTGCTGCCCGGTGCCAAGAACGGCACCTCCCCCAACGGAACGGAGATCAGCCAAGGGGGGCGTGTCTCTCGGAATCCCACGGGCTCCTCGAAGGTGCCCTACCGCCCGGACAGACCATGGACGAGCACCAGGCCCGCCCACGCCCGAGGCGCTCGGCGAGCCGGGGATCACCAGACTCGATGAACTCCCGCCGCACCCTTGTCAGAGCGTCGTCAGCCTCCGACGCGCGGATCCTGGGATGCACACACGGCTACGACGACCTTTTGCAGGTGCGGGCGCGACAGCCTGGGCCTACCCTCAATCCCTCGCTGCCTGCAGCGTCAACACGGACAACGCCGTCGTGTAGACCCGACCCGCGGTGTAGGCCCACTCCCCCAGCGGGTGCCAGCTGCCCGCCAGATCGGGGTGCTCCCCCGTGCCGTCGCATTGGCTCTGCAGCAACGCCGGCAGCAACGCCGAACGCCAGGTCTGCCAATGCTCGCCGCCGACTCCGCGCAGGGCCAGGGTGGCGAAGTACCAGTAGTAGTTGTTGCGGTCGCGGTACGCGCGTTCCCGGTAGACAGGCAGCGCCGCGAGCAACCAGGGCACAGACAAAGCCACCGAAGGGTCGTGATCGCCGCCGCACAGCTGACCCGCGTGCAGCCCCACGGCGGTCATCGCGGGCTTCTCGTTGTACATGGACGCGCCGAGCTTTGCGTCGAGCAGCACCAGGTACGAGCTCGCCCCGCCACGCCCCGAGTAGCCCCATCTCCCCCGCTCGTCCCGCACCGCATCGAGCCACAGCCGAGCGGCGGCAAACACCTCCGCCGGCACTTCCAGGCCCGCGTCGCGGGCGGCCGCCAGGGCGGCGAGCGCCCAACCCGTGTGCGAGCTGTCGCTGCTCTCGGCGCGAGGCGTGTAGCGCCAGCCGCCATCGTCATTCTGGGCGGCGACCAGAACGCGCACGGCGCTGGCGGCGGCCAGCCGAGTGCTGTCGTCGTCGACCACCGTCACGGCCCGACTGAGCGCGAGCGTGGCCAGAGCTTGGCTGTACATCCTGCTCGAGCCCGTCGCTCGGGGCCAGGCGCCGTCCTGCTGCTCGCGTCGCAACCAGTGCAGCCCGCGCGCGATGGTGTCTTCCCAGCCATCGGGACTCCCAAGGAATGCCAGCAGGGCCAGCGCGCTGGTGGCGACATCGTGGCGCGGGCTGCCGCGCCCCGGTCCCCAATTCCCCGGCTCGCCCAACGAAGGCCCCAGGCAACCTGCCCCCTGGCACTGCTCGCTGAAGGCGAAGCTCGCAAAGCAGCCCGCGTCCTGGCCGCTCGGCGTCTGGTGGCGCGCGAGCCAGGCGAGGCCTTCGGCAACCGCCCGGTCGAAGGCCTCGTCGGCACAGACTTGACCTGAGCAAGCCATGACAAGAACAACACACAATCCTGCTGCACTGATCCGCATCGTCCGCTCCTCTCTGGAGGCACCATGAGCTTTCATTCTCGTCGCCTGTGTCACCCGCTTGTGATGCTGACTCTGCTGACATGCGTCCAGGCCCAATCGCGCGTCACGGTCAGCGAGCTGCGTCTGGTCCACGACACCTGGCTTGACTGCGACGCAGGCACCCTGCTCAGCATGCAGCAGCTGGGGGGCCTGGAGGGCGATCTGCACATCAGCTACAACGGCAGGTGGCAGTTCCGCGCGCCCGAGGGCAGGCGGGTGCTGCTCCTCGGCCAGGACGTGCAGCCAGAGGGCGCCGCGGGCTGGGTGGATGTGCTGGCTGCCCCCCCCGGCTCTTTGGGCGCCGAACCGCCGGTACTCTGGATCCGAACGACGCAGGGCAGCCTGAGCCGGGCCGTGCTGGAGGACGGCTTGCTGTTCTTGCAGACACAGCATTCGGGCCTGGACGAGTTCCCCCAGGCCGTCCACGAGCTGCGCGCTCGCTACCTGCAGGGCACATTTGTGCTGGAGTGGCAGAACGCGGCGCCGGCCGAGGTGTCGGTGAGCGAGACGGGCCTGCAGAGCTTCGAGCTGCTCGGGGAAGGACAGGGCAGTTTCCGCTGGCAGGCGCCCGCCGATGGCCGCTGCTGGACCTTCCGTGTGGCGCGGAGACTGGCAGACGGCGGTCGGGCTGTGCCCGCCTTCGTGCCCTCACGGGCTGCCTCGGGCCTTGTGTTCGAGCGGCTGGAGAGTGCGGGGCTGCCTTCCCGGCTCGACAGGCTTCCCGACACGCAGCAGCCCTTGACCAGGGAGGGCGGATCGGCCTTCACACCCTTCTCGTTCGGGGGAGGCGGGCTGCTCGGGGATGGCCGCGAGTCTGACGCTGGCACGCAGTACGTCATGCCCAACCATCTCGGACCAGCATTCGACCATCCAAACACACGCCTGTGGCTGCAGGAGGGCCGCTTCGGGGACTTCTACGGGGCCCGCATCGCTGAACAGCTCGAAGACGATGCTCGGGACGGGGTCGAGCTGGCCCGTGGCCAGGGGCTGGCCTTCAGCGACCGCCATGGACGGCCCGGCAAGGCTCTGCCCCTGGCCGAAGAGCTGTGGCTGATCGCCCACACAGCAGACTACGGTCCGGCTCCCCCGGGGCCCGGTGCGTTGCTGGTCAGCCCTGCCGGCGGCGCGCTGCACCTGCGCTGGCCGCCTGTCGAAGGTGCCCGCGCCTACCGCGTTTACAGCCTGGCCGGGGTCGGAGCCGTCCCGAGGCTGCAGGCCGAGGTCGTGCAGCCCGCTATGATCGTGGCTGCCGCGGCCGCCCCCGCCTGCTGGGCCGTCAGCGCGATCGCCGAGAACGGTCGCGAGAGCTGGCCGCGTTTCGCCCGCACGCCGGATGCCGCCGCCGAGCTGCCGGGTGAGGCGCGCTGGCAACAGGAGCGCGTGGTGCTCCGCTGGGGAGATCACAGCCGCTACGGGTTCAGCCTGCGAGAGCTCGATGCCAGGGGAGCGAGCCTGCGCTCCTCACTGGATGGCCACCCCGTTGCAACGCCGGTCGCTATTCTGCCCGGGCTGGCCGAGTTGTGCAGCCGCATGGACGTGCACGCCCTGTTCTCCGACGCCGCCAACGACAATGATTGGCGCCCCACGCCAGGTGCTCAGCGCTGGCTGCGCAACGAAGACGGCAGCATCGCACTGCTCGAATGCCTCGATCTCGACCTCGAATGCTGCCGGCTGCGCGTGTCTACGCTGCGCAGCACAGCGGCGGAGAAACGCCAGCTGATGGCTGTAGCTGACGGCTTGACGCCGCATCCAGAGCTGATCGCCGAGCTCGAGGAAGCAGACCTGCGGGAGGTCGCCGATTTCGGTCCCGCGGCGCTGCTCTGGTTGGCTGAGAAGGGGGTGGCCAGCGAGACCCTCGATGGGTGTGCCGAGGCGATCTGGTTGCAACGCGGCTGGTTGTTCAGGGATGGCGAGCTCGCGTTCCCCGAGCCGGCTCCGGGGGGCCTGGAGCGCATCAGATTCCGTGTGGCTGGGGGCCAGCCCGATCTTCCGGCGCAGATCTCCTTTCCCATCCGCCTCGATGCCGATGATGGCTATGTGCTGGAACTCGGCGGTATGTTCGACAGCAGCATTCCCTTGGCCGATCCGCCGTTCCTGGCTCTGGTCGAAGCCATCGCCGAGCGGCTTCCCTGGCAGCGCCAGGGAGGGGGCCTGTTGGGCGCGGGCGACCGGCTCGGTCTGGCGGAACAGTTCAACATCGAGCCAGACTCCCTTGTCGTCGGCGGGCTCCCGCGAGCCTGTCTGCGCCTCGACGCCCTGGTCGAGGGAGGGAACAGTGCGTCGGGCACATGCAGCATCTGGTTGGACCCGCGGCTGCCGGTGCTCAGCCTGGTGCGCATCGAAGCCCACTGGCGGGAAGACGGCGAACCCCGCTGGCTCGAGCTGCAACGTCATGGGGAGGACTACTGATGCGCGGACGCTGGTTGCCTTTGCTCTTCTGCGCGGCTGTTCTCGGGCAGGAGAGCTCGTCTATCGAGACCCACGCGCTGCCCGCGCTGCCAGAGACCTTTTGGGACCTCGACGCCGGCACCGTTTTGAGCCGTGCGCGGGCCGGGGCACTGGTGGCTGACGTGCGGCTGCTCGGCTCGCCTCGGCGGGTGCAGCTCGTGGGCGGCGCCCGCTGGGCCCCGCCGGACTCTGCTCCAGCCGGCGCGGAGCGCCCATGGCTAGCATTCGACACCCTGTTCGTGCTCACCGACCAGGGGTCATTGGCGCGCGTCGTTCTGCCTGGCAATGACCACCAGACTGCGACGGTGGCGGTGCAACGCGATGGCACCCCGCGATTTCCCGCACCGGTTCGCGAGCTGCAGCTGCGCGTGCGACCGCAGGGAAGCTCGCTGCATTGGGCGGACGACGCGCCCGCGCAGGTTTTCGTGCAGCGGGGAGCATCGTGGCAGTTGCTGGGGGATGGTGCGGGAACCTTCCCGCTGGAGAGGCTCGATCCCGGACGCTCCTACCGCTTCCAGGTGGTCCGTCGGGAACCCGGTGTCGGAGCCGCTGTGCCGGCTGAGCTGCACTTCCTTGCCGGCTTCCCTCTCCAGCGCGGGAGTTTGCCGGTTTCCCGCGCAGAGACCCCCCTGTGGGTCGGGCCCGATACCACCGGGGGGCCTTTGTGCTGGCTGACGGACAACCAGGTGCGCGCTGGCGCGGGTGTCGAGCTCGGCGTCAGCGGCAGTGGGCCGTGGGCATTCTTCCAGCCCCCCCACCCCACAACACCCAGCGCCCGCGCCTTTCGGTGCTGGGCCGACGACGTACTCTGGCTACGCGACCGCAAGGGCCGCCTCGGCCTGCTGTGGTTCCGCCCGGCCGGCCTGCAAGTGGTGAGCTGGTGGCTGGCAGATACGGGCTCGCGGAAAAACGGACCGGCAGAGCTCGTCGCAGAGCTGCTCGAGGACCGCCGCGCCCAGCTGGACTGGCAGCCGGAGGACAACGCAGCGGCCTACCGTGTCTACGCTGTCGACATCGCTGGTCGATGCAGCTTGCTGGCAGAAGTCCGCGAGCCTGCCTTCACCTGCGCGGCACCTGCTGCGCCGGCCCTGGCACACTTCGCCGTCAGCTGGCTCGACGCGGCCGGCCGCGAGTCGTGGCCGTCTGCCAGGACTCTGGCCGTACTCCCGCCAGGAGGCGAATACCTCGAGCTGCGCTTCCCCACAGCTGAAGGACACCAGGGCTGGGATCTGGGCGGGTCTCGCAGCGTTCCGAAGGCGAGCGGCAGTGACCTGTGGGTGGACGCTCGAAACATCGGGGGCCGCCGCCTTCTACCCGCTTCGGGGGAAAACAAGCTGTTCCCGTTGCGCGTCTGCCGCGAGCTGATCGATCCCCGCCAACAGGGGCCGCGACAGGTCTCGGCTGCTCCGCTCGTGTGGCTGCAGGGTGCCGACGGACGCGTGGCACGGGTCCGACGCCTCGGCCGCCGCGGGGACACAAGCTGGGTGTCGTGTCTGACTCTGCGCCTCGGACTGCAGCAACAGCTGGACCTGCTCGCCCAGGACCTGTTTCCACCGGATCCCGCGACGGCGGCGCTGGCCATGGAACAAGTGCCTCTGTTGGACCACCCGGACCCCGATGTGCGCGACCAGGCCCGGGAAAAACTGCAGGTGTTGGGCCCTGAAGTGATCACACTTGTCAAAGATCTGGCCGGCGGTTCGGCCCAGAGTGACTATGAGCTGCAACGGCTCTTGGAGGCCTGGCTGACAGTGCGCCCCGCGTCGATCGCCAAGCTGGCGCTGATCGACGGTGTGCTGTATTTCCCCGACAATCTCCCAGGCACGATTCCTCCGTCCCTCCACCAGGCTCCTCTGCGCCACTACGCCCCCGGAGAGCGCGCCCGCTACTCCCTGCTGCGCAGCCTGCCGACAGGGACCGAGACGCTCGAGCTGACACTGCAGAGCGGGGAAGAGCGCCGGACCGTGTCGATCCACTGCCAGCTCGATGGCGAGCCCCAGCCCTTCGACGGGCTGCTGCGCGGGGTCAGCCAGGTCGACTGGCTGCCCGCCGGACGTTCGGGCTGGCTGGACCTTGCGGCGGCCTTCCTGGTACCTGGGCTGGACGAGCGCGAGCAGTTGCGGAACCGAGCGACGCTGAAAGTGGTGGATCTCGAGGTCGCGGGCCGCAGCCTGAGCTGCCTGCAGGTCACGCTCGAAGGCACGCGCTCCGGAAGCCGGGCACAGCTGCGAATCTGGTACAGCCCTGAGCTGCCCGCGCTGGGAATCGCGCGGCTCAGCAGCCGTTTGCTGGACGCCGAGGGGCAGGTCTGGGGCACGGATCTGGAGTTTGTGGAATGACTTCGGGGTGCGGTCGCTCTGGCTGATCGGCGACGCCAGATGCGGCACAACACGCCAGGAACAGGTACCCTGGCGGAGGGGCCCTCTTCGTTGCAGCCAGCTCCTCCCAAGCCCGCAGGTCACGCGCAGAATGAAGCCTGAGGATCCAAGCGCCGGACTCGCACGCATCCTCGAGGATCTTGCGCTCAGGGTACGCTCCTACTTTGCCCCGCCCCGGCGGGTCATCTGGTTGCTCGGCAACGGCCGCAGCGGAACGACCTGGGTGGCCAGCCTGATCAATCACGACTCTCGCCACCGGGAGATGTTCGAGCCCTTCCATCCCTGGTACGTGCAGAGCTCGAGCTTTCTGCAGCCACACCTGTACTTGCGCCGTCGTGAGCGCCATCCGCAGCTGGAACGGCTCGCGCAGCAGGTGTTCTCGGGCAGCTTCCACCATCCCCGCGTCAATACCCCGGCCTCTAGGCCTTCCTTCGGCCAGGGAATCGTGATCAAGGACATCTTCGCGAACCTGTTCGCCCACTGGGCAGCCCACAGATTCCCCGCTCTGAAGATCGTCATGCTGGTCCGCCATCCCTTCGCTGTTGCCTTGTCCAAGCTCAAGAAGAGCCATTGGTCCTGGCTGAAAGAGCCACGAGACCTGCTCGGGCAGCGCAATCTGCTCGAGGACCATCTGCAGCCCTTTGCTGAGCTGATCCGCAAGACCAGCCTGCAGCGCGACTTCATCCTCTCGCAGATCGTGATCTGGGCGATCACCCACTACGTCCCCCTGCGTCAGTTCGACCCCAAACAGCTGCACGTGGTGTTCTATGAGGACGTGGTGCGTGCGCCGCATGCGGAAGTCTCCAGGATCCTGCGCTTTGCGGAGGCCAACGCCGGCCCACATCCTCTGCGGCTCAAGAAACGGCTGCTCCGCAGACCCAGCCGCTACAGCCGGAAACAGAGCAACGTGCTCGCCGGTGTTTCTCCGATCACCGCATGGCGGGATGCGCTGCCCGCGGAGAAGGTCGACGCGGGGCTCGCCATCCTCCGAGCCTTCGGAATGGACGAGCTCTACGACGACGCCCTGCAGCCCAACCGAGCGGTGCTCGCCAGGCTGCAGGGCTCCCTGAGCCGCTAGCTCGAGCCGTCAACCGCGCCGGCCCTCCCTGCCGAGCCCTCGGGAGACGGCAGCGACAAAGTCGAGCTCGTCTGCGAGCAAGCCACGTGCGTGCTTCAGCGCGCGCACACCAGGCTTGAACGGCTCCCCGAAGCGCCGCTTGTAGAGCACAGGTAGAACCAGCCCGAGTCGGTCTGCGAGACGCGCCAGATCCTGAGCATAGGTCTCGGTGAACAAGACCGCCGAACACGACAACACGCGCTCGGTGGCTTCGGCGACGTCGTAGGTCCTCGAGAACATATGCAGCTGCGCCAAAAGGTGCGGCTTGGGGACCCGCCCCAGAAAGTCGCAGAAGTCCGCGCCGAGACTCTCGATCTCCTCACGCATCAGCTCCCCGTAGGGCTCCCTCGCCGAGGCCGCAGGATCGTCGCGTACAAAGCGAAGGTAGCGGTAGTAGGAAAGCAGTCGCTGGATGGGGTCCCGCAAGATCGTGACCGTGAAGGTCGCGTCGGGCAAATTCAGGGTATGCGCGGAATGATGTCCGTTGGCGAACAGGTACTGCCCCCGCTCGATCAAGGCAGGATCATGGCGCACAAAAACGTGCTCACCCCGGCGCGCGCAACACGGCTCGCCGAAGCCCGCCAGTTCGAGCCCGCCCAGCGCCCAGAAGGCCGCATTGAGGCTGGTCCCCGCCGTCTTGCGCACGTGGTAGTGGAAGACCCGCCGGTAGCCCCCTGGCAAACGGTAGCCTGCGCACGCCCTGCGGATGCGCCACCGTTCGAGCCACTGCTGGGCCGCTGTGCTTGCCCTGCGAAACATGGTCTGAAGCCTGCTCACGACACCTCTGAGTCGGCGAATGTGCTCCGCGGACGCCCGCATCCGTGACCTGGGCCAACGCGGCCGCCTGCCCTGGTAGTGTACGGGTTGCTCCGCATGGATTGGACCCCCCAATGGAATCGGAGTGCGGGCTTGACGGCGAGAGCGGAATAGCCTATACGACAACCTGTCGTACACGACGCCAACACACCAATCCCGAGGCCCCGATGCGCGGCAAGGAAACTCTGATCGGCCTGCTCCTGGGACTCCTGGCCCTGGCAGGTCTGTTCCTCCTACGCCCGTCTCCGAAGCCGGAGGCGGACCCGGAACGCGAGCAGCGCCACCCGGTGGAGCAACCCCGAGAGCCCCAGCAGGCCGATGAACCCGCCCCGGCGCAGCCCGCCGCTGCACCGATCAGCGATCCGCCCCCTGCGGAGGAACCCGCGCCGGTCGCGGCCGTCCCTGCCGCCGAAGAGATCCCCCTCCCCGAGCTCCCGCCTGTACAGCTGCCATCCGTCACCGGCGTCACGCTGCGAGGCACTGTGACGGCAGACCAGCAGCCCCTCGGACAGGTTGAGCTGGTGCTGCTTCCCCCATCCAACGACAAGCGGAAACAGAGGCCCCCGCCCCTGGCCAGCACCTCAACAGACGCCCTGGGCAACTACCGTTTTCTCGGGCTGGAGGGTGGCACCAACCTGGTCTTGGAGGTCCGGACTGAGGCACACGTCAACCAACGTGCCACGGTCCAACTGCCCAAGAGCGGTGAGTTGGTGCGCGACTTCCAACTTCTACCGGGCAGCCAGCTGAACGGCTGGGTTCGGGACAAAGCCGGCCGGGGACTCGCCGGTATGTTGGTCGAGGCCGCAGGCAAACAGAACCCCAACACGGTGGCTGTTTCCCAGCAAGACGGCAGCTTCCAGCTGAACGGCCTGCCCCTGAGCGGACAGTACATCACGGCCCGCGATCCTGAAGGGGTCTTCGTCAGCCCCGGCTATCAGAGCGTCAGCGTCGGGGCGTATGACCTGTTGCTGGTGATGCTCCGTGCGGCAAGCCTGCACGGGCAGGTCAGCGACACCGCCGGCCGTCCCCTGGCCTCGGTCCGGATCGGCATCCAAGCCGCAAAAGAATACGTCCCCTCCCGCTTCACCCACTCGGACAGTCTCGGGGGCTTCGTGTTCTCGAGCCTGCAGGCCGGAGACTACACGCTGACCGCGGCCACACCCGGCTATGCCGAGCTCAGCGCGTCGGGCATCGAGGTGGAAGAAGAACGGGAGACCTGGCTCGACGTGGTGTTGGAGCGCGGCGCGACCCTGCGCGGGCAGGTGGTCGACTCGTTCGGAGATGCCGTGGAAGGTGTGGCGGTGGTCCGCGTGCCGAGCACCATGCAGAGTTGGGGCAGCAAAGCCGACAGCTATGTGGAGGAAAACGTCCGCTCTCTGGGACCGGCAGTCGGCAGCGAGGAGGCAGAGGCCCCCGCGCTTCCCGAACAGTTCCTCGGCCTGATCTTCGACCATACCGGCGCCGATGGCCGCTTTGTGCTCGCAGGCCTGGGCGATGGCAGCCACCGCCTGCTGGCCCTCTCCGACGACTTCCCGACGGGCCGGGCCACGGTCGTGGTGCGTGACGGTTCCGACCCCGAGCCGCTGCTCTTCGAGCTACAGTCCGCGGGCAGCGTCGCGGGCCAGATTGTGGACGAAATGGGACGACCCGTGGCCGGCGCCCGGGTGGTGGCCAGCGGTAGCCTGCGGCTCGGCAACGAGGCCATCAGCGACGCATCCGGCCACTACCAGATCACCCGCCTGGGCGCGGGGCTCACCACGATCACCGCCTACGAGGCCGGAGGAGGGCCCAGGAAGAACCAGCGCTCGGTCAGCGCAGAGGTGGAGATCCTGCTCGCCGAAGAGGCCTCCCTGGACCTGCGTTTCAGCGCGGGCGTCGAGGTGCGCGGGCGCCTTGTGCGAGGAGGGCAGCCGCAGGCCTCAACCTCCATCTTGTTCAACCTCGTCGAAGCTACTCGCGCGTCCGACGAAGACCTGAACCGGGGCACAACCACCGACGAGGCCGGACGCTTCACGCTTGCGCATATGGAACCCGGAAGCTATCAGGTGCTGGTCTTCAGCGGAGGCAAGGAGACGACCGTGTTGAGCGCGACGATTCCCGCGGGCTCGCCGGTGGTCGAGCTGCCCGATCTGGTCATGCCTCTGACCCGCTTGTCCGGTGTGGTCGTGGACGCCGCCAGCGGTGAGCCTCTGAAATCCGTCGGTGTCGGATTGCGGGTCGCCGGGTCCCTCGAAGCTGCTGGCGGGCATTGGATGGACGACCTGGCGGGTTACTCGCTGACCACACCCGAGGGTGAGTTCGAACTCATTGGTATGGGGAGCGGTTCCTTTTCATTGCAAGTCAGGAACCAGGGCTACATTCCCTGGTGGCAAGACCTGCAGCTACTCGAAGGCGCCGAGCTGACGGGCATGCGGATCGCCCTGGAGCGAGGCCTCAGCCTGCAAGGCTCAGTGCTCCTGCCCGACGGGACCCCGACTCCCACCCGGGTCATCGGCCGCTGCCTCGACGACGACGCCGCGGCCCCAGCCCTGTCGGTCAGCGGCAGCTTCTCTGCCGATGGCAGCTATCAGCTGGCTGGGCTGGTGCCCAGTCGGCGCTACGCCATCTGGGCCGCCCGCCCGGGTTTCGCCCCCGCCCGGGTCGTGGTGCAGCCGAACGCGGACGCCGACCTCGACCTCGAGCTCGGCGAAGCTTGCAGCTTGCAGCTGACGGTCAGCGAGAACGGCCAGCCGGTGGCAGGGGCCCAGGCCTGGCTGTTCTTCCCTGACGGCGCGACAGCCGTGCCCCCCGGGACCGATGCCTGGCCCACCGCCACCTCGACCAGCGGTACATTGCAGCTCGAGGACCTGGCCGCGGGGAACTACCGCGTCTTCATCTCGACCGACTCCCACCAGCTGGAGCGCCCAGTGCTTGTGACACAGAACCAAGTCACAGAGCTGCATGTGGACCTGGGAACGACGGAGTAGTGCCGTAGCGCGATTTTTCGGGACAGGCCGCAGCCCACCGCCTCATCCCAGCCAGGGCACGCGATGGTCTACCCCCAGGCTGGCCAGGCAGTCGACTCCCAGCTCGACTTCGAGCGCTCCCGCCCCCGACTTCAGCTGCTGGGACTCCAGCTTCTGCAGGCCGAGCAGCCGCCAGGTGAAGGTCTCGGGCAGCCGCCCCCCAGCGCCACAGCTCTTGCTGCGATGGCGCACGCTGAGGCCCCGCGCGGCCGTCCCTTCGAGCTGCGGGACCCAGATCGTGAAGGAGGTGTGCTGGCCTTCCAGCTGTGAGCCGCAGAAGTCGTAGAACAGGCGGTAGGACTTACCTGCGATGCTCGCATCGACGGTCATCGTGAACTGCAGAAAGACACACGCCACCGTCTGGTAGGTGTCGTGAATCCCCGCCCGCAGGATGTGCTCGTCCGCCTGTTTGCGGGCCTGCTGACGTTGGATCTCGACCAGGTCCAGCGAACAGCCCCGTCCTTCGGCGGCCGCCGCCTCGGCCTGCTTGTGGGCCTCGGTGAGCGCCGCTTCATGGTTCGCCTTCCAGCGCTCTTCTTCCCGCTCGGCGGCCCGCACCCGACGGACTTCGCTGGTCGCCTCGATGGCGCGGCGCAACGCGGTCTGCTGCGCGTTGAGGCCGGCTTCGACCTCCTTACGCAAGGAAGAGAAGTCCCCCTCGCTGGCGCGCAGGGCGGCGAGCTTGTCTGCCAGCGCCGATCCCTCGAGCAGCTTGCGACGTTCACGCCGCACCAGCCGCCGACAGCGCCGGTAGACGCCTTCGTTGAGGCGGGTGATACGCCCCAGCTCGGTCGTGATCCCGTGGTTGATCGCCGCGGCCGGGTCGGCGCACAGTGCGTCCAAGCGCCGCAGGAAACGCGTCCACTCCGGGCGCCCGGGGTCGTCGCGCTCGAGCAACGGGCCGAGGTTGGAGACGTGGCGCAAGAAGTCGCCCCGCAGCGTGCTGTTCAGGTCTGAGGGGACCACTGGGGGCCGGCCCAGCTCCGGTGGGGGCGCGATCTGTTTGCGGTCGAAGCTGTCGAGCAGCCGAGCGGCGGCGAAACTGCCGGCCGTACTGCCTGTCGCGGTGCTACTGGTCATGATGTCTCCTCCAGGGCTGCATCGTTTTCTCTGCGCTCAATCGCCGCGGTAGCCGTCGTCCATTCCCCAGCGTCCTTCGGGCCGGCCTTCGGTCTTGCTCTGGAACAGGACCATCGCCGGGCAACCGCCGCTCTTGCGGGCCTGCAGCTGGACTTTTTTCCACTTCGACTTCCAGGGTTGCTTGAAGTCCTTATCGAAAGGCTTGGTGACCTCCAGGTAGAGCTCGCAGTTGTTGCCGTCGAGCTCGATAAACCCTTCGAGGCTCTTCGCCAGCGCATCGACGTCGAACTGGATCTCATAGGCCGGGTAGCCGCCGACGTGGCGCACGGCCACCGTGCGCCCTCGGGCCCCGGCGTCACAGGGGAACTTGGCCGGATCGACCTCGATCTCGAAGCTCTTCTGGCCCTTGTACGGCACGTCGTCGTCGTTTCCGAAGTCGGCGCCGATGCCGTCGCATTCGCGGAAACGCAACAGCAGCTTCTCACTGCGGAACCAGCGCAGGCTGACGGTGCGGCTGTAGAGGGCTGTGGCCCACGGTCCCGCCGACCGCCGGTCTACCCGACGCTGGCTGATGTCCCGGTAGGCCGCCAGCTCGGCGCTGTGGGTTTCTTCGCTGTAGATCTCGAGGTGGCCCAGGCTCTCGTACCAGTTCCACATCAGCTGCTCTTTCTCGAGCTCTTCCTGGTTGCACCAGGCGTAGATCATCACGCCGATGGCGACCAAAGCAGCCCCGATCGCCAGGGGTACGCCGATGCCGCTGCTCGCGGTCACGCCGGCGAAAGCCAGCAGCGACATGGTCGAGCCCACCAGGCCCACCATCGCCGCTCCCAGGGAGACGGCATCGAGTGTGTTCTGCAACGCGTAGCCCTGACTGTGGGAGTTCCCAAAGTCGATCACCGCCAGCACCACGCCCAGCGCATCGCCCAACACCCCGATGGCCTTGAGGGTGCTGCGGAAGCCCGCCCAGGAGCCGGCCCGCAGGGCTTCATCGCTCAGCTCTCTGCCCAGGCGCGAGAGCACCATGCGCCCCAGCGGGACCGCAACATCTTCGATGGCGGCGAGGATCGCGCACATCTCGCTGGTGGCCTGGCCGACCACGTAGAAGGTGTCGCGGCCGGCATGTCTCTCGGCGACCTGGCTCAAACTGTAGAGGCCCAGCCCGATGCTGACGATGCCGAAGGCGGCATCGACCTTGCCGGGAGGGGCGGACAGACCCTGCTGGATGTTCTCCATCGACTGTTGCAGGTTTTTGATGGCGGATGAGACCCCCTGCTTGATCTCAGGCATCGCCTGGCCGATGGTGCCGCCCTTCAACTTGCGGAAGAACTCGCAGCCCAGCCAGTCCAGATTTTTCAGCGGGGCCAGCAGCTTCGCCAGCTCGGAGAACACGCTCACCCCCTGCTTGGTCGGGCCGCCCAAAGCCTTGAGAAGGCTGACGATGGGGAAATTTTTGGGGAAGCTGCCGGGCTCGGCGCTGCCGAACAAGCGGGCGCGTTGCTCGGGATCGAGGGAGTTGGCCAGCAGCTCGGCCCCGACGTCGAGGAATTCGAGATAGGCCTCGAAACGGCTCCGGGCGACGGCGCGCTCGGCTTCGGGCACCAGCACATCGAGCAGAGCGCCCCAGCCGTGCATCAGCTGGGCAACGTCGTCGGAGAAACGGCTCTTCAGCAGACCGCCGTAGGCATAGACCAGCGTGCGGTCGAAGCGCTCACGTAGCTCGGCATCTGCGAGGATCTTCCCCAGGTCTGCCTGCAGCAGGTTCTTCCGCAGCTTGGCGACCGACTCTTTGTCGACCAGGCACTCGACGTCCGTGCCCGGATCGAGGGTCAGCAACACCGCGCGCCACATCAGCAGCTCGGCGCGCGCGAGCGGATCGCCCAGCTCAGCGAGGAAGTCGTGCGGGAACAGTTTTTTCTGCCCGAAGGGGAAACCTGGCGGAGGTAGGGACACATAGATCAGGCGTTGCCCGCTGCCCGAGGCAAAGGGGTCGCTGCCGTAGGTCCATGAAAGGCGGGCCCCTTCGGCGACGCGCTCTTTGAGGGCTTCGCTCAGGCGTTGATAGGCAGCGTGTAGACCGAGCAGATAGCGGACGCGGATCACCTTGCGCACCAAGCGGATGCGCTGCGCCCTTCCCAGGGAGATCCCCAACACATCGTGCAGCGGCTGCGTCTGCGCGGCCAGCTCAAAATAGGCGTCCAGCAGGCCCGGGCCCTGTTCGCCCGCAAAGGCCAGGCTGACGGCGAGGTGGTCTTCTTCGGCGGGTTTCTCGCTAGCAAGGAACTTCTGTAGACTGCGGACTCGGCCGTGCATGCCCAGTACGGCTTGCTCGACTTCACAGTTCCTCTGGCTACAACGCGAGGCGCTGCGTGGCAAGCCCACTGAGTAGCTCCGCTGCAAGAGAGCCTGGTCATGCAGATCGAAGAAGGCCTGCTCTACTGCGCCGCGTTGTTCTTTGAGCCAGCTGGCGTGGGCGGGTTTCAGCCGGACCGACGAGCTGGACGCGGGCCCGTATTTCTTCTCGATGCCATGCTGGTACATCATCGCCCGACCCAGCGCGGCGTCGCCGTAGCGGCAAGGGATCCGCTTATTGAGGCCCAGCGTTTTCGCGGCCTTCTCGGAGCAGGCCTTGGCGATCGCGTCGATCATCTGCTTGCGGCTGGCATCGAGGCGCGCCTTGCGGGCTTGCAGGTCTCTGCGCAGAGCATCCGGTTTCATCGGGCCATAGAAGGTGTCGTAGCGGCCGATGTGGCGCTTGATGTCTTCGCACTGGTGGGCGCGTTTCTGCAGCGCTGACTGCTCTTCGGCGACGCGCGCCATGATGGTCTGGTTGTCTCCGTCGCTGCGGGCGATCTGCTCACCGGTCTTGCGCAGGGAGGCCACCAGGCGATCGCGCTCGATCTTGATCTGCTCGATCATGCTGTCATGGGCCGAGGCTTCGTCGGCCTGGACCGAGGCCTGCGCTTCGAAGTGTTGCTTCTCGAGGCGCAGGCTGGCGCGCTCCTCGTTGTCTGGCCTGCAGGCCGCTTCGAAGTCGCGCCGTACGGCCGCCTGACAGTCGCTGAGCAGGGTGCGTGCCCGCAGGCTGATCTGGCAGAGATCATCCAGCAGGCCCAGGCTCAAGCGGTCGACGACCGAACGTTGCGCGGCAGGTTCTTTGTGGCGCCGCTGGCGCTCGTGCTCCAGGGCAGCGTCGAGGCGCTCGAAGACCTCCGTGAGCGGCGCATCGCTGTTGAGGGCCTGGTTTAGGCCGGCGTCGAGCTGCGGCCGCAGCAGCTGGTCCAGCAGCCGTACTGAGACCTCGAGTTGCAGCTCGGCCCGCTGCTCCGCGCTCAGTTGCGCGGCATGGGCTGCGAGGTCCTGCTCGAAGTCGTCCACACCTACCCGCGTCGCCAGGCGGTCTTTGGCGAGCAGGCCGTAGTGGCCGGCCTTGCGCTGCTGCTCGAGGTATTCGCGGTACGAGCGGGAGGTGAGCAGCTCGAGGCGCGCGCCGACCTCACGGGCCTGCTTCAGCGCGGCGTCACTGCGTTGGCGGGCTTCGCTGCGCTGGCGGGTGTGGTCGGCGATCAGCGCATCCGCGTCCTTGATCGCATCCATGCCCGCCAGGGTGTCTTCGGGCACGGGTTGTCGCGCATCGAAGCCCTGGTCGAGCACCGCGTCGATCCAGACCAGCTGCCCTTCGACGCGCGACCGGGCCGCACGCAGGCACTGCAGATCGTCCCAGATTCCATGGCCGGCGCGCGTCTCGAGCCGCCTCCGCAGTTTCGCCAGCTCTTGATTGGCGGCACGCGCTGCGGCGCTGTGTTGGGAGTACGCCTGTTCGAGGGCCAGCGACCAGGGAATCAGGCGCTGCTGAGCTGCTTTGACAAGCTCTTGCAGCTGCATACAGGCCTCAAAGCCCCAACTCTCCACGGCGTCGAGGTCTTCGCGCTCCTGGTCAGCGAGGCGGCGCAAGAGCGCGCTGATGTCGTCACCGATCCAGGAGAAGACCTCTCCCTGGAAGCGTCCATCGTCGAGCAGGTCTTCAGCGGCCTCGCCGATCACGTCGTGGTAGGTCTCCCAGGCCCGCTCGACCTCGCGGATGAAGCCTCGGCCCTGCGCGTGGTCAGCCCGGAGTTGCGCGGCCCTGGCCTGAACGGTCGGCCAGGCCGCCGTGAAGCCGACGGCCGCCAGAAACGTCTCAGCCTGCAGGCTGTCCGCGGGAGCGCCCCCACCGCCGGGCAGTGCGGTGGAACGCCCTTCGGCCAACAGCCAGTCCTCGAAGGGAGGGACGCGTCTCCACTCCTGGCCAAAGTGGGCGAGCCGATGGTTCGTCGTCCTGCCTTCTTCGCGCACGGCCTGCAGTTGCTTCTCGAGCTCTGCCAGCTGCTGCTCGAGTGCGTGCTTGCGACTGGCCAGCGTCTGCCGGGTGCTGTCGTCGATGCGCGCGGCAGCCGTGGTGCTGTTGTTTGCGGGTGCGGTGGTCGGCATGATGCGGTCCTCTTTCCCTGGGTGGTGGCTCACACGAGCAGGCGGTAACGGCCTGGAGGCACGTCCTCGACCTTCGCACGCCCTGCGGCGTCAAGCGTTCCGCTGCGGCGGTCGCCGTTGGGCAGTAGGAGTGTGTAGGGCGCGTCGGCGCGGGGATTGCCGAACAGGTCCAGGCATTCGATCTCGACGATATCGCGGAACTCGAGCAGCCCCGAGCGCGCCTCCGCACCCGCCAGCTGGCAGATGAAGTAGTACTCGGGCTGACTGTCCTGGCTGCCGGGGTCGTCCTTATCGTCGATGTAGCGGTAGGTCCAGTGCGCGGTTGCCTCGCCCTGGGCCAGGGTTCCAGGAACCTCGGCGACAAAGTCATCCTGACCGTCGCTGTCTTTCTCGAAGATCCGGAAGACGACGGCAGCTCCGTCCGAAGCGCTGCCACCAACCCTGGTGGTCATCGCCACCGACTCGCCGCAGCGAGCGGTCTCGGTGGACCAGCGGGCCGCCGACAGCTCGACGCCTGAGAGCTGGATGTTCCAGGTTCTGCCGCTGATCAGAGGGATCCCACGGGACGTGTCTTTGGACGCCACCGTCAACGACTCTTGCTGGCTGCCTTCGAATCGGGTCATGGTTGTTCCCCTGGCCTGTGCGCTATTCGACAGACCGTATAGCGAGCGGCGTACCACTTCGGGAAAGCGCCTGGAATGGGGGAAGGGCGGAAAATCGGTCAACCTGGGATGGACATCTTCAGGCAGGAAACGGGCTCGTTGTAACGCTGAGGTTTACCTGCGGGAGATCCTCGCTCCGAGGTGCCTGTTCGACTGTGAAGGGGATGGCTCCGCAGACGGGCTGCAGATGTTTGTCGGTCCGAGCGGTGCTGTGATGGGGAGGGAACCAAGCAGTTTGAAATAGAGATGCCCGATGCGCCGTTATTCGACGGGGGGCTGTGCTAACGTGGAAGCATGCAGAAAGAGCGAAGGGAGAGGCATGGGACCGCAGTCGATCGTCGATACACCGAGGGATACGCATCCGGCCGAGAGGGGCATCGGCCATGGCAGGGGAAACGGCTTCGAGCACGGCGGGGGCACTGATTTGACCCGGCTGCTCGGAGGCATCCGGCACCAACCCAAGGCCCCCAAAGGTGACCTCCGGACACTGCGGGTCTACATCTCCGGCGCCCACAGCACCGGCAAGACCACGCTGGCGCGGTGGATCGCCAGCACCTATGGGCTGCCGCTGGTCACCGAGGTGGCACGTGCCGTCCTGGCAGAGCTCGAAGTCTCGCTGCGCAGCCTGCGGGTCGATGTCGATCGCACACGCGACTTCCAGGCTGAAGTGTTCCGTCGTCAACAGGCTCTGGAGAAGGCAGCTGGTGACCGTTTCGTCTCCGATCGCACCTTTGACAACCTCGCCTACGCCTGCCACCACACCCTGGCTTTGCGTGAGCTGCTTGGGGATATGGACGAGTACACACAACGTCTGCGTGAGCCCGGAGCGGTCGTGTTCTTCGTGCGGCCGCATCGCTCGTTGATGGTCGAAGATGGCGTGCGGGCAGGGGTCGAATGGGAGGAGATCATCCGTATCGACGGCATGATCAAACTGTTGCTCGAGCTCTACGACATCGACTACATCACCATCAGTACCCCGAACATGGCTGAGCGGGCTCGCACCGTGCGGGGAGTGCTCGGCGCCATCCGCAGGCCCTGAATCGGCTACGCCTCCAGCTGCGGTGCGCGCGCTTTGTGAGCGCCGAAATCCCCAACCAACCCGTCCCCCCGATGTCCCACGCAGGGCCGACGTCCAGCGGCAATGGGAGCGGCCCGAGGCCGGACCGGAGCGCGAGTCTGGGCCAGACGCAGCCTCATTGCCACGCGCCTCGAGGATTACGCGGCAAGATCGAATAGCGCGGGCCACCATGCCGTCCCCCGGGGTATCCGAGCGTTCTTCATCGAGACCCTGTAGTCTGGAACGACGCACACACCTGTTTTGAGGAGGTCCCATGCACTGTACTCCACGGCTCGCTCTCGCGTCCCTGCTCACCATCCTCGCCCCCCTGGCGGCGCAAGAACAGCACGTCTACCGCTTCGAGCCCGCCTGGAATGAAGGCATGCAGCGCCAGGCCGAGGTCAGCAAGCAGACCACGACCAGCCTGTCGAACCCACAAAACACCGTCGTCGCCGAGGCCCACGAGGCGAAGACCATCGTGCAGACCGCGGTCGCGATCGGCGCTGACGGCAACCCGAACCGCTGGACCCAGCGCTACGACACCTTCACGGTGCGCAGCCAGGCGAACCAGAACGCGCAGTGGGTCGAGAAGATCCACGAGCTGCAGGGGGCGATCCTGACCTACGAGCTGCGCGAGCAGAACGTCGCCCATCGCGTCGCCAGCTCCCACGTCCTCAGCGGGCTGACCGACCTGTTCACCGCGCGCTGGCACGTCGCATTCCCGAAGCCCGCGACCCTGATCGTCGGGCAGGCCTGGCAGGTCTCCGAGGCCGACGTCGCCCACTGGCTCGCGGCAAACGGCCACCCGACCGACACGGTGACCGGTGCGCTCGCCTGGTCCTTCGAGCGGATCGAGAAGCGCACGGTCGACGGCGCGACCCACGACATCGGCCACCTCGCGGCCTCCGGCACGGTCCGGTTCCCGCCGAAGGAGGCAGGGGCCGGGGAGTGGAGCTGTACGATCACGATCGCCGAACAGTACGATTTCAGCGCCCAGCGCATGGCCTGGACCGACGTGGCGCTGACCCTGACCGGCACGAACCCGCAGGGAGGTCGCCTCGAGATCGCTGCCAGCGAGGAAGTCCACTACACCTACGGGGCGTTCGCGGCGCCGGCCAACACCGACACCGATGCGAGCGTGCAGGCGGAGATCGAGGCGCTGCTCGACGGCTACCTCACCAGCTTCGAAAGCGAGAATGTCGAGAACACGCTCGGCTTCCTCGCCAACACTCCGGAGAACGCGCTGTTCCGCGGCACCTGCCAGTTCGCCTACGAGATCCTGATCGCCAATTACCAGAACTGGCAGCTCAGCCTCGACTCCGCCGCCCTGACCAGCCGCGAGCAGAACCGCTGCGCGGCGTCGGTCGCCATCACCACCACAGCGGACAAGCAGAAGCGCTTCGCGGCGCCCTACCGAGCGAACACGACGACCTTCGACATGCAGTTCGTGCGCACGCCACAGGGGGACTGGAAGATCTTCCAGTGGGTCGAGACCGACAAGCAGTTCAACGACTGAGGTCCCTTCGAGCGCCTGAGCGACCGTTGCTGGTCGAGTCGTGTTTGCGGCCAATGAAGACCAAGGGCCTGAAGCAGAGGCCGTTGTTTCGCTGGACGAACCGACGCATCGCCGCTCATGTGAGACTCTGTGTGATTGCACTGCAGCTCTGGCGAGTGGCCGAGCTGCGCTGCAATGAGACCCCTCCGCAACGATCGTGACGCGCTTGCTAGCCTGCAGGTCGGCAAGTGCCAGCTGCTCTCCCTGGGTGCGCCTGCATGCCATGGGCCGTGGCGGTCTATGCCTGCCGTTTCCAAATCGGGCGTAGCAGGGGTCGTGTGCGGCGGCGGGTCGGCAGTTCTGCAGGCCCTGGGCGGCAGTGCGGCTGCGGGAACGGGAATGGGCGGGCCGGGGAACCGGATCGCTGGGGCAATGCGGGGCGGGGTTGGTGCTTGGGTGGGCGAAGTGGTGTGTGTTCGGGTGTATACACTGTGTCGGCGGTGTCGCACAAAGAGGGATGCGTGGGCTCTGGGCGACAATTTGGGTGCCATTGCGACATTGGCATTCAATAGGGATCGCTGGCAACCATCGGCCACACCGTCGAGCGTTGACTCGTCGGACCGATCAGTGTAATTGTTGATTTCGAGTCGAACGCCCAGGAGCGGTCTTGAGATTCTGGCTTGCCTATGACGGCCCGTTGAAGGCCAACGGGAACGCAAAACACAAACACACCATCCGCAAAGTGCTCCACTCGCAGATGAAGAGGCTATGGTCACAGCCTCCGCTTGTTCACTTTACATCAGCAACGCCCGACAATGTGGATTTGCTCGACGTCTCACAAACCGACCCGAAAAAGTCGCTGATTTTCCCCGTCGGACTGTTCAAGTTTGCTCCACTTGTAAGCGTACGAAAGAAAATGATCTGCGACCTTGAGATTCTCCTAATGCGACCTGAAGCCCCAGGTGGCGTGATTACTCAGGGCGGCGACATCGACAATCGGATCAAGACGCTCTTTGATGCACTTAGAGCTCCAAAACATGAAGGAGAGTTGCCCAAGAACTGCCAGCCAGCCGCAGACGAGACTCCTTTTTTCTGCCTTCTTGAGGATGATTTTCTAATCACGAGCGTGTCTGTCACAACGGCCCAACTCCTCAGCCAGCATGGTAGCCGTGATGTTAGGCTTGTCATCAAGGTTGATACGAGAGTCACAATGCACACGTGGGATAACATCTCACTCGTATAGGTTATCGATTCCAATGGAAAATCCAATCAAGAAGTCGTTTCAAGAAGACGTGAAAGAGATCTTGGATAGGTCGGCATTTGGAAAGCCCCTTTCTCTCTCGTTGTTCGAGGAGATTGCAAAAAAACAAGAGGAGCGGGTTCGAGAGATCCTCTCTGAGTTCACAAAGAGGCTTGACGAGTTCTCTGAAAAAGTGGATGAAGCGTACTTCAAGACGGGTGAGTTCCAGAGTCTAATCCAGAAAGTGATTTCTAGGCTCTCGCGAGAACACCAGAAGGAAAAGCTCTACCTTGCGTGTAACCTACTTGCAAGGAATGTCATTGAGGGGAACACTGAGTCATATGAGCTTGACTCATATGTCATGGCGTTGATTGAGCAACTGACATCTGTACATTTTGCAGCCCTCTTCTGCGTCGAGAATAAATCAGGAAAGGACCTCATCCGCGCTGATGAAGTTGCCGGGCAGCTCTCGATCCCTGGACAGCATGCCCAATCAGTCCTAGACCATCTAGCAAGCCTCGGACTTCTTCACGCAAGCCCCGGCATGGCAAGGCTGCGAGGATTCCGCGGCTCCGCTGGCAATGTGAACGTGAACTTCTCATTTGCGATCTCCCCAACTGGGGTACAAGTTCTTACTCGAGTTCAAGAAGTGCGCGGAGAGACACTTTCCTAGATCCCCCTTGCACGAACTCACGCAAGTCGGTGGGCGGGGCTCCCGATCTGCTCTTTCGTTCGCTGGTGGGCCATTGCCTGCCAACGCCGTTTCGCTGCCACTTCGTCCTTCCAGCGCGGCCTGGCGATTGATCCACATCCTTGCATTTCAACGAGTTACGTTCGCGAGATCCGGCCCGGATCGCTGGCGACCGCCAGGCCACCCTTCCGGATCGCCTGCGGCGACAGCGAAACGGTCGCATTGTCGGCTCGAAGCACTCATTCCCCCACTCGCCACTTGATGCCCTCAATCAGATGGTGTATTTTACACTTTCAACACTTTCTATCAATCTGTCGAGTTCGTTTCCGCCCGCTAGTATTAGGCAATCATCAAATACTAATTTCTTGACCTGGGAGGTCTTGTGGGGAACGCCGGATCCGAATGGGGGAAGTGGGATCTGCATATCCACACCCCAGCCTCGTTTCACTGGTACGGCCCGGCGCTGCGAAGCCTCGACGCCGACGCGCGCCGTACATTTTGGGATTCCGCCTTCGCAAGAATGACCGAAAGCGGTGTCTCGGTGTTCGCGATTCAAGACTATTTCACATTCGCGGGCTACCACAGCTACCGCGAGGATGCTGACAGGACCATCCAACATCCTGTTGTTCTTCCAGGAATTGAACTTCGTGTCACCGCGCCAGCCGACTATCGGCTCAATTTCCATGTGATTTTTGACAACATTCTTCCGAAGGACCGCTTGGAAGAGTTCGTTCACGGACTCAAGATCGTGGGAACGGATCGGTCCCCGACGCCTACGAATCTAGTTGGCTTTGCACGAGGACTGGACAGCGGCAAGATCAAGAAAGCCGGTTTCCAGCCAGACGACCGAGATGACGAAGAGAAGATGCTTGCACTAGGATACAGGACCGTGAGCGTGACATTTGAGTCGGTGAAGCAGACACTAGCTGAGAGATTCCACCGCAGTGAATATGTCGTAGTTCAGCCCTATGACACTAGCGATGGCCTAGATCGTCTCAAGTGGCAGAAACACATGGCTGCAGACTCAGAGAGGTTCAAGTTCACAGATATCTTCGAAACTCGCAACCCTGACAACGTTGATCTATTTCTAGGAAAAGTCACAGAAAAGAACGCTTCCTTCATTGATGACTTCATTGAATGCCTCGGAGGGGGCCCCAAGCCGGTGTGTTCTGGCAGCGACGCCCATCGCATTAGCCATTATGGCGTCTTTCCCAATGATAGAATCACTTGGATACGCGCGCGACCGACATTCCGTGGACTCATACAGTGTATCGCTGAGCCACGGTTGCGAACCTACATTGGCACTGAACCCGAAAAACTCACATCACTCAAAAGGAACCCCACGAGTTATGCTCGAAGTGTGAGAATCTACCCCAAGCATCAAAAGCACCAAGATCAGCTTGGTTGGTTTAACTCTGAGGTCGAACTCAACCCTGGCTTGGTAGCAATTATTGGTAACAAGGGTGGCGGCAAGAGCGCACTCGCAGACGTGATATCCCGGTGTGGTAACGCTCACAGAAACGGCTACGCTTTTCTTAACCAGAATCGATTCCGAAAAAGTCCGAATCCCAGTCAGCACTTTGTTGCGGAATTGAACTGGTACGACGGGCATACTGATTCTGCCGTACTGTCAACAGACCCGGGGCCTGAAGACCCTGAGCGCATTCACTACCTCCCACAACATTATGTCGAGAGGCTATGCAACGAAATCGCCCACGGTTCATCCTCTTTCGAGGATGAGATCAAATCTGTTATCTTTCAGCACATCGAGGAAGTTGATCGACTTGGAGTTGACTCTCTGGACGCCCTAATTGAGGCAAAGAGTTTTGAGTATGATAACAATACGTCTCAAGAAATTGCTGCCCTTGATGAGATCAATCAAAAGATCTCACAACTCAGAAGAGAGTCAAGCGCTGAAAACGTCGCGCATCTCAGGCATCAGAAGATTGAGGTGGTCCGAGAAATTGCCGCCCTCGAAAAACAAAGACCCAACGAAGTGAGTGTCTCGACATTCGATGATTCTGCCGGAGCAACCTCAACTGTACAGGTAGAGCTAGAGGCCGCCCGAACTGACTCGCGACAAATCAGTTTTGAGATAGACGAAGCAAAGAAGAAACAGACAAATATCAACATTCTAATCGCGACCTGCTACAAGATCAGAGATGGGATCCGAGAAATCGAATCGTTCTCAAAACGAAAACTCGATGATTTGCGCGATCTCTCAAAGAAGACCGGCGTTGATCTCAGCGGGGTCGTATCGGTCTCTGTCAACTATGATGTGATCGACGATCGGATTCGACAACTCTCAACAGAAAAGGACGCTCTGGCCTCACTTCTAGATGAGGAGAATTCCGGACTGATCGCAAAGAAGGATCAGATCGAGGCACGCATACGTCAACTCCAGGAGGAACTTTCCGAGGACGCGCGAAAAATGGAGGACGAAGTCCAAGCCTTGGCCAGTTGGGAAGCACGTATGGCCAAATTGAGAGGCTCCGATCTTGAGCCAGGAAGTGAGCAGTGGATACGAGCCAAGCTTGAATACGCAACAAGTGGCGCGCAGAAGGACTTGCAACACGGTTCCGAACTTCGATTTGAGACTCTGACAGAGATCCATAAGGGCATCAAGAAGAAGAGAGACCTGCTCATCCACCTCTTTCAGCCACTACAGGATTTGGTTGGCAGCAAGGAGCTTACTGAATTACCGATTGCCTTTTCGGCAGCGATATCACCCATCGACTTCAAACTGAAATTTCTGTCGTTCATCAACCAACGAAAGAGAGGCCACTTCTCCGGTGTCGCGGAAGGTGGATCCGCCGTTGACACATTAGCCATGGGCGTCGACTGGAGTTCAACAAAAAGCGTCAGCGTGTTTGTTCAATCGGTTGTCGACGCACTTGCTGAAGGTGGCTCGTTGACCGATCAGTTAGTGAGCGGGCGAACAGCTGAAGAACTTGAGAATTTCCTGTTCAGCTTACGGTATCTCGATGTTCGATACACAATTCGTCTCAACGACAAGAGTATTGAGACAATGTCTCCTGGCGAGAGAGGCGCGCTGCTTCTGGTATTCTACCTCCTGTTAGACCCAAGAAAACAGCCACTTGTGATCGACCAACCGGAAGAGAATCTTGACAATGAGACTATTTATCGAATCCTCGTTCCCTGTTTCCAGAAAGCCAGGGAGAGGCGTCAGGTGATTATCGTTACTCACAGTCCTAACCTTGCGATTGCGTCTGATGCTGATCAGGTCATACGGTGCAAAATCGACAAGGAGAACCAAAACAAGGTTACTTATGAATCGTTCGCTATCGAGGACCCTGAGGGGAACATCAACGCTCTAAATGTCCTCGAGGGGACGTGGCCAGCATTCCGAACAAGAGCGTTTCGTTACGGGCATCACCTCAGAGAAAGGAGATAGCCCAAGGTCCGCTCCCGGGATTCGGGCCGCCAACGCCGTTTCGCCGCTGAGCCCTCCGGCGCGGCCTGGCGCTTGCTCCACCTCTCTGCACTCCAACAGGTTGCGTCGCCGGATCCGGTCAGGATCATCTGGCAACCGCCAGGCCGCGCTTCCGGGTCGCCTGCGGCGACGGCGAAAGGGTTCATTGCGTTTCTCTTCGGCTCGGGGGCTGATGGTTGCTGGGATGTTCTTGTGGGGCTGCTGAGGTCGGGTCTGGGGGCGGATGGCGCTGGCGACTGGGCGGCTGTCTGGGGTCGCCTCCGAGGCCGGACCCGGATCCGAAACCGAAACCGACCGCGGACCCGGATCCGAAACCGAAACCGACCGCGAACCCGGGTCCGTGGCCGGTCCCGATCCCGATCCCGACCCCGTTCCCGTTCCCGTTCCCGTTCAGGCCGAAGACCGAGAACCGAATCGGAAATCGAGATCCGTGGTTCGAGGTCCGTGTTCGGAGGATCGAGGCCCGCTCCCGGCGTCGGTTCCCACGCCAACAGTCACCGGCGAACGACCGCTCGGTTCTCGGCTCCTGGCGTCCACAGAGCAACAGACGGCCTGGTGTGCACCTTGTGCCTGTCCCCAAATGGGTTACACTGCCATCCAGGTAGCTGGCGCCAAGTCAAATCATGATTCGCAGCTTTCGAAGTCGCGCCTTACGCGACTTTTTCACTCGAGGCCGCGCTAGCCGGGTTCCAGCCCAAATTCGAATACGCGTGGTGCGTAGACTGGACGCACTGCATTCCGCTGGGTCCCTGGAGGACTTGCAGATTCCTGGCTTCCGGCTTCATTCGATTGGCGAGGGGCGTCATGCGATCGACGTCAACGGGCCATGGCGTGTGACCTTTGAATGGCACAATGGCGATGCATGGCGAGTCGACCTTGAGCAATACCACTGAGGGGGTTGTGTGATGGCAGAGTACTCGATTGACGAACCGCTCCAGCGGCCACCAACACATCCTGGTGAGCTCTTGCGCGAGGAGGTCCTGCCTTCGCTGGGTCTCACTGTTGCCGAAGCGGCTCGTCAACTTGGAGTCTCTCGACAGTCGCTCCACCGAATCCTCGCAGGCAACCGTCCGGTTAGCACCGAAATGGCTCTTCGCCTCGGTCGCTTCTGCGGCAACGGTCCGCGGCTGTGGCTTCGCATGCAACTCGAATACAATCTCTGGCATGCCGAGCAAGGTATGGGCGCAGAGTTAGAGCGAATCCCCGCACACTCCGCGGAGTGAGCGAAGCGACCGCTTGTGAGAGATGCGCCAGGTCAGCCAGCCAGGATCTCATGGCGGTAGACGACACAGAGTTGCCCCCAAGCTGGCGGACAGGTCCACTGCTCCGTCCCCGCGCTTGCTGGTCTCTTCTCGCTTCGACTGAGCCTTGTTCGACTCTGGGTTGGTCACGGCCGCAACCGCGGGGCCAGAGCTCGGCACGCTGGTACCCGCTGGGACAGCCGCTTCCTGCGTTCTTGCACCGAGCCATCCGGCTGGCGGTCGTTGACCAGTGGCGCAGATCGAAGACCCCCGGCCCTGCATCCTCACCGTGAGACACGCGACGCCCTTTCGCCGCTAGCCCTCCAGCGCGGCCTGGCGCTTGCTCCACCTCTCTGCAGACCAACAGGTTGCGTCGCGAGACCTGGTCAGGGTCGCCAGGCAACCGCCAGGCCGCGCTTCCGGGTCGACCCCTTGGGCCGCTTCGCTGCGCGGCGACGGCGAAACGGTCCACTTGAGAACATATGTATGCTTTTGTTCGTGCGTTTTCGGCCGACATCCGGCAACCTGAAATAGCCTGAAGTCGTCGGTCTCGCCTGCCTGGGCTATTTCCGGCCTTGGCTTGGGGGTGCGTATTGGGCTTGCGCAGCGAGGCAGAGGCCCACAACACTCGGTATTGCCCGAGCACTGGAGGTGAGTCATTTCTAATGCAGAAGAACTTATCCAAGGTGCACTTGCGCTCCCAGAAGATGAACGTCTTGAGCTGGCCATGAGCATTCTCGACACCATCGAAACTTGCGACCTCCATGCACATCTCAATGACAACGCACTTGTGACGGAGTTCGGTCGCCGAGCGAATCAGGTCGCGGCTGGGCAGGTTGAAACACTTTCCTGGGCAAACGTGCACGCCACAGTCGAGTCGGAAGTCCGCGGTGCAAAACGTCAGGGTTGACCCACGAGCACAGCAAGAGCTTGTCGACGCGGCCCTCTGGTACAACGATCGAGGAGAGTGGCTACCGAAGCAGCTATTGGATGAGGTGTCCGGTGTGGTCCGAGACATTGAGCGGTGGCCCACTGCACATCCTCGCCTGAATCTACCAGAAGTGGACAGGACGCTTCGCAGGGCAAGGCTGAAGAAGTTCCCGTATTGCCTCGTGTACCTGACGAGTGACACCGAGATCGTGGTCATTGCCCTTGTCCGCCAAAGCAGATGGCCGCTCTACTGGGCAGATCGGCTCAACGACGTGTAGAGTAGCTTCTGGTTTCGGTTGTGAGACGGGCGGTCTGTTGTCTGTCAACACCGTTTCGCCGCTGAGCCCTCTGCCTTGCCTCGGTGCTTGCCCCATCCAACTATGCCCCAACAAGTTGCGACGCCAGCCCCCGTCGACCTCGCCAAGCAACCGCCGGGCCAGGCCTCCGGGTCGACCCCTTGGGCCGCTTCGCTGCGCGGCGACTATAAGACCATCCAATTGCGGGGGCGAGGGGTCTCGGGGGGCGGGTTTGGGCGGTTTTTCTTGTCGTGTAGGTCTCTTTGCTCTCAGTTGACTATTCGGATCCGTCTCCGAGCCCGGATCCTGATCCGTGGCCGGTTGCGAGCGAAGACGAAGTCGGGCCCAGACCCAAATCGGCCCCCGAGTCCGCCTCGGTGACCGGATCAGAACCCGTTCCCGCTTCCGGTCCCGACCTCGGATCGCCGAATTCCGTGAGCAGATTTCCTTGAGGACCGAAGACCGTGATGACCGAGGGCCGAGGTTGGCTGACGATCGCGGCTTGGCAATGAACTTCGGCCCCAGGCCCATGTTCGCTCGTCCGGCATCCTACATTGCGATGATCCGTCCATCCGAATTCCATCAAGAAGGTCCCACAACTACCTGCTGGGGGTACTTGCTGCACGCGAACCTGCGGGTCGCTGCCTGTGTGTTCACGATCGTTGCCTGCACAGTCGCCCCAGCCCAAGTTCGAACCACCACCCAAGCCCGATCTCTTCGGGGGACCAAGGGGGCGACGCCGCGACCCGCGGACGACCCGATGCCGATGTGCGGCGGCCCCCCTCTCGTCTCGAACGGCAGCGCGCCAGCGAGGCCCGCACCAGGCGACACAGCTGGAGCCAGCCGCAAAGAGTCACGACTGGAACGCCGCTACAGGCCAGCCGCTCCTGGCTGACTCTGCGCTATGCGATGGCCTGCGCGCTCGTCCTCGCTGAGTTCGCCATCAGCTCGCAAACAGTCGCTTGAACCAGGCACGCACGCGGTGGAAGAAGCCGGGGCTGTCGGTCTTCGGGATCGGGATCTCCTCGGAGATCTTGCGCAGGCTCGCCCGCGCCGCGCGGGCCATGCGCACCTCCTGGGATTCTGTGGCTGGGGCACGGCTGGATGGGGAAGGGGGCGCGGCAGTTTGGGGCGTCTCCTTCGCCGCCTCGACCAGCTCGATCAGAGCCGCGCTGGCTACCGGCAGCGGGTCGCCTTCCAACCAGTGCTTCAGGTCGCGCGCCATCTCACTCGCAGACGGATAACGATCAGGGATCCTCTTGCGCAGGGCGCACAGGCAGATCTTCTCGAGCTCCTGGGGCGTGTCCGGTTTGACCTGCGTGGGCGGCGTCGGCGGCTCTTTGACGATGGCCTTCAGCACCTTGATCATGCTGGCGCGGGCAAAGGGCGGCCTACCGGTGAGGATCTCGTACAATATGCCGCCGAGAGCGAAGATGTCCGTCGCCGGACCCAACAATGCCTGGCGGCCCAGAGCCTGTTCCGGTGCCATGTAGTCCGGAGTTCCGACCACCGCACCCAGCTCCGTCACCCGCGGGTCGTTTTCGGGGTCCTTGGCACAGCCGAAGTCTGCCAGAAATGCCCGCCCGCTCGTGTCCAACAGGATGTTCTCCGGCTTGACATCGCGATGGATGAAGCCCTGTCCATGCGCGTAATGCAAGGCTTCGGCGATTTTGCGTAGAACGTTGACCAGAAACGGAAGCGAGGCAGACTGCGACTCCAGGAGCTGGCCGAGGGTCTTGCCCCGGATGTATTGCATGGTGCAGTAGCAGAGGTCGTCGGCACCGCCATCATAGATGCGGACGATGTTGGGGTGGACCAGGTTGACCCCCGCCCGGATCTCCCGCAGGAAGCGCTGCACAGTTTTCTCGCTGGCGTTCTCGTGCAGGACCTTCAACGCCACCGTCTTCTGGTGGGGCTGCCACACGGCCTTGTAGACCGAGCCCATCGCCCCTTCGCCCAAGAGCGACTCGATGGTGTACTCGGGAAGAAGCTCGCGTAATTCGTCCAACTCCACGGCAGTCTCCCGCGCTGAGGGTCCGCCATGTATATCGTCGAAGTGTGCAGATTTCGTCAGGGGTTCTTTCGGAGCATGGTCCCAAGGCCAGCAATCGCTGCAATTCCCCGGGAACTGCACGGGGCCACGAAAACCTGCGACGGAACCAGCCCCTGGTGGGGCAGACTGGATCTCTGCCCGGTTTGTCCCCAACATCCAGCGGGCCCGTGATCCGCTGACAATCACCCTGGTGGGAAGCCAGGCCGACGGACCGCTCCGGGCCAACCTCCCCCAACGCGCTGGCCGACACCGTCCGACCGGCAGGTCGTGCCCTGGCTCTGACGCGAGCCGGTTCGGAGAGGCAAGGCGGTCTCCAATGACGTCCTCCCACGTGCTGGCCGCTCGGAAAGATCAACGACCCGCTGAGGTGGTTGTCGGCGAGGGCGCAGCAAGGTTTCGCTGCTCCAGGTCCGCTCGAGTTCCATGGGATCCAGCAGAGGTTGTCCTCCTGAGGACGTTCCCGGGACAGCGGTCCTGTCTGGCAACGCCGTTTCTCGCCTCTCCTCAATCGCCATTCCTCTGGAACCAATCAGCCAGCGCCTCCTGGGTCGCTTCGAGGTGATCGGTGGCGAATGCGGTGATGCCCAGCGCGCAGAAACGATGGAACGCTGCTTCCACCTCCTCCTCAGCGATCTCCCAGGGGATCACCTGGAACGCCAGTCCCCGAGCGCGCATTTCCTTGGCGGTGCGTGCGAGAAACACCGACGAAGGGGCGAACGGGTCGGGCTGGGCGCGATCGACGCGAACGATGCACTGTAGCCGGGTGAGACCCTGGAAGCCGTCTTCCCTGAGCCTCGCGAGCTTTTTCTCCATGTCCTGTTGCGTGCCCCCCATCCACAGCATGCAACGCGCTCCGGGCAACAGCTCCGCCCAGCGTCGGAGTTGCTCGTGGTGTTGGGAGGCGAGGATCACCTGCCCCTCGACTGCCTGGCTCCGCACCAGTTCCGCCAGCTCGGCCAGGTCCGCCGACTTGATGTCGAGAAACAGAGCACGCTCGGGCCTCTCCCGCAGCTGAGCCAGCACATCGTCAAGGCGCGGGATCCGCATGCCCCGGAACCTCCGGCCCATCCAGGCGCCAACGTCAAGCTTGGCCACTGCCTGGTAGTCGAGGTCTTCCACACCGGAACGAGCGAGCTTGCCCGTCGCCCCCTCGACCAACCGTGCGAAGGTCTCGTCATGAAACGCCACCAGCACGCCATCCCGCGTGCGGCGTACGTCCACCTCGGGCACCGCGCCACGTTCCCAGCTGAAATCGAAGGCCGCCTGTGTGTTCTCGGGTCGGGCATGGCCCGCTCCGCGATGGCACTGCAGGAGAATGGCATCGAATGTGACGAGATCCGCGGCGGTACGATGCACGGGAATCTGCGCAGCCAGTGACTCCGCCGGCTGTCCACGGAGCTCGGCGATCCACTCGGTGTTGTCTCCGCCATTCGGCCAGCCGAGGTTGTCGACGACGGGATAGGTCAGCTGGTAGCTCTGGTAGTGCTTCGGCTTGTTGGCCTCCCGCCAGGAGTCTTCGACGAAGCGACTGCCGGCGTTCAGACGGTAGGGGCCGACATCGACACAGCCGTTCCCCCAGGGGAGGGTGCCGGGATCGCCCCCGCGCATGTCCCGATATTCCTGTGCCCGATAGCGCACCATGTGCAGATGTTCGTCGCCCTGGCCGACATGCAGGTGGTCTCCTTTGTCCACCAGGCGGAAGGCGTGGCCGGTGCTCCCCATACGCGCGTGGGGGCTCGTGTGGGCATAGATCTTGAGCACATGGTCCGAGCCGTCGAGATCATCGCTGCCGGCACCGTCGTAGATCACGACCAGGGTCCCGGCCCGCACATGCCGCAACGCTCCGGTGCCTGCGTCGTCCAATTCGAGCCGGTGCTCCCCCTTGCCCAGCTTGGGAGTCTGCCAGCGGTGCGCATCGGTGAGCACGAGTTGATGCAGGTCGAGGTCGCGCAGGACCAGGAGCTCGACGGCTTCGAAGTGATCCTCTCCCCCGGCCGTGTTGTGCCAGTAGAGCTCGTTGATGATGATGTCGCCGCGCTCGGCTGTCTGCGCGGCGAGTGAGCCTGTGATCAGCAGCAGTAGGAGAGAACGTGTCATGACAGCCCGCGGAGAGGGAGGTCCCGCGTCGGACCCCACGGCATCGAGGGTACACCGAACAACCCCTGTCATGCCAGGGGTCCTTCGGGCCCGCAAGGCCGGGTATCGCGCTCGGTCGCCAGGGAGACGGCCCGGATCACCGAGCAGAACATGTGCGCTCTTGCCGCTGCAGGGCGGCGTCAGGTCGGGTTCGTCGAACAGGGGGGCAGGCGCCGGGTGTCGGGCTCTTGGGTTGCGTACCGTACTTGGCGATGGTTTGCGGCGACTCAGGTCTTGCAGGCTCGAGGCGGAGGCTGAAGAAGGTCGTGGGCGGGAAAGAACCAACGGGGTGTGCGGGGCACAGGGTTGGCGGGGTTGTCGTGGTTGAGCGCGGCAGCAAAGACAGAGTCGAGCCCGAGCCCGGATCCGAACCCGCACCCGGGCCTGTGACCGGTTCCGGTTCCGGTCACCGGATCTCCGAATTCCGAGAGCAGAGACCCGTGGGGACCGAAGACCGTGAAGACCGAGGACCGAGGTGGCTCAGTTTACGGTGGCCGGGTTCAAGGATGCCTGGCCATCAAAGTGTGAGTCCGAAAACCGTGACTCGGAAAATGATGCTGGGGCACAAAGACCTGGCCTCCGTGGTTCTGTGGACGGTGGTGCGTGCCCGATACCAGCAGATGGGTGACCCCATGGGACTCGAAAAGCCGGTTTGTCGACTTGGCCATCTGGGGTACGTAGAAGCCTGTTGTTGATGCCACCCAGGTCGACGAGGTGCAGATCAAATCGGTTCATATGGTAACCAAAGTGCCGGGTCTCAGGGCAGCACCCGGTAGATCGAAAAACCCTGGGGCTGCTCGAGCAGGGGCTCGAAGAGCTCTGGGGCGCCTGCGAAGCTCTCCCAAACCTGTGGCGCTAGAATCCCGCGGTCTCCGGGTCCCAACACGACGATGTCGATGCCCTCGGCCCGCAGCAGAGCATGCCGCGGGCGGGCCTCTCCAGCGGACAAGATCTGGCGTGCGCGATGGAAACGTCGCTGGATCTCTTCCAGTCTCGCGCCACGCAGGGCCAAATGACCCATCCAGCCCAGGTAACAACGTCGGAAGCTGACGTTGCTCAACACCTGACTCGACGTATCGTACGAATCCACCGGTCGCTCGAGTACGAGCGCATGGGCGTCCAGGGCCCGTAAGGTTGCGCGCGCTGCCCGCCACTCTGGCAGATTCTGATCGAGGCCGACCCACAGGGAGAGACGGCGCAGCGACCAGGGCGCGCCATCCCCTCGGAGTGCCAGCCAGCCATAGCCTCCGCCGACAAGCATCAGCCCCGCCAACACTGCGGCGAGCCGTCGCGTCCAGGTGCGTGGCTCGGCGCTGAGGAGGGCGCTCCAGGACGCGACCCCGAGCACGACCCAGGCGAATCCCAGCACCCGGAAAGCTGTGGTGCTGCGGTTGAACAGTCGCACTCTGCCGACCAATACGAGCAGCAGCAAGGTGCCAAAAAAAAGTGCCCAGGCCGCGCTGCGAAGTCTGCGCTTGCGCCCAGCCAGGGCCAGCAGAGCAAGGATCAGCCAAGGACCGACGAACATCAGTAGATACCGGTTCGCGATCTGGGCCCCGCCGTCCCAACTGAAGACCGCGCGGGTCGGGCCCGAAATCGTCCCGTAGTACAACAGGCTCAGAGGGATGGCGCTGCAAGCAAAGCCGGCCAGGTAGCCACGGCTGGGGGCGCGGACCAGCAAAGCCAGCAGGCTCAGAGTGGGGACTAGAAAGACCGCATCCCAGGTGTTGGCGATCACAGACCAGCTGAAGGCCAGACCCACGCAGACACCGTTCGACAGGCTCGCTCGCCAGGACCGCGCCGCCGGGATGCGCAGCACAAACAGCAGGCTGAGAAGCAGCCAGATCAGATTGCTTCCATGGGGGTGGAAGTCACCGAAGGCGAACGTCCAACCTGGAGTCTCGGCCCAGATCTCGTCCCCCAGTCCGAACATCCGGCTCAGCTTCCAGAAGGAATCGGGGGACGTGGGCGAACCGCCGAGCAGAAGCACCAGGCTGTACAGGTGGCTTCCAAAAGTGAGGCTTGCGGCCGCCAGGTAACTGAGGAGACGCCCGGCTCCCGCCTGGCGGAAGATCTCTCGCGAAAGCTGCAGAAACAGTGCTGGCAGCAGCGCGAACAGGGGGAGATAGGCGAGGGCTGGATCGACGAAGAAGACCTGGGCGAAGCGTCCCCAGAGCAGGAAGTTGCCTATGTAGTAGTGGATGGGCTGGCCCGCCAGCCAGGGATCTTCCCAGGGCACTTGGGGATGGATGGAGAATCGGCCGAGCAGCGAGACGTCCATCAGTTTCTCGCCCCAGCCCTGCTGGGGACTGAGACTGTAGTAGCTGAGCACCAGCAGCACACACCAGAACAGCGGCGAGCTCCCCGCGCGCAGCAGCGTTTGCCCGGCGCGCCGCAGCCGTCTTCGCGAGCGCATCAGAATCGTCAGGGGGGCTAGCAGGAACACACTGCTGATTCCTGGGCTCAGGGGCACACCCGCCAAGCTTGCCAGCGCGATCAGGTGAGCCAGCAAGAGTATACCGGGCAGGCACCATGTCTCGCGGCTGCGGAACAGCGCTGACAGGCCTGGCACTCTGCGGAGCCACAGCTGCGTAGCGGCTGCTAGCAGAAACAGGTAGGCCAACAGCGCCGTCAAGCCCAAGCATTCACGCGCGGGCAGACGCCACAAGAGCAGGTTCAAGAGGACCGGCGTTGCCCAGGCGAGCAGGCCAGCGATCTGTCTGCGGTGCCTCACCGCAGCAGCCCTGCGGGGAGATTTCGGAGAGCAGTCTCGAGCCCGAAGGCGTTCAGCTGGCGGCTTGAGAACATAGAGCGGGAGCTCCGAAAACAATTCCTGGAGTGTACCCGGGGGTTCGCGTGATTCCTATCGATCGAGAGGGGCAGGGCCCGGCGCTGCGGCGGTGCCCGCGGGACATCGTCCGAACAGCCTGGAAACCCGCGTCGATCCCCGTCCCCCCCGGACACCCGGCACAGCTCGAAAGGCCTGGACCGGGCTGCTATAACGAAGTCCTGCTTATCTGGCCCGCACCGAAGGACCGCAGAGAAGATGAACAAGCTGCGACGTTTCGCCGGGCTGGTCTTGATCCCCTCGGCGATCACCTATCTGGTAGTGGCGGGACTGCTCATCGCGGACTACGGACAGACCTGGGATGATCAGGAGAACTTTGGGATTGGTCACAAGTTCGTAGGCTTCTACGCTACCGGAGAGCTGCGCTTCGCGTCGGATGAACCTGTTCTGCTTCCTGGCCATCCACCCGTCTACAACACCCCTTTCGTCCGGGAAGAGCCGTTCAGGCAATGGCCGTTTGCCAACGAGATCTCCGCGCTCTGCTGCAACTTGCTGTTCTCCGGGCGCGGTTGGCCGGACGCGGTCGCGGCGCATCACTTCGCGGCTCCCTTGTTTGTCGCATTCCTGCTGGTGGGGATGGGCTGTTTCGTAGCCCGGCATTTCAACCGCTTTACCGCCCTTCTGGCCGTGGCTTTGTTGCTGAGCTACCCGAGGTTCTGGGGCCATGCTCTGAGCAACATCAAAGACATCCCCCAGCTGGTATTGTTCTCTCTCAGTCTTCTTGGCTTTGGGCACTGGTTTTTGGATGGCTGTAGCAAGCGGATCTGGTTCTGGTTGAGCTTTGTCGTGTTTGGCTTGGCTTTGGCGACCAAGGCGGACGCACTGCTGATCCCGGGGCTGGTCTTGCTGTGGCAGCTGCCACGCTGGCGGCGGGTGTTCGAGCGCGCGGCGTTGCGGGTCCATCTGCGTCGCTGGGGGCAGTTGGGGATGGGGCTGCTGGTTTCGGCGCTGGTCTTCGCTGCCTGTTGCCCGCCGATGTGGCTGCCTGGACGTTGGTTGTATCTCGAGTACATGGTGCAATACCTGCGCCAGATTGCAGTCGACGACTCGGTTGGTTGGAATCTGTACGCACCCAGCACGATCCTCTACGTGACGCCGGTGGCGACTCTGGCGGTGTTCGTGCTCGGATGTGTGTGGAGCCTTCGGCGTGTGCACAAGACCCTCGATCCCCGGTCGCTCCTCGTCATTTGGGCCCTGGTTCCGGTGTTGCGCCATTGCCTTCCGGGCAGCAATCACTACGACGGACTACGGCATTTCATCGTTTTCCTGGTGCCGGCGTGCATCCTGGCGGCCGATGTGATTCGGGCGGCAACTGCCTGGATGTGGGCGCGCTTCAGAATTCCGCTGGCAGCCAGTCGCTCGTGCTTGTGCTTGCTCCTGCTGGTTCCTCATGGCTGGGGCATCCTCGAGACCCATCCGTACCAGACGACCTACTACAACGCCTGGGTTGGAGGTCTGGGAGGCGCGCAAGCACGCAAGCTGCCCGAGGCCTGCGACTACTGGTGCACCTCCTACCGTGACGCAGGGCGTTGGCTGGATCGGAACGCTCAGCTCCGAAGCGCCGTGGCCAGCTGGCCCAACGAAACGCTGATCTTCAGCTGCTTGCGCAGGGACGATCTGGGTCGTTGGGATCCGCGCCTTGAGCAGCCTCCCCCGCGCAGCTACCTCGTCCTGGTACCACGTTTCTCCAGCGCGTATGAGACGCAGCTGCGCTCGACACTCACCCTGGTCCACCGTGTAGAACGCCAGGGCGGTGAGATCTACTCGATCTACTTCCAGCCCTGATCCTGTGGCTGTCGCGAGCAGGACGACTTGTTGGCAGACTGCGGGGAAACCTGGGCTCGAGGCCACACAGAAGCGGCTCCAGCTGTGATTGCGGCGCTCAATGGCGGACTGTCCGTCCGAACCGAGACGGACTTGCACGGTCAACGAGGAACCGCAGGTAGAACTGCAACTCCTGCGCAACGGGCTCGGTCGAACCTCAATCTCGCGACTCGACCAGCGCCCGAAGCGTGGCGAGCTCCTCCGCGAACACTGCGATCTGCCGCCGCAGGGCAGCGACGACGTCGGCCGGAGGCTCGTCCTGCGCGGCCTGGGGCTGGTCCAGAATGCCGACAAGCTCGCGCAGCTGCTGGATGCGGCCCCTGCTCGCGTTGACGATGAAGCTGGACGATGGCGCATCGTAAGCGACGCACTCCCCAGGAACGCCTCCTGTGTCGAGGATGGTGCGCAGGTCACACAAGAGCTCCCAGTCCCCGTCAGGCGGCGGGCGGCGATGGCGCAACGGGATCACTTCCAGCACCTGGACAGACCGGTCGACGGCGGCCGGCACGACGCGCACCAGCGTCATCTCGGCATCGTGCGAGAAGAAGACACAACCGACGCTCTCAGCGATGGCGCTGAGCGCATCCAACCAAGGGACCTGCAAGATATTGACACTCACCTTTCCCTGGACGTCGGGGTGGATCACGATGTTCCGGTCGACCTGCCGCGCAAGGAGGTCGAGGACGACACGGATGTCGGCGTCGGCGAATTCCATCGTCACCAGCTCAGATGCCTCGCCCTGCTGTGCCTCCAACTGAAGAGTCGCGAGCAGGATGCAGCCTGCAAGAAGAAGACGGGTGCCCATTTCTGCCTCCACCTTTTGCTATGCTGAAACGATCGAGAGCGGGAGTTCTACAATACGTGAAATGTCCGATCTGTGGCAGCATCCATGAGCCTGCGACCACCTGCCTTGCTGCGGCGACAGCACATTCCACGGCAGCAACAGTCGCTAGCGACCGAGTGCAGGCTTCCGATCTCGGACTGCTCGGTCGCGTGCTCGAAGGGTACTGCATCGGGGAGCTCCTGGGTTGCGGTGGCATGGGAAGTGTATTCCGTGCCCGGCAGCTCGAGTTGGGCCGTGATGTGGCGATCAAGATCCTCCATGGTGCCTCCGAGACCGAGATCGAACGCTTTCGAAGGGAGGCGCGCGGACTGGCCCGGGTGCAGAGTCCGCATATTGTCGACATCCATCAGATCTTCGAGAGCTCCGGGCGGCTGTGCATCGCGATGCGTCTCGTCGAGGGCGGCTCGGTCCGCACACTGCTGCAGCGCAGAGGGAGGCTGACGCCGGCACTGGCCGCCGAAATCGCTCGCCAAGCAGCGCTCGGTCTGTGGCACGCTGCCGCGGAAGGGGTCACGCATCGCGACATCAAGCCCGACAATCTCCTCCTGAGCCGAAGCGGTCAAGTCCGCATCGCAGACTTCGGGGTCGCGCACGTCCGCGATGAAAGCTCGCGTCTCACCGTCGAGGGGACCCTGCTCGGGACCCCTGCCTACATGTCTCCTGAGCAGTGGAATGATAGCCGCAGCAGCGATCACCGCTCCGATCTGTACTCCCTCGGCTGCACCTTGTTCGAGATGCTCGTCGGCGAGCGCCCCTTTCGGGGCCCGACCAACACCAACTACATGAAGCAGCATTGCCTTGACCCGGCTCCCGACCTCCGCGACGAGTGGCCGGAGGTTCCCATGACGCTGGCCGAGGTCGTCGCCCGTCTGCTGCAGAAGGATCCTGCGCAGCGTTTCCAGACTGGTCAGGAGCTGGCGGACGCGCTCCTGCCGTCGTGCGCGGCTGAAGGCTTGGCTGCTGCCTTCCCCAAGCGCGGGGAAGGCGAAGTTCCCGTGACCCATCGAGCTCCTGCTGTCACGCCAACCGCAGGCAACGCTGACCTGCACACGCAGCGCGCAGCGCCCGTCGGCCGCTGGGCTTGGCTCCTCGCGTTGCTCCTGGGACTGCTCGGGCTGTTGCTCGCGCTCGAGCTGCTCGGCGTTGGAGCCGATCCCGCTCCGCAGCCGGGCGACCCGAAACATCCCGGGCCCCACGCCGACACATCCCAGGTGCGTGGCTCCCGCGAGAGAGAGGCCCTGCTGGTGAGGCTGATACAGATCCTCGCCGAGCTCAGAAAGGTCGAGCAGTCCGGGCTACGAGAGGAGCTGGCGCGTGTCGATCTCCTGCACACAGAGGCCCACACGATCACCGGGACCGACGCCGGCGAGCTGGAGCCTGAGCTCGCAGAGCTGCTCGTCGAAGTGGACACGACCTGCGTGAAGATCCGCCGCCAGAACAGCCGCGTGTGGGTTCTCGCGCTGGAGCACCAGGTTGTAGACCTGATCGAGTCGATGCAGGCAGACGTTCAGGACAGCCGCTTCTCGGAGGTCGAACACACCTACCAGCAGTTCGAGGCGCTCCTGACCGGCAAGGACGAGGACTTCTACCGCGAAGCGATCGCTAGCTGGCGGGAGAGCGCCGAGCGGTGGCGACGCATCGCGCTGGAGCTGCGGCAGGCCTCGAGTCTGGCCATCGACCTCAGCGGCATCACCTTCGAGCATCGTACGGATACCTACAGTGCCGTCGTCAACGGCCACGTGCTTCGTGACGGCGATTTTGTGAGCGAAACGAGTGGGGTGTTCATCCCTGAGCTGCGCGTGGTCAAGGTGGAACAGAACAGCGTGCAGTTCCGCTTCCGGGACGTCACCTTCTACTGGATCATGAATCTAGACAAGCCGAACGGCTTCACGTGGGTCGCAGGTGAGTAGCGCCCTGGGCTCGAGTTGGAGATCGACCGCGTCGTCTTCGGAGTGGAGTCAGGTCGGGCGGAGAGAGAAGCCGGGCGTGCTCCACGCTCGGGTCAGCGCTCCTCGAAGACCTCCTCCACGGCCGCGCGTTGGCGAAGATCGTCCAGCTGGACGTCCAGTTGAGCGCAAGCGCTCTCAAAGATGGTCTCCAACCGCGCGCACGCCTCCAGACGGTTCCCGGTCCTCCGCTACACTGTGCAGCACAGCGCTGCACTGCACAGACCTGACGGAGAAACCCGCGCGCTCCTTCGGGCCCGTTCCGGCCCTGGATCCCCTGTACAAGCGGATCGGCGTCTATGGCACGGCGTTTCCTAGGACCTCCTCCAGCCGCCTATCTGGCTTATGGAGAGAACCCGATGAATCGCACAGCCCTGTTCGTGTTTCTGAGCGCCGCCGCCTTCGGCCAAACCATCCAACCCAAGCCCTCCGAGGTGGGGCGCGTCCAAATCTACGACAGCTACCAGATCGAGACCCCCCGCATCTACCAGGTGCCCGGCTTCGGCCAGCCGACCGGCTACCGCGCGGAGATCGTCGGTCTTCGCAAGGGCGAGGTGCTCATCGAAGAGAACAACCGGGTCGTCGCGACCACCCCCGTCGATCTCGAGGCCGCCGGACGCATCCCGACGACCGCCGACGGCCCGTTCGGCGATGACGACCACCCGTTCTTCGAGTCCCTGACCGAGCTGATTGCCAGCCACGCCATCGGGATCAACGCCCCCTCCATCCAGATCGCCGTCGCCCACCAGGGACGGCTGAAGTACTTCCGCTCTTTCGGCTGGGCGGGCCTGCGCTTGCAGTCGAACCCCGTGCCGGTCGGATCGGCCGGGCGCTACCGCATCGCCTCGGTGACCAAGCCGATCACTGCCTGGGCGCTGATCCGCTACTGGGAGCAGAACCTGCGCAGCAGCATGACGCTCGAGGAATTCCTCGCGGACGTGCGGCCCCTGGAGGAGCTCGCCCAGAGCCCGCAGTTCGATCCCTTCCTCGACAGCGCGGTCGGCTCGATCTCTACCGACGACTTGCTGCGCCATTGCGGGGGCTTCCTCGGCTCAAACACGTTCGGTCCGACCAACGACGCCAACTCTGGCATCTTCGACCACCCGTGGCTGCACGCGCAGGGTGCCGGGCTCTATCCGCTCAGCACGCAGGAGACCCACTCGGTCTACCGGAACATCAGCTTCTACCCCTTCCCGCTGATGCAATACAGCAACACCGGCTACAACTATCTCGCGCGCTACCTCGAGTCCCAGACCGGCACACGCCCCGACATCTGGCTGCGCGAGAACCTGCTGCGGCCGCTGGGGATCCGCCACACCGAGCGCGGAAACAGCCGCTTCGAGGACCGCCTCGACGGCGAAGTCAGCTACAACGGGACCGCTCTTTCGACCAACGTGCTCGAGGAGAACGGAGCACCGGTTCCCTCTCCCTACGGGTCATTCCACATGGAGTCGCTGCACGGCTCGACCAATCTGATCGCCAACGCTGCCGACCTGGCCCGCTTCGCGAGCATCTTCGAAGCGGGCACGCCGCCGCCGATGTTCAGCCAGGAGATCTTCGACACAGCCTTCCGCAGCTTCCAGGAGCTCGGCTACTTCACCCACATGGAGGCGGAAAGCGGCAAATACGTGACCGACCTGGACAAGTTCCCGGCGGGAGGATGGTGGGTCACGAGCGACAGCGGCAGCCTGATGCACAACGGCTCGATGCCCGGTACCCGTGCCTACGTGCTGCACCAGCGGCAGAGCACCGGGCTCAGCATCGCGATCCTGTGCAACGAGCGGAGCGTGCCCTACAACGGCGGGACCATCGACCCGATCGCTGGCAGCGACACCAGCGTGGTCAGCCTGAGGGACCAAGTCCGGAGTTGGCTGATGAGCGGCCTTCTTCGGTCGGATTGGCCCGACGCCCTCGACCTGTTCGAACACCACGGCTACTACAGCCCTGAGGACCAGCACCTCGCGCTGAGCGTCCGCGAGCAGGATCTGCCCGGCATCGTTTTCGACCAGCTCAACCGACGGCGCTTCCCGATGGTGGTCGAAGGAGACGACACCGGCCGGCAGTCGGTGATCTTCGACACGCGTTTTCCGAACGGCGCCGTCAGCGTCGTGCTGGCGAGAGACTTCGACTACTACCTGCAGCAGGTTCAGAACGCGAACCAGCGCATCGTCTCGCTCGACAGCTACATTTTTGAGGGCGAGCCGCACTACAACATCACCGTCAACGCCGAGGCCCCGTCCGTGGACTGGCATGCCTCCGCGAACCAGACCATCGGAGCCTTCAGCCAGGAGTGGAGCCAGCTCGACGCGCAGGGCTACGTGATCTCGGACATCTCGGTCGTGCTCGACAAGGGGAAACGGTACTACACGACGCTCTACACCCGGCCGTTCGACAAGCAGTCGAAGCTCGAGGTGCTCCCGCCCAACCAGGTGGCCGCAAGGGACGCGCACTACCGTTCCCTCGGCTACCACCTCAGCTGCATCGACGGCTTCGTCGACAACCTGGGCGACGACAAGCTGGTCTGCGTGTGGCTCGCCGGCCAGGCCGACCGCTCGACCCTCGCCCTCGACCTGGATGCGACGTCCTTCGAAGATCGCCACGACGACTACACAGTCGGCATGACCAAGATCATGCGCATCGTCGACCTGACCTGCATCGACGATGGGACGAGCGCAGGGCGCTTCTCCGGGGTTTGGGCGAACGAGGACTGAGCGCTGCCCGCTCGGGCGGGGTCTACTCCTGCCCGTCGATCGGATCGTCACAAAGCACTTTGGCAGAATGGCTTGTGGCGACGAGATCTGCCTTTGCTGCCGTCACCTGTGGCATGATCTTGCCGTCGACGCCGACGACCGCCAGCCCTGGCCCGTCTGCTGTCTCGAGACCCTCGCAGAAGCCTTCAAAGAAGCCATCGCTGGCAACAACGGTCCATACCCTGGCAAGCACGGTCACGGTCACGGTCACGGTCACGCAGAGACGGGCCACGAACCACGGACCACGGGCGTACAAATCGTTGTGTACCAATAGAATACACTCGTGAACCGTTGGCCGTAGGCCGTTGGCCGTGTGCCGTGACCGTCGGAATCCAGGGCTCCTGACATGGGTTCGATGCAATCGGCCTGGAGGGGTTTTGGCGGCCACGATCCGTTGCGACTGCCTGCGGCTCCGTGAAGGCCACAGGAATCGAAGTCGATGACGTTGAACGAACGGCCTGCTTGCCACGCACTTCGTACTTGTTCAGCGGCGATAAAGAAACGTGGCGCGAGCCTGGCCACGAGCCTCTCGATATGGGCCTCCCGCAGGCCGATCAACAGGTCGGCATCGTTGGTGGAACGCGGCTCGCCCCAGACACTACTGGCGACTGACCCACCGATGGCATAGGGGATGGCCAGGGCTTGCGGTGCGGCAACGAACAGACGCAAGGAGTCGCTGACGTCAGCCATCGCCGTCACCCGTGAAGCCGAAGACTTGCCGCACCAGCGCGGGCCCGTACTGTCTACAGGCAAGCCGCAGGCTGAGCTTGGCGGCTGGAGTCAGCGCTCGGTAGCGAGCGAAGAGCAACTCCTCGATGCTGCGCGATATGTCAGGAGACGGGCATGGGTGGGGCATCGGATTCTCCGCGGGACTCTTCCGCTCCACGCTCAGGCTTCCTCGGGCTTCTCTTCCTCGGGCTTCTCTTCCGCCGGCTTCTCTTCCTCCCCTGCCTTCGGCTCCTCCGGCTCGCCATCAACCGGGTCGAGATGCTCGAACGGGCTCTCGAGGATCTGCTTGAACACCTTGGCCATCACCATCGCGTGATGGCCATCGATCAGCCGATGGTCAAAGGTCGCGTTGATCTCCATGATCTTGCCGACCTTGATCTCGCCATCATCGACCACGGCCGCATCGTAGGCCTCACCGGGCGCGATGAAGATCGGCACCCGGGAGTAGGGAACCAGCGGCACGAAGGCCGTGCTCAGGCCCAACGAGCCGACGTTGGTCACGATGGCCGAGCCGAAGGCGTCGCGCGGAAGTCCCAGCCAGGTCAGGTTCAAATTTAGAGTGAACATGAAGAAGGAAAGGGTCTTGAGGAAGAAGTTCATCAGGAAACCAGGGATCCAACGCATCGACTGACGGGTCTGCTCCAGTTCTTTGTCCTTGCCTGAGCGGACCTTTTCGACCCGCCCCTCGAGCTTGGTGACCATCTCGAGCAGAGAGATCTCGTCCGCGTTCTTGATCTTGGCCATCGACAAGTCGACGCGGTCGCTGTCTTCGTGGGTGATCACGACCAGCACCGAGACATCCACCGCCTGCCGGAGATAGATGCGGTTGAAGCGCACGATGGCGTTGGCGCTCGGACAGGCCTTGAGAGCCAGCGCCAGGGCCTTGGTCACCAGGTGGGTGACAGTCAGCTTCTTGCCGTAGCGGGCGCGGAACTTCTTGATGTACTCCATCGCCTTTTCCATCCGGAAGCGCATGCCCCCATAGATGGAAGGGTCGTAAGCCGTCTGCCAGGTTCCCAGCGCGATCTTGCGGAAGGGAGAGAGGCCCTTCATGTGCCGAAGCTGTACGTTCCCCACACTTTCCTCCCACGGGCGCCCTCTGTGGGCTGCCGCTGCCTGAAACCGGTCGTCGAAGCGAGATGTTCAGGGTACTGCCGCGTCCACCGCGGCGCTAGGAGGAGCTTGTCGGAGGCTCGGCGATGCCCAACTCGTCGCGGACCGCGTTCATCTGGTCCACCCTGCGTAAGACCGCGGGCCCGGTGTCGGCGCGCTGCACAGTGAAGTTCGTGGCGACGTGACTGCCCTGGGTCATCAAACGTTGATGGTCTTCTGAAGCCAACAGGGCGTCGATCTGCGCCGCAGTGCCCTCGACCACCATCGTGCCGGTGTGGCGCGCGAAACACCCTTCCCGGTTGAGGTAGACGTTCATGTTGGCGATCTTTCCGGCCTCCTCGAGGTCGCTGTAGAGCTTCACGGCGCTCATGAAGACGCCCATACTGATCGGCTCGCGGCCCGGATAGGGAATGCCCCACTGCACCAGGACCGCGCTGTCGGTGACGTCGCTCATCGGTTCTCTCCCTGCCCGGAAGCTCCGAGCCGTTGCTCGAGCTCGGCGATCGCCCGTTGTGCGGGCTCAGAGCTCGGGTCCTTGATCAACAGGGCGCGCCAGAGGCGCAACCCTTCCTGCGCACTAGTGCGCGCGTCGGCTTCCTGTCCACAAGCCCGCAGCACCCTGCTGGCCAGCAGCAGACACAGCGCCAACTCACGGCGGCTGTCGAGGTTGCCTCTGTCCAACTCGAGCAAGGCTCGGCGCATCTCGAGGGCACGCCGAATGAGCGGCTCTGCCTGCTGCACAGCGCCCATCTCTTGCTGCAAGGCTGCCAGTTGCTGCAGACTGTCGCACAGCCAACGCCGGGCCTGCGAGCTCTGGGGGCTCTTGGCCAACAGCTCTTCTCGGATTACGCGTGCCGCCTCGCAGGCCGTCCACGCTTCCTCGAAGAGCCCGTCGGCGGCCGCCAGGTCTCCGAGCTGACTGTGGTTCTTGGCAACCTCACGCAACAGCCGGTCGCTATGCGGATCGACAGCCAGCAGCTGCAGCGAGATCGCCAGAGCTTCCTCGAAGAGAGGCCGCGCCCGCCTCGCATCTCCGGCCTCGGCGTACACGGCCCCGAGCTGGCGCAGCGCAGACGCGAAGTACTTCTGCTCATGGGCCGCGTCGGCCAAGGGACGGCGCACGTCCACCTGCTCTGCCAGCAAGCGCGCTGCGGCGTCGAGCTCGCCGCGCTGTTGGTAGAGCTGGCCGAGTTTCTTCAGCGAGACGGCATAGTCCCGTCGCGCCTCGCTCGTTCCTTGCTCGGCCAACAGCTGCGCACGCAACTGCTGGCTGACTACGAACAGGCTCTCTGCCCGGCCCAGCTTCCCTTGTACACGGCAGACGGACCCCAGATTCTCCAGGCCGGCGGCCAGATCTCGTCGTGCGCTGTAGTCCTGCGAAGCCAACCCGGCGAAGATCTCGCAGGCCTGGCGGAATGCCTGCTCGGCGGCGGACACATCGCCGTCGACTTTCAGCTTCAGCTCACCGATGCGCAACAGCGCCACGGCCGAGCCGCGTGAGACTAGCTGCTCATCCAGCTCGGCCTGGCGCAGCTTCTGCCAGCCGGCCAGGCTCACCTGCAGGATGCTCTTCGCGACATCCTGCGCGTGCGCATCCCCCACGCTGTCGAGCAGCTGCTCCTGGACCTCGACCGAGAGCGCCTGCAGCGCCTCCTGCGCGATGTCTCCGCGTATGTCCGACAGCCGCTTCCCCCGCTCTACCTGCAGCTTCTCATGCTCGATCCGGGCCTTGGCGTCTGACAGCAACAGGTTGGCGGCCGTCAGGCCGGCGAGGATCACGAACAGAGCGAGGCCCAGGCCCCACTGCAGACGCTGGCGGTGCCGGCGTTCACGCACCTTGCGGGCGCGCTCCTGGGCAATGCCCCGCCACAGCGCGCTCTGCTGTGTCCGGTCCGGGTCTACCCGCTGGGCCTGAGCTTCGGCCAGTCCCAGGTCTCCGGCCTGCAGCGCGGTCTGGGCAAACGCCAAGCGGGCGGCGCGTTCGCCCGCGGCCGCATCCTGGTTGTCCTGCCACAGGCTACGCGCCTGGACGAACGCCGAGACGACCTCGCTGAAGTCGAGGTACAGTTGGCTGCGCTGCGCCCCGGCCCGGCCAGCGGTGCGGTCCTGCTGGCAGCGCCGCAGCCCTTCCCAACCAACGCTCGCCAGCCGGTGGCTGTCTTTGGAGCGGAAGTAGCCACGCAGGGCAGCCTGGAACTCCTGCACGCTGGCGTGCCGGTCCCCTGGCTTGGGAGCCAGGGCGCGCTCGCAGAGGACCCGCAGCTCGGCCGGCGCCTCGGCGGGCAGCGCGCTGATCTGCCCCTTCAGGGCATGGGAGACGACATCAAAAAAGGTCTCGCCCGGATGCGGCGACGCACCGCTCAACAGCCGATACAGGATGCCGCCAAGCATGTAGATGTCCGTCCAGGGACCGATCTCGGCCCCCCGCCCAGCTGCCAGCTCGGGCGGCATGTACGCGGGAGTGCCACAGGAGCTCTTGATGCTCTCGCGGCTACGAAGCCGGTTGTCTGCGCGGCCATCGATCGCAACCGCCAGACCCCAATCCACCACCAGCACCTCGCCAAAGTCGCCAATCATCACGTTGGAGGGCTTGAGGTCGTTGTGGACGATGCCGCGGCTGTGAGCGAATGCCACCGCGTTGCAGACCTGGTTGAGGATCTCGAGATGCCCGTCCAGGTCGGGTCCATCGGAGACTTCCATCAGCTGCTTCCAGGTCTTGCCGCCGACCAGCTTCATCG
>JAJDCP010000021.1 GCA_029260765.1 Planctomycetota bacterium
GAAATTCGTAGCCTTTGAGCTCGCGCTCCAGTTGATCGCAGCCCTGCGACCGCTGATCGTCAAGCTCGCCCGCGTGGACAAGGACCTGGCTCGGCAACTCCGCCGAGCAGCCTCGTCCCTCCCACTCAACCTCGCCGAAGGTAGCCGCCGAGCAGGCGGCGACCGCCTCCACTGCTTCCGCATTGCAGCTGGCAGCGCCGAAGAAGTCCTTGCCGTGATCAAGGTTGCCATCGCCTGGCAATACCTCAACAGCGCAGAGACCGCGCATTCTCTCGAGCTGCTCGACAGAGAACAGGCAGTCATCTATCGCCTGATCCATGGCCGTGCCGGCAAGCCCTGACGGGCCGGCCTTCGGCCGGCTCTCGGCCGGCCTTTCGAGTCCGATACGCCTCCGACTCAACTCCACAATACTGTCTTGCAGCTGGCCCTCCAGCTCGGCCCGGCGCCTGCTCCACTTCCCTGTGGGCCTCCAGCTTGTGCTGCTTGTACCCATCCGGTTCGCTAGGCAACCGCCGGGCCAAGCCTCCGGGTCGCCTACGGCGACTGCAAGACATCCCATTGGCGAAACTCTCTAAAAAGAAAAGACTTGGGTTCGGTCGGGGCTGGCTGACGTCGGTTGCTCGGGGATCGGCTTGGGGTCGTGAGACCCTGGTCGCCGTGCGACTGTCTTGGGGTCGCTTCCGAGGCCGAGTCCGATCGCGACCGCGATGGCCGAAGCGGATGGCCGATCGGGATCGCGATCGCGATGACGGATGGCGATGGCGGATCGCGAGGCCGATGGGGACTCCGACTCTGATCCCGGCTTGGGCGAGACTCGTGACTCGCAGCACCTCGGGTCGCCCGAGTGCGGCGGGCTTCCACCCTACAGTCCTCCACCTGCACCCCTCGTTCCTCGGGGCGCCCGTGTGTTCGGCCGCTGCAACGCAGGCCCCCCGTTCCTCGGGGACTGCGCCTTGCTGACAGGTCTGTCCTGCACGGGGAACAGAGATGCGCCCGCTTCGCTGATGCTGGTTCGTCCGTTCCCCTGAACATCGCCGAAGGCAATCGCCGCGCATCAGCGAGTCCTTTCGCGCGAGGAACGAGCGCGGGAAGGCGAGCGGCCGCAGGTTCGTGCCCCGAGGCACGAGGGAGCACACCAAGGTGCGACCGGCTCCACCAATTCCTCCTCCGCCAGCCCCCTCGTACCTCGGGAGCTGTCAATCGGCCGCTTCGCTGATCCGCTGGCAGTGCCGACGAGGTCGTCGCTGCGCATCAGTGAGTCCTTCAGAGCGAGGGACGAGCGAGGAAGGGCGAACGGCCGAAGGTGTCGCCGTTGCCTGGCGAACCCTGAGCTACCGCAAGACGGTCGACGCTCTCGCTATTCTCGACCGTGTCCTGGCCATGCTGTACCGCCTCACCCACGGCCGCGGCAGCGAGCCCTGACAGGCGGCCTTCGGCCTGATCGGCCCCGGCCCCGGCCTCGGGATCGCAATCGGCTTCGCGATCCGGGTCGGCCATCCCGATCGGCCCTCGGCCTCGGCCTCGCCATCGGCCATCGGCCATCGGCCATCGGCCTCGGAAACGATCCCAGACAATCGTACGGCTGCCTTGACCGTTCGGACCCGAGTCGAGTCGCCCTACCGTTGCCCGAAGGCCCAGTGACCTGGGCAACGCATTACGAAGACCTGAGACGCACGCGATCTCGCCAACGGCGTCTTGGCGCAACGCCCTCCGTTCTGGGCCGTCGCTTGCCACATCATATTCGATATCAACATCTTGTAACGACCAACCTGTTCCGACTCGCGGAGCAACCGCCAGGCCAGAACTCCGGGTCGACCTTCGGCCGCTTCGCTGAGCGGCGACGCCAAGATGCTGCATTGTCGTCCGTTCGAACTTGCGCGCCGCCCGACGAGAACAAGGCGTCCCGGCTCAAGCTCTGCTGCGCCTCCACGCCGTAGCGACGCCGGGTGACCGTGCCCTCTTCGGTTTCGTTCGGGCCGACCACCAGCACGTTGGGGATCCTGTAACGAGCTCGATGCAGCCCCCCTGCTGCGCGTCGAAGGTCCTGATCGGCAGAACCTGCTCGAATTGCGTGGCGACCAGTACGTAGCGACCGGAGCGGTCGCTGTGCGAGGCCAGAGCGTGGCAGGCTTGATGAGGAGAATCACGCCGCAGTCTGCTAGACTGCTTAGCCACTCTTCGCCAACCCATCGGTGCCGCCTATGCCGCCCAACGACGCTCCCCCGCCCGAAGGTCCTGCCATCGGAAACGACGACAGCACCGTGCAAGCGCGTCCCTCGGAGACCGAGGCGGATGTGCGCCAGAGCTTCGGCCCCTATCAGATCCTGGAGGAGATCGCCCGCGGAGGCCAGGGAGTGGTGTACAGGGCGCGGCACAGCAGCCTGGGCACGCTGGTCGCGATCAAGCTGTTGCGCGCTGTCGACCCGACCCGTCTGGCGCGCTTCCGCCAGGAAGCCCGGGTGCTGGCGCGGCTCAAACATCCCCATCTGCTGGATGTCTCCGACCTGGGGGAGATCGACGGCGCTCCTTACCTCGTGATGCAGTACGTTGCAGGCGAGAACTTGAGAGCGCGGGTGGGATCCCGCGGAATCCCGGACTTTGCCTGGAGCGCTACCGTGATGGGAGCCGTGGCGCGCACCCTGCACTTCTGCCATGGCCAGGGCGTCATCCATCGGGATCTCAAACCGGCCAACGTCCTGATTGAGACGGAGTCCGAGACACCGATCGTCGCCGACTTCGGTTTGATCAAGCGGGATGCCGCGCTCTTTCGTCTGCCAGAAGGGGAAACGACCGAGCTGTCCGCCAGCGGCGAATTCAAAGGGACCGTGGCCTACATGGCACCCGAGCAGATCGACCCCAACCAATTCGGTCCGGTCGGCCCCTGGACCGACGTATACGCTCTGGGGGGCACCCTGTACTTTCTGTTGACGGGTCGCTCGCCTTTTCCGGGCACGCGCACCGAGCAGCTGCTGGCCAAGCTGGTGCACGACGTGCCCCAGGATCCTGCCGAGCTCAATCCTGACACTCCGAGGCCGCTGGCAGGTTTGTGCATGGCGGCGCTCGCCAGGGACCCGAAGCGGCGTCCGCACAGTGCCGAAGCCTTCGCGGATGCCCTGCAACGCGCGTCGCCAGGCACCGACAGCTCGGAGGCAGCGGCTCGCTCCGCAACGAGCTCTCGGGTTTTTTCTGGTCTCCCATGGGCTTTGGGCCTGATCCTCGCCCTTGGGGTGTTGCTGCTCGTCCTGGCTGTGCTGGCATTCCCCGGTCCTGCCCGTCTGAAGCTCGCCGTCGACTGCGATAGTGTGCAGGTCTGGCAGGCTGGCAATTTCCTCGGATACACAGGCCGCGGGCGCGCGTTGGAGCTCGAGTTGCCCCTCGACACCCGTGAGCTGGTTCTCCGTCGTCAGGGCGCAGAGCACCGGCTCTCGATCGAGCTGTCTGCCGGGCATACGCTGCAGAGGAGCGTGTCGCTCCAGGTTCCCATCAGCATCGCTGCCGACCCTGCCTCCAGGCTCAGTCTCTGGAATCAGCAGCGCATGCTCGTCAGCGATGCCGAGGGCGGTCTGCTCAGGGAGGTGCCAGCGCCGACCGCATTCCGGGTGCCGATGGGGCGCTACCAGCTGCGCCTGGAGGCGGCTGGACACCACGTGCTGGACACCAGCCTTGTCGTTGTTCCCGGGCCCAGCTCATTCCGTTTCGAGCTCGCACCTGTCGTTCGCTGGACAAAGACGGTGGGCCACTACATAGACGACGCCCCGTTCATCCACGACCTGGACGGGGATGGCGTCGCGGACCTGCTCGTTGTCGCCAGGCGCAACCGGGGCAGGGGCTCGCTCGGCCAGGTTCTAGCGCTCTCAGGGCGGGACGGGGCGCTGCTCTGGCAACCCCCGGATACCGTCAACGTTTTCGGGCGGCTGCTCGTCCAACACGATGCACTGCGCAGCGAAGTGGTCTTCGCGACTATTGCCGAGCAGGGCCCTGGACGGGTTGTGTGGCTCGATGCAGCCACCGGCAGCCCGAGGCACGCTCTGCGCCTGGCTGGAGCAGAGGGCCAGTCCTACGGTCTGGTGTCGATCAACCATGAAACCACGGAGTTCATGGTGCTCGTGGGTACCCACGTGCTCGAGCCCACGATCGTCTTCGGGGTGGGCCGCGACCGCGAGATCGCCTGGACGCTAACGCCGGCAGACCTGGACCTTCGGTCCGGAATGGCGACAGGCCGGGACCTCATGAGTTTCGACGATGACGGAGACCAGATTGCGGACGGCTTCCTGTTCGGTTACGGCGCCGAGCTCCACGCGCTGCGCCTTGATCCCAGAGGTGGCATGCCCACGATGGGCGGGAGCATCCCGCTGAGGTCCTTGAAAGGTCGCTTCAGCGCCAGGCGGGCCACGGACGAGACCCGCGCTCTCTTGTTCCTGGGCGAGAGCAGACCCGGCCTGGATCTGCTGGTCCTCAACGCCGACGGGACGGAGCGCTGGAGAGACGTCGATACGGTGTCTCGGTCCTACCACGGCGCACATTGGATGGACATCGATCAGGACGGCCGCTGCGAGATCGCCTTCATCCGCTCGACGGAGGGTCCAGTGCATGAGTTGTTGATTCTCGAGGCTGAACGCGGACAGGTGGTGGCACGCCGCGAGCTCGAACAACCTCCGCAGGGCCTGGCAGGGTTCCGACGAGGCGGCAGGTTCTTCCTGGCTGTAACGACGTCAGATCCGACGACCGGCAGCAGCACCGTCACGCTGCACGACCCGGGCACGCTTGATGGGGTGTGGAGCCATCAGCTGGAGAACTGCAGCGGGATCCGGCTGCTCGGCGCCGACCTTGATGGCGATGGCGCGGACGTGCTGATCCTGTGCTTGTTCGATCAGGGCATCATCCAGGTCGTCGATCCTGCCTTCGCGTGGCCGTAGCCCCTGGCCGTTCGAGCCGCGCGGATGCCCCCCTACACCTCGATCAACAGACCCTGGTGTTGCCTGGGCCGGAAGCACCCTCGGTGGAGAAGATTCTTCTGCTCTTTACCTTGCCTTCATCGGCCTCCTGTAGTTTCCTTGGCCACCAAGGACCCTCCTGGACCGAGAGCACCCCATGAAACGCCCGAAGATCGTAGTCATCGAAGATGAGCCCGACATTCGGGAGCTGCTCGAGTACAACCTCGCCCGGGAAGGCTTCCGGGTCCATTCGACGAGGGACGGCGAAGAGGGGCTCTCGCTGGTGAAGCGGGAGGATCCAGACGCCGTCCTCCTGGACCTGATGCTCCCCGGCCTCGACGGGATTGAAGTCTGCCGCAAGCTCAAGTCGGATCCACTGACCCGAGCCATTCCGATCGTGATGGTCACGGCCAAGGGCGAGGAGAGTGACATCGTGCTGGGCCTGGGGATCGGCGCAGATGACTATGTGGCCAAACCCTTCAGCATCAAGGAGCTCATCGCGAGGGTCAAGGCGGTCCTGCGACGCGGAGCCCTCAAGGAAGAGCGCACAGATCGCGAACGCATCGTGCGTGACGGTGTCGTGATCGATGCCGGATGTCACACTGTCCGCGTCGATGGCAAATCGCTCACGTTCACCGCCACGCAGTTCCGGCTGCTCCACTTTCTCGCGTCCCATCCGGGCAGGGTCTTCACTCGAGATCAGCTCCTGAGCCGTGTGATCGGTGAGGACGCGCTGGTTGTCGACCGCAACATAGACGTTCACGTCAGGGCTATCCGCAAGAAGCTGGTGTCCTACCGCGATCTCATCGAGACCATCCGGGGAGTCGGCTATCGCTTCCAGGACGAAGACGAGTAGACCATGTTCCGTTCCCGGTTTCTCTGGAAGCTCTACGCCGGCTATGTCTTGCTCATCCTGGTCTTCACGGCGATCGTCGGTTTCCTGATCGCGCGGCAGATCGAACAAGACACGCTCAACGAGATCCAGGAATCTCTCCGAACCCGAGCCGTTCTTCTGCGGGACGCCGTGATCCCCTCTCTCAGCGGACATCCCGACAACGCACTCCAGAAACGCGTGCACAAGCTTGGAGCTGAGATCCTCACGCGCCTGACCGTGATGGACCCCAACGGAAAAGTCCTGGCCGATTCGGAGGAAGATCCGTCGCGCATGGATGACCACTCCAACCGTCCGGAGATCCTGGCAGCTGGCTCGCATGGCGTCGGGACAGCGGTGCGCTTCAGCAACACCGTGCGCACGAGGATGATGTACGTCGCGCTGCCGGTGCACAGTCAGGACCGTCTGATGGGATTCGTGCGCGCCTCGCTGCCCCTGTCGGCCATCGACGAGCGGCTGGCAGACCTGCGGGCGACCGTGGCTCTTGGAGCTGGCGTCGCCGCCGGAGTCGCGCTGCTTCTGGGATTCTTCATGGCCCGCAGCTTCGCCGCTCCGCTCTCGTCGATGACCCGTGTGGCGGAGTCGATGTCGTCCGGCGACTACGGAGCGCAGCTACCGGTCACGAGGCGGGACGAGGTCGGGGACCTGGCGCTGGCCCTCAACCGGATGGCCCGCAGTTGCAAAGAACGCATGGAGACGATCACGACGGACCACAACAAACTCCTCGCCATCCTGGCTGGCATGGTCGAAGGGGTTGTCGCGGTCGACCATGAGGAGCGGGTGGTGCACCTCAACGCCGTGGCCGCGGCGATCCTCCGCGGCGCGCCGAATGCCTCGATAGGAAAGAAGATCTGGGAGGTGAGCCGTGTCCCGGAGGTGTGTGAGGCTCTCTCTGCCACCCTCAAAGACGTCAAGCAGACACGTCGCGAGCTGCGCCTCGTATCGCCGCCACGAGACCAGGTCGTCGAGATGCACGCCTCCCCGCTACACAACGGGGACGGAAAACTCGTCGGCGCGGTGCTGGTGCTGCACGATGTCACAGAGCTCAAACGCCTGGAGACTGTGCGTCGCGACTTCGTGGGCAACGTCTCGCACGAGCTCAAGACGCCGATCACGGCCATCCGGGTGCTCGTCGAGACTCTGCTCGATGACGTGGACCTGGACCTGGTGACGCGCCAGCGTTTTTTGACCAAGATCCTGGACCAGACCATGCGGCTGTCGACGCTCGTGACGGATCTCCTGAACCTCTCGCGGCTGGAGTCCAAAGACACCGCCCTGGAGTGGGGGGACGTCGACCTGCGCGACACCGCGGAGACCGCTTCGCAGGCACTTCTGCCCGCGGCCGAAGTGCGTGGCGTCGAGGTGGAAGTGCTGAAACCTGACAGCGCCCTCGAGGTCCGTGGTGACGCCGAGGCGCTCCGCCAGGTCGCGACGAATCTGCTCGACAATGCCCTCAAATACACCCCGCGCGGGGGCAAGGTCTGGCTGCGCCTGCGAGCCGATGGGCCGAGCGCGATCATCGAGGTCGAAGACACCGGCATCGGCATCGAACAGCGCCATCAGGCTCGGATCTTCGAACGCTTCTACCGCGTCGACAAGGCGCGCTCGCGGGAGCTGGGAGGCACCGGCCTCGGTCTCTCGATCGTCAAGCACGTCGTCCTCGCCCACGGGGGAGAGGTCTCGGTCGTGAGCAAGCACGGCAAGGGCAGCACATTCCGCGTGCGGCTCCCGCTCTCCTCGGCAGCCGACGCTCGGGCATAACGCCGCACGGATCCGCAGACATTCTCGCTCTCTTTATCCTGGCCTCACACAGGTTTCATAGGGTGCGCGCAGATGCAGCCACGAAGCGGCTCTCTCGCTTCACAAAGACTCGAGCAAACGACGGAGGAATCACATGCGGATGGGACTGCTGGTCGTCTCCACGGCTCTCGGCTTCATGCTGGGAGGCTGTGGTCGAGAAGACAATTCCAGCCCAGGCACGACCGATTCGGGCAACCTGACCGTCAAGGGATCGGACACCATGGTCCATCTGGTGACGGCCTGGGCCGAGGCATACATGGAGGCCCACCCGGACACACAGATCTCCGTGACCGGTGGTGGCTCGGGGACCGGGGTCGCGGCCATGATCAACGGCACGACGGGTCTGTGTATGGCCTCACGTGAGGTCAAGAGCAAGGAAAAAGAACTGGCGACCGCCCAGGGCATCAGCTTTCACGAGCTCACCATGGCGCGCGATGGCATCGCCGTCGTCGTGCATCCAGAGAATCCCGTGCGTGAGCTGACCACGGACCAGCTCCGGCAGATGTACAACGGGACGCTCAACAATTGGAGCCAGGTCGGAGGGCCGGACCAGGCGATCCAGGCCCTGTCACGCGAGTCGAACTCGGGAACCTACGTGTTCTTCAACGAGCACGTCCTCAAGAAGGACGACTATGGCGCTGCAGTTCGGCTCATGCCCTCCAACGCCGCCATCGTGCAGTCTGTCAGCCAGGACAAGTGGAGCATCGGCTACGTGGGGCTGGCCTACGCCGAGGGCGCCGCGGTCGAGGTCGTGGGCGTGAAGCCCGATGCTTCGAGCCCGGCGGTGAGACCTTCGCTCGACACCGTCAGCTCCGGCAGCTACGCCATCGCCAGGCCCCTATACCTCTACTCCAACGGTGAGCCGAGCGGCCTGGTCAAGGCCTTCGTGGAATTCGCGTTGTCCGCCGACGGACAGAAGATCGTCGAAGAGGTGGGCTACATCCCACTCCATTAGAGACCCAGGCTATGAAACGTTGGCGCAAGCTCGTCGAACACGTCGTCGGATGGAGCCTCTTCGTGTGCGCTTCGCTGACGATCGTCGCCGTCCTGCTCATCTTCCTGTTCTTGGGGAAGGAGGGCCTGCCGGCTCTCCTGGATGTCCCGCTGTCCAGCCTCTTGGACGAGCGCTGGTCGCCGGTGTCCTTTGACAACCCGCGCTTCGGGCTGCTATCCCTGGTCTCCGGGAGCGTTCTCGTCACCCTTCTGGCGACCCTGATCGCCGTGCCCTTCGGGATCGGGGGGGCGGTCTATCTGGCAGAATTTGCCGGCCGCGGCGAACGGGAGGTCCTGAAACCCTTCCTGGAGGTCCTGGCCGGCATCCCTTCCGTGGTCCTGGGTTTCTTCGGCCTGGTCGTGATCGGACCGGCCGTGAAGGGACTGTTCGGCCTCCCTTCCGGTCTGACCGCGCTCACCGGGGCGATCTTGCTGGCCTTCATGGCCATGCCGACCATCCTGTCGATCGCGGAGGACGCGCTGCGCGCCGTGCCGCAGTCCTACAAGGACGCCTCCCTGGCGCTGGGAGCCACCCCCTGGCAGACCACCTGGAAGGTGACGCTGCCGGCCGCCTCCTCCGGCGTGATCGCGGGGGTCATGCTCGGCATCGGACGCGTCATCGGAGAGACCATGGCGGTCATGATGGTCACCGGCAACGCGGCCATGATCACGGCCTCGCCCTTCGAATCGGTGCGCACGATGACGGCCACGATCGCCGCCGAGATGGGCGAAGTGCCGTTCGGTAGCGACCACTACCGGGTCCTCTTCCTCGTCGGCCTGGTGCTCCTGGGCATGACCCTGATCGTGAACCTCTACGCGCGCCGCCTGCTCGTCAACAAGGTTCGGAGGAAGAAGCGATGAGGCGTAGATCCCTGGAGAAGATCGGCGTGTGGGGGCTTCGCGTCCTCACCTACTCCGTCGTCGCCGCCATCCTCTATGTCCTCGGAGACATCGTCTACCACGGTGTGGGATCTCTCTCCTGGGAGTTTCTGACCAGCATGCCTCGAAAGTCGGGCGCTGAGGGCGGCATCCTGCCCGCGATCGTCGGGACGCTGTGCCTGCTTATCGGGACCCTGGCCGTCGCTCTGCCTGTCGGCATGGGCGCCGCCATCTACCTGACGGAGTACGCGGGACGGGGCCGTCTGACTGGCTGGATCCGCCTCGCCATCTTCACCCTGGCAGGGGTGCCGTCCATCGTTTTCGGGCTGCTCGGTCTCGGGCTGTTCGTCATCTTTCTGGGCTTCGGTGCTTCGATCCTGGCCGGCTCCCTGACCCTCGCCCTCATGATCCTGCCCGTCGTCATCGTGGCGAGTGAAGAGGCTCTGCGGGCGGTTCCGAATTCCCTGCGTGATGGCAGCCTCGCGCTCGGAGCGACACGCTGGCAGACCATCTGGCGCAATGTCCTGCCCTACAGCCTGCCGGGCATGCTGACGGGCTCCATTCTCGGCATGGCGCGCGCCGCGGGTGAGACCGCGCCGATCCTCTTCACCGTGGCCGCCTTCTACCTGCCGCGGCTGCCAGACTCAGTCTTCGATCAGGTCATGGCCCTGCCCTATCACCTCTACATTCTGGCAACGCAACATCCCGACACCGCCGCTGTGCGTCCCAAGCAATACGCCACAGCGTTGGTTCTCATCATGCTTGTTTTGGGGGTCAACCTCTGTGCTATCGTCCTCAGGAATCGTTTCCGCAAGAAAACCCGCTGGTAGGAAACCGCTCGTGGAAACTGAGCTCGTCAACAAGATCGAGGTCCGTGATCTCAACTTCTTCTACGGGGAGACCCAGGCTCTCGATCGGATCTCCCTGAACATCCCCACACATCGGGTGACCGCCCTCATCGGACCCTCGGGCTGCGGGAAGTCGACCTTTCTCAGAACGCTGAATCGCATGAACGAGACCATCGAGCACACGCGGCACGAGGGGGAGGTGCTGCTCGACGGCACCGAGATCTATGGGCGGGGTGTCGACGTCGTCGAGATCCGCAAGCGTGTGGGCATGGTCTTTCAGAAGTCGAATCCTTTCCCGAAGTCCATCTTCGAGAACGTGGTCTACGGCCCGCGCATCCACGGCGTCCGCAAGAAGGCCGAGCTGGCGCGGATCGCCGAGACCTCGCTGACGCGCGCGGCGCTCTGGGACGAGGTCAAGGACCGCCTGGACGACTCGGCCATGGAGCTCTCAGGCGGGCAACAGCAGCGGCTCTGCATCGCCAGGGCCCTGGCGACCGACCCCGAGGTGTTGCTCATGGATGAGCCGGCCTCGGCCCTCGATCCCGCTTCGACGGCACGCGTCGAGGACCTGATCTTCGAGCTGAGGGAGCGTTACACCATCGTCATTGTCACCCACAACATGCAGCAAGCGGCGCGCGTCTCCGACTTGACGGCGTTCTTCTATGAGGGACATCTGATCGAGTTCGGGGAGACGGATCAGGTCTTTACGCGGCCGAGCCAGAAGAAGACCGAGGACTACGTGACCGGACGGTTTGGATAAAGGAGCGGAGACTCGGATGTCAAAACATCTGCTGCGGGACCTGGAGAACGTCAAGAAGAAGATCCTCGGCATGGGGGCGATGGTCGAGGAGGCGACGAACAAGGCGATCACCGCGCTCGTCGACCGCCGACCTGAGCTGGCCCAGGAGGTGATGGCGGGCGACGACAAGATCGACGAGCTGGAGGTCGCGATCGAAGAGGAGTGCCTCAAGATCCTGGCCCTGCATCAGCCCGTCGCCACCGACCTCAGGTTCATCATCGCCGTAATGAAGGTGAACAACGACCTCGAGCGGATGGGTGACCTGGCGATCAACATCGCCGAGCGCTCGGCCTACCTCTCAACCCACGAGCCGATCGAGGTCCCCCTCGAGTTTGACCGTATGGTCGAGACCGTCCGCTGTATGCTGCGAGACAGCCTCGACGCCCTGGTCAACCTCGACACGGCCCTCGCCCGCAAGATCTGCGCGCAAGACGATGCCGTCGACGCCATCAACAGCGAGATGTTTCGGGTTCTGCAGGACGTCATGTACCAAGAGCCCAAGACCATCAAGCGGGCCGTCCACACTCTCTCGGCCTCACGCCACCTCGAGCGCATCGCCGACCTGGCCACGAACATCGCCGAAGACGTGGTCTTCATGGTCGAGGGCGAGGTGATCCGGCACCATCTCGAAGATTACCCGGGAGCGGCGGATTAGGGTCTGCTGATCAAGGCGTGGAGGCTGCCTTGATGTCCAAAACCGCCTCACGCACCGCCTGTGCGACCAGGGTGTCCGCATCCTGGCTCAAACTCTCTAGCCTGGAGTTTGGCGCTTTCGCTGGCCGGGTTCCGTAAGGCAGTCCCGCTACAGGGGGGAGGAACCGCTGCGGAAGCGGCTTGCAGCCGCTGTAGCGTCGGTCTATGCAGCCTGCGGCGAAATTCGAAGAAGGGCTTTTTGGGCCCTTGTAGGGTGCGGGGTTTACCCCCGCCCGTTCGTTCGGGCGGGGATAAACCCCGCCCCTACATTTCGAAAATCAGTATCTTTGCCGCAGTCTGCTATGACCGACGGGAACACCGACCTGCATAGAGTCACCCCAGATCTTCGGAGGAACCGCTGCGCACACGGCTTCCTGGCGCGCGCAGCGCGCCCTGCTCACAGAGCGCCGCTACAGAAGACGGCTTCAATATCGGGCGTACTTGACGGTGTTGGATGCGGTCGCAACGGATAGTGGTCGCCCAGCGCCATCCAGCCCGGTTGCCTCGACCCGATGTCAGGAGCTCGCAGCCTGCGCGTTCCTCAGTCCGCTGTGGATAGGATCCAGTCTGATGGCAGCCAGTCCAGATCCTCCGCAGACCAGGCTCAGCCCAGGTGTCCCTTGATGAAGACTAGCACCTCCCAGCTCATCGGATCCTCGACTCAGCCCATGTGGTCGCGCACCTGCGTGTGCCGCTTGTCCGGTACGTAGATGCGGTCGCAGCGCTCCGGAGAGCCCCGCCCGCGACGTGCCTCTGGCCGAGCTGTTCGATCTGGAGATGCTGCCTTGAGCAGACCGCGGTGGAAATCTTGAAGCCCGCTGCACCCGACCACACAGTGATCAGCCGATCACCCTGTCCCACAGAGCCCGTACCCGGGTGTAGACCCCGTCCCAGCTGAAGTCCCTGGTCAGCTGGCCTGCGTCGGCGATCGGAGCGCGGACCAACGCGCGCTCCAGGGCCGCATGGATGGCCTCGACGAATGCCGGCAGATCGGCTTCCTCCGGCAGATCGATGCCACGCAGGCGCGGCAGGGGAATCAGCTCGAGCGCATCTCCGAGCGCCGGTGCGAGCTCAGCGACCACACCGGGCAAGGCGGTCGCCACAGGTCTGCAACCACAGGCCAGAGCCTCGATCAGGACCAGCGGCAGGCCCTCGTAGAAGGAAGGCAGCACGAACACCGCACAGCTGCGCAGCAAGCTGCCGAGCGCTTCCTGGCTCAGCATGCCGTGGCGCTGCAGCCCCGGCATGCCGTCTATGCGCCGGGCCAGGGCCTCGGCCTCGGGTCCCGCACCAGCCCCCGCGATGTGCAGGGTGAGCGCCGGACGCTCGCGGCGCAAGCGCTCGAAGGCGTCCAGCAGCCATGGCAGCCCCTTCGAGTGGCTGTACTTGCCCGCGTAGACGATGGTCTCGCCGCGCGTGCCGCGTGGGCTCGGTGGAAAGAACCGCGCCGTGTCGAAACCCGCGCCGACGATGCTGATGCGCTCACGCGGCACATGCAGCTCCGCGACCAGCTGCTCGGTGTGTTGCCTTGTCAGGACCGCGAAGGCATCGTTGCGGACGCACCCAGCGCGCACCTCGGGGGCCAACTCCGGGCACAGGGACATCTGACGCAGCCCAGTGGCGTGGCAGTGATTCACCACCGGCACACCCGGCGCGATGTCCTTGATCAACGACGACAGCAACCAGACGTGGTGGCTGTGGATCACATCCGGTGCGACAGCCTCTAAGATTGGCCTCAAGTGGTCCCGCCAGGCCGTCCTGTACGCCTCAAGCTGCGCGCGCCCAAGAGCGCTGAAGCGCGAGCTGGGGTACGGCATCACGTCGCTCATGCCGGGCAGCGGGAACTCGACGCGACCGCTTCCACGGCCGAAGACCAGCGGGAACAAGCGCTGTGGCTCGATGCCAGCCACAGAGGGCCGCGGATCGTCGAGCGGCGTGCCTACGACGGCCCACTGCTCGAGCCCCTCGCGTGCGGCGCGGGTGGCCAACGACTCGAGCGTGACGCCGCTACCGGTGCGGCCAGGGCGTTGGGAGAGCAGATGCAGCACCCGCATGGAGGACCTCCTGGTGGAAGCCAGCCCGTCACGGCCGGGGTGATCATTCTACCGCAGTCCCCGAGAATTGTCCGCCCTCGCCGGGGCGTGGGGACGCGGAGTTGAGCTCGCCACCGGAGACGACCCTGGCAAACCGTCCCCTCAGGTTCCGCGGGCCTCGGCATAGCGAAGCATGCGTTCCAGTGCCCCATCCCACAGCCTCAACCGCAGGCAGGCGAGGATGTCTTGCGGATAGCGAGCGGGGGCACGCTCCAGGTTCTTGCTGGCCAGGCTCGCATAGAGGGTGGAGAGCATAGTGGCATTGGTCATGTAGTGGCCGCGGTGGCAGTCGTCGATGCCCACCATGGCAGGGGGTTGGGGAGCCTGTTGCTGCGGCGCCTGATCTCGGCCGCCGTCGAGCGTGGTGTGCACTGGTTCCGTGCCATGGTGCTGGCCGACAACCACGCAGCGTTCGCGATGCTACGCGGTGTGTCGCTCCACCTGATCGAGGTCGAACGGGACGACACCAGCATCCTGCTGGTCGACCTGCTGCGGCTGGTGGCCAAGCAGGCGCTCGATGTGCGGGCCGTCGGGCATCTGCTGCGCGGGGAGCAGCCCGAGGCTGGGAAGGCCGGGGAAGGTCCGCCAGCTCTGTGAGTCGAGCCGCAGCTGGACCTGCCGTGTGGGCCTGAAAGGTGTCCCCGGGGAGGATACCTCAGCTGTTGAGGAGGGGGCCGGCGCGACCGGCGTGGCGCCGTCAGCTGTAAACGGCTATTTCTTGACGATCTTCCAACGGCCGATCTTGCCCACAATGGTTTGGTTCAGATTGTCAATCCAGGTCCGAAAGCCCTTGGCATTTTTCTCCAGGCCCTCCGCATACTCTTCGACCTTTTCTACCTCTCTTGAAAGGCCTGCAGCTTTGATGACGAGCTTCATGGACGGGCTGCTCCAGATCTTCAGTTTCGCCCTGAGATGGGCGGCCTCTTTCTCGTAGCCTTCGATGTATTCCAGGAACTTCTTCTGACGCGTGCATGCTTCGTCAATGGCAGCGTGATTTTGGCCACTTGAGCGGACGATTGCGCCGATGACGTCGCTGTAGTCAACCACCATCTGGTTGCCGTCTTTGAGTCGGGTCTTCAGCGGTTTCAGGTCCGGAATTCCGAGGAGCTGCTTGGTCACTTTGGCCATGGTTCTTCTTTGCTTGAAGAGGATGGGGGTCGAGTGCCAGGTCCTGGCGATGGGAACTGTCTCGTTATCGGACGTGGCGTACGATCCATCCTACCTGCAAGATCTCGGGACGAGAACCCTGCAGCGCGCGGACTCGATCAGCAGAACTGGGCTCGGAGTCGAGACCGACGGCGCCTCAGTCGTCCTCGCCCGCCACCGGGCCGATCTCCAGCGCCAGCCATGCGCCAGGCTGCTCGCGGATGTTGCTGATCTCGATTTGCCAGCGCCCCCGGGCCGCCGTTTTCAAGTCTGCGATGTCCGCATCGATCGTCAATTTCGTACGGGAACCGCGCGGGAAGGGCACCTCCCGCAGCCGCGTCTCCGAGTCTTGCCGCCCATGGGCCTCCAGCAGATCGATGACCGAGTCCCGGCTGACATGCCAGACCATCAACCCCGTGCTGGGAAGACCCTTGTGGAAGCCCTCCCCACCACGGTAGCTCAGCAGCAGGTACTCGCTGCCATCTTCGCGCAGGGGAACCTTGAGGCATTGATCCTGTGAGCCTTCGATGGGCCGCAACGCGAGCTTCTGGGGGATGCGAGGATCGATCATGCGCGCCTGCAGCCAGCCGACCTGGATCTTGCACCACGGGCAGGGATGCAGCGGCATGTGGCCGCTGGCGCGGCCGGTGGCGCCATCTTCGCCGTTGGCCATCAGGCACCAGATGCCCAGCTCCATGCCCTGGCCCGGTACCTCTGAATACTGGTCGGGCAGTCCGAGCATGTGCCCGAACTCATGGCAGTGCGTGCCGATGCTCGAGAAACCTCCGCGCCGCGATCCCAGCTCGCTCATCACGTAGTAGGGAAAGCGCTGGCGTCCGAAGCGTACCGACGAGCGGTGCGGCCAGAGTGCCCGGCCCCGGGGGTGCTCGAGTTGTCCTGCGTAGACCACGGCCAGCCCCTCGTAGCCGTCGAGGGCGTCCTCTCCGTCGCGTGCCTGGATCGCGTCGAGGGCCTCCTGGATGAAGGCGCCCGACTCGCGTCCCATGTTCTGATTCAGGTAGTCGTCCTTGGCGGGCGCGACCGACACCCAGTCGAACACCTTGCCTTCGAGCTGGAAGACGCCGCAGGAGATCTCCTGGTAGAAGTCGACCACGCTGCCGTAGACTGTCTGCCCGGAGGGGCTGGTCTCGGTGTAGCTGTCGTCGCTGAAGAACATGGTCTGGAAGTCTTCGACGCTGAAGCGCTCATCGTGTTTGACATCGGCGAACTCGACCAGCACCACGGCCAGCTTGAAGTCGCGGGCCGTCTCGGGCTCGCTCCGCCGGCGGCGCTGCGGCCGACCCGCGAGCGTCAGGGAGATTTCGAGCTCTTCCTCTCCTCGGCGCACGCTCAAACGCGCCGAATCCCCTTCACGCAGAGATTGCGTCAGAGAACCGAGCGTTTCTTTGTCCGGTGTGGGGATGCCGTCGAAACCGACGATCACGTCGCCACTCTGCAGCCCCGAGCTGGCAGCGGGGGTCTCGGGATAGACCTCACCCACCTTGAGACCGCCGTGGTCGGAGACCGGCACGCCTTCTTCCATGCGGACCCCGAGCATCAGACGGCCTTCGACGCTCTTCATCGTGATCGGAATCGTCAGCCTCTCGCCCTGCCTGTACAGCTGGGCGACGATGCTCTCGCCTTCGACCTTGCTCATCACGACCTGGCGGAGTTGGGTGCCGTTGGGGGTGTCGATGCGGTCGAAGCGCACGATCACATCTTCGGGCTCGATGCCCGCTGCTTTCGCGGACGAGCCCTCCACAACGCTGGTGACGCGGCAGCCCATCATCACCGAGGTCGCGTCGAGCCGCACCCCGAGGTAGCCCGGCGCACGCAGCTTGCTCGCGTCCACTTCGAACAGTGTGGCTTGCTCCAATGGCAGATAGCCTTCGGGAAGCGGTGTTTCATCGGCGCCCAGGGGAAGAAGCAGGCTGGCGAGACACAGGCAGGTAGAAACCCGATACATTGTGGACTCCAGAGGGTGGTTACCTCGCTGTTACGTCGTGGGGGCATGGCTGTTGGACCGCGGAATGGATCCAGGCCATGTTTCCTTCGTGCAGGTTCTTCGGGTACAGTCGGGCAACAGGAGGAGATGATGGAAGCGAGCACCCGGCTGGCCACGGCCTGGCCGCGTTTTCTGGGCGATGCGCAGTTCTGCGCGCAACACGCCTGGCTGGGCACGACGCAGCTGTGCGTCGGGACGGTCGGAGCTGAGGCTGTCGAGCTCGCGCCCCTCGGAGACTTCTGCGACGTGCAAGCCGCCCGCTACAGTCCGGCCAGGAAGCGCCTGGCGGTGGTCGGCAAGCGTCTGGACGCGCCGATGGACCGCCTGGGCGTCTACACCTGCGACCCAGACGGCGGCGATGCGCGCCTGGTGGTGCGGACCCGGGATGCCATCGATGACGTGTGTTGGTCTCCCGATGGGAGCCAACTGCTGTTCGACAAGCTCAACGCCCCCGTCGACGGCCTCTATCTGGCCGACCTGGACCGAGAGAGCGTGCGCTGCCTGGCTCCCCACGGTTTTGCCCCAGCCTGGTCCCCCGATGGCTGTCAGGTGGCCTTTTCGATGGCCGATCGTGGCCTGGAACAGCTGTGCGTGCGCGGCCTGAAGGGCGGGGAAGAGCAGTTCCTGGTGTCGGGTTTTGCGGCGGCCTGGTCCCCCGATGGCAGCCAGCTGGCCTTTGTCGACCGCAGCGCCCAGCAGGACGGCACCGTGCGGCTCGGGCTGCTGCGGGTCGCGGACCGCGAGCGTCGTTGGCTGACTGCCCTGGGCGAGGAGGCCTGGTATCCGCACTGGTTGCCGGATGGCCAGAGCCTGGTCTTCAGCCTCGACGGCAGCATCTGCCGCTATGATCTGGCCAGCGGCCAGACCACCTGCCTGATCGAGCGGCAGGGGCGGGACCTGTGGGTCGAAGAAGTGCATCCCTCCGGGCGCTGGCTCAGCGCTCACAGCCTGGGCCCCCAACCTCCTGCAGGCAGCCAGAGCCTGCTGTATGATTTCGAGCAGCAAGCCACGCAGCGGCTGGGAGTCTTGCCGAGCGGCCAGCTGCCCAGCCTGCGCGCAGAACTGCAAGCGCGCGCCGGGAAGGCCCCTGCACCGGTGTTGCGGCGCATGTTGTGGGCCCTTGAAGAGCATGGGGCTTAAGGGTTTGGACGATCTGTGCGCGGCTGGTATCCTTGGGCCTTACCGCTTCAAGGGAGATCCACATGCGCAGAGCCATGGCTACCACCGCACAGGTGGAAGATTTCGTCGCGTTCGAAGGCGAATTCAGCGTCGAAGTGCGCGACGTCGCCCTGGGGAAACTCAGATTCAGCATCAAGCCGCAAGAAGTGCATCGGCTGGCCATCGCTCCCTATGGCGATGCCATCTACACCGCCAACAGCGAGAACCTGGTCCTGCACCCGGAGAAGTCCGGAGTGAAGAGGCTCAAGCTGGACGATGAGCTCGCCTCGATCCATGCTGCAGGCGACTTCCTGTACTCGGTGTCGAGCTACGGCACGGTCTGCAGCCATGACCCCCAGACTCTCGAGGTCAAGACGGAGTTTGAGCTGAACCCCGCTGACGACGAGGTCCGCAGCATCGCCTGGGCCCGCAACGGACGTCGCCTGGTGATGGTCGATGGCGAAGATTTCGGTCTCTTCGAGCGACGGGTGACGACCTGGCAGTGCAAGGAGCTTCTCGAGCACGAGGGCGAGGGGCGCTGCGCCGCGCTGACCGACGATGGAAGCTGGGCGCTGCTCGGCCAGGGCAGCGAGGTTCTGCGCTACGATTTCACTTCGAGCGAGGACCCGGAGGTGCTCTTCGACGCCGGAGAGGACATCGTCACCAACCTCGCGATCTCTCCGAGTGGCAAAGAGTTCCTGGCGATCTGCGCGAAACCAGGGGCGAAAGAGCCCTGTGCGGTGCACCGGCTCAATCTTGAGGGCACCCAGCTGGTGTTGCCCAAGACCCGCAAAGGTGTGCCCCGTGCCATCGCCTACGGGCTCAAAGGCCAGCGCATCCTCGACTGTATTGGTGAGCTTTGCTGTGCGACCGAGGCCGGAGATTGGGTGATCCCCGAAGAGAAGACCACCGACTGGGCGGCCCTGCGTCCCAAAGAGGTCTTGTCGCCCCTCAAGGTCTCTTTGCCTGCGGATGTACAGCCGCTGCCGCGCTTCTTCTGGGTGCTCAAGAAGGACGATGCGAACTACGCGCGTGACAGGATTGGCGGCGAGCGCGTGGTCGGGTTGGCGGATGATTGGCCCGAATGCGGCCGCTGTGGCAACCCGATGAGTCCGGTGGCGACCGTCTGGACCGATCCTGAGCAGCTACCCCTGAAAGACGGCACCAGCGGGCTGGCCCTGTTCTTGTGCTTGTCGGGTGAAGGCTGCAGTGCCTTGAATCCCAAGTGCTCACATGTGGCCTTCCTCAAGGGGGATCAGCCCGCGGACATGCCGTCAGAGCGCAACGAGTCTACGATCGTGCTCGAAGAGAGCACGGCGCGCCGCAAGGCCTGCACGCGCACCCACAGCCACGGGGGCTGGCGGATCGCAGAGCCTCCGCTGCAGATCTGCGAGGAGTGTGACGAGGACATGGTCTTCGGTTTCGCCTTTGATGACGAAGAGCTCGACGACGACTTGTTGCATGAGTTCGGCGATCAGCTGGTGGTGGTGTATTGCCCCAACGAGTGCGAGGCGCAGGTGCTCTCGTTGTTGGAGGATTGAGGTAGCAGAATCCCGCCAGGAGTGACCGTGTCCCCCAGTGCGCACATACCCCTCGTCGATATGGGCCTCGATGGCTGAGCCACGCGGCCGGTTGATCGTGCTCGGAGCAGGTGCGGTCGGCGCCTCACTGGGAGGGCTGTTGGCCCGAGCGGGACGCGATGTCGCGCTGGTCGCCCGGGGTGCCCATCGGCAGGCACTGTCGAGCGGCGGGCTGCGTCTGCGCCTGCCTGGCGAGCTCCACACTTTGCGCCTGCCCGTGCATGGCAGCATGGAGGAGCTTGGCTGGCAGCCCGGGGACACCGTGTTGCTCGCTGTCAAGTCCCAGGACACCGAGGGCGCCCTGTTAGCAGTGGACCGACGTGCACGCCTGGTCTGTGCCCAGAACGGCGTGAGCAACGAGCCGCGTGCCAGGGGCTTCACGCACGTCTATGGGATGATGGTCTGGACGCCCGCGCTGTGCCTTGAGCCCGGCTGCGTGGACGTGTTCGCGACCCCGCCCGGGGTGTTGCGGATCGGCTGCTTCCCCGCGGGCGAAGATGCGTTCTGCCGTAGCTTGGCTGCTGATCTCGCCTCGGCTGGCTACGATGCCGAGGCTGTACCCGACGTCATGCACTGCAAACGCAGCAAGTTGCTGTGCAACCTCGGCAACGCCCTCGATGCCTTCTGCCTGGCGGGGCCAGATGCCAGGGAATTCGCAGAGCGTGTCCGCGCCGAGGGCGCTCGGGTGCTGCGCACGGCACGCTTGAGCTATGAGCCTGATTTCCTGCGCGCCATGAACAGCCTGCTCAGTTACCGCCTGGTGGAAGGTCAGGAACGTGGCGGCGGCTCGACCTGGCAGAGTTTGGTGCGCGGGCGTCCGCTTGAGGTTGCCTATCTCAACGGCACGATCTGTCAGTTGGGTGCGCAACACTCGATAGCCACGCCGTGGAACAGCGCGCTCTGTGCTCTCGCCGCGCGCAGTCCGACGCCCGCCCCGCGCAGCGTGCCCGTCGCCACACTGTTCCCGGATCTCGGGGATAGCGCCCGTCAGGAAGACGGCGGGATCGGTTAGCTGCAGCCTCAGCGGCGCAACTTGCCGAGTTTGGGGCGCCCCCGATTTGGTGCGTAGGGTTCTGGCTTGGTCCATCGATGGGATCGCCTGGCTGAAGGCGGATGGGGGCTGCAGGGCTACAGATCAGCCGGCGAGCATGCTCCGCAGCATCCAAGCAGTCTTTTCGTGCACGTTCAGCCGATCCGTCAGCAGGCCGACGGTGACTTCATCGCCGACCTCCTGCGCACGCGGGAGCACCTTGCGGGAGGTTGCGGCCACGGCCTCGTGACCTGCCAGGAGCAGCGCGATCATCTCGCGGGCGGCGGGGACTCCGGGGGTCTCAGCGATCGAGGAGAGCGCGCTGTACTCGCTGTACGTACCGGGCGCGGGGAATCCGAGCGCACGGATGCGTTCGGCGATCACGTCGAGGGACTGCCAGAGCTCGGTGTACTGCGTCTCGAACAGTGTGTGCAAGGTCTGAAACATCGGGCCTTCGACGTTCCAGTGGAAGGCGTGGGTCTTCTGATAGAGCACATAGCTCTCGGCGAGGACCTGGTTCAAGCCGTCGGCGATAGAGCGGCGGGCGTCGGCGGGCAGTCCGGTGTTGATATTCATGAGTAGCTCTCTCCTTGGTGGGCGCTAGCGGTTTGCTTGCGACAGACGTACAGCATACTGCAATCAGCGTGCCGAATGCACAGCCAAATGGATGCCCGTAGGATGAGGTCTGGTGAGCCGGTCGCCGAAATATCGGTGTGCATTGTGCCGATATATGGGTGCTTGGACCGAAATCTGGGTGCTGTGGGTCGAGGAGCGCCGGAAGCCGGCGATGCGGAGGCTGCCGGCTCTTCACAGACCGCCGCTAAAGAGGCAGGCTCTGGTAGCCCCGCACATGCTGCAGATGCGGCACGCTCTTGTCCATCGTCCAGGGCACACCGACCGTGTGGGTCTGGCCGCTCCCTGCGTGGGGGACACTCACAGTGTATGCGCCCCGGGTCACAGACAGATGCTCGAAGCGACCCTGGGCGTCCGTCGTTCCTTCGAAACTCTGGGGCCCCTTGATCTGATAGGCCTGGTTCGCCAGCGCCTGCGTGCCTGTCTGGTCGAAGAGCCGTACGACCAGATGGACGATGCTCGGCACCACGACCTTGAAAGCACGGTTGGTCTGGATCGTCGTGCCCCGCACACGCATCGTGTTGCGTCCGTGTTTCCGGAGCTCGCGTTCCTCAGCGTCGCCCATCCCCTTGCTCCCCCTGTCCGCAGCACTTTGCCTGCCTGCGTCCAGTGTAGCAGACTGCGTCAAAAATCGCTTCGCCAGGCACCACGGCGGCGGCGCGCTGCCTGCACCTTCGGCCGCTTCGCTGAGTCCTCCTCGACGGCCATCCGGGCCACCTGCACCTTCGGCCGCTTCGCTGAGTCCTCCTTGGCATCACACCACCGGCGCGGCACCTCGCTTCACGATTTTCGTCGCAGGCTGCTAGCGCGCGCTCCGTTTGGCTTCCATGTGCGCAAGTGCAGGAAGAATTTGCCCGGCTGCGTTATGCTGGGGGAACGCCCGCAGAATCAGATCTACTCAAAGCCGAGGAGCCCGGTGCATGGGCGATCCCAAGATTTCTGCCCGCTTCATTCCCAACATCCAGCGTGACATCGCCAAACCCCTGGCTCTGAAGCTTGAGGGAAAGCTCAAAGACGGCCCGATGAAAATCGAGCTGTTCGAGCTGGACCGCTGGGTCGAGAAGGAGGGTACAGAGGTTGTCGAAGGCTCGGGCAAGGACGACCTGCTCGCAACCTTTACGGGCCAGGTGCGGAGCAAGAAGTTCATCGGCGACTGCACCCTGGCCGATGGCACCAAGACCGACAAGACGATCAAGATCAGCTTCGAGGGCGACCGGGCCATTCACGACGTGCCGGTGCTCGAAGACCAGGGGGAGGTCGAGGGGCGGTACCTCGAGCTGGGTGTGGTGCTGTACCGCAACGAGCAGCTGCTCTTCAAGTCGCCCGGGCCCTCGTTGATCGACCTCGGTGCCCGTCTGGAGATCATGGCCTTCGTGCATCGCCAGGCCGTCCAGGTCGAAGGCGGCCGTTTCCGGGTGCTGTTCCATGCCGGCGCTGTCAAGGAGTTCGAGCTGAACAGCCTGCAGCCGGGCAAACATCCGTACACCCAACCGGTCGCGATCCGCGCCGGGGCTTTCCATCCGCTCTTCGTCACCGTAGCAGAGCAGGGCGCGCCGCCCTTCAAGACCTGCGCGCAGCCCTGGGAAGTGGCGGAGGTGGTGTTCAAAGAGAAGCTCAGCCACGATGCCGACTGGCTGGGACGTGCCCAGAAGCCGCCACGGCAGCTGCTCAACCTGCAGTGGCTGCTGTGCCAGAACGCCGATCTCGCCAACACCATCGTGCAGCTCGATGCTGGCAAACAGACCCTGTGCCTGCCCTACGAGGGCATCTACGAGGTCACGGTCGCGCTCAAGAACGACCCCACGGTGCGGAGCACGATCTTGATCGCGGCGGACGGACGCGGTCCCGATGTCGAGATCAGCGCGCCGGGTAAGCACGCGTTTGTCGACCAGAAAGAGCGCTTCCAGATCTCCTTCAAACTGACTGAGACCTTCAGCCTGTTGAAGGACTATGAGCTGCACCTCAACGGCCGCAAGGTCGGCGCCAGCCATGACCTGAGCGATCAGCCGAAGAAGACAATCGAGCTCAACGTCGGGGTCGACAAGGGGCAGTTGATCCGCGGCATGAACATCCTGAAGATCGTGTCCCACGACATCGCTGGCAACCGGGGGCAGGCGGTGCGCAGCTTCCTGTTCGGCAGCTACCAGTCAGCCAAGCTGCCCGAGGCAGGCGAGGAGCTGACCAGCATTCCAATCGCGGGCGAGCGCATGGTGGTCTCGAAGCGCGGGCCTGAGCTGCCCGTGCAACGGGGTTTTGAGCTCAAGCTCGCACCCAATCTGTTGTCTGTCATCGAGAACGGCCTGCAGACTTTTCTGGACGTGCTCGACCTCAACGCGACCCGCCTGGTCGGTGACCTGTGTGGCGCGCACATCAAGCCGCGCAGCTGGAGCGAGGGTCGGCTGGGCCGCATTCTCGTCGATAAGCGCAGCGATGCGGGCAGCCGCACGGGCGGTCTGGCAGGCTTCCTCAAACAGGACCTGTTCAGCAGCTGGCAAGGGGGCGGCAACCTCCGCCAGCACTTCAGCCCCAGCCAGCTCGAGACCAGTGCCGACAAGGCGATCCACGCGATGATGGTCGAGGGCGGCCAGCGCGCGGGAGGCGGAGGCGCGGGAATCGGGCTGCCGGGGGTCAAGGTTCTGATCCTCGAGAAGCTGCGCCTGCCTCTGCGCGTCAAGCTGGAGGCCCGTGACTCTTTCCAGAGCTGGGGTCCGGGCATCTACGTGTCGTTGCGCAGCAAGAACCTCAGCGATGATGGCGAACGTGAGATCAACTCGGCCTTTCGACCCCGGATCAAGGTGCACATGGAATACGGCGGCCTGCCGCGAGGACTCGACGCGATCTACCAGGCTTTCCGTTGGCTCTTCACCTTCCAGCCATTCAACTTCATGCACAGCTATGAGCTGAGTTTCCCGCGCGTCAAGGCGGACTTCTACTTCGAGTTCAGTGGACCCGGCGAGGCGCCCAAAATCACGCCCCATCGGATCAAGACCAGCTTCTTCGATGCCTACACCAAGATCGAGAGCGACTCGTGGGTGGTCGGGGCCATCGTCGGTGTGTTCGTCTGGCTGTTCGAGTTCTTCTTCAATGGCATGATGGGTTTTGGCATCTCCGGGGGCCTCTTCAAGGGCGGCGCCTACCTGGTCTATCTGCTGATCACCGCTTTCAATCTGGTGCGCGGGGTCGTCACGCTCGATACTTCGAAGTTCGACGACTATGCCTTCACGCGTGCGCTGCTGAAGGCCTTCTCGGACAGCAGCGCCGGTATCTATGGGGGCGGTCTGCTCGGCTGCCTGAACCTGATGCTGCAGCAGCGCTACCTGTATGGGTACCACCTCGAGGCCCCGATCAAGCGGCAGCCGCTGTGGATCAAGGGGGCCACGGAGGTCTCCCACCTGCGTGCGGGCAGCCAGGGATTGCAGCTGGCGATGAACTTCGGCCTGCGCCAACTGGCAGGCCTGCAACAGACCGTCGCCAGCGGTGAGAAGCCCGACCGATTCTTCAGCATCTGCGCCTCGCAGGGGATCGATCCTGCCAAGCTCGAGCTCTTTCCCGCCGACCAGCAGTCGGGCATGGCGGTCAACATGGACTCGATGAACCACCTGTCGCACCTGCTGTGGAAGAGCAAGCTGCTCGATTGGGATGTCGATCATGAATTGCTGAGCAAGCTGGTTCCCAGCGAGCTGCTCGAGCTGCGGCTCGACGCCTTTCCCCGCCTGAACGGTTGAAACGAGGAAGCCATGCCCGACCACACCGCCAAGCTCGCCTTCAAGAAGCTGCGCTTCGTCGACGAATGCGGTCTGCCGCCGACCGTCTACCAACACGAAGGCAAGCTCTGGTTGGGAGTGGGGGACCTGCGCTCCGTCTTTCAGTTCGGTTTGGACGCATCGGTCGATGGAGAGCCTTTCTTCAAAACCCCGATCCCCTTCAGTGTCGATGCCGTCGCGCACCTGCAGATGCCCCTCCCCAGCTTGCGCTCCCTGACCTTCCCCGACGACTTCAAGCACTTGCCGGCGGCGCGCTTTGCGGAGATGGAGCAGGAGGTGGAGGCTTCGCTGAACGAGAGCTTTGGGCCCAAGATCAGCCTCGATCAGGTGGTGTACTTCGAGTCGCGGGAATTCGGGGACCGCAGCCTGGGGCTGCTCAGCGAGAAGTGCCTGCGCTTCGTGTTCAAGGTCGAAGAGAACCGGCTGCCCGACGTGCGCATCGAGTCCTTGCGTTTCGAGGTCAATGAACGGGCTTGGTTCCGCTGGCAACGGAATGGCAAGAGCAGCGAACGTCCTCATCTGGGCACGCATTTCAGCACCGAGTTTCTGGCCTGGTTCATCAACGCCTGGGTCCAATTCGATGACGATGACGGCATGTGCGACGTCGCCGAGCTCGAGACCTGCCTGGCTTCGATCAACCGCGGGCGCGCTCAGCGCGGAGAGGCTGCTTTCGACCGGGCCACCTACGTCGACATGTTTCGCAAGATCGCGCGCAATTACTGGCAGACGGGGGATCAGGGGGCGGACCCTGGCAGCAAGCAGAAGCTCTGGCCCGAGTGTTTCATCGGGGGCAAGACGCCGCGGCGTTGGGTGGAGAAGCCCGGCGACTACGGCAAGGTCGAATACTGGGACCTGTGTGTGCCCATCTCCGTGCTGGCGCTGGGCAGGATCAATAGCGTGCGGGTGGTCGCCAGCAATTCAGTGCAGATCCGTGCAGAGCTCGATGCGCAGAATGTGGCCGCGGGCCAGCTGAGCACGTCGTTCTGTGTGCCCTTCAAGATCGCCGACGGGTGTTATCAAGCGAGCTTTCGGGCGAAGAGCGACCTGTTCCGGCTGTACACCTTGATGCAGGAACAGTTCCGGCGCTTCCAGTTCGGCCTGGTCGACCGCAAGACCGGCGAGAAGACCTGGAAATGGGTCCAGAATTACAGCGACAAGACCCATCTCTGGTGGCGCTACGACGTCGACAAGGCCTGGTGGCCCAGCTATACACCCGGGCCTCTGGAGAGCCCCAACCGCGCGAATCAACGCAAGATCGTCGATCTTCTCAGCGGCCTCTCTCCCGGGGAGCGCCATGGGCTGCTGCACAAAGAGTTCGTCGCGATGTTCGGCATGTCGTACCAGTATTTTGCCAACGCCTTCAGCGACGCACAGCTCAAAGGCCAGCTGCAACAACTGCTCAGCCGCGCCGAAGAAGAACCGGTCGAGAAGATTGAGATCTTCGTCAAACCTGGCACGGTCGGCAAGTTCGTGGTGGTGCAGGGGGTGCCGAAGGTCAAACACAGCTACCGCATCTACACCGAGTCGATCCTGGGGTTGGTGCCGATCCGCGATTACAACAATGTCTATGTCGACACGGTCACGCGCAGCTGGCTCCCGAACAGCGTGCTGCAGTACACCAACGTAGACAAGCCCGCCAGCCAGCAGCAGCTGCCCGAGCATCTGCGCGCCTCGAAAACGGTGACCGTGCTGCGGCCGGTCGTCAACGTCGCGGAGGCGGTCGTCGAGCTCGATCTGATCTCGGAGGTGCACGGCATCCCGAGGGCAGAGTTGAGCAAGCTGATGGCCGACATCATGAAGGCGACCCTGCTCGGCGAGCACGGCCAGACCCTGATCAACGAGTTGTTGCCCGACATCGTGCTGCCGAGTTTCCAGGTTCCGATGTGTGGGGCCGAGGTGCTGACCATCCGCGCGGAGAACCTGGTCGCTGCCGAGCTGTCCCCGGAGGCTCCGGGCTTCCTGCGCTTTGTTTGCGAGCTGCGGGCCCGGCGCAGTCTGTGGCTCGACCATGCGACGCCGAGTCTGTTCGGGAAAGTCGGCAGCCAGCAGCAGATTCTCGCCCTGAAGGGGCAGGAATGAAGCGGGGGACCAGCTCGTGAGCGACCGCAAGATCGATCATCTACGGCACAGCATCGTGCGCTTGAATGACCCCTTTTTCGATGGCAAAGGGGGCCCGCCACCGGCTCCGCCCAGGGAACGCTGGGTGGAGAGCGTCAAGGCCCACGAGCGCAAGCTGAGGGAGTCCCTGGGGGAGCACATTGCTGCTGAGGGCGCTCCACGCGAGCCGCTGGGGACGGGCATCGAGATCGAGCTGGTGGCTCGCGAGAGCTTGACCAGCCAGCGGCTGCTGACCTGCTTTGACGTCAAGGTCAGCGACGGTGCGCAGGTGATGCTCAAGGACGTCGTGATCAAAGACCGCGTGAGCGGCGAGATTGTGCCCCCGCGGGACTACACCATCTTGCGTCGCAGCGACAACATCCTGATCGTCTTCAAACGCGACGGGCTGTTCGATATCGAGCCCGTGCCGGATGCCACGCCGCGTCCGGTGCTGTGCACCCCGGCGCAGATCGCCGTCAACTCCTCGGGACCCCTGTTCTTCTTGCAGCTCAAAGAGTTCCAGGACGGCAGGACGCGCAGCGGCAAGGACCTGGAATTCCCCTTCCTGGCTCCCAACGAGGGCCTGCAGCTGATCGGTTCAGTGACCGATCCCAACCTCGTCGAGGATGCCTGGTTCAGCTTCAACCCCAGCGCCGAGCCCGCGCTGGAGCTCGCCAAGACCACGCCCCGCAGCAGCAGTGTGGCCTTCTTGCAGTTCCGCGCACAGGATCACCCGCCGCGGCACGTCGACGCGACCTTGAAGCCGAGCGAGTTGCCCTTCGAGCTACCGAAGCTGGAGCTGAAAGACACGCAGGCGGCAGCCTCAGCACAGGCCGACAAGGCCCTGGGGCGGGGATTCCATCTGCTCGAGGGGAGGGCGTTTGACAAGCTCGCCGAGCAACTGGTCGTCCATCCCAGCTACGCTTCGAACACGCCGAGCAGCGATGCCAAGGTCGCCCATCTGACCCGCGGGCGCTTCGGCTGGTATCCGCATCCCGGCTGCATGGTCAGCCGCATGTTCCGCAGTTTCTGGGTGGGTAACTATGCTCCGTCCAGTGAAATCTGCGAAAAAGTCGCGCTGCTGAACATCGGCAACAACCTTTTGAAGGCGCCGACCGCCTTTCTCGAGCTGTTGCGGCAGCAAGTCGGCAACGATGCGGTCGTGCAGGCCGTGGCCCGAAGCATGGGGAGCGACATCAAGAACATCGCGGTCGGCAAGGCCAAGCTCAGCCTGACCGTCGGGAAAACACACCGTATCCTCGAAGATGAGATCGTCGACGACTGGGTGCGAGGGCTGACGGCCTACCAGGACAACGCCCGGGCGGGCACCCTGTACGGGATCGCTGAGGCCCTCAAGAGGATCGGGCCCTTCGACTTCGAGGCGGCGGAAGCCCATGACGAGCGGGTCGCGGCACAGGACCGGGTGTACCGGCGGCAGCAGGTTTTTGCGCACACCTACGAGCAGGCATTCGCGCGCTCCAAAGACGTCAAGACCGCGCTGGCAGAGGGCGCGGCGGCCATCCAGGCCCTGCAGGAACCCGAAGAGAAACCACCCCTGGCGGTGAAGATGCGCTCGGTGGCGAAGCACCCCGACTTTCCCGGGGGCAAGGGCTTGCTGCTCGAGCTCGACGGTCAGCCGATCTGGGTGCGTTTTGACCTGGACCTGCGTCCGTACAGTGCCGACATCCTCGCCAAGATCCGCGGTCTCGCTGTGGCGGTGCTCGAGAAACTGTTGCAGCTGGGGAACTTCCTGCAGATTCCCAAGGCTGTGGAGTGGCTGCGGCGCTTCTTTCAGGATGAGCGTTCCATCGGCGGCGCAACAACCATGAGCCCACGCCAGCTGGCCGAGGCCGCTTACGACATCTTCGTCGGAGAGCGGCTCAAGAAGCTCGTCGCGGCGGGCACCTTCGACCCGTTGCTCGATCTGACGCTCTGGGCCTCCATACCGCTTGGGCTGATCGATCTGAAGATGCTGTTCGAGCTCGACTTGAGCGATGACGCCGAAGTGGCCGTCCACCTGCGCTACAAAGGTCGCTTCAGCTTTGTGGGGCTGCACCGGTTCTACGTGTTCATCTACGAGCTGGTCCTCGACGCAGTGCTCGAGTTGTTGACCACGTTCCTGGGCTGGATGACCAAGCTGTATGCAGCCGCTGCCATCGTGGCCGCAGCGGCTGTGGAGCTGCACGGCGAGCTGAAGAAGGGCATGGTCACAGCCAGCGAGGAGACCCTGTCGTTCTGGCAGAAGGTCCGGCTGGCTTGCAAGCAATTCACCACCACGCTGACGCAGATGTACGAGATCACCACCGAAGAGATGGCCTACGCCATCTGGGAGCACGGTCTCGGCCAGCTGAGCGGCTTCAGTCCCGAGATCGTGAAGGAGTCGGTAGGTCGGGCCCGCAAAGACCTGTTCGAAGAGCACGTCGACGAGTGGGTCGGTGTGCTCGAGAACGAGCGCGAGGTCGATGCCCGGATCGCCTATATCCGCAGCGTCGGTGCTGAGCTGCGTGCGTCCATCGACAAGGACACCATGGCGACCTGCCGCCAGATCCGCGCCTGGTCGAAGGGCATGGAGGACGCGAGCTACGCCTACGTGCACAACGAGCTGCGCGCCTTCCTCAAGACCTGGGTGTTCGGCCCGATCAAGGACTTCCTGGCCTGGAAGCGGAAGTACATCTTTGGCGTGATCGAGAAGGGCATCAACCTCGTGGTCGCTGGGGGTGAGAGCTTGCTCAACACCAGCGATATGACCGCGAGCATGATGCTGTGGGGGCTGAAGTTCGCCATCCGCAAGCTTGCCCGGATCTTCCTGATCGACGCCGACACGGGACCGAAAGAGGCAGAGGAACAAGTTGAGGTCTGGCTGAAGAAGGTGTTCAAGCAGATCGAGATCCAGGCCGACGGCTGCGTGCTGCGTTTCCGCGCTCCACCAGAAGGGCACGCTCTGGTCGTGCGGCGGAAGGCCGATGTTGCCAACCTGTTGCACTCTCTCGAGCTGCTGTGCGTGCGCAAGCCCGACCCCAAAGACCTGCTGGTGCTGGACAAACAAGGCCTCAAGATCCGTCTGCAGCTCGGCGAGCAGGGCTCGATCATCCTGAAGGAGACCACTGTCGAGTTGGCGGGCCGGCTGGGAGCCGAGTTCCGTGACGATGGCTTCAGCCTGTGGGCTGACGCCCGGGTGGCGGCGGACAATCCCCAGCTCGGTGGGCCCTGTCTGCGCTGCGACGGCGTCGGGGAGATCGAGCAGGAATACCGCGGAGCCGTGACCAAAACAGCCTGCCCGCTGTGTTTCGGAGAGGGCCAACGCCCCCGGGGCCGTGGCTGGTACAAGGTCGATGCGACGCCGCCGAAGCTGACCGGGACCGGTCTGGCCCTGCAGTTGAACTTCTTCAATCAGGTCAATTACGCGCTCTGGAGCGCGGGCATCTTCGACTTGAGCATTCCCGCCGGGGAGCATCCACTCAAGACCCTGGTGCGGGGGCATGCCCAGGAGGTGTTGAACGACCTGCTCGAGTTGGAGCCGACCCGACCTGCGGGGGCCAAAGAGTCGGGTCCGGTGTGTCTGATCGCCCCGCTGGAGGTTGAGTTCTTTGCCAGCTTCCTGTGCCTGGTCAGCGACCCCGGGGCCGAATACGCCTCGGTGAGCCTGCAGCTGCGCGCCGAGGGCAAGCCGATCCCTGGCCTTGAGGACCGTACGCTCCGCGCTGAAGATGGTTTCCGCGCCCGCTTCCGGATCACCGAGTTGGCGCTGGTCGACAAACGGGTCACGCTGACGGCGGTGGCCACCCGCAAGGCAGGCGGCAAGCTGCAGTCTTCTCTGGAGATGCTGGTCAAGGTCTCGCGGGTGCTCGATGCCGAGGGCAAAGGCAGGAAGGTTCCCCTGCTCGGGGGAGGGACGCTGCTCAGCTCCATCGAGCTGCAGGAGTACATCAAGGGAGTCTGCAAGGAGCTGGTCGATGTTCCCCAGATGCTGCAGGACCTCAGCTTGTTCCTGAAGACCACCATGCCGCCTCTGGTGACTGTGGCACCGGAGCAGCCCGAGGCAGAGACGCTCTCCTTGCGGCTGAGCTGGGGGGATCTACTGTGCAGTGTTGGTGGGAAGCTGCGCGGCGTGCCGATGACGATGCGCATGCAGTGTGCGTTCACCGCGACGGCGCGGGTCTCATTGACCTATCTGGGTCTGGCGAGCAATGCTGGCGCGACGGCGCAACCCGGGCGGCTGACGGTGGGCTTGGAGGAGTTCGGACTCTACTTCGACTTCCTCGAACCTGTCGCGGGTATCGATCCCGACTATTTCGCGACCCTGCTGGACTTCGTGTTCCGCATGGTCGCGCAGCAGGTGATCAAGACCTGGGTCTCCGTTGAGTTCCCGACCCACATCTCCCAAGAACAGGTCCTGTCCCTGCTGGTCAGCCAGGAGTCGCTGGCGGAGATCCACAAGACCCTGCCGAAGGCGCTGCTGCAATCGAACGTCGTGTTCCTCAAACAGGCGGAGCTGAACCAGGTGGCCAGCCCGGGTTACCTGTCCGTGCAAGCCCACGCGGGCAGGACCGCTTCGCAGAGCTGGCTGCTGGCGCGGCTGAGCCAAGCGGGTGTGAAGTTGGAAGGCATCGTGCCTGGCGAGTGAGTCGCGCTCGTAGGGGCTTCCTGCAGGCGACACGTACCGTCTAGTTCGCGCTGAGTCGTCAGTCTTCACGCAGCAGCCGCATCACCGCCGCGCGCTCGTGCCCGACCGCTCCTGCATCGGTCTCGAACAGCCGGATTTGTGCCTCTGCTTCGGTCGCCAGAGCCTGACGCAAGCGCGTGGCGCGGGTGTAGAGATGGGCAGTGCTCCAGCCCAGCTCGGCGGCCAATGCGTCGACGGGCGGGCGGTCGATATTGAGCACCCAGCGTTCCAACAGCTGCCTGGTGAGCTCGATGCCGGCACCCTGCGCAAGGTGCTGGCCGAGCCGTCGGTGTTGTATGCGGAGCCCGACTACCTCATGCACAGATCCGGGGCCGAGCTCGCGGTGGACCGTAATCGCTGCGCCAATGATCGCTTCGGTGATGGAGTTGAGCGCCACGCGCTTCGCTGGCGGCCCTCAGCGCTCTCTGCGCCTCCGCGGTATCTCGAATCCGCTCTGCTATGGCGGATCCGGCATGGTAGATTCCGCCACCGTCAGAGAAGTCAGTTTGAGGAGAGCTATGGGTCTGGGTAGTGCCTCTTCAGCTTGACACGGGCATCGGCGGCCATGAACTGCCAGTCGACGCCAACGGTAGAACTGTTCAGCTCCTCCAGCCACGAATGCACTTCCGCGGCGAGTTCCTCCTTCGCAGCGATCCTTCGGTCGAGGCACTGCCTGCTCAGCACGCTGAGCTCCAGTTCCGCGATGTTCAACAAGCTGCCGTGTAGTGCAGCTCCAACCGCTTTGAATCTGGCTCTGTCCGACCATGCCGCCACCATAGGGCGGGCGTCCGGACTTGTTCAAGAACTTCGGACCGTGGCGCATGCTCAGTGCCAACAGGTGCCGATCGCAGCGAGTCTGGCAGAGAGTGGGGATCCGTTCGGGGCGCGCTTGAAGCAGGCCTGCCGGCGAAGACCGTCGTCGACGCTCTCATCGGGCGCGCCCGAGTGCGGCGAGGCGCTGACGCCGAGCGCTATGGCTTTGTCTTGCCGTCGCCGCGCAGCGAAGCGGCCCAAGGGGTCGACCCGCAGTCTTGGCCCGGCGGTTGCCTCGCGCTCTTGGATGGGACCAACGCCAGAGCCTTTTGGCCTGCAAAGGACTGGAGCAAGCGCCGGGCCGAGGCTGCGGGCGAGCGGCAAGGCGATATTGCGGAGCCGAGTTCAAGGGTCTTCGACGCCGCAAGGTGGGCCGAGAGTCGGCCGAAGGCCGGCTTGTCGTGGTGTTGTTGTCGCTGCGGCCGCCAAGGGTGCGTGACCGGATCCGGGCGCGTGGCCGGATCCGACCGCGACCGCGACCCCGGCCGGCGATGGCCGACAGCCGACTGCGTGGACCGGACTACGAGAACAGAGGACCGAGGACCACCGTGAGGACCACCGAGCTGCTGGTTCGCACCGCACGCATGCGACACCGGAGGCTCAGCACCTCGGATGCCTCGAGGTCGGCCAGGGAATGACGGCGATCATAGCCCACGAGTAGCATTCGCAGAGCAGCCAGGCTCAGACCCAACCCGGCCCACTCCGCCAGAGGCGGCGCTCGACAAGCTCAACCCGGGGGCGAGTACTCGCGCCACAAAGGCATGATTTCAGGGTGCGAACCCGTCTGGAGTTGCGGCCAAGAAGACTGTGGTAGGCTCGGAAGCCCCAAGCCCCACAGCGACTGCGTTGTGCACTCGGACTCGAAGGTGGGGGCCATGTATACAGCTCAGTGGCCGATGGCTGCCGGGCCGAAGACATCGGAGTGCGCTCCGAAGCGCATGAGAGCATGCCAGCCCAACTCGCTCGGGCCGCACGCAGCCAGCCAGGCGGGCTCGACCGCCCAAGTGCCTCGATGCCGATGGGCGGAAGAAGCCGAGCATAACCCGCCAAGTAGCATTCGTAGAGCAGCCTTGCTCACACCCAACCCGGCATGCTCCGCCAGGGATGCTGCTCGACAAAGCCCCACCCGGCCCGCGTGGTCAGGCATGTCGGTGGTCTCGAAGCCGTTTGGGTCTACGGCCAGGTCGACTGCGTAGTGCGAGCCAGCCCCCGAGCGCCAAGACAACTGCGCTGCGCATTCGAGACTGGCTGCCAGGACAGACCGACCAGCGAAGGCCAAAGACCCTGGGAGGCGATCGATGGCATCACCACCGATGCCTGCAGCCACATCGCGGCCGACCGCCAACCTCGGTCCTCGGTCCCCACGGTTCTCGGTCCCCACGGTTTTCGGGGGTCGGGACCGGGAACGGAGTCGGTTTCGGGCTCGGAACCGGCCTCGGATGCGGGATCGGGGGCGGATCCTTCCTCGCCACCGCAGAAATACGCACAACCTCACCCATCTGAAGCCCGCACACCCCGTCAAAGCCCCCGAATCTCACGCCTTTCTTCATCGCCCCCGATCGAGCCCGCAATGCAGAGCTGACTGTCGCTCGCGCCACCGCACGCGGCGCCTCCTTTTCACCCCAGTGGGGTGGCCGTGGTTCAGGCTCCGCGCACTCAGGCATATGATCCACGGTCCCTCAATGAGCCTGCGTGCAAGGACCTTGGAGAGTGTGCACACGCTCATCAAGTCGTTCTACGCGACGTAATCCCGGCTCGCGTGTACCGCCGAGGTGCTCGCTCTACCGGCGATGGGTGGGCTCGCCCATGAGGTACTGGCAGACCCCGACAGCTTCCCCGGAGTTTCAGGGGTCAAAAGCGCAGAAGTCGAGATGCTGGTAGGCCGGCTGGCGGGAAGCACATGCGTCGCATGGCTCTTTGCCGAAGCCGTGGACGAGGGGCCCCCCCATCGGGCGCTGCGAACCTGAGTTGCGCGAACTGGCTCGTGCCGTATCTCGAAGAGCACCCGGTGCATCCCTTCATCACGTCTGACCTCCAAGCGCCTCCACGCGACGACGAGCATGGGCTCTGGTTCCGAAGCTTTGGCCTTCCAGCCGTTTGCGGTGCCTGGGACGGCCGTTCGCTGCGCCTGCCGCCTAGATGTTTGGCGAAGCCGCCCATTTTTTTGCCATAACGTGAACAATATTCACGAGGTGATCGGCATTCTCGGATTGGCACAGGAGTTGCTCAGTGATCCCGTGTCGCGTCGAAAACTACCCGGCACACAACCGCCAGGAAGACAAAGGCGCCCGTCAACGCAACCCGAAGGAGACAGCCATGAGAATCAAGACCCGCCTCAAAGCAGGACCCAAAAAACCGATCTGTGCCGTTTGCTCCATCGACTTTCCCGTGCGGCCACGTCCGTCCTAAGGCCCTGCGCCGGAGTTCCCATCTTGCCACCTTGCAAACGGTATAGGGGACCGTCTTCGGTTCCGAAGCATCCTCCGAGAAGGCCTCAACCCAAGCCTTGACCCCCATCACTCCAGATCAAAGAACGCCTCGAGGCTGACCGGGCGACCTTCCACCGTCCCCTCAGACGGCGCACCTTTCACGGTCCGGGACAAACACACACGGCGCGTAACGTCGGCGCGCTGTTGTAGTGCCTGCAGCCACTCCCAGCCAACGCGGCTCACCTCCAAAGTTGCTGCATCGATGCCCAGCGCCGGCAGGTGCTTGCGTCGAGACATGCCCTGGTAGAAGTCGACCACCGCCGGTGACACCTGCAGCGCCTCGCGCGCAATGCGGACGCTGGTCTGGCTGACGAACGCCTCTTCGGCGGCCACCACGACCTCCGGGGCCAGGTGTTTGACTACCGCACCCAGGTGCAACCACCAACCGCATACGAGAGTCCCAGTTGGCAACGGCACGTCCAGCCTGGAAGGGCTTGCCAGACCCAAGTGCTTCGCCAGTCTACGGAAGTTGGCACCTCTGATCGGCCGAATCGTGATTCCCCCAAGACAACGCGGTCTAGCCACAACACCGCCAAGCCTCACGGCTCGACTCTGGCTACATAGGGCACATGCCCTCGGACCGCGTTTTCCGGACGGATACGGCTCCGCCGGGGTAGGTTCTTCCTCTACCGAGCAACTCTCTCCTTCGACTCACACATAAACCCCTGCCCTACAAGGAATAGCACTTGGCTGTCTGATGCACGTGGCCGAAAGAATACGATTGCTGGCGACACGTACCGTCTAGTTCGCGCTGAGTCGTCAGTCTTCACGCAGCAGCCGCATCACCGCCTCGCGCTCGTGTCCGACGGCTCCAGCATCGGTCTCGAACAGCCGGATCTGTGCCTCTGCTTCGGTCGCCAGAGCCTGACGCAAGCGCGTGGCGCGGGTGTAGAGATTGGCAGTGCTCCAGCCCAGCTCGGCCGCCAATGCGTCGACGGGCGGGCGGTCGACATTGAGCACCCAGCGTTCCAACAGCTGGCTGGAGCGGTCGTCGCCCAGCTGCTCCAGCCGGTCTCGCATCACGCTGATGGCGCGGGCCTGGATCTGCCGGGTCCATTCCCGCTCGAAGGCCTCATCCGGGTCGGCGGCCACCGGCTCGAGGAAGGTGGAGCCTTCATCGTCGCTTTCCAACCAGACCAGCTTGTCCGGCCGGGCGCGTTGCTTGCGCCAGTCTTTGCGGCGCAGATTCTTCAGGCAAGCCAGCAGATAGCTGCGCAGGCGCCCCCGTTGCGGGTCGTAGCGTTCGAGCAGGGCGCCACGTCCAGAGAGAAAGAAGTCCTGCAAGAGATCGAGGGCCTGGTCGCGATCGCTCCCCGTACGTCGTAGATAGCGGAACAGGGGCGGCCAATAGCCGCGGAAGAAGCGTTCCCAGGCCTCGCGGAAACCTTCATCACCGGGTCGTGCCAGGACTTCCACCAGAGAGAGGCGGGTGGACGGAAATTTTCCGTTGGGGGTGGAATGCATGGAAGGGGCCTCGGGTCACGGCTGTCCTGAGCGACAGCGAGGACGTCCGCATAATACAACGGGGCAGGTGGGCCTGCCTGCGCTTTCCTCAGCGTGCCCCCGTCGGCAGCTCGCGCGCCGGGCGGAATCCGAAGTCGCCGCTGAGAGTGCTCTTGCTCTCCCAGAGGCGCTTGGCCGAGCGGCAGAACTCCGCGGGCATGACCCAGCTGCCGCCACGGCAGAACCGGTGCGTCGCGTCGGGAGGTGTGACGAGAGGGTCCCAGCGTTCCTGTTCGCTGTAGGGCGCCGGATAGTGGTCACGGCACCATTCCCAGACGTTGCCGATGGTGTCGTAGAGCCCCCACGGGTTGGGCGGATACGATCCGACCGGCGCGGTGTAATGGAAGCCGTCATCCCCGTCGATGACGTTCGCCGCCCGGGCGACGGCGCTCTCGTCGTCGCCGAGCCACCACGCGCTGGTGGTTCCGGCCCGGGACGCGTATTCCCACTGCGCCTCTGTCGGCAGGACCAGCCCATAGAGCTCAGCGACCCACTCGCAGTCGATCCAGCTCACGCTCTCGACCGGCTGCGTGCGGGTAAAGCGCGTGACATTGTGGCGCTCGTTGGTGTACCACGAGGGCGTCTCGCCGCAGAGCAACTGCCATTGCGCCTGGGTGACCTCGTACTTCGAGAGCAGGAATGGGGAGAGATGCACGGTGTGGACCGGTTGCTCGTCATCGTCTCCGGTGGCGGATCCCATCTGGAAGCTGCCCCCGGGGATCAATACGAACACGATCGATGTCGTCTCGGCCATCGCGAACTTCCCGGCCTCGTCCCGCAGCGGCACGGTGCCGCTCCAGGTATGGGCGAACTCCCAGAGCCCCGATTGCGGGTCGGGCCCGATCGGGACCAGGTCTACAAACGGCGCGAGCCGCAAGCCAGCATAGGCGGGGTACGCGAGTGTGTCGGCGATGGCGCGGCAGGCCACGTCCCAGCGAGCCTGCACTTCGAGGGAGTCGAGTGGAGGGGGCGGCAGCTCGAGACGGAGCGCGAAACCGTCGAGCTCGTCGATCTCCTTGAGCAGGCGTGACAGATCCAGCTGCTTCTGGCGCAGGCTGAGCGAATCGGGCGGGCTGCGCGTCAGAGTGCTCTCGACCGTGGAGAGAGCCTGGGCGTGGTCTTTGCGACGGCCCAGGAGCGCTCTGTAATCAGCCAGCCAGCGCAGGCGTTCGGCGGGTAGCGTATTGGCCAGCGGCAGCCGGGCATAGAAGACCTCGATCAGGCTGAGGTCCGCCAGCTGGGTGTAGCCCTTCTGCAGCTCGGCGAACGCTCTCTCGCGCGCCGTGGTCTCCAGCCGCAATGTGGCCAGTGCCTGGCGCTTTTCCTCCGCTTCCTGCTCTTTGGCAAGCTGTTCGCGCAGCATCAAACCCAAGGCGCCAGCCATGCCGACCACCGCCAGCAGCAGCAGGCCGAACAGGCCTGCTTTGACGGGCTCGCGGCGGCAGAACTTGCGCAGGCGTCCCACGCGTCCCAACGGAAGCGCCCGCACCGGGCGTCCCTCGAGAAAGGCCTGCACGTCGTCCGCCAGGGCCTCGGCGGTGGGGTAGCGCTTTTCGGGTTCCTTCTCGAGCGCCCACAGACAGATCGCCTCCAGCTCGGGTGGCACCGTGGGCTCGAGGCTGCGCAGGCGAGGCGGTGGGTCGTGCAGCAAGGCAGCGACAGTCGCGCGAGTGGTCGGCTCGACAAACGGGGGCCTGCCCGTCAGCAGGTGGTACAGGATCGCACCCAGGGCGTAGACATCACTGCGGGGCCCCGGCGGATCGCCGGTGGCGTCGGCCTGTTCGGGGGCCATGTAGGCCGGAGTTCCGAGCAGCGAGCCGAATCCCGTGGCGTTGCGGCCCCGGTCGAGCGAGACCTCCTGGGAGGAGCCGAACATGGTGGGATCCTGGCGGGGCTCTTCCCGCTCGACCACCTTGACCAGGCCCCAGTCCATCACCTGCACATCGCCGTGACGTCCGACCATCACGTTGCCGGGCTTGAGGTCGCGGTGGATGACACCCCGTTCGTGGGCGTAATGGACGGTGCGGCAGACCTCGCTGAAGATCTGCATCAGCCTGAAGAGGTTGAAGCGCTCGCGCGTCTGCGCGTCGCCCGCGCGTAGATCGCTGACCAGCTGCGCCAGGGTGCGGCCGCGCACCAGCTTCATGGTGAAGAACAGCTGCCCCTGCGGGTCGCGGCCGATCTCATAGACCGGCACGATGCCGGGGTGCTCGAGCTGACCGGTGGCCTGGGCTTCTTCGACAAAGCGGCCCAGGCAGTCGCTGTCGCCCGCCAGCCGGGCGCCGAGCACCTTCATCGCCACGTGACGCCGCAGGTCACGGTCGAAGGCGCGGTAGACGACCCCCATGCCACCGCGGCCGATCTCTTTGACCACTGCATAGCGGCCCGTGAGCTGTCGGCCCGGCGTGTTCGAAGCCACCGTGGCGCTGTCGCCCAGCTGGACCCGTACGGGAATCCCCAGGTTGGTGGGCGGGCCCAGGAAGTCTTCGGGCGCTCGTTGGGTGGTGTCTTCGGGTCTGGACATCAGTTGGCCGGAAGGTCGCCGGAGACGACCTCCTTGAAAGGCAGAGGCCCGTCTACATCCTGCAAGATTCCGGAGACCCGGATCGACTCCGGACGTGGACCCAAGACCAGAATCTCCCATTCCAGGATGCACTCACCAAATTCGATGCCCAACACCCGTTTGATTTCAGGCTGCAGAAATCCCGCTCGACCCCAATAGCTGAAGAAAGCCCCATAGTAGAAGCCGCGCCCGTCACTTCCCCTAGAGGAGAAGCTCTTCTGGAAGCCCTCTGGGTTGGCCACCCCCTGGAGATATTCCGACTCGTCGGTGACTGCCAGCCATTGGCCGTCTCGCAGCACAGAGATCCGCACGGAATCGGGATCTGCCAGCTGCTGGACCCGGAGATTCGAGGTCAGGCGCACGGTTTCGTACTTCCCTCCGCTCCCGTGCCTGACGAGGAGACCCCCTACAAAGCGCCGATACAACCGGGTGGATTGCTTCAGATCCGACTGACGGAGGGCCACAAGTGCGCCGACCACCAGGAGCAGACAGCCGAGCGCGAAGAACAGAACCAGCTTGCGGTTTTTGGGCGACATTGTTCCCTCCAGGAATCGGGAGAGCTATCAGACCTGGTAGCCAGGTTCCACTATGCAGACGTTCTCTGGAGGATCAAGCGTCCGCCCGTTCGGACAGATCGTGTTGCCCTTCGAGGCAAGGGGGGCGCGCGTTTCTTGGGAGCCGCTCCCTTGCCTCGGGGGGAGGCACACCCGGTTGCACACTTGGCATGCCAACCCCAGCCAGTTATCGTGGGGGAAGCCCGATCATGGGGATCGGGCAGACAACCTGAGGGACCGATCCCGCCATAGCGGCGGCCGGTCCCCCCACGGCACATAGCGTGCTCAGGAGACCTGCAATGAGATCGGAAGCTCTACGACGTCTGGGAGAACTGTCCCAACGCCTCAATGCCGGGACCGACGGCATGACCCAGCGCATCAAGGACTTGGAAAAAACCCTCTACAAAATGCGTGTGGGGGTCTCTGTCTGGCTCGACGACATCAGCAGCGACGATATCGAAAGCTGTGGCCACCAGATCGGTTACGTCAAGCTAAAGGACAAATGGCGCATCGTCGCGCGTGAGGTCCGCATCGGCACGGATGGTGGCGCGCAGAACCTCGGCCCCGGCAACGAAACCATGGTGCTGAGCAAAGCTCCGAGGCTCGTGCGCATGCGGGGAGTGCAGAAGCTCGACGCGCTGGTCACGGCACTGACGGACAAAGTCGAGCGCTTCCTGGCGGGCTTGCCGCCTGCAGAGGAAGGCAGCGAGGTGCCTGACGCGGAGGTGGCCGCAGAGGTCGCTGAGCGTGAGTTAGACAGATGCGGGTGAGAGTCGGCATGAACAGCGGGTCTAGCCACATCAAATGTAGGCTCGTTGGTGCCGAAAAGTAGGGGCGGGGTTTACCCCCGCCCGTTCGCTCGGGAGGGGATAAACCCCTCCCCTA
>JAJDCP010000022.1 GCA_029260765.1 Planctomycetota bacterium
AAATCGCTTCGCCAGCCACCACGGCGGCGGCCCGCTGGCTTCGTTGTCCTCCTCGCCGGCCATCCGGGCCGACTGTGTCGTCCGCCTCGCCATCGAACCACCGGCGCGGCACCTGGCTTCACGATTTTCGCCGCAGGCTGCCCCGCCCGCCGCATCGAGGCTCTGGTTTCCGTCAGGCAACAAGTCACAATCTCCCTTGTGGGCGAAGGGCAGCCCTACCCGTTTTCTGAAGGCCTTGCGAGCCGATCGGTGGCGATCTTTCGCAGCTACGGCATCCGGACAAGGGCTCCGTCGGGCAGGAAGCCGCCAGCACTGACGATCAGATGTTGATGCGGGTGAGAGCCGAAGAGGTTCTTCATTGGCAATCTTCGCTCAAACCTTCGATAGTGACGATCACGAGGCACAGCCTCAAGCGCAACCGCTAGCATCGACGCGGCATTTTCGGAGGCATGTGATGGAGAGCTCAAAGAAAAGAGCGCTAATCTACCCAGCAAACGACTTCAAAGACGATCCATATGTCAGAGATGTCGTGGAGACGGTTTTTTTTGCGAGCCTCTGTACGGAAGAGGGTGACTTTGCAGCAATCCAAGTTGCTTTTATGCCAGATGGGATTGCCGGTCTGCAGAAAGCAACAACGAAAATCTCCACGAAATCGGGATCGACGGCCGTACCTATATGGGAAGTAATGAGGTTGTCTGCTGCTGGGACTGAAAATAGGCTGGGAGTTGAGCAACTTGTAAAATTGTCTCCAGTCACCTCACAAGGCGAAACACATATAGTTGTGGGAATCAACTCAGAAGGAGCACTTGAGATCGAAGGTCTGGCGATCTTGATCAATCGCGAAGAAGATCCAGAAATGGATACTACTGGAGTTCTGATTGTGTCTGCGGATGCACCTGGCTGTATGACTGCTTCGTCAAGAGACTTCGTATTGAGAAGATACGAGCGTGGTAGGAGGATAAAGAGGATCGGGCTATTTGAGCTCTTGCTAGACAAGGAAAGCCGTGTGCATCAGGCGATTGTCAGATTATGTGATGGCATACTCAATAGGTTCCAGGATTGGAGCTTCTGGCAGGGTGACCCTGAGAGGATTGTCATAGACCCAATGATCGACCTCATTAAGAAGTCCGCGAAGATCGGACGCGGAGGGTTGATCTTGATGAGCGGCAATCCTCCTGAAGCAAACGGAAAGTATCTGTTTGAGGGTTCAGCCTGCAACTCTCTCTCCGAAGCAATTGTTCGGGACGCAACTGCCCGAAAGGCACTGTTTGACTTGGTTCGAAAAGGGGCAGATGGTGATGAGGTGGAAGCTGGAGGTGGCGACGAGGATCACGCCAATTTCTACCGAGCCGCTAGCCGTTTTGAGAGCAAGGATCAACGAAACACGCTCGATCATGTTGTTTCGACGCTTGCAAACCTGACGGCGATGGACAACGCACTCTTGATTGGGAGGGACCTTACGATGGTGGCGGCGGGTTTTGTGGTTTCGGATCAGTGGTCTGGGCGGGCGGAGATCGGGGAAGCTTGTAATCCCAAAGCGACAGATCTGCGGTCGTTTCCCATTGCTCGTTTCGGGTCACGCCACAAAGCGGCGGCCGCCTTCGCCAACCGCGGGGTGGGGAACCTGGCGATCTTGGTGTCAGCGGATGGTTCAACACGTTTCTTCCTTGGGTCCGGCGACCGTCCTGCTGTGGTTGTTTGGGAGTTCGAAGCGAATCGCTAGGCGACCCTCGAGGGCATACCAGAGCTGAGGGTTGCGGTGGACGCAGAAGAGCTGCGCCGGTTGCTGGTCGAAGCAGATCCGCGCAACCCGTTGCGCCAGGAGCATCGGGCAGGAGTCCTCGGCGAGTTGGGGCAGGTGTACAGCGAGCAGGGTCCGCCCACGACAGGCGCGGCGACTCCGCGAGAGGCCCTGCAGTTGTTTGCAGCCCCGCAGGCAGCGCGGGCTCATTCCGCCAGGAAAGGCGCCCCGAGGTACTCGAGGGACCAGGGCTCGGGAACCTGGAGCATGTCGCGGTAGCGCTGCGCAGGATCGAAGTACAGCGCGCCGACGGTCCCAGCGCAGAAGCCGAAGTCCAGGGCAAAGGGCGAGATCCCGCGGTCGGGCCCGAATGGGCCGCTGTATCGGTCGCCTTCGTAGTAGCGGGGGACAGGGACCGCCAGATAGGTCGAGTCCAGAGGGACGGCGCCGTCGAGCAGGCGGCCTTCCCCCGTCAGCTGCCCCGCGCGCAGTAGGGGCCACAGCTTGCGCCGTGACGATTCCAGTGCGTAGCCGACGACCTGGTCAGCGACGATCGCCGGCTCGGTCGGCTGCACGCCAGGAGAAGCCGGGCGGAAGATCATGCCTGCGCCCGTGAACTGTGTCACCCCTTGCGCGTCTATGTGTACCTCAGAGCACTTGTCGAGGGCCCCGTAGATGCCGTGCCCTCCCGACTCCACGAAGACCGCAGCGTGCCGTCCCTGTGGGTCCGGTCGTCCGAGCTCGTCGACCAGCAGCAGCTCGCCCCGGAAGTCCGCCTCGCCGGGTGCGAATCCAGCGCCTGGGCGCGGATAGACGAAGCCCCAATAGTGCGCCTGGGTGTAGAGCAGCACAACCTGCCCGGTGGCCTTGTCGACCACCACCTGAAGGTTCTCGCCGTCGTTCTCGTGCGTCTCGTGCAGCCCGACAAAGAACCAGCTCCAGTCGCGCGGATGGAAGATGTGGTAGCTGATGAAGACGTGGCTGTGGCTTTCGAGCACTGCGTAGTAGATCACAGGCGGCAGGGTATAGTCGGGGAGGTTCTCCCAGTTGTTGTCGCCTCGCAGGTCGCCGTCGAAGTCGACGCGAGTGGGGAGGTCCTGGCGGCCTTCAGTGAGGTCGACTGCGTGATAGATGAAGGGCGCGTACTGGTGTGCCCACGTGAGCCCGCTGTCGACGACCAGGGTGTCGGGGATGGTCTGCAAGGGCATTCGCAGCAGCGGCCCCCGGCAGCCATAGAGCAGGTGTGCGCAGAGCAGGTAGGTCAGCAGCAGGCCGCCCGCGATCTTCAGACGGCGGAAGCGAGATCTCGCTACTAGGCTCATGGTGGACAGCTCCCGGCCAGCGCCGCGCGTCCCGCGCTTCGCTGTGAGTTCTCGCGCGCCCTATTTTATCCGCGACATCAAGCAAGGGAAGCCGCAATTCTGGTCTATCGGTTGCGCGGATGTGCCCGTTGGAGGCCAACGTGCCCCCAGCATCCAGCGGGGCCTCTGTTTCTGGGCGGGAGGGCAGTCGGGCCGATGCCAACCACGCCGGAGTCGTGCAGGAATCCCGGGTGCGACTTGATGGTGGGCCGCGGTGGGGAGCGGTCAGCCGCTGATGGCGACCGCTGTGGCCAGGTCCATCGCGATTCCGGGCATCGCGCGGACGCAGGGGGATGGGCTGCGCCGGAGAGCTGAAGAACCGTGCAGTGGGTCGAGCGCGGCAGGTTCTCGGCGCTCAAGCCCGAATCTGAACCGTCTGCCTCCAGGATACAAGCGTCAAGGGGCGAGGATGTCTGGGAGCTCCCACTTCATCGCCCGAGCAAAGTCCACGCAATGCAATCTCCTGGTGTCGCCGCAGGCACCGCTCGGGGGACCTCCGAGGCTCCTTCGGCAAGGCGAAGACCTGGATCTGCGCCTGCGGGGTTTTCCGGAGCAGCTCACACCTCGCGCTGCCATCGCCCACGGACGAATTTCGGATTAGACCTTGACGGCGTCTTTGTTTCGCCTCATCTATACGCAACCTTTTGGCTGCATGAGGACGCTTGTCCTTTGCTGATAGGTGTTTGTGTCGTGAAACGTAAAATCATCATTACATTTTGAGAGACAATCATGAGACGAAAAAGACATGGCGCCGGGATGTTGGTGGCGCTGGCGCTGCTGTGCGCCTCCCCCGCCCAGGCCGGGTTCCTGGATGCGCTCCGTGACCTGTTCGGCGCAAGCGACGCCACGCCCCAGGGAGGCTCCATCGCGCTGCTGCTCGACGGCGAGGAAGTGGCCGACGCGCATGTGATCGAGCTCGAGCACGCCGGGGGCATCGAGTCGGGGACCTACCGCAGGCTAGTGGAGGGCTACCTCAATACCGCCAGCGCCGCCGAGCGGATCGCGCCGGACGGGTCGCTGGCTGCCGAATTCCTCGACAACGCCGCGCTGGCCGCCACAGAACGCGGCGCTGCCGAGGCGCGTGCCCGCGCCGAAACGCTGCGGGCGCTGCCGCTGCCGGCGACCCTGCCGAGCGAGCTGCCGGACCTGGACAGCCAGGTTTCGGCACCGGCAGCGCGGCCCGGGCTGCCCACAAGCCCCCTGAACAAGCCCTACACCGCGGCCTGGAGCGAAGAGCTGGGCTCAGCGCGCTACCTGGGCATGTCCATCAGCGTGCGTGAAGAGACTTCGGTCAGCGTCGGGTCGCTAGCCTACAGGGCGAGCTTCCAGGCGGATGCCCTGGTCCTGGGCCAGCAGGGCACGGTGGCCTCCGCGGAACTGTCGGCCAGTGCCACCGGAGACGAGGCCCGCGCTTCGGCCCGCCTCGACTTCCTCGGCACCAGCCTGTACGCCGAGCAGTGGTCGGCCCGGACCACGCTGCAGAAGCGGCTGGACAGAGGCTGGCACAAGTCTGACACGCTGATCGACGACCACCTGACCGTGCTGTTCGTGCCGCTGCGGGTCAAGGTGACAGCCTCCGCCTACCTGGGGGCGCAGGCCCGCGTGCTCGCGACCGCCCGCGCTTCGGACCCCCAGGTCAGCTTCGCCGTCACCGGCGTCCAGGTCGACACCCTGCCCCGCCAAGCCGGTGACCATAGCGTCGAGGGGCTGTACGCGCTGGCACGCGTGCAGGGGTACGCGCAGGTGCTCGTCCGCATGCGCACGTTGCTGCAGGCGCTGGGGCTCGAGGAGAAGGCCAAGGAGTATGTCCCGGACTTCCTTCTTGACCTGCAGGTGGGGCTGTGGACCTTTCACCTCAACGCTGACCTCTTCGACGCCCAGTGCAAGCTGCACGCCAAGAGCTACCTGAGTTACGAACACAACAGGCAGCTGTTCGCCCTGGAAGGCTCGATCGTCTCGGAGATCTCCCTGCGCGCGCTCACCGACCCCACGGTGCTCTTGAACGCGGCGCTCGATACGCCCGAGGACGCGTTGGTCGAGCTGCTGGCGCTCACGCCCAACTGGTACATGCTCAATTACTTCGGTCCACCTATCGTCCACTTCCCCAGCGAGCTCGAGTTCACCTGGGAGAAATTGAAGGGCAAGGAAGGACCCCTTTACAAGATCGAAGGCAAGGTGTTCGAGGAAGTCCTGCCGCTGCTCCGCGAGAGCTGGCGCTTCGAGCTTCCTGTCGGGAACTGATGCAGCTATCGGCACCGCGTCCGCACGCGGTGCCACGGAGGACCAGGCGATGAAGATCCTACCCATCCTGGGCTTGCTCCTGGCGGGGCTGCTCGCCGGAGCAGCCTTGATGGTTTTGACGAACGGCCCCCCGGACGCGGGTGCCGGAGCCCGCAGCTCGCGGTCGGGACCGACCGACCACGCACAGCCGGAGGCCCATCCAGGCGCGGCGCGCCGCGGCTACCAGCTGCGCGCCGGAGAAATCCTGCGCTACCGTCTCCGGCTGCAGAGCGCCATCGCCGTCCACGGCGCGCTCTTCGACAGGGGAGCTGGCGCGGCAGACTCCCTCGGCATCCACTTCGATGGGCAACTCCTGCTCGCTATCCGTGAGAGCGGCCCCACACAGATCCGGGCCCGAGCCTGGCTGGAGGGCGAGACCCTCTGGCGCGTGTCTGCCACAAAGCTGCGCGCCCAGCCCGGCTCCGCCCTGGACGAGCAGCTGCGGCAAGGGGCAGAGCTGCGGCTGACACCCGACGGCAGGCTCCTCGAGCTGGTGACGGCCTGCTCACGCGACGAGCCAGCCTACGGCGTCCTGGCCCACATCCTGGCGAGCTGCCAGGTGGCCGTGCCGCCCGGTCAGGGCCCGGACTGGACAACCGAAGAGCAGAGCCCGGTCGGCCGCTACCTCGGGCACTATCAGGCCAGCCTGGCCGAGCCGGGCCGGCTCACGCTCACCAAGACCCGCCAGTTCATCGAGCTGGAGCATCCCCGCTTGAAGGCGAGCAGCCGCGACAGCGTGCGAGCCTGCTTCGACGACCGGCGTGGTCACCTCGAGAGCCTGTCGGCCCAGCAGCAGCTGTCAGTGCGGCTGCTGGAGGCCGAGGTCTACAGCGCCCACACAGAGGTCTCGCTGCAACTGCTCGAGCGTAGCACGGGGCGTCTGCCCACCCCGCTCGTCCACCAGGCGGCCTCGGAGCTGTTCGCCCCCCGGCCGCTTGCGGACCCCCTGGCCGCCGACCGCGCGCTGGCGGGGGACGCGCGCTTGGAGGAGCTGCTGGCACGCCTGCCGCAGACCCTGTCGGGAACGATGGACGCGCGCCTGCAGCTGCTCGAACGCCTGGCGGCGCGCCTGCGCATCGCCCCGTCCGAAGCCCTGTTGACCGTCGAGTCCATCCTCAGCCAGCCAGTGGGCAGCGAGGCCGAGGACTTCCTGATCGCCGCCCTTGGCGCGGCCGGCCACCGCGAAGCCGGCCAGGCTCTGCTAGAGGTCGCGGCGGCGCGCGGAAACAACGCCGCCAGTCTGCTGTCTGTGCTGCCCGCCGTAGGGCAGCTGCACGATGCCAGCCCGCAGGTCGAGGACTTCCTGTTCGCGCTGTCCGCAGGTGCGGCCGAAGAGCTGCGCGGCACCGCTCTCCTGGCGATGGGGGCCGTCGCCAGGCGCGGTGGAAGCTCCCGGCTGGTCGCGCACATCCTCAGCGAGCTGGAGGGGGGGACGGTCGATCCGTGGCTGGGCTTCAGCGCGCTGGCCAATTCTTGCAGTCCGGCGATGCTGCCGCTGGTCGAGCACAACTTCCACACAGCACCCACTGCCGAAGTGCGAGCCCTCGCCGTGTCGGCCCTGCGCGGCGTGCCCGACCCCCAGGCAGACAGCCTGCTGGAGGAGGCGCTCGCGGACGGCTGCAGCGCCGTGCGCCGCCAAGCCGCGCTGGCCTGGCGTGCCCGCGGCCTGCGCCCGCTAGCCCTGCAGCGCCTGGGCACGCTGGCGGTCGGGGATGGCGACGCGCTGACCCGGATGGCCGCGCTGGAGGCGCTCGCCTCCGAGCTCCAGACCCCAGCGGTCAAGGAACTGGTCGCACAGGCAGCCGCCGCAGATGTCAGCGAGGACGTGCGCGCGCTGGCCGCGCGGCTGCTGGCGCGGTAGCTCGCCACCATGGCTGCTCGGCCCGAGGCCGCAGAGGGGCCGTCAGTGGCCAAGGATCGGCGCACAAGCAGCTCAGGAGCGGGCCAGGCGCAGACTCCGCAGGCCTGCAGTCGCGGCCCGGTTGCCGCCGACGACGATCGCGAGCGAGCTCTGGACGGGGAACGGTCCGATCCGGATCCGTCAACGATCCCCGACCTCGTACACCCCGTTTCCAGGAGCGCGCGGCGCTGAGATCCGATCCGAAAAGTACGCGATGCAGCTCTCTGCGGCGCCGCAGGCACGACACGGGAAAACCGCCGCCGCGATCGAACCACGTGCTTGGCCTGCTCGAGCATTCAACTGTTGTTACAATCTGAACCCCCTGGCGACATTGGGACGGACTCCACATAGAAGCGAACGCCTCGCGCTGGCAGCTCCGTTGGAGTGCCCGCCGATTGTTACGACAGCGTTACATACGAGGAGACGTGTTGGCGTATGCTACCTCCCGGGTGGAGTCATTATCCGCAGTGGGCGATAAGTACCCATGAGATCAACCTGGAGGGGCACCTTGAACTTGCGCCGTTGTTCAACCGTTCTGATTTTGGCAGCACTATGTGGAGGCCTGGCGGGATGCGCTGACTCGCACGATGGCCCCGAGGACGTCGACGACGAGGTGAGCGTTGTGGTGGTCAGCGCCTCGGGTGGTGGCTGAAGCGCAGCGCAGTTGGCCCGTGAGGCCATCGAAAGTCTTGATGTTGCGCAGACCCTCTATATGAGTGGCGCCCGCGCGACCTTCACCCTGAAACGCGGCTCCGATGTCACCGAGGAGCAAGTCGCCGCTGCCCTGGAGACAAACAAACTGAAACTGGAGAGCTTCAGCCGTGAGCTGCGCCCACGCCCCGAAGTCGCCTACGTTGCTACCGTCACGGGCCTCGGCTGAGTCGATAAGGCAGAGAGGGTCCGTGCGGCCCTCATCGCTATGGACGACGTCATCGATGTATTCGTGAATGAGCACATCGCGATTCAACTCACCAAGAGCGCGGTGCTCAACGAGGCGCTGGTCGCGACGCTTCTCGCCAAGGAAGAAGTGACGGTGCAGGAGATCGTGCCGAGTCGGGAATACGTGCAATAGTGCTAGGGTGGGGATGATGCGTCCGGACTGCGCTTCGTCATCTCCGGCGGCGCCCCCTGCCCGTCCTCGCTGCTCGCCAAGCTCAACCCGGCCCGTATTGCCTTGCTCGCTACGCAGCTCTTGCGTTGTCGAACCCGTTTGGGTTTGCGGCCAGACCTACTGCCGAGGTATCGGGTTGATTTGGAGCGAGGTGGCTCAGTCTATCGTCGTCCAACGGGCTCAGATTCTTCGGGCCGTTGACAACAGGCACGGGAGCGTTTTCCGCACGGTGGGTCGCTTTCAGGTGGGGACACTTGGATGGACGCCTCAAACGGTCAGACGGTTGGCCGTTCTCTGAAAAGCACTCATGCTGCTGGTGGAGGCCTGGCGTCTGTTAGACGGTTCCGCGGTCATTCTTCCGGGAACCGTCCATGCCATCAGCGCGCGTCGATTTCCACGCTCGCCGTCTGCGCCCCCAGGCTGGCGACTACCTTGATCAGCGCCTTTTCCGCACATGTGAAGACCACCTGCTCCCCGACCGTTGCATCCAGGCTGCCCCCAGCGCCCTGGAGCGACCATTTGGCTGCGGTTGCATAGCTCTTGCAGCGGTGGAGATCGCCTCGGGCGTCCTTCAGGGACACCCGCAGCGTGCGCTGATCACCCGGCCACAAGGTGACCTTCGAGCTGATGGGCTGCGGATTGCCCTTCAGCATGTAGGCGAGGACCAGTTTCTGCTTGCCTGGCTGGGCCGAGAGCCGCGTCGGCGGGCTCTTGATGCCGTTGGTTTCCACCTGCACCGTCACGGCTGGCGCGCCGAGCAGCAGGCTGCGATTCAGCGTCGTCTGCCGGCCCACGGCCTTCCCATCCACCCACCAGCTCACCTCGATGGGCCGTATGGGCTTGCTGCCCTTGACCGTAGCCTGTGCCGACAGATTGAGCTTCAGCGCTTCCCCCCGCTCAATCGTGACCACGTGCTCGGCCCCCAGCGCGGTCTTCTCCTCGAGGATGGCCAGGTGGTCCCAGCTCAGGGCGCTGAGATGCACGCTGGCCTTCTCGGTGCCCGAGCCGAAGCGGACCATGCCGGCAGCCGGGCGCTTGCGGGGCTTGTAGAGAAGGTTGGGCAGGTCGCCCTCCACCGGATCTATGTAGCTCTTCAACTGCGCGTTGTCGTAGCTCCAGCGCCCCCGCAGCCGCTTCAGGCTGCGGTTGCCGCTCGCCACGCGGTGGGCCTCCAGCGTCAACTGGCTCTGGCTCGCCGGCAGGGCGATCTGCTCGCCCGCGGGAGTGCGCTTGCCGCCGTCGACCACGAACAGGGCGATCCCGCGGTCTTTGCGTTCCAGGCGCAGACACAGCTCTTCGCTGCGTCCGAAGCAGCGGGCCCGGACCAGGACCTCCTCGCCTCCCTCGACCTCGGCGCCCTTGAGCAGGCCGAGCTGGAGCTCGTTTTTCAGCACCTCGACCTCGAGCCCGAAGGCATCGCCGCTGGTCCGCTTGCTGGCCTCCCAGTGCACCAGCTTGCTGGCCACGCCCTTCAGGCCGCTGGCGCGGACACGCAGGCGCGGCCACGTGTCCGCTGTCTCGGCCTCGCTCCAGGGAACTTTCCCTTGGGCGGCCGCCAAAGCCAGGTCCTTGGCGGACACTGCCGGCTCGACCCAGGCCTTCAGCCCGAAGGGACCGAGCACCGGGACGACGACGTCGTGCACCGCCTTCACCTCGATCCGCGGCAGCGCCCCATGGGCGAAGCTGGCTACGAGCTTGAATTGAGTGCGTTCCTCGGCCTTGAGATCCTCTGGGATGCCGAAGCTGCCGCAGGACTCGGTTCGCCCATGGCGGGGCTTCAGCGCCAGGCGCTTTGTACCCTGGACGACCTCGATCTTCAGCGACTTCCGATGCGCCTCCGTCAAGTCGTGGTGGACCACGCGGTAGTGCACCTGCGTCCCCCGCTTCACGACCCGTACCTTGTCGAGCACCTGGCGGACATCCTCTTGAAGCCATGTGACCAGGCTGATCCTGGGCGCCAGCAGCTGCGGGAAGGGAATCGGGGCGACGCCTTTCGCCGGTTGGGGGCCGGACCAGCGATGGTCCCGCCACAGCTCCTGTGGATAGTCCCGGGGCTTCTGCTCCGCCTCGGTCGCCAGCGCGCCAACCCGGGCTTTGATTTTCGTGTCGCTCAGGGTCTCGTCGAGGAGCCCCGCGGTCGACTGCATGAACTTCCAGCGGACCGCCTCGAGCCGCGTGGGGTCGTCGATCTTGCTGCCCTGCGACGCGGAGATGAGGTAGGCCTTGAAGCCGACGCTCAGCGTCCAGGCGTAGTCGAAGCGGTAGCGGGGGGGGGCTCCGGACCAGAAGCGGACCGCGTAGGGAGGCACAGGCTCTGGGAGCTTCCCTGCATCGGTGAGGTTGCCGTGCGCGAAGGTCGTGCTGTCGTGGCCGCGGGCTGGCGGCGGTTGACCGGCGGGTCCCGGTTGCAGACCGAGCGTCTTGATCAGGAAGTGGAGGACGAACTCCTCGTTGGAGGCCTGGACCGTGTAGTTGGTACCACCGGCTCCGGGATACGCCTCGACGCGGCTGTGGTAGATCTTCTGCAGCTCTTCGTTCCAGCGTTTGGTGGCTGAGGCCGAGCCCTTTTTGTTGCGCTTGAGGACCTGCAGATACGCCTTGACCAGACTGCCGACCAGGTCGCCGACGTACTCATCCGTAAAGGCCCGCAACTCCTCGTCGTCCAAAGCCTTCGACGCGAGCTGCACCTCAGAGCCGTTCTTCAACTTCTGCTTCTTCAACCAGGTGGAGGTACGTTCGAAGAACTTCACCACCGCTGCGCTGTCGTCGACCGCGGCATCCCAGATGTAGGTGTGCCACAGCTCGTGGGCGGCGGTCGCGAGCTCCTCCAGGCCCCATTTGGCTGGCTTGCCGAGCTTGTCCATGACCTTCTGCCCCAAGAGGACGTGCGCGTTCTTCTCCTTGCGGATGCCGATCCAGGCGCCCTTGATCCGCCAATTGGGGTAGAAGCCCTTCTTCCAGCCGGGGGGGACGAACAGGGCCGTCGATTTCGGGAACGCGTCCGACTCCGCGCTGTTCAGGGCGCGCACCGTCACGTCCACGGACTGCAGGATCCGGACCATCGGCAGCGCGATCTTGTGGTGGCGCATCACTGCCAGGAGCTTCTCCCAGTTCGAAGATGCGACGACGATCTTGTGGTCCTTGCCCGTCTTCAGGCGCACCCCCGCACGCAGGGACTTCTTGCTGTGCCTGCGGGTCTTCGCGCGCTTCTTGTCATCGGCCATGACATCCCTCCAGTCTCGGATCGCGGGTGTGGACGATGAGATCTGGATGGCGGGCCGGAGTCAAAGAGAATTACTTGAGCTGACAAAAAAACTCTGCGCCGCTGCGTCGCGCGCCTCCAGGAGCGCGGCGGTGGATCGGACGGCCGGGGCCGAGAGTCTCCGAGAGCTTCTCGCGCCTGGTCTCTTCACTCTCCGTCCCCAAAGATCCAGGGACAGGAGCCGACTTCGCCTTCACCACCGTCGTCCTGGCTCTGGCCCGCACACTCCGTCGAAGCCCCCCGCTCCCGAATCTCAGCGATCTTCTTCAGCGCCCCGATCGGGCCTGCAATGGCCTTGTCTGGCAGTCGCCGCAGGCGACACGGAGGCTGGGCCTGGCGGTTGCTGTGCGAGCCGGATGTGGGCGAGTAGCACAAGCTGAAGGCCTGCAGGGGGATGGGGCATGCGCCGGGCCGGGGCGGAGGGCGCAGCGGGCATCCCGCCGCCGCGCGGACAGGCCGCGAGGCAACCGTGAGAAGAGCTTGTCCTTGCGGGTTGGCTACTTCTCGGTCGGCGCTTCGCCCCCGCGCCAGCGGAACGAGGTCAGCGCGTTCTGCTCGCGGATCAAGATCGTGTCGTCCGCCACCGCGAGGTGTGCCCAGGTCTGCGCCTCGGCGACCTCGACCTCGCCCAGGACGCGGTAGGCGCCCGGGTCGGCGGCGATCAGGCGCAGGCGGCCGGTGTCGCTGAGTGCGAGGATCCGGTCGCCCTGCGCCACGAGCGACCAGTAGTTGTCGCCGATGCTGGGCGACACCCACGCCGGCTCGCCGGTCTCGAGGTTCATGCAGATGAACCGGTTCGCGCGGCTGAAGAAGTAGGCGTGCCCGTCGACCTCGACCGGTGAGGTCATGTAGCCCTGCGTCCGGTGCGACCACGCGCGGTCGGCCGCGAAGCCGTCGCCCTCGGCGCGGATCGCGACCTTCTGCGCCTTCCCGCCGTAGGGCGCGGTGAAGATCGCATCGCCCGTCACGAGCGGGGTCAGGATGTTCATGCCGCGGAAGGCCTTGACCGGGTGCTCCCAGAGGACGTCGCCGCCCTCCGGGTCGACGCCAGCGAGGTGCGTCCGCGTCTGCATCACGAGCTGCCGACGACCGGCGAGGTCGCTGAGGATCGGCGATGAGAACGCGCTGTCGTTCATCCCGCCGCGATCGACGAGGCTCCGCCACAGGATCTCGCCGGTCATCTTGTCGAGCTTGGCCAGCGAGGCGGCGGCCTGGAGGTAGATGTGGTCGCCGTCGATCAGCGGGGAGCACACGAGCCCGAAGGTCGGCAGCTCGGTGCCGAGGCGCTCCATGAAGTCACAGCGCCAGACGACCTCGCCCGTCGCGGCGTCGAGGCAGACGAGGAGGTCCCGCATGCCGCCGACGTAGAGGCGTTCGCCGTCGAAGGCCGGGGTCGAGCGGACCCACGAGCCGTTCTTCGCGGCGAAGAACGGGACCGACATGGCCCCCTCCCAGCGCGCCGTCCAGACAAGCTCGCCCGTGCGGCGGTCGTACGCGCGGGCGATCTCCTCGCGCTTCTCGAGGGTCTCGACCGTGTAGACCCGCTCGGGGCCAACGATCGGGCCGGCGTAGCTCGGGCCGAGGTCCGGGATGCGCCACATGCGCTCGAGCGACGCTGCGTCGAGAGCGGCCGGCCAGGCGGGCCCGCCGATCTGGCCGTTGCGGTCGGGACCGCGCCACTGGGGCCACGGGGCGGGCTCGTCGGCAAGCGCCGCAGCCGGGGTGAAGGCGAGCGCGCACGACGTGACGGCGAGCGCGCGAAGGAACCGTGAGGACATAGAACTCTCCCCTCCGGGCAATCGGCCCGGGACGTAGTTCCCCCCGTAGCATGAACGGGCTGGACACGCAAGTGTTGGATCGGCATCACGACGCGTCCTGGCAGGGATCCCAGGCGAGTCAGACAGTCGTCCTGGCACGACTCGCCGGCGGATGCAATCCAGGGGTGAACGGGATCAGGCAGTGTCTCTTTCTCGCTTTCGCCGCGCAGCGAAGCGGCCCAAGGGGTCGACCCGGAGGGCTTTGCGGCGAGACGGCGATGCCAAGCAGGCGTCCGAATCCGGGTCTTCGGTGGGCGTCCGTCGGCCGAAATCGAAGGCCTTGCTGGAAGACGTCTGATGAGGTCCGAAGCGGCAACAGGACCAGCTGCGTTGCGGAGCGCCGGCCCCGCGGTTGCCCTGCCCAGCACGAAGGGATCGAGCTTGCCGGGCCGATTGCAGCCGCAACAATGGGACGGAGCCCAGAAGAGCGCTCGCCGCGGGCCTCGACACCGCGGAGGCGCCGGCCGCTTATGAGTAGGTCAGGAGTTGGCGTTGGCGTCGCCGGTGGTGATCCACAGGAGGCAGGCCGTTTCGACCCCACCGATCTCCACGGTACGGGTGCCGTGGAGAAGCGCACCAACACCGAGCTCTGGATCCCAGGCGCATTCGAAGTCAAGTCCCACGTACGGGACCCCAGAATGTTCGATTTGGTGGACCGACAGCCCGTTGATGCGGAGCAGGCCCTGCAAGTCGCGCATGCATCTTGCCTCAGGAGCCTCTGCCTCGTCGACGCCAGCCTCGATGAAGCTCTGCCTGATCGAAGGGTACTCTACCAGAAACGCCCCGAAGAAGGCGTCACGGAGCTCGGACTCATGGGCGAGGGCCCAGTTGACGAGACGGACCTCCGACTCTCGTAGTGGCGCAGCATCGCGACCTTCCGGTGCGAAGAGCAGTTTGACACCGTCAGCACCGCGGACAGGAAGTGGTCCACTCGCTGAGTTGAATTCGGCCCACGTAGGGAGCTTCCAGCGGGCATCACCGGCTTCAGGCGTGCGTCCATACGAATCCGAGCGCGTCGGGATGCTCGCGGCAACGTGTGATTTGGGCGTTCCCCTCCTCCCCCCACGAGAAGTCCAAGTCCTCTTCGTCCCCGGAGTCGAGCTGAAAAATCAGCTCCCCCATCGTAAACCCACAGCGCGGGCACTTGGGGTAGTCGACGCCCTGCAGCCAGGCCGGCCAGCCGCCGAGCTTGTGTCCTTCTAAGGCATGGAGCCTCATCTCCAGCGCAGCCTCGTACTCTTCGTCGCTCAACACCACATCTTGCTCTTGGGCCTCCTCACGCTCAGGAAGGTCCATGCGCGACTCCCAGCCGACGATCGCGTTGCAGGGCAGCTCGCCTGGGCAGGCGGTCGTTCCCGGGGTACCACCGGCGCTACCGATCACACGCAGCAGCGAGCTCTTTTGGGAGGTTTCGAGGCAGCGCTCTTCCCGATTCACACAGCAGAACAACTGGATCAGCCCCGACCCCCAGCTCCGCCCCTCTTTGGTGGGCAGCCCGTCCAGCTCAAGCTGAAGAAACAGAGGCATGATCTCGCCGCAGTGGCAGCGGGGATGGGACTCGCCCTTGGGTAGCCACGGCCGCCCGCCGAAGTGGGAACCAGCCACCTCCTGCGAGGGGGTACAGCGAGGCTGCCAACACGGGAGCTCCAACTCGCGCAGCTTCCAGCTGGGATCGTGGGGGCGGGCAGGGCCGAACTCGGCGTTGAGCCGCATGCGGACCTCCTCTGGGGGAACGGCGACGAGCTCCGGATCCACTTCGGAGGAGAGGGCTTTGGGCTCTGGATTCGACGGAAGCTCGTGGGCCTCCCTGGTCTGAATCGTGGGGCGATTCCGTGCAGCGATTGACTTCGATCCAGCCCCCCGCAGGGCATGACAGATTGCGACCAGTTTGGCTAGGGCCGCGGAGACCCGGTCAAAGTTCGGCTGCAAGAGCCCAAAGGCGTAGGCCGGTCCGGTCTCCTCGACCAGAAGTTTGGCGCTCTGTAACCTCAGCCCCTCAAGCAGAGCGGAGCGCACGGGGGGGGTCAGCAGTGAGGTGAGTGCATCGGCGTCAGAGCATTTCACGTAGAAGGCGCTGTCGAAGGCGGAGTCACCGGTCACAATGGAGGGACGGCGAGTGAGAAGCCGCTCGAAACGCACAGCCAATCCGTTTCCGACGATCCACGTTCCTCGGGGCAGGGACATGGCAGCCCAGGCCTTGGCGGGCCCGACGTTCAGCCTGATCCCCTCGAGGCTGCCCGAGACCGCAATGCCTCCTTCCTTGATGCGGCACTTAAGGCCGAGGCGGCGAGCGCCCTCCCGCCACTCATCAGGCTTGATGCGTGTTTTGTAGAGGAAGACGAGCACTGCGAGGAAGACGAGGCTCACCACTCCCAGGAAAATGGCCTTACTGGTGTCCATGCCCAGCAAGAACGGAAAGTAGGGCATTTCAGCATTCCTGGTTCGCTAAGCCTAACGCAGTGTCGGTGTGGCTCGGCGGAGCCATAAGGGTACAGAGCTGACCCCACATGCAAAGAACAAACTTGGAAGTGGAGAACCCCAGATTTTTCGGTGAAGCCGGGTTAGGAGCCTCTGTCATGGGCTATCGTGTTAGCTACCAAATCCACCAACAGCCGCCACCTCAGAGCGCCACCTGAGAAACCAGATAAGCAGACAAAAGTCTGCCAATGGGATGTTTTGCGGTCGCCGCAGGCGACCCGGAGCCTTGGCCCGGCGGTTGCCTCGCGTCGCTGAATGGGGCCAACGCCAGAACCCTTTGGTCCATAGTGGATTGGAGCAAGCGCCGGGCCGAGGCGGAGGGCTCTGCGCCCAGACAGTATTGTGGAGCTGAATCGGAGGCGTTTCGGACTCGGAAGGCCGGCCGAGAGCCGGCCGAAGGCCGGCCCGTCAGGGCTTGCCGCCACGGCCATGGATCAGGCGATAGATGACTGCCTGTTCTCTATCGAGCAGCTCGAGAGGATGCGCAGTCTCTGCGTTGTTGAGGTACTGCCAGGCGATGGCAACCTTGATCACGGCCAGGACTTCTTCGGCGCTGCCAGCGGCTCAGCGAAGCGGCCGATCGACAGCTCCCGAGGAACGAGGGGGCTGGCGGAGGAGGAAGCAGTGGAGGCGGTCGCCGCCTGCTCGGCGGCTGCCTTCGGCGAGGTTGAGTGGGAGGGACGAGGCTGCTCGGCGGAGTTGCCGAGCCAGGTCCTTGTCCACGCGGGCGAGCTTGACGATCAGCGGTCGCAGGGCTGCGATCAACTGGAGCGCGAGCTCAAAGGCTACGAATTTC
>JAJDCP010000023.1 GCA_029260765.1 Planctomycetota bacterium
CGGTGGCCAGCGGCAAGCTCTCTACCGAGATCTCCTGCCCCGCCTCGAGGCTGCCGACGCCTTCTTCGACGATTCCCAGAGCGTTGCTGTGCGCTGCCGCCAGCAGTCCACCCGAGCTCTGGTCTGTGTGGGGACGGAAGACCGCCTCGCCAGCCTGCCACGCAAGCCTGCCCACCAGGTAGGCGCGCCGGCCGCGGGGCCCGCGCGCCGGCGCAAGCAGGCGCGCCGTCAGCCGTGGCAGCAGCAGCTCGGTGAGCCCCTGCGCCTTGAGCAGCGCCGGCCGCACGAACTGGTAGAAGGTCACGATCGAGCTGAGCGGATTGCCCGGCAGCCCGAAAAACACTGCACGCCTGCCCGAAGGCGCACCGACCTCCCCAAAAGCCAGCGGCTTGCCCGGCTTGATGCGCACCTTCCAGAAGTCTACCCGACCTCCGGCCAGCTCGGCGACGACGTCCCGGACGATATCGGCGTCTCCCATCGAGACACCTCCCAACGAGACCAACATGTCGGCGTCCTCGACGGCCGACAAGAAGATGTCCCGGCAGCCTGCTGCCTGGTCGGGGGCGATCGGCAAGATCCGCGCGCTGCCGCCCGCCTGACGGATCAGGCTGGCCACAGCGTGCGCCGAGGAGTTGATGATCTGCCCGAAGCCGGGCTGATTCCCCAACTCGACCAGCTCGTCACCCGTGCTGATCACAGCCACCCGGGGGGCACGCCGGACATGCAGCACCGCGCAGCCCTGTGAGGCGGCCAGGCTGATGGCAGCGGCATTCAGGCGGGTCCCCGCAGCTAGCAGAACTTCCCCGGCCGCGAAGCTCTCGCCTTTGTACCGCACGTTGGCACCACGGCCCGCCGAAGGCAACACCTGCAGCACGACGCTCTCAGGACGCTCCTCTGTGTCTTCCCGGCGGACCACGGTGTCAGCCCCGGCCGGAACCGGCGCACCAGTCATGACCTTGCGCGCATGCCCGGGCAACAGGGTCTGAGGCTCGGCCGGCCCGGCCAGCTGGGTGCCCTGGACGGGCAGCTCGCAGCCGGGGCTGACTTCGTCCCAGCGGAAGGCATAGCCATCCATGGCCGAATTGGTGAACGGCGGCGATGGTTGGAGGGCGCAGACCTCACGTGTCAAGACCCGACCACAGGCCGCATCAAGGCAAAGCTGCTCGGGCCCGACGGGGTGGATGGCGGCCAGTATACGCGCGCGCGCCTCTTCGACGCTCAGGGCAGTCTGCATCGGGGGTCTCCTGTGGGTTCCCGCAGAGTATGCCCTGCCCAGCGTCCGCTGTCCACCGACCTCGCAGGCGCTTTGCTGCTCCAGTTTGTGCCCGGATACACCCCAGCTGTAGAATCAAGGCTCCACTTCCAACCGGCACTCTCGGGGGACTGAGCGCGGTCGCTCGCTGCCCGAGCCTACCCGGTTTCCCTCGCCGGCCGCGCGCCGGCCGCAGCTTGACAAGGAGCGCACGATGACTGCGTCCGGCACCATGACTCCCTTCGAGATGGTCAACTTCCAGTTCGACAAAGCCGCCGACGTCCTCGGCCTGACCGCCCACGACCGGATTCTACTGAAGACCCCCTTCCGTGAGATCCGGGTCGAGCTGCCGTTGGTCAAAGAAGACGGCTCGCTCGCAAACTACATAGGCTTCCGCATCCAGCACGACAACTCCCGGGGCCCGTGCAAAGGGGGTTTGCGCTACCACCCCCACGTCGACGACGACGAGGTGCGCGCGTTGGCCTCGCTGATGACCTGGAAGACCGCCGTGGTGAACATACCGTACGGCGGTGCCAAGGGCGGCATCAACTGCGACCCGCGCGACCTCAGCCTGCTCGACCTCGAGCATCTGACGCGCATGTTCACCCAGCGCATCGCCAAATTGATCGGCCCCCGCGAGGACATCCCCGCACCGGACGTCAACACCAACCCCCAGGTGATGGCCTGGATCATGGACGAGTACTCCAAGACCCACGGCTACAGCCCCGCAGTGGTCACTGGCAAGCCGATCTTGCTCGAAGGCTCGCTGGGGCGCAACGAAGCGACCGGTCGTGGCGCCATCTTCGTACTGCAGAACCTGCTCTCCGACCAGGGCAAGACGCTGCCCGATGTGCGCGTCGCGGTGCAGGGCTTTGGGAATGTGGGCTCACACGCCGCGCTGTTCGCGCACGAAGGTGGAGCGAAGGTGGTGGCGGTCAGCGACATCGAAGGGGCGATCTACAATCCGGCTGGGTTCGACCTGCCCGCCCTGCGGGAGCACGTCAAGCAGACCCGTACTGTCGTGGGCTTCGCAGGCAGCCAGCCGCTCGACGGAGACGCCCTGTTGACGGTCGACTGTGATGTCCTGATTCCCGCGGCGCTGGGTGGAGTGCTGACGGCCGCCAATGCCGGCAGGGTGCAGGCGAAGATCGTCATAGAGGGCGCCAACGCGCCTACAACGCCCGAAGCCGACGAGGTGTTTGCTGCCCAGGGAGTGACCGTCGTGCCCGACATCCTGGCGAACGCCGGCGGCGTGACCTGCTCGTACTTCGAGTGGGTGCAGAACCTGCAGCAGTTCCGCTGGGAAGAGCAAGAGGTGAACACACGTCTCAAGAAGATCCTCGATCAGGCCTACCAGGACGTCAAATACCTCGCGAACAAGTACAACACCACCCTCAGAACCGCTGCCTTTGCGCTGGCCATCGGCCGCGTGCACGAGACGACGCGGCTGCGGGAGGGCTCGGTCGAGACCCGCTTGGACGTGGCCTTCTAACAAGCCTCCATCTGTGAGCATACCAGCAGCGTAAGCCGTTGCTCCCCAAACGCCTCCGCCTTCTCGGCGGGGGCGTTTACTTGTTATTCGACGGCGAGACGGTAATAACAACAAGGTCGACAGTCCCAACCAAGATCGGGCGGTTCCCATCGAGCGCAAACGGACAGATTCTTCCCATTGGCTGCGCTCGATCCGTTTCCAGCGGACGTTGGTGCTCGTCGCGATCATGGTGTGCGTCACTCTGGGCTCCTCGGGCACCGGGCTGGTGCTGATGTACAGCGCGCATTACAACAGCCAGGGTGAGAACCTGGCCGAGCTGGTGCGGCAACAAACCGCCACCTGGAATGCCGTCGCGCGCTACGACACAGCGCACGACCGGACGATGGCGGACGGTGGGTTCGAAGCCACGCTCGCTCAGATGCGGCGCGCCCACAGTCGCCTGACCGGCTTCGGGGAGAGTGGCGAGCTGATCGTCGCCCGCGCGCGCGGGGACAGCCTCGAGTTCCTCGTCCCGCTGCGCCATGCGCCAGGTGTCCAGTCCGTCCATCTCGAGGGCACCCATTCAGAGCCCATGCGCCGTGCGCTGCGCGGCGAGCAGGGGTTGACCGAGCTGCTCGACTACCGCGGTGAGACCGTACTCGCCGCCTATGCCCCGGTCGAAGGCCTCGGCGTCGGCATGGTCGCCAAGCTGGACCTGCAAGAAATCCGCGCCAGCTTTCTGTCTGCCGCGCTCACGGTAGTCGGCGTCACATTGGTGCTGATCCTGCTGGGGATTCTGGTCTTTCTGCGGGTCACCGGCCCGGTGCTGCGACGCATGCATCGCCAACGCCGCTTCATGCGCACGCTCATCACCAACCTGCCGGGGGTCGCGTACCGCTGCCGGCTCGATCCCGACTGGCCGATGGAATTCATCAGCGACGGGATCTTGCGGCTGGCTGGATATCCGGCAAACGAGATCCTCAACGGCAACATCATGTACGGGCGCGACCTCATCCACCCCGACGACCGAGAGCGCGTCTTCGTCGCGATCCAGACAGCCTTGGAGGAAGGCCGCGGCTTCGAGCTGCGCTACCGGATCTACACCAAAGACAGACAGCTCCGATGGGTCTGGGAGCGCGGCTGTGGTGTCGACGCAGCCGCCGGAGAGCTCCGCGCTCTCGAGGGTTTCATCTGTGACATCACTCCGCTCAAGGAGGCCGAAGACGCCCGAGAACGGCTGACAACAGAGCTCGAGAACAGGGTCGCGCAGAGGACCGAAGAGTTGCAAGAGGCCAACCTGCTGCTCGAGGTCTCGAACAGTGAGCTCGAACAGTTCGCGTACGTCGCCTCCCACGACCTGCGCGCTCCGCTACGCGCGATCGACAATCTCTCGCAGTGGATCGCCGAAGATCTCGGTAGCGACCTGGACGGTGAGGTCGCTGAGAACCTGGGCTTGATGCGTGGCCGTGTGCAACGCATGTCGGCGATGCTCGACAGCCTGCTGCAATACTCCAGAGTGGGGCGCAAGGAAACCTCTGTCGAGACCGTCGATGTCGCCAAACTGCTGCGCGAGCTGATCGAGCTGAACCCTCCGCCCGATGGGATCTCGGTGGAAGTCGGCGCGGGCATGCCTACGCTGACCACACAGGGCGTGCCGCTGCGGCATGTCTTCACCAACCTGATCGCCAACGCCATCCGTCACCATGACCGGGAACAAGGCTGCATCCGTGTGGAGGCGCAGAAGCGCGATACGTGCTGGGAGTTTTCTGTCAGCGACGACGGTCCCGGCATTCCGGAGCGCTTCCAAGAACGCGTCTTCCAGCTCTTCCAGACCCTCAAAGCCCGCGACAGCGGCGGGGGCACCGGTATGGGCCTGGCGCTGGTCAAGAAGTATGTCGAGGCGGTCGGCGGGGAGCTGCGGCTGCAATCCGAGGGGCGCGGCTGCTGCTTCATCTTCAGCTGGCCGGAATCCGAGCAGACCAGCGCACAGCCGGCGGTCTGATCAGGTCGGCCGCAGCGGCGCGCTCCGAAGGCCCACCAGCGCACAGCCGATCCCCCACAGGGAGAGCACCCCCACCGGGAGCAACGCGTCGCCTGCACCCAAGCCACGCCAGGTCATCGCGGCCAGGCCCTCGGTCGCCCAGATCGTCGGCAGGCACCGGGCGATCTGGCGCAACCAGGAAGGCAGCAGGAAGCTCGGCAACCAGGCTCCGCCCGTGAAGCTGAGCAGCAGAATCACCAGGGTGCCGATGCCGGCGAGCTGAGCTTCACTACGTGCCAGCCCCGCGAGCATCATCGCAAACCCACCGATGAACAGCGCCTGGGCGAAGATGACGGCCAAGAAGCCCACGAGCGGCCCGCGGATGGGGATCCCGAACAGCACTATGCCGCACCCGAACACCGCCGCCGAGATCAAGACCGACAGCAGTCCCGCCGACAGGCCACGCCCCACCAGGATCTGCCAAGCCGGAAAAGGCGCCAGACGCAGGCGCGTCAGGGTTCCCCCCGCGCGCTCGCGCAGAAACTCGGTCGCCGCCTGTTGCCCCCAGAACAAGAGGAACATACAGAGCATGCCGGAGAAGTTGTGGGCGTGGCTGTGGAAGCCCTGAGCGGGCCCCGCGGCTACCACCTCCTGGCGCTCGAAACGCAAGGGAGGTTGCAGCCCCGGTCCTTCGTTCGCTTCAGCGCCTCCCGCCGCTTCCAGGCTATCGGCCAGGGCCCGTCCGCTGTCGAGGAAGCCCGTCCAGGCGAGGCTGTCGCCCGGAACCGTCTCGGCCTCGAGATCCGCGCGCAGGCCGTCGAACAGCTCCCGCATGGTGCTCGGGCTGGTGAAAGACTGGCCGATCTGTTCCATCATCAACTGCGTCAACAGGCCCTGCACCAGGCCCGCCTCGGCGCTGCGGGACGGGTCGACCAGCAGCTCGACGGCCGGGCGCGTCTGCCCGTCGAACAGCGCGCTCGGTTGCAGTGCCTCGCCGCTACCCACAGGCAGGATCACGGCCAGCGCCGCACGTCCGCGGGCGATGCGCTGATGCGCCTCTTCCCGACTCAGCTCGGTCACTAGCAGTGAAGAGTCGGCCTCGATGCGTGCGACCAGAGCGCGGACCCGCGGGCTCTGATCCTCATCGACCAGCAGCAGGCTCAGCTCGCGCGGCCGGCTCGAGGGCGCGAAGATCACGCCGAGCAGGCTGGCGATCATCACGGGGACTGCCACCGTCAAGGCCGCCCCGCGACGGTCGGCGAGGAAGCGCCACAGGTCCTTGCGGATCAGCCAGAACAGCGCGTTCAAGACCCATCTCGCAGGGAGTGGCCGGTCAGCTCCAGAAACACATCTTCGAGACTACGGGCGGTGGGCCGCAATGCTGTGCTGGCGATGCCCGCGTCCTCCAACGCGGCGCGCAGAGCTTCGCTGCTGGTCGGTTCAGCAAGCTCTAGGGTAAAGCTCGCGGACGCCTGTGTCTGTCCCAGCACACCGGCCAGACTATCGACCACCACCAACCGGCCGTGGTCGATGATGGCTACCTGCTCGCAGAGCGCCTCGACTTCCTCCATGTAGTGGGTCGTGTAGACGATGGTCATCCCCTCTCGGTGCAGGCGGCGGATGGTCTCGAAGAGGTGCTGGCGGGATTGCGGATCGACGCCGACGGTCGGTTCGTCACAGATCAGCAAGCGCGGTTGGTGGACCAGGGAGCAGGCCAGGTTCAGACGTCGCCGCATACCGCCGGAGAGCTGGCCCGCGCGGCTCTTGCGTCGCGCTCCCAGCTGCGCAAGCTCGAGGGCCTGCTCGACCCCCTGCTGCAGATTACGTCCGGCCAGACCGTGCAGGCCCCCGAACAGCTGCAGGTTCTGCAGCACGCTCAGCTCGTCGTAGAGCGCCAGCTCCTGCGGCACCATGCCGAGCAGGCGGCGCACCTCACGCGCGGAGGTCAGAGGATCGAGGCCGGCGACCCGCAGGCTGCCCGCATCAGGCCGCAGCAGGCCAGCCACACAACGCAGTGTGGTGGTCTTGCCCGCGCCGTTCGGGCCGAGCAGGCCGAACAAGGATCCCTGGGGTATGTGCAGACTGAGGCCGCGGACCGCAGGTTGCGTACCGAAAGACTTGCAGAGCTGATCGATGTGGAGCATGCGGGAGTCTACCAATGGAGATCAAACAAAGCGAAGGCACAGCGGGTAGCGGTACGGCTCTCCGCGGTAGGCGGCAAGGGCCGCGAGGACAGTACAGACGACATCGAGCACGACCAGACCGAGCAGGATCGGGATTCCGATCAGGAAGAAGCACAGGGGAATGCACAACAGTCCATACAACGTCAGGCTGAGCTGGAAGTTGACAGCCTCGCGCCCATGGAGATCGACGGACGGGAAGGCATTCTTCTGGATCTGCCACACCAGCACGGGACCTACAATGTGGCCGAACGGAATGGTAGAGCCCGCGAAGCTGGCCAGGTGGCAGAGCATCGACCAGGTACGTGACTCTTCGGCGCGCTTGCGCGCCGCCCCCGGCGGGACGGGTTCGGAAAAGAGAGTGTTGTGCAAGGGGGCCTCGGACATGGCGGTCCTCCAGTTAGCTTGTCCAAACCTTCTGCAAGCCCCGGGCCGATGTAGCGGCCAGCCGCGATCGCGCCTCGTTGGCGGTCCTCCCGTCCGCTGCCGCTGCGCGCACTGGTGGGGACCGCCACTGCGTGGTGCCCAGCCCTATTTACGTGCCCTGCGGATTATGCGAGCCTGTCGGCCCTGCCTTGGGGGCCCGACTGTGGCTGCGTTGTTCCAGACGGGCGAGTTCTACGCGCTGGCCTGCGCTCTGGTCTGGGCGATCGCGGTCGTGTTGTTCCGCAAGAGCGTCGCCGGCACCGGCCCGATCGCGCTCAACTTGTTCAAGAACAGCGTGGCCGCCCTGGCCTACCTGTTGACCATGGTGTTGCTCGGCCTGCCCTTCTTTCCCGCAGAGGCGATCGGCAGCGACTGGGCCGTATTGTTCCTCAGCGGCGCGATCGGCATCGGCATCGCCGACTCGCTGTTCTTCGCCAGCCTGCATCGGCTGGGCGCGGGCCGCCAGGCGATCGTCGACTGTGCCTACAGCCCGTGCGTGTTGTTGTGCGCGTGGATCTACCTTGATGAGACCATCAGCATCTTCTTGTTGGTCGCGATCGTGCTGATGGTGCTGGCGATCCTGATCGGCACCTACGACCCGCGTGCGCCTGCGCGCAGGGAGCTCTGGAAGGGCGTCTGTTTCGGGTTGGCCGCGGTCAGCCTGATGGCCCTGGGAATCGTGATCGCCAAGCCGGTGCTCGAGACCTCTGAGGTCTGGTGGGCCACCACAGTGCGCTTGCTTGGCGGGCAGTGCTTCCTCGCGCTGTTCGTCATCTCTCCGCGCCAACGTGCCGACATCAAGCGCTGCTTCCGGCCCTCGCGCAGCTGGAAGCTGCTGGTGCCCGCCAGTCTGGTCGGCACGTACCTCGCCCTGCTGCTGTGGATCTTGAGCTACAAGTACACCGAGAAGGCGACGCTGGCAGGACTGCTCAACCAATCGAGCACGATCTTCATCTTGATCCTGGCGGCCCTGTTCTTGAAGGAACCGATCACGCGCCGCACACTCGCGGCGATCACGCTGGGACTGGCCGGCGTGGTGCTGGCGACGGCGGGGCCCGAGCTGTGGGAGATGTTGGTTGCGGGCGGACGAGGTTAGCCGCAACCGATCAGTCCCGTTCACCCTCCAGGCTTTCGAGCTCGGAACGCACCTCTCGCGCCGCCTCGCTCACAGGCTCCAAAAGCTCCAGCGCCCTGGTCAGGTCTGCGCGGGCTCCAGGCAGATCACCGAGCTCGGCGCGGATCCCGGCGCGCCGCCTCAACAACTCTGGCTGTTCGGGAGCGCCGTCGACGCGCTGAGTCATGACCGCGCAGGCCTCCTCCAGCCGACCGAGGCGCACGAGCACCGGAACAAGCAACTCGAGCGCTGCCGGCCTGGCAGGTTGCAGGACCAACAGCTGCTGCAGGCGCCCGCGAGCCTCTTCGTCCCGCTCCATCTGCATCAGCACCCGCGCCGAGTTGTACAGTGCATCGGGGTTGTCCCCCAGCTGCAGCAGGGCATCGAAAACCTCGAGCGCTCCCTCGAAGTCGGAGGCCTCGGCCCGCACCGCTCCGACCAGGTTCAGCACCTGCTCGTTGGCCGGCGCCCGTGCCAGCAACCAGTCGGCATCGGACAACGCCAGCGCGGGCTGCTCCAGCATCAGGCAACAAACTGCGCGGTTGCAACGCGCCTCCCATTGCTCAGGATCGATCCGCAGCGCGGTGGTGTAGTCTTCCAGCGCACGATCCCAGTCTTGCACAGCGAAGCGCTGATCGGCGCGGTCGCGCAGCAAGGGTGCATTTCCTGGCTCGATCCGCAATGCCCGGTCGAGATCGGCCAGCGCATCTTCACGCCTGCCCAGGCGGCCCCGAGCCAGCGCCCGCAGGCCCAGCAAACGAGTCGAGTGGGGGAGCTTCTCGATGGCCTGGTCCAGAACCGCCTCAGCGGCAGGGAGGCCATCCGACTCCCCGATGGCGACGGCCAGCAGATAGTGGGCGGGCTCCAGGCTTGCGTCGAGACGCAGCGCTTGGCGGCTGTCTGCTATGACCTGGCTGAGGTCCTGGGCAACGGCGCGCTCCTGGCTGCTTCCCCAATTGCAGAGGCTACGAGCATGCAAGCAGACCGGCTGGTTCGAGTCCTGACGCAGGCTCTCGCTGTACCAACGGGCGGCCTCCGCGGGATTGCCGAGCAGATGGTAGTGCAGACCGAGCACGAACAGCACCTCGGGGTGGCTGCCCCCTTGCTCGATAACCTCTTGTGCCTGGACGACCAGCGCAGAATCGCCGCCAATCAATGCCTGCCAGATGCGCAGTTGCTGCTCGAGCCGCACAGGTACGGCGCCCGCAGCCCGATCGAGGTCTGCGGAGACACGCGCCGCCAGCTCGCCGCGGGCCTGGGCAAAACGTTCTTGTGGAATGCTCCCGCTCTGGTCGAAGAACTCGATGAAGTAGCTGCGCAGGCGTATTCTGGCCCGCCCGTAGGCGGCCTGCGGAGCGATCTCCAGAGCGCGCGACCAGTTTGTGGCCGGAAGCTCCAGCGCCCGCGAGTAGTCATTCAGAGCCGCACCGCGCTGATGGATCAGCGCCCGCAGCTCGGCCTGCAGGAAGGGCAACGCCGGTTCGCCAGGCTCGGCGCGCAGGCGCGCCGCCAGGCTATCCTCGAGCGTGCGGAGCTGTCCGAGCAGCGCGGCCAGCTCTTCGTCACTGCACTTCCGCGCCAGCCGGTCGCGCGCTTCGAACAGCGCACGCCGGCTGCGTTCGTAGAAACCCTGTAGCTCGAGACGCCGATTGCGCTCCGCCAACGTTCGGCTCTGTGTGCGCAGGGAGGACTCGCTGGCCTCGAGCTCAACGATCAGGCGTCGCTGCTGCAGCCACTGGCGCACTAGCAACGAAGCGGAGACCAACAGCACAACGGAGAGTGCGAGCAGCAGGAACGACACCAGGGGCCGGCGTCGGATCCGCTTGCGCAGCCTGTCCATGTAGGTCGTGTGGCGCGCCAGGATCGGCTCATGAGCCAACGCCCGCCGCAGATCCTGGGCCAGCTCGAGGGCACTGGCATAGCGCTGCCTGGGATCTTTGTGCAATGCCTTGAGGGCGATGGTCTGCAAGTCTCGGGAACCGCCTGGGGGCACAGGATCGTCTTGGAGCACTGCCCGCAAGATCGCGTAGGTGTTGGGACCAGTGTGGGGCGGGCGTCCAGCCAGAAGCGCGTACAGTGTCGCCCCCAAGCCGTAGACGTCCGTGCACTGATCGAGCTGGCCGGGCTCGCCAGACGCTTGCTCGGGCGCCATGTAGCCCGGCGTGCCGAGCACCGCACCGGTGCGGGTCAGGTCCTGGTCGCTCGAGATCCTGCGCGCCAGCCCGAAGTCGACCACAACCACCCTTCCGGTGGTGTCGACCAGCAGGTTGCTCGGCTTCAGATCGCGGTGCAGGATGCCGCAGCTGTGGGCATAGTGGACGGCCTCGGCGGCGTGCGCGAGCAAGGGCAGCGCGTCCCCTTCCCAGGCAGAGAGCGGGACGCCGTCTATGTACTCCATGGCGATGGCGGGCGGCCGGCTGGCGACGAACGCGTGGACCTGGGCAATGTTCGGATGGCGCAGAGAGGCCGCCAGGTTGGCCTCTTGCTGAAAGCGCGCGACGGCGTCGGGGCTGGACACGGTCAGGAACTTCAGCGCAACGACACGCTGAAGGCGCGTATCCATCGCCTTCCAGACCTGCCCCATGCCGCCGAAACCCGCGACCTCGAGCAGCCGGTACGCGCCGATCCGGCTGCCGTGCACGAAGTTCCCTGGCAGGGGTACGGCGGCCTTCGGATACAGCTCGGTGCCCGCTTCGCTGCCGAGCTCGCCAGCGCGCACCGTCGTATCCTCGGGCGAGGGCGGATCGCAGGGCGTCGAGCCTCCAGAGACCTCGGTGGGCTGCGCGCACATAGCCTGGTCTCCGATCGTCCCCGGCGGTGAGCCGTGAAGCAGGTTTCTCAGTTCTACTATACAAGCACCGCCGCCCCCGCGTTGAGCGCGCCCAGCGCGTCCACTTGCCTGCTCTTTGGGTCTCCCGCACACATTAACTTTGCACTACAAAGTTAAATCACCCATCAATACCTCTAGCCCTTCCACCAGGCGGCAATTAGACTTTGCTCAGCAAAGTCCACACCCACAAGGAGTCCCCACCATGACCCGACCCAGCCCGACCATCGATCTCTCCCTGCAAAACGTCTTCGACGCGTCGCAACCTGTAGATGGCGCCACGCTCAGCAGCGAAGACCGTGCACGGCTGTCGCGTCGGCTGCTGCTCTATGCCTTCGTGGGCTCGGCCGTCTACGGCCTGAGCATGGGACTCAAGCACAGCCTGCTGCAAGGACTGGTCGCGGCGGCCAAGGTCCCCGTCTTGTTCACATTGACCCTGTTGGTCTGCCTGCCGAGTCTGTATTTCCTCGGCCTGCGCAGCGGCTGCCGCGTCTCGCTGGCGACGCTCGGCAGGACGTTGCTGCGAGGAATCTCAGTCTCCAGCCTGATGCTCAGCGGATTCGCGCCCATCTCCCTGTTCTTTGTGCTCAGCGGCTCACGCTACTCGTTCATGCTCGGCCTGCATGTGCTGGTCTTCGCGTTTTGCGGCCTCGCCGGGCTGGTGTCGACGGTGCGCGGCTTTCAGACGCTGAGGACATCGCACGATGCCATCCCCGAAGGCGCTCCCGCGGCTCGGATCCTGGCCGTCTGGTTGCTGATCTACATGTTCGTCGGGACCCAGCTCGCCTACATGCTCTCGCCGTTTGTGGGCAAGGACGAGGTCTTCATGCTGTTCACGTCCACCGAGTACAACTTCTATACCTACCTGTGGGACATGCTGCCGCTGTGAAAGAGCCAGGATCTATCAGGAGACGCCTCCTGGCATGGATGCGCCGACATCCCTGGCGTTGCCTGTGTCTAGCGGGGCTGCTCGCGTTCGCAGCGCTCAACGGGATCGCCTACACCCATGCCCGGGCGATGACCCATTTCGTTTCCGGCGGAATCAAGACTCCGCACCCCGAAGCTCTCAGCCCGGCCGGCAAGCTCGGGGTGTTGGTTTCTGGTGTCCGTGTGCCCAGACCTGAGAACCTCACCAGGCCCGACGACATCGGCCTGGCGAGCACGACACATCGCTTCCCCTCCGCGGACCATACGCTGGAAGCGTGGCTCATCGAGGCTGGGCCGTCCCATGGCATGGTCGTGCTCTTTCACGGCTATTCGGGCAGCAGGTCCGACCTGCTCCCCCAGGCTGCCGCCTTCCACGAGCTGGGTTTTGCCTGCCTGTTGGTGGACTTTCGCGGCAGCGGAGGATCGACGGGCGCGACCACCACGATCGGGTTTGGCGAGGCTGACGATGTCGTGGCAGCGGTCGCCTACGCGCGTAATCGCTTGGCTGCCGAAGCCGTCTTCATCTATGGAGTCTCGATGGGCGCTGCGGCCTCGTTGCGAGCCCTTGGCCCGCTAGGGCTGCGCGCAGATGGATTGATCGTTGAGTCCCCTTTCGACCGGCTTCTCTCCACCGTCGAGAACCGCTTCGCCCTGATGGGCTTGCCATCGTTCCCTTGCGCCCCACTGCTGGTGTTCTGGGGCGGCGTGCAGCACGGCTACTCCGGCTTTGCCCACAACCCGTGCGACTATGCCCGGCAGGTCGAGACTCCCACGCTGATGCTGGTCGGCGCCGTAGACCAGCGCGCAACCGAGGCGCAAGCGCTGGCCGTCTATGACCGCCTGGCCGGCCCCCGCAGTCTGGTCCGCTTCGCGGGTGCCGGGCACGAGTCCTTTCTCGAGCACGATCCGCGACTGTGGAAGCGCACAGTCGGCGAGTTTCTGCAGACCATGCTGCCCCCACAGCACCCCTGAATCCTCCGAGCAGGGTGCTTCGGCATCGAACCTCGCCCGGACCCAAAGCTGTCTACGCACGGCGTCAGACATCTAACGCAACGCGTTGAGCCATCCCCAGAATCTGCACGCTCCCCACACACGCCTGGGGCCTGATGTTTCGGCAAGCACTTTGCTGGAAGCATCACTGGTCACGCACTGGAGATAACACAATGCGTCGTCGCCCGAAGTCTGCCCTGAACCCGACCTTGTCCCGCCTGCTCGAGCTCTGCCAGCTCGACCGCCGTTGGGTGCGCGGCCAGGACTGCTGGCTTTTCGATGACGAGGGCCGCTGGTTCCTCGATGGCTACGCCCAATACGGGGCCGTGATCCTCGGCCACAATCCTGCCTGCGGGGTTACCGCCCTGCGCGCCGGCCTCGACGCCGCCGAGCCCGCGATGGTCCAGCCCTACCAGGCGCCGCATGCCGTGGCCCTGGCCGAAGAGCTGATCGCGGTCTCGCCAGGGGAGCTCGCGCACTGCGTCTTCACGACCTCAGGAGCACAAGCCGTCGAGGCAGCCATCAAGCTGGTCCGCGCCAAGACCGGCCGCCCTGTGATCATCGCCGCCCTGGGCGGCTACCACGGCAAGACCATAGCGACCTTGTCGCTGATCGGGGCGACCCGCCACTCCGCCGGCTTCGGACCGTTGGCGCCGGGCTTCGTGCAGGTGCCCTACGGCGATGCAGAGGCTCTGGCAGCCTGCCTGCGGGAACATCAAGACCAGGTGGCAGGGGTGCTGCTCGAACCCATTCAGGGCGAGAGCGGCGTCCACCTGCCGCCGCCAGGCTACCTGACAGACGTGCGCGAGCTCTGTACTGCCCACGGCGCGGCGTTGATCGTCGACGAGATCCAGACGGGTCTGGGCCGGACAGGCCGCCTGTTCGCTTGTGAGCACGACCAGGTCGCGCCTGACGTCATGCTGATCGCCAAGGGCATCAGTGGAGGGCTGGTGCCCCTGGGCGCTTGCCTGAGCAGCCCTGCTTTCTGGGATGCGCGCTTCGGCCTGGGACACTCATCGACCTTCGCCAACAACAACCTGGCCTGCCGTGTCGGCCGCGCGGTGCTGGCCGAGATCTGTGCCAGCAACCTCGCCCAGGCAGCCGAGCGCAAGGGCAGCTGGTTGCTGGCGCGCCTGCGGCGGCTGGCACAGCGCCACCCCGGGCTGATCAAGGAGGTGCGTGGACGCGGACTGCTGTGCGCCATCGAGCTGGAGCCGGTGGTTGCCTCGCGCGGCAGTCTGCTCGCCACGCTCAGCCACCACGGCCTGTACGCGTACGCCGTCGCAGCCGCCCTGGCGCGTTGCGCCTCGCTGCTGGTCGCCCCGACGCTGGGGGACGCGCCGGTCTTGCGGCTGGCACCGCCGCTGACCATCAGTGACGCCGAGTTGCAGCTGTTGATGCAGGCCCTCGAAGGGGTGTTCGCAGCTCTCGAGAGCGAAGGCAGCCGGCTGATTGTCGCGGCGCTGCAAGACGGGACGCCCCAGCAGCCCTCGCGGCCGGTCTTTCTGCCGCGGCCTCAGCCGCGCGCGCAGGTGGACTATGCGTTCATCGCGCATCTGCTCCGCCCCGGGGACCTCGCCCTCACCAACCCCGGGCTGCAGCGCGAGGCCACGGGGCTGAAACGCCTGTGCAGCTTCGTCGCCCAGCTCCCACCTGTGCTGATGCTCGACGCGCCGCCGATCCATTCGACCAGCGGGGCCTGTGCACGGGGGGTCGTGATCATGCTCCCGCGCCTGCCGGCAGAGCTGAGGCGCTTCGGGCCTCGCCAGAGCTGCCAGTTGATCCGGGAAGCCGTCGAGCTGGCCGTCTCCCTCGGCGCCCGGGTCGTGGGTCTGGGGGGCCACACCACTCCGTTCAGCCGCCACGGCCGCGCGGTCGTGGGACTGGGGGCGCGCATCACCACCGGCAATGCCCTGACCGCCAGCACGGCCATCGCCAGTCTGCAGGAGCTCTTGGAGCGGCGTGGGCACGACCTCGCCCGCATCCGAGTCGCGATCGTCGGGGCCGGCTCGGTGGGAGGTCTGTGCGCGCGCCTGTTGGTGCGTGCGGGTGCGCGGCAGTTGCTGTTGCTGGGGAATCCGGCCAGTGGCTGCGGCAGGCTGGAGCGTTTGCGCCGCGAGCTGGACGGCCCGGGCCGCTGCATCGAGCTCAGCCGCGACCTGACCCAGCTCAGCGATGTCGAAGCGGTCGTCTGCGCGTCGACCTCGAGCGGCGGACTGCTCGATGCCGCCCCGCTGCGGCCGGCGGCCATCGTCTGCGACCTCGCCCGTCCCTCCGACACCACCGCCCTGCTGCGCCAGCGCCCCGATCTGGAGGTCTTCGAAGGCGGTCTGCTCCACCTGCCCGACGCGGCCACGAGCTTCGGAGCCGGAAACCTGGTCGGTCTTCCGCCAGGCATCCAGCTGGCTTGTCTGAGTGAGACCATTTTGTTGGCCCTCGACGCCCAGGCCGGTGGGCCGCCCGGCCCTGACCACGTCGGACGTGATCTGAGTCTGGTCTGCGCTGATGCGATGCGGGCGCTCGCCGCCCGGCACGGCTTCGTGCCCGTATCCGCGGCCCCCGATCCGACCACCCCTGTGAGCATAGGAATCTGACGATGGATGCCCGCAACCGCTTCCACACGCCCGGGACCTGGTTCCTGGCGCGGCTGGAGCAGCTCGGCCTGGTGCTCTTGCTGCTCACACTGTGCGTCGTGCAATCGCACGCGATCCACTGGGGCCGCTTCATCGCCAGCTTCGTGGTCATCGACCTGGTCGGATACCTGCCGGGGGCCTGGGCGTCACGCCGCGCCGGCGGGGCGGGCATCGCCCCCATCTACCATCACCTCTACAACCTGACCCACAGCTACCTGTTCGCGGGCGTCGTGCTGGGAACCTGGGCCCTGCTGCTCGGCGCTTTCGAGCCCGCTATGGCCGCCATCCCCCTGCATCTGGCCGGAGACCGCGCCCTGTTCGGCAACTTCTCCAAGCCGCCGGAGCTTCCCTTTGAACCCCGGGCGGTCGATCCGTCCCAGGTGCTGCCTGCACCCAAGGAGGTCTCATGAACCTGCCCCTGGCCCATCGCTCTGCAGAGACGTGGATCGACCACCCCTCGGGTTGGTTGGCCCTGACCCCGAAGAACCGGCGCTTCACGCTCGCGAACACACCCGGCATGATCGCCTACCGTGAACGCGGACGGCATCTGGTGATCTTCGGCGGGGTGCATGCCCCGCCCCCAGCCCGCCGCGCCCTGCTGGGGGCGTTCATCGTGGCCGCCCAGCACCGCCGGCGGCGGGTGATTGCCGTGCAGCTGCGGGCGGAACAGGCCCGACTGTTCGCCGACTGCGGCTTCTGCGTCAACCGGCTCGGCTCGAGCTACACCCTCAGCCTGTTGGACTACTCACTGAAGGGCTCGCGGCGCATGAAGCTGCGGCAGAAGGTGCGACGCGCCCGCCGCGCGGGTTTGCAGGTCTTCGAGCTCGGCGTCGAGCTGGCACGCGACGCCCAGGCCTATCAGCAGCTCTGCGCCATCAGTAGCCGCTGGCTGGCGGCCAAGGGCAAGAAAGAGCTCGACTTCATGATCGGCCAGCTCGGCTGCCTCGAAGAGACCCGTCGACGCGTCTTCGTGGTGGGGCCCCGCCGGCAACCGGACTCCTGGCAGGGATTCATCACCTACGTGCCCGCTTGGGGAACACGGCCAGGCTATCTGCACGACCTGACCCGCAGGCTTCCCGACGCTCCCCCTGGAGCGATGGAGCTCTGCAACCACGTAGCGATCGAGCGCCTGCGTGCCGACGGCTGCGCCCACCTGCACTTCGGCTTCACCCCCTTCGTGCTCACGCCCGGCGGGGAAGAGCTGCCGGGAGCCAGCCGCATCGCCCGGCTGGTGATCCGACTGCTCGGCCGCTACGGCCGCGCCATCTACCCCGCCCAGGACCAGGTTCGCTACAAGCGCAAATGGTCGCCCGAGGTCGTCGAGGAAGAGTCGATCGCCTTCCGTCCTCTGTCCCTGCGGGGAATTCTCGACCTGTTGCTTCTCACCCGTTCGCTGTGAAGGAGGCTCTCGATGCACACCAACATCCTCAGCATCCAGGCGTTGCTCAATCCGAGTGCCCATTCAGGGCGCGCCCGCCGCCTGCTCAAGTCATGGAGCCGGGCTCCCGCGGCCGCTTGCAGCCTGGACTGGCAACTCAGCCGCGATGCGCAGCATCTGCAGCAGCTGGTGCGCGCCGCGCAGACAGCTCCCCTCGATGCTCTGCTGCTCGCCGGCGGCGACGGCAGCGTGCAGCTGGCGGCCAATGCGCTACGCGGCCCGCAGCCAGTGCCCCTGGCGATACTGCCGGCTGGTTCGGGCAACGACTTTGCCCGCGAGTTGGGTGTGCACAGGACAACCCCGCCCTGGCAGCTACTCGAGCAGGGTGTGGAACGCCGGGTAGATCTCGGCCAGCTGGCCCCCAACGGCAAACGCTTCTGCTGTGTCGCCTCGGTCGGTTTCGACCACCAGGCCCTCGAGCTGATCCACAGCTCTGCGCTGCCCCGCTCACGGCTGCTGAACGTCTACGCCGCCGTGCGCGCGATCCTGAGCAGCCGGCCGGTGCGGCTGAAGATCCGCTGGCAGGGCGGCAGCTTCGACGGGCCCGCAAGACTGGCCGCCGTCACCAACACCCGCGGTTATGGCGGCGGCTTCCTGTTGACGCCCGCTGCGCGCATCGACGACGGCCTGCTCGACATCTGCGTGATCGGAAATCTCAGCCGCGCCGCGCTGCTGATGCAATTCCCACGCATCTTCGCGGGCTCGCACGGCGCGCATCCCCAGGTCCTGCTGGCCCAAAGCCCCTGGGTGCGGATCGAAGCGCCCGACGGACCCCTACCGGTCTGCCTGGACGGTGAGCGGGCCGGCGAAGAACGCACTCCCATCGAGCTCAGCTGCCTGCCGCAGGCATTGCGGGTGCTGAGCCTTCCTCAGGAGATCTCCCCATGAGCCAGCACGAGTCGTTTGATGTCGTCATCGTCGGTGCCGGAGTGGGCGGTGCGGCGAGCGCCCTGGCCTTTGCCCAAGACCATCAGCTGCGTGTGCTGGTGCTCGAGCAGCACAAGGGTCCGGGCAACCTCAACCGCGGCGACAGCCTGCTGCCGACCGTGACCGCCTACCTGCACAGCTGGGGAGTGCTCGGCACGATGCGCCGAGCCGGGGCCCGCGAGTTGGCGAGCATGCAGGTCTTCGCCCGCCAGGGACTGCTGATGGAGGTGCCGCTGGCGCCGCCGGGCACAGCCCATCCCTACCTCGTGCTGGCCCATCCCGAGATCGAGCGCTCGCTGATCGCTGCTGCCTGTGCTACCGGCCGGGTCGAGGTGCGCTACCGCTCGCGGGTGGTCGGGCTCAGCGACCACGAGGGGCGCGTCGCCGGTGTGCGCTTGCGCGGCAGCGACGGCGAGCAGGAGATCAACGCCCGGCTGGTGGTCGGCGCGGACGGCTACAGCTCGAAGACCCGCGCGGCCCTGGGCATCAAGCTGCGCAAGAGACCCTACCGCCACAGCTACTACGGGACCTCGCTCTCCCGGCCGCCGTCGTACCAGGACGCGATGCGCCTCGAGCTCAGCCGCCGCGGCGGCGTGCTGGTCGTGCCCCGCATCGAGCCCGACAGGGTGGGCGTCGGGGTGCTGGTGCATCCGGACGAGGAGCCGACCTTCCGTACAGGCAGCCCGCAACAGAAGCTGGCGGCGCTGCAGCGCCGCAGCCGGCTGTTCGACGGCTGCCAGCTACACCCCGAAGGCTCGCACCTGTACCGCCTGTTCCACGGACACGCCCGACGCTACGTCGCACCGGGCGCAGCCTTGCTGGGAGATGCCGTGCACGTGACCAACCCGGTGGCGGGGCAGGGCATGACGATGGCGATCGAGGACGCGGCCGCCCTGGCCCGGCTGACTGCGCCCGCCCTCGTGGGGGGCGCCTGTGGCCCACGCCTCGACCGCGCGCTGCGCCGCTATCAAGCCGAACGCAGGCCCCTGAACGCGCGGCTGCTGCTGTGGTCGCACTGGCTGAGCCACATCTACACCTGGCCCGGGGCGCTCGCCAACTGGCTGCGCACCCGCGTCTTCGCCCTGGGCGCAAGCCGCTTCGGCCGCCGGGTGCAGCGCACGATCTACAAACGCCTGGCCCAGCGGGAGAGACCGGCATGAACAGCCTGCAACCTACAAGGATTGCCGCTCCCCCGACTTCCCGCCGGAGCCGCTGGATCATCTCTGCTGGCCAGGACCTGGGCTGGTTCCACGGCTCGGTGCTGGCGGGTGTGGCTCTGGTGCTGCTGTTTGTGCTGCTCCCTCCGCTCGACAACAGCAGCTACTCCCTGGCACATCCTGCTGTGCTGTTGCTGTTTCTCTGGGGCTGGCTGTTCGACGGCTCGCACGTCTGGGCGACCTACGCCCGCAGCTACCTGGCCCCGCGCGCGGATACAGCCAGCCGGGCACAGCTGCCGGGCGCCTGGTCGTGGCTGCTGATCCCCCTCGGAGGCGTGGTCGCGCTCGCCGATGCAGGCCTGTGCGCGCAGGGACCTTCGCTGCTGGGAAGCGGTGGCTGGCTGTTCCGCGGCTTCCTGGTGCTCGCCTACGGCTGGGCCTACTGGCATCTTGTCCGCCAACATTACGGTTTCGTCGCCCTCTACCGCCGCAAGGCCGGGCAGCAGGGCCTCGCCGGGGCCCGGCTCGACGCCGCCCTGCTCTATCTGGGCTGTCTCTATCCTTTTGTACGCTTCAGCCTGACGCCAGCCTTTGCCGCCAGCGGCCTGCCTGTGCTCGTGCCGCCAGCTCTCGTGGACGGCCTGCGATGGGCACTCGATCTCGGCTGTGGACTGGGTTTCACAACCCTGCTCGGCTTGCGGATCTCGGGACTCATCGAGCCCTTCCGCCTGGGCCCCAAACACCTGTTCCTGCTGATCGTGGTCTGCTTCCACCTGTTGGTGTTCGGCCTGCTCGACAACCTGCTGACCATCACCGCGAGCTTGACGATCTTCCACAACCTGCAATACCACCGCATCGTCTGGCACTACGAACAGGGCAAGGGACGTCGGCCCCACGGCGGCCTGCTCCCCTATCTGGCCTTGGGAGCTCTACTCGGCCTGCTCTGGTACGGCCCGCGCATCCTGGCGGTGGCTGCGACAGCTTCGCCCCTGCTGCGCAACCTGCTGCTGGGATTGGGCTGGGGCGTCGCCTTCCACCACTATCTGGTCGATGGCCGCATCTGGCGGCTGCGCCGTAGTCCTGAGCTCACCGCCAGCCTCGATCGGGGGGCTCGGCCATGACGGGCAGCGCAGCCTCGACAGTAGCCTGGGGCCCTCCTCTCGAATTGCGCCCGCTGCCTGGCGGACGCCACCAGGCCGCCGTCGCCATCGTCGGCGGTGGCCTGGCTGGCCTCTCGACCGCTTTCCACCTGCTACAAGACAGGCCGGGCCTCGACGTGGTGTTGGTCGAAGCCGCGGGATTGGGGGCCGGCGCGTCGGGACGCTCGACCGGCATGCTCACCCCGGGGGTGGGACAGAACCTGCCGGGCCAGCTGCGGCGCTACGGCTCTGCGGCCACCGGGCAGATGTACAACCTGACGCTGCAGGCCGTGCGCGACGCGCAGACACTGATCGCGCAGCAGTCGATCGACTGCGGGCTGCACATGGGAGGGCAGCTGATCGTCGCCCGAGGCCGCGCGGGCCGGCGCCGGCTGCGGCGCCTGGCCGATGTGTACGCCGCGTTGCAGCTGCCCTGCCAGACCCTCGACGACCGGGCGCTCCAGGCGCGCATCCAGCTGAGCGCCAGCGCTCGGACACCAGCGGGGTCTGGCCCCGCCGCGCTGCACCTGCCGGTCGCGGGGGTGCTCGACCCGATGCGCCTGATCAAGGGCTTGGCGGGCCGGGTTGCCGCGCTTGGTGGGCGCATCTACACGCACAGTCCTGTGCAGGCCCTGACGGATCAGGAGCTGCAGCTCTCCGCCGGGCGCAGCCTGCGCGCAGAACGCATCGTGGTGGCCAACGCGGCCCTGGCCCCGCGGCTCGGAGTGCATCGAGGCCGCGTGCTGCCCGTCGAGATCCAAGCCCTGCTCAGCGAGCCGCTGTCTGCTGACGCGCGCAGCACCCTGGGCTGGCGGGGCATGGAAGGCGTGATCGATTCGCGCCGGCTGTTCAACTATTTCCGCCTGCGCCAGGACGGACGCATCATCTTTGGCGGCGGCCGTCCCGCCCTGCGTTCCGGGCGCTCAGGGCCCAGGGAACCGAGCCCCCGGGCACGCGCCTCCCTGACGAGCGCGTTCCAGCGTTGCTTTCCTGCCGGCGTAGCCCCACCCGTGGCCAGGGTCTGGTCGGGCCTGATCGCGACCACCCTCGATGGGCTGCCTGCCATCGGACCGCTTCCTGGACGGCCGCGCATTCTGCACGTGGGAGGTTGTTGCGGCCACGGCATCGCGCTGTCTCTGGCCGCGGGTCGTTGGGCCGCGCGCCTGCTCTCCGGCGAAGTGCTCTCGGGCGGCTCAGCGCCCTGGTTCCGCAGCCGCCCTCCCCTGCTCCCGCTCAGCCCGCTGCGCTGGCTGGGTTTCCACGCCACGGTCACGCTGATGGCCCTGGCCGACCGCCAACTCTGAAAGGAACCTGTCATGAACTTCCTCGTCACCGAACGCGCGACCCTGGAGAGCTACCTGCCCGGACTCGACGCGCAGCTGATCGAGCTGCCCCTGTTGGAGATGGAACGGCGCGGCAACCCCTCCATCGCCCTGTTCCGCGAGCAGCGAGGTCCCGGCTTACTGATTCCCCAAGAATATGGCGGCAAAGGAGCCAGCCTGCGCGACGCTGTGCGCATCCAACGCGCCCTCGGCAGCCGCGCTCCCTCGCTGGCTCTGGCGACCACCATGCACCACTTCTCGGTCGCCGCCCTGGTCGACATCACCCGCTTGCGGCCCCAACCCGGGGTCGAGGCGATGCTGCTGCAACAGATCGCCGCCCAGTCGCTCTACCTGGCCTCGGCTTTTGCCGAAGGACGCCGGGGCGCGGGCCTGTTCAACGCCCAGCTCAAGGTCGAACGCTGCTTCGAGGGGCTGCGGGTGCGGGGCAGCAAGAAGCCCTGCAGCCTCTCGGCGTCGATGGACCTGCTGACCGCCAGCCTGGTGGTCCCCGCCGCGAACGGTGGCGCACCGCAGTTCGCGGTCGCGGTGATTCCCGCGGCCACGCCGGGCCTCGAACGGCGGCCCTTCTGGCAGAGCAGCATCCTGGCCGGCGCCGAGAGTGACGAGGTCGTGCTGAATGATGTGCTGGTGCCCGAGATGCAGCTCGCGTATCTCGGTGATCCCGCGCAGCTCGACGCCGTGCAGCTCGGCGGCTTCCTCGCCTTCGAGCTGCTGGTCACGGCAACATACCTGGGAATCGCCAGCGGACTGGTCGAGCGGGCCTTGCGTGAGCGCCGCGGCAACGCCAGCGACCGGGTCGCCCTTGCCAGCGAGCTCGAGGCCAGCATAGCCGCGCTCGAAGGCGTCGCGAGGGATGTCGGCGAGCGGGTGGAAGCGGGGCTGGTCGCCCGGGCGCTGTTCGTGCGGCGGGCCAGCCAGGCGGCCATCGAGCGGGCATCGAATCTGGCGTTGGAGATCCTCGGCGGGATGGCCTTTCTGCGCCAGCCGGAGATCACCTACCTGCTGGCCGCCGCCCGCGCGCTCGCCTTCCATCCCCCGTCGCGCCAGACCGCCACCGCGGCGCTGGACCGCTTCGTGCTCGGGGAGGAGCTGGTGTTGTCGGCGTGACGCAAACTCCTCAGCGCCACCTCGAGTTACTCGTCCCGCCCGGTGATGGCGAGGCTGCGCCGGGACAGCGACAGCACCAGCGCATTGGCAGCCGTCGCCGACAGGCGCGGTGCGGAGGTAAAGTCCTGAGGATTGTTGTCCCGGTTCGGCTGGTAGTAGAAGCTGCCGTCGGGGCAATGAGCCAGGCTGAAGTGCCAGCGGTTGTAGTCGAGCAGCCGACGCAGCGCATCCGGCTCCGCCGCCGCTCCGAGCGCCGTGAACACCAGCCCGAGTAGTGGAGAACCATGCGTGTCCGGGAAGGTCTCCGGGTGCTCGCCGATACAACGCGCGTGGCGCCGGGCCGTGGCGCGGAACTCGCGCAGCTTCTTGGGAGCCAGCAGATGGGCCAGGGCCGATGTGCCCGTGCGGCCCATGTCGGCGATATCTGTCGGGTGCGCGCTCTCGTCGGCGTACCAGACGTAGCCCACCGAGTTGGTGCCGCGCATCAGGAATTCGTGCGCCGCCAGGTAGCGCTCCGCGTCCACCTCGACCCCGCAGCGGAGCATCAACGACCAGGCCAGCATCGCCTGGCCAGTCATCGCACAGAACGAGCCGTAGCCATTGCCTCCTGGGCGGTGCGCGGGGCGATGCCCCCAGCCGCCATCGTCGATCTGTGCCTTGATCAGCCAACCGTTGAGCTTCTCCAGCTCCGGCAGGATCCAGTCTTCACCGTAGGCGAGGAAGTACTCCGCCAGGTAGACCGCGTACAGCGTGTACTTCCAACAATCGAGCCCGTCGTATTCGATGACCTCAGAGGTGTCCGCAGCGAACGCCCGCGCGGCCCGTTCGGTGTGCTCGCGGTAGCGCGGATCCTCCGAAGCGAGCAGAGCCAGGGCGGCGAACACATCGATGTGCGGGCGGCCGTGATGCCAGTGGCCCGATTCCTCCTGCCGCTCCGCCAACCAGGCCCAGGTCTCTTCGAGCACCAGCTCGGTCTTGGCGCATTTGTAGGGATAGTTCTTGGCGTAGGCGCCGTAGTGGGTTCCGACGGGCAACTTCACCGTCAGCTCTTCAGCGCCGCGCACGATGTGCAGCCGCAAGCTCCCGTCGAGCCGAGCCTGGCCCTGGCTGCGCTCGAGCGCCAGCCCAAGATCCATCAGCGGACCTTCGTAGCCAAACACATCCATCCCGTAGCCGAAGCGGTGCGGGGTCTCGAACCGCGCACCGTTCGCCCCGACAATCCGATCGCCCAGCTCGAGGCGGCCCTCGGCCGGTGTGTCGGCGAACACGTAGCTGACCTCGATGACCGTCGGGCTGGCCGCGTCGATGATCCCGCGGGCGCCGGTGATGCCGAGGTTGATCGTCCAACCGCCGGCCTCCGCGTCGGGCCCGACCGTGGTCTGGATGGCCCAGGTCGGATCGTTTGCAAGGGGAAAGGCACAGGCAGCGATGAGGAGCAGGGCCGTGCCAGCTCGCGAAAGGGATTGGGGCATGAGGACTCCATGGTGGGATACAGGTTTCAGCATACACGGCACAGTTGCTCAACGCTTCGGCAGCAGCCTGACCAGCTCACCACAGTCGGGGCATTTGCGTTTCTTACCGAAATGCTTGGGCTCGGCGTTGAGGTAAGCGCCGCAGCTGCACTCGGCCCGGAACGGCTCGCTCGGCGCTGGGGGGAGCGGCTTCGCCCCCACGTCGCCCGTCAACTCGATGCGGTCTGCTGCGGTTTCCACGGGCCAGAGCCGGACGCAGACAACACCCCAGACGATGATGGTGGGCAGGACGATCAGGACCAACATCAAGAAGAAACTGTCGTCGTCGATGTCGGTCCCCGAGCTGAGCAACCCGATGAACACGAGCGCGATGACGAGCAGTTGACCCACGAAATAAGCGATCTTGCCTCTGCCGTTCATGCGGCTGAGGAAGAGCCGATCCAGCATCACGAACCTCCCCTGGTCCCGTCTTACAAGACTGTAGATCGTACCAGACGATGCGCCTGTTGGGGATGGCCTGACAGCGATGCGCCGGCGCCTCAACTCGTTTCGTAACGACCTGGCTGACGAGCTTGTCACGCCCGGACCCCAGACTGGAACTACCACGTTCCAACTGACCTCAGTAGGGGAGGGGTCCACCCTCTCCCGCGGGCGGAGGTGAACCCCGCCCCTACTTATGCTGAGGTCTATAGGGAGGTCCGCACCATGACCCTGCCAGAACTCCGGATCCAGGCCGGCAATTCCGAACGGATCCGCCTCCGCACAGGAAGGAAGTACGTCATCTCGGTGGCGCGCGGACCATCCGATGCAGGCTCGGCGTCCGCTGGGGTGCAGGGTGACGGACTGCCTTTGCTGATCACGGTCGTCGAGGCCACGGGCGCCGGCGCACTGCAGCCAGGCGCACCGGTGGCCGGGGCTGCGGTGGTGATCACTCCCGGCGATCGGCAACGACGCGCAGCGCGCGAGACCGACGCCCAGGGGGTGGTCCGTTTCGAATCCCTGCCCCAGGGCCAGTGCCAGATCCGCGTCAGCAAAGATGGCTTCCGGGAGGAACACCTGCCGGCTTTTTGGCTCGCTGCGAAGGACGCCAGCCTGTCCGCAGAGCTGCACCGGCTCGAAGCGCTCGAGAGCCTGACAGTCCAGCTACGCAACCCCGAGGGCCAGCCCGTAGCCGGGGCTAGCGTCCGACTTCAAACTCCCGCGCAGCAGACCCGCGTCTTCAGCAGCCAGAGCAACGCGGCCGGAGATGCCGTCCTCAAACAGGTTCCGGTCGGAACCTACGGCGTCGAGGCGCGTCACGAGGCGAGCAAGGCTCATGGGACGGAGCAGGTTGAGGTTGCAGCCGGGCAGGAGAACCGGGTCGAGATCACGCTCCGTCCGGGTGTGCCGCTGTATCTGGCCACGCCGGGCCAGGAGGGGGCCTGGGCCGCAGTCGGCCACGCCTACGCGGAGTTGTGGGAAGAGCAGGCCAGCCCTCGCTTTCTGGGCTTGTTCCGCAGCGACGCCACCGGCTGCCTCCAGTCCCTGGCCAGCCACTCCGAGAGCCGCAAGCACGCGATGCTGCCGCACTTGTTCCGCACGCTGATCCAGCACAAAGAGACCGCGCTTCCCAAGAGGCTGCGCGACCGGCTGCGTGATCGGCAGCCCGAGACGACGGCGGATTCCGCCCCAGCCAGCCCCCCGTTGTTCCCCAGCGAGTCCCGCTACCGTCTGAAGCTGCATCGCCGCCGCCCCGGCCAGGCCAGCGCAGCTCCACCAGCGACATCGGTCCCCCTGGCGGTCGAAAAAGGCAGCTTGGCGGGCGCAGAACAGCACGCCCTGCTGGTGCCCGCCGGTCCCTTGCGGCTGCGGGTCCAGCTCAGCTTTCCCCGCCAACGTATCGCGTCGTTGGAGGTCTGCGCTTTTCCCCAAGCCGGGGGCCAGGCGCTCGCCCGGGTCGCATGCAGCCCCGAGAGCTTCCGGACCGGCGCCAGCCTGGGTCGCCAGCGACGGACCCAGAGGGAGTTCTGCGAGGTCGAGCTGCCGGGCTTGTCCGTGGGCGCAGCGCTACGCCTCGCGGCCTGCTACCGCCTGCAAGACGGCTTCGAAATGCAGCAAGAGCTCTCCGAGACCTGTGTATCGCCCCGCGACCTGGTGTTTTGAGCCCTCCCATCAGAAAGGACGACGGCCATGAGTAAGGATGTGTGCAATGTCGCGATCTACGCCCGCCATGATCTCGGGGGCTGCAAAGTCTACCTCTACCCGGACCTTGATGTTCCGGTCATCGATGCCCGGGGTGGACTGCAAAGCGCGCCAGGCTTCGTGGACGCGCTACCCAAGGGGCTGTTGGTGGCCCGGATCGAATTCCCCAATGACGGAGGCAAACGTCATTTGACCGTCTGGAGTCCCGCCCAGACCGCCAGTGAAGCCGAGGTCGTCGGGGGTCAGGCCACCACCATCTTCCGCAAGATGGATCTGGCAGGCGAGATCTCGACGTCCTTTGAGAGCGGCGAGGGGCTGTTCGTCAAACTCGTCGACCGCTATCTGACAATGAAGAAGATCGTAGAGTATCCGACCATCCCCTGCGACACCGACAGCACCTTCCGTTTCTTCATCTACCCGCACACCGCGCGGCTCGACACCGTCCGCTATGGCCGCGCGGATCCCTGGGAGAAGGGGCTGCGGGTCAACACCGGCATCGCGCGCATCGCGGGCCTGGCGAGCGACCTGGCGGATCCCGGAGAGGAAGACGAGCTGTTGTCGTTGCCGCTGTCTTCCTGGGACACCTGGCTGCATTGCCTGCATACGCAGAACGCCCGCGCCCGGAAACTTCTCTACCAGGTCTTCCAAGAATATGCCGCCCCCAGCGTGGCCTGGCAGGTCTACCTGCTCGAGATACGGAAATACCTGCAGTACGCGATCGCCAACAACACCGTCCTCCAGCTCACCTGCGGGGGATACGACGATTTCGACAACAACGCCCTGAAGGACGTCGAACGCAACGACCTGCTGCAGATCTACGCCGAGGCCTTCCGCATCCAGGAGTTCTTCTACCGCGCCCACGACGACAGCGACAGCGATGAAGCGCGCTTTCTAAAGGCCGCGACGGCGGAGGGCAGCAACTTCTGGGGACGCATCGTCAGCTTCCTGGGCCTGCAGCACACCCGCCTCACCATTCTGTCCGCGGAAGGTACTGCCGGGCTGCAGCGGTATATGAAGCGGATCGCGGGCAGCGACGACGACCGCGACCTGGCGAACATGAGCATCTTCTTGAAGGTCGAAGAGCGCATCAACGACTTCGTCGAGTTGCTAGGCAGCAAGGTGCTCAACAAGAAGTCGCAGTCCTTGTGGCGCAATGACGCACCCCAGCCCCTGGAGCTGTGCAATCAGCTGGTCGACGCCGGCAACAAGTTGGGGCGGTTCGTACGGCGCGTGCCCTACAAATTCTGGTACCTCTTCGAACAAGGCGACGCCCCCAAAGGGGACTGGTTCTCGCTGGAAGAAGACGCGCCCCTGCGGCAATACCACGCCTCGGCGATGCGCAACCGTGACCCGGACCTGCGCCAGTTCATCGAGCTGCTGCCGAAAGTCCAGCCCGACTTCGACGTCTGGGATCTGCAGCATCAGATCGTCACCCGCGACGACCTGCCCGAAAAGGTGCGCGACTACTACGACGAAGAGTATGCCGAGACCGCCCGCCTGCTCGGCATGCTGCTCGACGAGCGGTTCGTGCCCGAGCATGTGCGCGACAATCTCGACTTCAAAGACGCCCTGCAGGAAGCGATGACCTTCCCCGCGCCCGACGGCACCTTCAGCGTGCCGCAGGGCAAGGGAGAGATCGATCCCAAGACCCTGTTCGCCTCGATTCCCAGCTTCCTCAAGAGCCTGAACTCGAACGCCATCAAGGTGGTCAACAGCCTGACCAGCCAAGGCGACGCCACCAAGTGGTTCACCAACTACAAGAACTACGTCGACCAGTACGTAGCCTTCAACCACACCACCTTCAGCCAGTCAGACGTCACGAGCATCGCCCGCATCATGAGCGAGCTCGAGGCCTTGAACGAGCTGGCCGGCCAAAAAGACGCCCCGATCGCGCAGATCAATGAGCGCCTGAAAACACTCGAGAAGGAACTTGGCGGCCTGAGCAAGACCGACGCCGAGTTTGCCACCGGCTTGTCGTTGATGATCTCGTCGATCTCCCTGGCCCTGCTTTGTACATCGCTGTTCGCAGGCGACAAGTTCTCGAAGATGGAAGACTTCGACCAGCTGTTGACTTCGATCTCTCTGGTCAAGGGCTTCCTCGGTCTCGGCAAGGGTGTAGTGGTCGATCTGATCAACCCCTCCTGGCTCAGCAAACTCAGCCGTACGCTGAAGTCGTCCAAGATGGGCGCCGCCCTGGGTAAGCATGGCTTCCCCGTGGCGATGGCGCTGGTAGACGTCGTGCTGTCGATCATGCGGCTCTACAAGGACTGGGACAAGGAGCACGGCTTTGACTTCGTGCTGCTGTGGATCGACGTCGCGATGGCGGTGGTGGGCCTGGTCGCGGTCTTCCTGGGTCCCTTCGCGCCCCTGGTCTGGGCGGCCGCGCTGATCTACGAGTTCATCAAGACCTCGCAGTTCTGGAAAGAGAACGTGCAGAAGACCATCGAGGGTCTGCTCGACTACCTCGAAGACATGGGGAGCTTCTCCGACGCGGTGGTCACGTTCAAGCAGAAGCTGGGAGACGACGAATACGAATTCAAGGTCGTCCCCCCTCCTCTGAAGCGGCTGAAGGAATGGGACAGCGATTTCGGCAAGCTGTTCGACGAGATCCGTGAGCTGATCGAAGGCGAGATCTGGGGGCTGAGCAATGACATGGACGACATCCACCCGCGGCTGGTGCCGAAGGGCTAGCGGACGGCGTTCCCGACCGCGCCCATCTTCGCCAGGACAGAGCATGAACGGTCTGCGCAGCGCTCTGGCAGCTTGGTATAGTGTCCCGACACCCGGCCGCAGGCAGCTGCCAGAGAAGGGTCCCGGACGCATGGCACAGGAAGACATCCAGCTGGGCTTCCTCACCCTTTGGCTCCCGACCGTTTGTGAGCCACGCTGCCTGATCATGCACGACCTGGCCGAAGCGTTCGGCACCGAGCTGAACCGCGACGCTGCGTCGCTGCTGAACACGAGCTGGCCGGCAACCCCCTGGCAGCGGACAAGTTGGACGCTGCCCGGCGGATGATCCGGGACTTCAAGCGCCCCAAGGCCCTTCCCTATCGGGTGGGCGACGTGTTCGCCGTGCCCCTGGGTGATGGCAGCTACGGGTTCGGACAGGTGCTCTGGGACCCTCCGGATTACCGCGCCCCGACCTGTTCCCTGCTGGAGTTTCGGGCCCAAGAGCCCACAGCGGAGCTCGAGGAAATTCTCACATCACGAACCCTGGCAGTGATCCATTCCTCGGCAGAGCATCTGCAAACAGGGCATTGGCAGGTCTGCGGCCATGAAGAACCGATCGGTGACCCCTTCACGGGTCCCTGTGGCGATCCCCGCCGCGGAGCGGTCTTGTGGGATGGACTGGAGGGCCTCGCGCGGGCGTGGTTCGGGTGCTCGCCATGGAATGACTGTCCGCGCTCGGACTTTCTGGACCGCTTCCTGATGCCCTGAGTCGGCCCCTCTCCCCATGCGACTTTTCTTACGCCAGAGCAGCGTGCCGCCGCCGGCTTTCCGGCCGATTCCTGAGCCGGCGGGCACCTCGCCGGCCTGCCCTCCACACAACAGGATCCGGCCATGGCTCCGCGCACGATTTCCAACAGGCCGTCCTGATTCCTCATGAATGAGTGGACGACAACTCCCCCGGCCGTAGGGTGCTCAGAAGAGAACGCAAGCTGCAAGGCTACCCTCGATCTGGCACAGCACACGCCCACCCCCCCCCGCGCGCGCGGGCGACCAGCCAAGTACTGAGGGCATTGCTTCCCTCTCTGTGCAAGCTACGCCCGGCAGTCCACAGGTACTCGCTTGCGTGGAATACGTCGAGTGTGTGCAGGGCTCCCGGAAGGAGTTCCGTCGAGTAACGGGCGAGATCGTTGTCGCCGCCCGTCAAGATTTGTATGAGCTTGCCTGAACTTGGGTAGAAACCACCCGCTTTTTTCTCTTAGGAAGCCAAGAAGCCAGGAACGAACAAAGGAGCACCCCACATGGTATTGGAACGTGAAGACCTGACAAGCAAGATCATTGCAGCTGCCATTGAAGTTCACAAGGAACTCGGCCCGGGTTTTCTTGAGTCCGTATATGAGAATGCTCTGTCTGTAGAGCTACGATTGAGAAAGATCCCATTCCAGCGGCAGTTGTCCGTCCCAGTACTCTACAAGGGTGTCGAGGTTGGTTTGCATCGGATTGATCTTTTCGTCTTTGACGAGATCGTTGTCGAACTCAAGGCAATCAAGAATCTGGATAACATCCATTTCGCCATCGTCCGATCCTATCTTCGGGCAATGAATCAAGATCATGGACTCCTGCTGAATTTCGCCAAGGTCACGCTCGAGATCAAGCGTGTCAGCGGAAAGAGGTAATAGTCCCTTCTTATTCCTGGTTTCCTGGCTTCCTAAGCGTGAGAATTCTCATGCTTGTGACCCACGGCGGCGAATACCTCTCGCGCAAATCCACGCAAGATATCCTGACCAAATACAGGCACCACCCAAACCAAGAAACCGCCGACGCAGACTCAACCACTTACAGGATTCCGGCTTACAGCGAAGGCGGATTCCAATCCAGAGCATTGCACCCAATCCGATCCGAGAATCGCCCACGCCTGCTCAGCGTTCAAAGGTGCCCGAACGCACTCGTAGCCGGCGCATGTTCTGACTACACGGTGACGACGCGATCGAGTTCTGGTCCAATCCGTTGGCAAGCGAGAGGAACCCGTTCTCAAAAGTAAAGTCCAGTCCCACAAGACACGAATGCGTAGTTGGAGGATCGTTCGAGGGTTGGATCGCCGACGGCACCAGGAGATACTCACACACATCGATCGCGATCAGTTGTTGCCCCATCACCGCAGCGACCTCGCTGCGGGTACAGCGCCGCCATACGAGTGGGATCTCGCCCCAATCCAAGGGCGCGGCAACATCGAGGCTGTCCCTCGACAGAAACAGCTCGGACAGTTTGTTTGCGCAAAACTCGAAGCGGACTGAACCGAAGAACAACACCACGGGTGCATCGGGAATCCACTCATCTTCCTCGGCGTCCCAGGTGCCTGCCCCATTCTTTTCCAGATTCCCTCCCCACGCAGCCACATTGCTGGAGAGTTCTCTGTCGTAAGGGGTGGACCCCCACCTCTGGGAAGCAAACCAGCCCGTAACCACCAAGGAGAGAGACATGAAGTGCAAGACCAGCGTCCAGGCCGGATTCTCGGGAGGCTGCCCCGGTCAGGTGTCGATCGCGCCCGCTAAGAACAAGTAGTCCGCGAACGACGTAGCGGCTGCCACCTCAGCGACGTGCCGCCCGCAGGTAGACCCTGACCAACGCCGCCCCCCAGAGCGCGGACACCGGCAGCCCGCCGACAATCCACAACGGCCACGAGCTGCCGCCGGCCTCGGCGACCCAGTACGCCTTGGCCGCCCAGTACGGCGGATACACGGCCGCCAGCCACTGCCAGGGCTCGGCCAGGAAGTAGGCCGCGCTGGGAATCAAGGGGCCGAAAGCACAGATCTTCATCACCACCAGGGCCTCGGTCTTGCTGTCTGCGCAGGCGGAGATCACCAGCGCGACAAACACCGCGGCCGGTGCGGCGCTGAAACTGGCTCCGAGCAGCGCAGGCCAGGGGGGCAGGCCGACCCCCACGATCAGCCCCTGCACGACGGACAGCACACTGGCCAACAGGAAGACCGCAACACAGATGACGGCCAGGTAGCTGCCCAGGGGCACAGGGCTGACCAGCAGCGCCTTGACGGTGCGGTCCTCGCGACCTTCGAGCAGCAGGAAACCGCCGATGATGCCGGCCAACAGGCCTGCCAGGCCGACGACGAAGTGGCTACCGATCAGCGGGTACCAGGGCACGAGGTCGAACTCTACGCGTTCGGCCAGGGTGTCCCCGATCCAGGGCAGCGCCCAGCGCAACGCCGCCGCGATAGCGAAGATGTAGACTGTCGTCCCCAGCAGGAAACGGCTGCGCACCAGCCGCAGGCCGTCGGTCCTCAAGATGCCGCGCAAGGCCGTTCGCGAGAGCATCTCAGCGCTCCTGCAGGGCGATGTGCCGGGCAAAGCGCACATGCGCCCAGAGCGCCGCGAGGCCCAACCCCGCCAGCGAGCTGGCGATGGCGTAGAGCCATTGCGCCTGCGAGAGCGGTTGGAAGGCCGCGAGCATCAACAACAGGGGTCCCTGGCTGGGAAACAGGTACCACAGCCCGTCGGGTCCCACCTGCAAGACGTAGAACGCAGGCAGCTGCAGCCCCACGCCGATCAAGAGCGCGCCAGGAAACAAGAAGCTGAAGATCGAGTCATGGGGCGCGACCTGCCCCAGCCCGATCAGGGTGTTCAAGGCCCCCAGGCAGGCGACCCCACAGAACAGCGGCAACGGATTGAAGCCAACCTCGTAGAAGCCGACCAGCTGCACGATCAGGCCTTCGACGAGCGCGAAGCTGGTCAGGGTGATCAGCTTCGAGCCCAGATAGGCCTTGCTGGTCAGGGGCGAAGCCCGCAACGCCTGCAGCGTGCCGTCCGACTTCTCGAGCAACACCATGGCAGCGCCGAAGACGTAGGTCGTGCCGCCGATGCCCAGCAGGTACAAGACCGGCACGGCCTTCGCGCCGTGCGCTGCTCCGACCAGGAAGCGTCCGACCAGGCCCAGCATGACGGCGACCGCTGCGCCGATCAGATACAACTTGCTGCGGGCCTGCAGGCGCACATCGAGCCTCAGACAGGCACGCAGCCCGCTCATGACAAGGTCCTGCCGGTGACCTTGACGAACACATCCTCGAGGCTCGCTTCCTGAGAATGCAGCGAGGCCAGTCCCGGGCGCCGCAGGGCGGCGAGAAACTCCTGATTGTCGGCCAGGCCCTCGATTCCAAAGCGCTCGGGTGCTCGGCTCGCGTCCTGCCACCGCAGCTCGACCTCGCGGGTGCCGTAGCGACGCCGCAGGGCATCGGGCGCATCGATGAGCGCGATCTTGCCATCGACGATGAACGCCACTCGATCGCAGACCGCGGCGGCGGTGGTCATATCGTGGGTCGACACCAGGGTCGTCACTCCCTGACCCTGGCGGGTACGGATGATCTCACGCACGCGCACAGCGTTGACGGGATCGAGGCCCGCGGTGGGCTCGTCGAGGAACCACAGCCGAGGCCGATGCAGCAGGCTGCGCGCGAAGTTCAGGCGGTTCTTCATGCCCTTGGAGAAAGCCCCGACCGGCTTGTCGATATCCTCCTGCAGACCGACCAGGGCCAACACCTCGGCGACCGGGTCGGCCGTGCCATCGTGCAGGGCGCGGAAGAACTCGAGGTTCTCGCGGGCGGTCAATTTCAAGTAGTGGTTCGGGCTCTCGAAGCTGACGCCAATGCTCCGGTAGTAGCGGGAATCCCAATCCTGCAAGGGCTTGCCCAGCACCTGTACCTGCCCCTGCCAGCCGCGCAGCAGCCCGATCAAGATGTTCTGGGTGGTGGACTTGCCCGCGCCGCTGGGGCCGAGGAAGCCAAAGACCTCGCCCTCGGCCACCTCAAAGCTCAGGCCCTGCACCGCGGGCGCGTCCGCGCCAGGATAGCTGAAGCTCAGGCCCTCGACCGCGATCATCGCCTCTCCTCATGCAGCAGACTGCGAACAGAGAGCATACGCGCTCCCGCGTTCGGAGGCAGCGCTCCAGGCGCTGAGTTTTTTTTGCGGGGAAACCGACGGAGACCTCCGCTTTTAACACTTTTTTCCCGCACAACTCGACAATGGCTCCCAACACACAAACCAGGAGCTGCCATGCCCAGCCTCTCACGCGCACCAACTCTCTGGCGGGCCGCAGGGCTCGCCCTGTTCACGCTCATCGGCCTGTCGGGCTGCGCCTCGAAAGGCAGCTCGGCGACACAGGTGGGCAACTCCGCTGCCACGGGCAACTCCGCTGCCACGGGGAACTCAGCGGCCGTCGGCAACACCGCCGCCGTCGGCAACACGGCTCCCGCGCCCTCACCGTTCGTGGTCAATTCGATCATGCCCGCGCACCAGACCCAGAGCGTCGCCCACGATGTTGAGATCCGCGTGCAGCTCAGCGCTGCCGTCGATCCCGCCTGCGTCGATCGGAACAGCGTGCGGCTGGAAGTGCTCGGCCGCGAAGTGGCCGTCGACCGCAGCGTGCAGGGGTCTGAGATTGTGCTCACCCCGCAGGTGGTGCTGGCTCCCGGGGCCGACTACAGCGTGTACCTCGAGACCAGCCTCTGCTCTGTCAGCGGCGACCCGCTCGGCCAGGCGCTGGTCTCCGCGTTCAGCACCGACCCGGCCGGAGGTGTGCGCGGGCTCGACTTCCAGGTCGGCATCGGGGTTGTGGACATCACGCCGCCGGTCGGCGTCCCCCTGGGAGGCCACGGCGGAGCCCCACGCCGGCTGTCGACCCCCGACCTGAACCCGAGCAACTGGCACACGCTGTTCGCGCCCTCGACCGGCATCCACGATCCCGTCTACGCCAAGGCGCTGATCATGGACGATGGCGTGGACCGGGTCGCCCTGCTGACGGTCGACCTGATCGCCGCCGACAGCCACGCCTCCGCCATCGTCGCCCAGAAGCTCGCCCAACGAGGCGTCAACCTCGACCCGAAGCACATTCTGATCTGCGCGTCGCACAACCACAGCGGGCCCGGCGCCATCACCGACCTGGTCTTCTGGCAGATCGCCGCCATGGACCTGTACCAGTACAGCATCTTCGACACCCTGACCACCAGGATGGCCGATGCCCTCGAGGCCGCCGTGAACAACCTGCAGAGCGCGCGCCTCGGCATCGCCCTGGGCCAGCTCACAGGCATCAGCAAGAACCGACGCGCCAACATCAGTCCCCAGTACACCAGCGCTTCGATCGACCCCGATCTCGGCGTGATCGGCATCGACAAGCCGGACGGCACCCCCCTGGCGACCATCTACAACTACGGCATCCACGGCATCGCCTACGGCGCCTCGAACATGGAGTACTCGGCGGACCTGATGGGAGAGGCCTCGGTCTGGATCGAGAGCCAGCTGGGCGGCACAGCCCTGTTCGTCAACGCCGCCGAGGGCGACATCTCCCCCGACCGCAGCGTGGCCAGCAGCCACGCGGCCGTGGCCAACATCTTGGGAACCCGGCTGGGTCAAGAGGTCGTGCTGCTGCGCCAGAGCATGCAGAGCGACTTCGATGTCGACCTGCAGTCGGCCTGGCAACAAGTCGACATGGGACAGCCCACGCTGGTGCTCACGCCCACCAATGCGACCCAGGCTCCGCCCTTCTTCCAGAGCATTCTCAACGCGCTGCCGGCCTCGAGCAACATCGGGGTGCCCCTGCCGCCCAGTTTCATGGACCGGAGCTTTCGCTACCAGGCCGTGCGGCTGCAAAACACCCTGCTCAGCTCGGTGCCCGGCGAGGCCTTGCACGAGATCGGCCTCGAGATCAAGGCCAAGGGCGCAGCTCTGGGCTTCGACCGGACTTTCGTGTTTGGACTGGCCAACGGCCACATGTCCTACATCACCACCAAGCTCGAATACAACTACGGAGGCTATGAGGGCATCGCCACGTTGTATGGATCGAAGACCGGGGAGAAAGTGGTCGACGCTTGCGAGAACGTGATGATGCAGGTCATGCCCTGAGCGCAGCTCAGCAGCCTGCTCAGGCCCCCAACTCCGAGAGCAGCGCGCCGGCCAGTTGCAAGGCTGTCTGCCAGTCTCCCTCCGGTCCCTGCTCGGGCAACTGCTCGTAGCGCGCCGCCAGGCGCTGTCGATCGAGACGGGCCAGAGGAATGCCCCACGCCTGGCGCAACGCGCGGGTGTGCAGCAACAAACTCCGGCCTGATTCCTCAGCGCCGGACTGCCAACCCAGACACGCCAGGCCTTCGAGGCAGGCGGGCAACACGACGACGTGCTTGAGTCCGCGCAATGAGCCCAGGCATGAGCCATACAAGGCCGCAGCGCGGACGGTCTGGCCGCGCTCACGCGCCACCTCGGCCATCGTCAGGTAGACCCCTGCGGTCGCGCCCCGCTCCTGGTCGAGGCGCGCCCGCGGCAAGATGCGCTGCAGGCGCTGCCAGGCTGGCGTCAACTCTCCGCGGCCGCGCTCGCAACGGGCGAGGCCAAGCTGGGTCAGAATCTGCAGGTGCCGCTCGCCCGTGCGCGAGAGACGATGGCAACGCTGAAACGTCTGCCAGGCTTTCTCAGGCTCACTGCGTAGGTACAGGCAGCCGAGCTTCTCGAGCGCGAACGCCGTGCGGTTGCGCATCGTGCGCGCCTCGAAGATGGCCAGCGTCTCCTCGAGGGCGAGCAGCGCGGGCCCGTGGCGGCCCTGGAGCGTGAGCGCCATGCCCAGGCTGCCCAGGCTCAGGGCCAGGCGGATGCTGTTGTCGAGGCGACGGTAGTCATCGGCGGCCCGCTGCCACTGCAAGCGCGCGTCCTCGACGCGGGCATCCCGCCAGAACAACCAGCCCAGACCTTCGCGGGTGTGGGCGATGCCGAAGCGGTCGCCCCGGCGCTGCTCGATGGCCTCGGCGCGCTCGAAGCGCTCGCGGGCCCGGTCGACCTGCCCCAGCAGCGACTCGACCCCGGCCAGGTGCCGCAGCGCCCGCGCAAGCTCATCCTCGCGCGGCTGGCTCGCGAGGGTCTGCACGGCCTCTTGCAGGCGCTCCGCGGCATCATCGAGGTCCCCTTCTGCAAAGCTCAGCACGCCGTGCAGGTGTTGCAAGCGACCACGGGAGTACAGATCCGTCACCCCACAGGCCAGCACGCGCTCGATATGCCGACGGCCTTCGCTGCCATGACCACAATGCAGCCAGAATCTTCCCAGGTTGGTGATCAGCTGCACGGCCTGCTCGATCTGGGGCTGCTGCTGCAGACAGTTTTCGAGAGCAGCGCGCACATCGGGCAGCTCTGCTTGCAGAGCTTCGGGATCCTTCTCGGCCTCCAGCGCCCGATCGACCAGGGCCTGAACATGGCGGCCCGCCAATGAAGTCTTGCGCTCAGGAGGAAGCTCTTCGAGCAACAGCCGGCGCAGAGGTCCGAGAATTGCAAAACGCGGCGGCTCACAGTGCGCGTGCCGGTGGATCAATCCGTGCCGGCGCAGCGTCTCCAGCTGTGGGGCAAGGCCTGGCTGCGCGAGCACGGTCTCACCCGATTCCAGCGTGAAACCCGCCCGGAACACCGACAGACCTGCCAGGATCTCCCGCGCCTCGGCAGGCAACCCCTCCAGGCTCGAGGCCAGCAGTCCGCGCACAGGATCGCCGGGGGCAGGCGCCCCCTCACAACGCGCGAGCAGCTGCGCGGGCGACAGAATGCCCAGCTGGGCGGCCGCCACCTCCAACGCCTGGGGATGCCCGTCCAGGCGCCGGCACAGCTGTGCGAGCTCACGAGCATTGTCCGCGTCCAGCTGCAAACCCGGGCGCGCGGCCTGGGCCCGCTCGATCAGCAATTGCAGCGCCGGGTTGGCCTGCAGCTCGCTGAGCGGGGCGCCCTCCTCAGGCACGGGCAGCGGTTTCACCGGCCAGACCAGCTCGCCGGACAGCTGCAGGGGCCGGCGCGAGCTGGCCAGCGCGTCCAGGCCCGGGGCCTGCTCGAGCAACCCCGAGAGCACCCCTGCCACGCCAGGCAGCAGCGGCTCCAGGCCATCGAGCACCACGACGCAGCGAGCATGGGAGAGGGCCGCTGCAGGAACCTGGGCCGCCAGCAGCTCCCGTACCAGCCCGGGCAGGCGCGTCTCGTCGGGCAGGCGATCGAGGGCGACCCAGACAACCCGCCCCCCATCTCGCTGACAGAGCTTCCTTGCGACCTCCAGGGCCAGGCGGGTCTTCCCCACGCCACCGAGGCCTGTCAGCGTGATCAGCCGATGGCGGCGCGTGCCGAGCCAGCTGGCCAGGGTCTCGACGTCCTGCTCGCGACCGAAACAGCCTCCCTGTGCCTCGGGCAAGGCCGCCCGGGCGTCCAGGCGGGCCGCCTGCCCCCCGCCCGAGCGCAGAGCTTCAGCGAGCCGCTGCGCCTCGACGCACGGTTCCGAATCGAGCTCGTCTTCGAGCGCAGCAGCCAGAACCTTGTAGCGTTGCAGCCCCGCGGAGAAGCGGCCCAGCTGCAGGCAAGCCCTCAATGCCAGGCAGCCAGCGCGCTCGTCCAGAGCATCAGCGCGGCAGCCCTGGTCGGCCAGAGCCAGTGCCCGCTCAGCCTGGCCCGCGGCCAACAGAGCTTCTCCCACAGCCTCGCGGCACGCGACCAGCGAACGCTGGAGGGTGTCTCTCTCTGCGAGCACCCAGTCTTCAAAGCTCTCGGCCAGCAGAGCTGCCGCGCGCACAGCCAGGGCTTGCTCGAGCTCGTCAGCTGCGGCCGCCGGCAACCGGGCCGCGACCGCCCGTTGCAGGCAGGCCCGGAAGTCGTGCAGGTCGCTGTCGACGGCCCGGGCATCGAGCATGACCGCTTGTTTGTCCGCGCGCAGGGGGCCGCTGGCGGGCCAACGCAAGAGCTTGCGTAGTGAGGAGAGCGCGTTGCGCAGGCTGTTCCTGCCCTGCTTGAAATCTCGGCCGGGCCAGAGCAGCTCGATCAATGTCTCCTTGCTGTGGCGCGGACGGCTATGCACCACCAGGTAGCCGAGCAGCGAGGCGACCTTGCGGGTCGGGAAGCGGTTGACCTCGAAATCCGGACCACGCACCCGCAGACTGCCGAAGACTTCGATTCTACGTCGGGATTCGGGGCTCACGAGGACCTCACCACCTGGTTCGCGGAGCTGCACTGCCAGGCATCCGCCATGATAGCGCAGCACGGAGCAGACCACGAATCCGGAGCGCCGCTTGCATGGATTCCGATAGCTTGTAGGGCGGATGGGCGCCGCGCACCCGCGGTCGTTACGATTCGGTAGCCTTGCGACGCTTGCGGCTTCCCAGACCTCCCCGGGGGCAGGACAGGAGATGGACACGCAGACGCATAAACCAGCGCGCAGATTGGGAGCGCTCGGCGTGTTCAGCATCGCCGCGGGCGGGATGATCTCCTCGGGCTTGTTCGTCCTGCCCGGCATCGTCTTCGCCACCGCGGGCCCGGCCATCGTGCTCGCCTATGCGCTCGCCAGCCTGTTGATCGTACCGGTCATGCTCGCAAAAGCCGAGCTGGCGACGGCGATGCCGCGCGCGGGAGGCAGCTACTTCTTCGTCGAGCGCAGCCTGGGCCCCCTGGTCGGCACGGTGGCCGGCATCGCCAACTGGCTGTCGATCATCTTCAAGAGCGCTTTCGCACTGATCGGCATCGGTGGCCTGGCCGACTACCTGTTCCCGGGGCTGGGAGGCTGGGGAGTGCAGTTGGTGGCTCTGCTCGCCTGTGGCCTCTTCACCGGGCTGAACCTGGTCGGCGTCGAGAAGGCTGGGCGGGTCCAGTCCCTGCTGGTGTTGATCCTGCTGGCGATCCTGGCCGGCTATGTTTCGCTAGGCATGGGTGTCGTCGACGGCGCCCGCTTCTCGGGTGTGCTCGAGATACCGACGGGAGCCGTGCTCGCAGCGGCAGGCATGATCGTCATCTCCTTCGGAGGCCTGACAAAGGTGGCCTCCGTCGCCCACGAAGTCGACAACCCCGCTCGCACCCTGACCCGCGGGTTGTTCGCCGCCTTTGGCCTGGTCAGCCTGTTGTACGTCCTGACCGTGTTCGTAACCGTGGGCGTCGTTGAGGGGGAGGCGCTCTCGGGCTCGCTCGTGCCCCTGATTCTCGGAGCCGAGAGGGCCCTCGGGCCACGCCTGGCGCTCGTGCTCGAGGTGGGAGCCTTTCTGGCCTTCGCGACCACCGCCAACGCGGGCATCATGGCTGCCTCGCGCGTTCCGTTCGCGATGAGCCGGGACGGTCTGCTGCCCGCCATCCTCGCCCGCACCAGCCGACGCTTCGGAACGCCCAACGTGGCGATCTGTCTGACCGGACTCATGATTGCCCTGCTGATCACCGGGCTCTCGATCGAAGACCTGGTGAAGTCCGCCTCGACGATGCTCTTGCTGAGCTTCATGCTCGTCTGCCTGTCGCAGATCGTGTTCCGCTTCGGCGGGCTGAAAAACTACCGTCCGAGCTACCGGGCTCCCCTCTCTCCCTGGATCCAGATCCCCGCCGTCTTCCTCTACGCCTACCTCGCCATCCACCTGGGTGAGGTTCCACTGCTGGTCACCGGAGCCTTCGTCCTGCTGGCGGTGATCTGGTACTTCCTGTACGTGGGGCGCAGCGTGCACCGCGACTCGGCGTTCATCCATCTGATGCGGCGCGTGCTCGATGAAGATCCCACTGTGCGTCCGGGGCTCGAAGGTGAGCTCAAACAGATCGCCATCGAGCGCGACCGCATCGAGCCCGACCGTTTCGATGCGCTTGTCGAAGAAGCGACGATTCTGGATATCCCCGGCCCGATCTCCGCCAAGGCTCTGTTCCGCCGTCTGGCGGAAGAGCTGGCTCCCAAGCTGAAAATCGATGCTCAGGAGGTCTACCAGCGTTTCCTCAAGCGCGAACGGCTCGCGAGCACCATTGTCCGGCCAGGCCTGGCGATCCCGCACCTGACCTTGGAACGCACTGAGCTGTTCGCCCTGTTGTTGGTCCGCTGCCGTGAGGGCATCGTCTATTCCTGGAGGCTGCCGCCCGTGACCCAGGTCTTCGTGATCGTCAACAGCCCCGATGAGCGGAACTTCCACCTGCGTGCGCTGATGCAGATCGCTCTGATCGCGTACGAAGACGAGTTCGCAGAACGCTGGGCCCAGGCAGCCAATGTCGAGGAGATCAGGGACTTGATCCATCTGTCGTCGCGTCCACGAGAGGCCAGGCCGGAACCGTGAGCACGGGACAGGGTGCCAGCCGCGTCAGTTTGGCGGCAACGCTGCCGACCAGCAACTGCCGCCAGCCCGAGCGGCCGCGCCGGCCGCAGATGATCAACGAGCAGGCCTCCGACCGCGCCAGCTCGACGATCCTCTCGGTGGGATCGCCCGAGAGGCACGCCTTGCGGACCGGCGGCCCCGCTAGCTCGCCGAGACCGTCCAAGTGCAGGCGCGCTGCGTCCACCACCTGATCGTAGGCCGCGTCGAGGGCGGCCTCGCAGGCGAATGCCGGATCGGGACGGCGCAACACATGCACCAGCTGCAGCCCGAGCGAGAAGCGCGCCGCGATCGCGACCGCCAGGCGCGTCGCCGCGGCCGCCATCGGAGAGAAGTCCGTCGCGACCAGCAGCTCGCCGCTCATCGGTGGCGTCGACGACCTCCCGCGCTCCACCCAGACCGGGCAGGGTGCCAGGCGCACCATCGTGGCTGCCACGCTGCCGAGCAGCACGCGGCGGACTCCGCTTCGCCCATGCGTGCCGCACACCAGCAGGTCGACCTGGTTGTCCCGCGCCCAGTCGACCGCGACATAGGCCGGAGCCCCTCCCGAAACCGCGAGCCGCTCGCAGGCATCGACGTGCTCGGGAATCCACTCGGCGGCAAAGCGCTCGAGGTGGTCTTCTTGCGCGCTGTGCTGATCGGGACCGAAGGACTCGCTGACATACAACGCCGTCAGCCTGCAGCCGACTTGCTGCGCCAAACGGGCGGCCGTCCGCAGAGCGTGCCCCGAGGTCTCGCAAAAGTCGACCGGAGCGAGGATGTGCTCGAAACTCAAGGGCAGCTCCTGGGCCGATCCGCCGGTGTCCCACAGTCGCATGGCTTTCGACCTTTGCGTGTCATTCTACCGCCACAGGCCCCGGGGACAGCAGATCTTCTTCGTCTGCAAGCCGGTCACGCTTTGTCCGCCGTGCCAGCGCCCGATCGACCACGCTGTGCAACTCTTCGAGGCGGAACGGCTTTTTCAAAGCAGCCGCAAAGCCCATGCTTTGATAGTCGTTGAGGCAGGGCCCCGACGAATAGCCACTCGCCACGATCCCGGGGCACGCGGGATCGAGACGCCGGATCTGCTGCATGGTCTCTTCACCGCCCATCCCGCCCGGGACGGTCAGGTCCAGAATCGCCAGATCGAAGGGCCGCTGCGCGCGTTGCGCGCTGCGGAACAACTCCAAGGCCGCGGCGCCGTCCGCCGCCGCCTCGCTCTCGAAACCCAGATAGCCGAGCATCGAGACGAGCAGCTTGCGGACTGCTTCCCTGTCGTCCATGACCAACACCCGCCCGCCCTCGGCGCCAGGCGGTGCGCTCTTCGGCACCGGACGCGCCAGCGGGCGCGATGCCGCCGGCAACAGGATCTCGAAGCAAGCCCCTCGCGCTGGGCGGGAACGCAGCTCGATCCGGCCCCCATGTTTCTGCACGATCGAGTGGACCATCGGCAGCCCCAGACCGCTGCCCTGAGGTTTGGTGGTGAAGAAGGGATCGAAGATGCGCGAGCGTAGCTCGGGGGCCACGCCGGGCCCCTCGTCTTCGAGCTCGACCCTGACGTAACGCCCCTCGGGCAGGGAGCCGGCCTCGTCGAGCTCGAGGTTCACGGCCCGCACCCACAGCCGGCCGCCGCGCGGCATGGCCTGCACTGCATTGAGGGCCAGGTTGTGGAACACTTGACCGAGCTGCGTTTCGTCCGCTTCGACGTGCCACAAGCCCGGCTCCGTCTGCATCTCTGCCTCGACGGCGGACCCGCGCAACGAAAACTGCACTGTCGAACGCAGCAACGCGCTGAGGGAGATCGGGCTCAGATCGGGTCTCCCGCCACGGGCAAAGGTCAACAGTTGCTGGGTGAGTCCGCGCGAGCGTTCGCAGGCGAGCAGGGCCTGGGACAACGGATCGGCGAGGTCGTGCCCCAACGCCAGGCAGTGCCCGGCCAAGGAGAGGTTGCCCTCGATGACGCAGAGCAGGTTGTTGAAGTCGTGGGCCAGGCCGCCAGCGAGAACTCCCAGGGACTCGAGCTTCTCGGTCTTGAACGCCTCTTCCTCGAGCCGCCGCCGGGTCGTGACATCCTCGAAAGCCAACACCGCCCCGGCCACCTCACCCTGCCGGTCGCGGATCGGTCCGGCCCGGCAGGTCAGCAGCCGCTCGGCACCAGAACCTGTGCGCAGGACGGCGGGCCGTTGGAAGGTGATGAGCTCGGCACGCTGTAGAGCATCCGCCAGTGGATCGGGCACGGCTTGCCCCGTCCGCTCATCGAACAGGCGCAAGATGTCCTGCGCAGGACGTCCACAGGCATCCCCCTCAATGCCCAGGATCCGGGCGCCTGCATGGTTGAGGAAGGCGACGCAACCGCTCTGGTCGACCGACAGGACGCCGGTCGAGACATGCTCCAACGTCACGGCCAGTTGCTCTTTCTGATGCGCCAGAGCCTGCTCGGCCTCGACCTGCTCGGTCACATCGAAGGCCGTGCCCAGCACAGCCTGCTGGCCCTCGAACTGGATGCGCGCCCCGGTGTAGTCCAGCCACCGGACAGTGCCCTGACAGGTGAGAATCTTGACCCGGTAGCGCCGGGGGACGGCGTCTCCTTGTTGACGGGCCTGACCGCGATCCTGGACCAGCTTGCGGAAGTCGGGATGGATCATCTCCCAGAAACGCATCGCCAGCAACGCCTGCCGCGTGTACCCGGTCAAGGCCTCGGCCGCGGCGTTGGCGTAGACGTTGCGCACGCCCTGATAGATGAAGATTCCCGCCGCGGACGCTTCGCACAGCAAGCGGAAACGGTCTTCGGAGGAGTCTTCCGCAGCAGAGGTATTTTGTGGGACCTCGGGCAAGGTTCAAACACTCCGAATGGGGAGAAGGTTTGCTGGGTCAGACCCTCACGCGCAGAGTATACCCGCCAGAGGCGGGCAGATGCTGGCGAGCTTGAAAACCCGACTCTCTCAGAGACTGTCTCACGGAACGAAGAATGACGTCGGATCGGTGGTAGATTTCAACCGTACGGGGCTCTGCGAAGTGCAGGAATTTCTGACTTTTCTTTTTGTAGGGGAGGGGTTTACCCCCTCCTACAGGCGTCTCGGGCGGGGGTAAACCCCGCCCCTACATGACAACCCAAACCAATCTGACGGTGGAAACCCGTACCGCGAGACAGTTTCTCTCAGCCCGCCGCTTCGGCGTGCAGATCGAGAAACGCGCGCACCTCGGCCGCCAATTTGTCCGAGAAACCTGGAACCTGCGCGAAGTCCTCCGCGCGCGCACGCTTGACCCCTTTCAGGCTGCCGAAGGCCTTGAGCAGCGCCTTCTTGCGCTTGGGCCCCACACCGGGGATCTCGTCGAGCAGGCTCTTCAGGTTGCGCCGCTGACGCAGCTCTCGGTGGTACTCGATGGCGAACCGGTGGGCTTCGTCGCGGATGCGCTCGACCAGGTGCCGCTCCGGCGTGCCGCGCGGCAGCTCGCGGGCCTCGCGGTCGCCGGGCAGGAAGATACGCTCCTCGCTGCCCTGGGCTGTGCGCGCCTTGGCGATGGCCGCCAGCATCACCTCATCCTCGAGCCCGGCTTCGCGTACGACCTCGACCGCCTTGCCCAGCTGGCCCTTGCCGCCGTCGACCAGGATCAGGTCTGGCAGGGCCTCACCCTTGAAGCTGGCCCTCAGCCTGCGCCCGAGCACCTCCGCCATCATGCCGAAATCGTCGTCGCGGCGCGCCTCTTTGATCTTGTAGCGCCGGTAACCGGACTTCTGCGGCAGACCGCCCTCGAAGCGCACCTGCGAAGCGACCGCGGCGCTGCCCATCAGGTGGGAGTTGTCGAAGCACTCGATGCTCCATGGCAGGCGCGCCAGCCCCACACGCTGTTGCAGAGCCTGCAGCAGCTCTCGCCGCTCGCGGCGCTGTTGTTCGCCGTGGCGCAGCACGCGCTCAGCGTTGGCGCGCGCCATCTGCAGCAGCTCCCACTTCTCGCCGCGCTGCGGCTGCACGATCGAGACCTTGCTGCCGTGGCGGTTGCTGAGGAACTCGAGCAGCTGCCCGACATCGCGGGGCTCGGCGGGTACCAGCACCTCGCGCACCGGCGGGTTGCCGTGCGCCACGTAGAACTGGCTCAAGAACCCGGCCCACAGGTCGGGAGCGGCCAGCTCGCTGCTGAAGCTGTAGCTGCGGGCCGAGACCAGCTTGCCGTCCCGGACAAACAGCGCCTGCACGCAGGCCTGCCCGCCCACCCTCGCGGCCGCGAACACATCACGGTCGCCCTGGTTGTGGCGCTGCACTTTCTGGGGCACCAGCGTCTTCTCGACCGCGCTGATCTGGTCGCGGGCACGGGCGGCCGCCTCGTACTCCATCTGTTCCGCCAGCTCCTGCATTTTGGCGCGCAGCACGTCGAGCAGGTCGCTCTTGCGGCCGGCGAGGAAATCGACCACGCCGCCGACCTGCTCGGCGTACTGCTGACGGTCGACAAGCCCGACGCAGGGCGCGGTGCAACGCCCGATCTGGTGCTCGAGGCAGGGCCGCGAGCGGTTGTTCAGCTCGGCGTCGCTGCAGGTGCGCAGCTTGTAGTGCAGGCCGAGGATGCGCAGCGTCTTGCGCACAGCGCTCGCCGAGCTGTACGGCCCGAAATAGGTCGCCTTGTCGCGGCGCGGGCGGCGCACCACCTGGATGCGGGGGAACTTGTGGCGGGTGTTGATGCGCAGGCTGACGAAGGTCTTGTCATCGACCAGCTTGATGTTGTAGCGCGGCTTGTGGCGCTTGATCAGGTTGTTCTCGAGGATGAAGGCTTCGGTCTCGTTGCCCGTGCTCAACACCTCGAAGTCGGCCGTCTTGCGCACGATGAAGGGGTAGAAGATGCGGCCATCATCAGCTTGCCGGAAGTAGCTGCGCACCCGGGCCCGCAGGCTCTTGGCCTTGCCGACGTAGATCACACGCCCCTTGGCATCTTTGAACAGATACACTCCGGGGCTGGTGGGCAAGCCTTCCAGTTTGCGCTCGAGGCGCTGCGCTGTGCTGAGCTCTTCCTCGGCCCCCGGCATCTGTCCTCCTCCGCCGCCTACAGCCCCAGCTCCAAAGCCTCGAGATCGCGCAGCTGGTCCCGGATGCGGGCCGCGTCCTCAAACCGCATCTCCCGGGCAGCCGTCTGCATCGCATCGAACATCTGCTCGATCTGCTTGGGCAACTCGGCCTGCTTGCGCTTGTAGCGGCCCTTGCGCGGCTGCGCTTGTTCCTGCTGCTCGGTCTGCTCGTACAGGCCGGCGCGCAGGGCTTTGCGGATCGACGTCGGCTCGATGCCGTGCTTCGTGTTGTAGGCTGCCTGCACCTCGCGGCGTCGGGCGGTGATCCGCTGGGTCTCGGCAATCGCCGCGGTGATGGTGTCGGCGTACATGATCACACGCCCCGCGACGTTACGCGCCGCCCGGCCGCAGGTCTGGATCAACGAGCGGGTCGAGCGCAAGAAGCCCTGCTTGTCGGCGTCGAGGATCGCGACCAACGAGACCTCCGGCAGGTCGAGGCCCTCGCGCAACAGGTTGATGCCGACCAGCACATCGAACTCGCCCGCGCGCAGATCCGCCAGAATCTCGGTGCGCTCGAGAGCATCGATGTCCGAGTGCATGTAGCGCACCCGCACGCCGCAATCCTGGTAGTACTCGGTCAGGTCCTCGGACATGCGTTTGGTCAGCGTGGTGACCAGCACGCGCTCCCCGAGCGCGACCACCTCAGTGATCTCGCCGAGCAGATCCGAGACCTGTTCCGCCGTAGGCCGCACCGTAATCTCGGGATCGAGCAGACCTGTCGGCCGCACGATCAGCTCGACCGGAGCCTCGGGAGCCTGCTGCAGCTCGTAGTCGCCGGGGGTGGCGCTGACGTAGATGGTCGAGGCCTGCTTGCGCTCGAGCAGCTTCTCAAATTCCTCGAACTGCAGGGGGCGGTTGTCCATCGCCGAGGGCAGCCGGAAGCCGTGTGCGACCAGCGTCTCTTTGCGCGAGCGGTCCCCCTTGTACATCGCCCCCACCTGGGGCACGGTGGCGTGGCTCTCATCGATGCAGATCAGGAAGTTGTCCGGCAGGTAGTCGAGCAGAGTCGGCGGAGGCTCCCCCGGCTCACGGCCGGAGAGGTGGCGCGAGTAGTTCTCGATGCCTTTGCAGGAGCCCACCTCGCGCAGCAGCTCCAGATCATAGCGGGTGCGCTGTTCGAGACGATGCGCCTCGAGGTTCTTGGCGGCCAGGCGCAGCGCCGCCAGATGTTCATCGAGCTCAAGCTCGATGGTCTCGACCGCTGCATCGAGGCGCTCCTGGGGCGTGACGTAGTGCGACTTCGGCCAGATGGTCGTCGCCTCGAGCTCGCCGAAGACCTCGCCGGTCAGCGCGTCCAGCTCGATCAACGCCTCGATCTCATCACCGAAGAACATCACCCGCAGGGCCTTGCTGTCTTCGTAGGCGGGGAAGACATCGAGCACGTCGCCGCGCACCCGGAAGACTCCAGGTTTGAAGTCGACCTGGTTGCGCGCGTATTGCAGGGCGATCAGCTTGTGCAGCACGGTATCGCGGTCGATCTCCTGGCCGACCTCGAGGTGTACCGACATGTCCAGATACGATTCCGGCGAGCCCAGGCCGTAGATGCAGGAGACGCTGGCGACGATGATCACGTCCCCGCGCTCGAGCAGGCTCTTGGTGGCCGACAGCCGTAGACGCTCGATGCGGTCGTTGCGCATCGCATCCTTCTCGATGTAGGTCTGCGTGCTGGGGATGAAGGCCTCGGGCTGGTAGTAGTCGTAGTAGCTGATGAAGAACTCGACGGCGTTGTCGGGGAACAGCTCCTGGAACTCGCTGTAGAGCTGCGCGGCCAGGGTCTTGTTGTGGGCGATCACCAGCATCGGCCGCTGCACCGCCGCCGCCACCTGGGCCATCGTGTAGGTCTTGCCCGAGCCGGTCACCCCGAGCAGCACCTGCTGCCGCACGCCACGGGCGATTCCCTGGCTGAGGCGCTCGATGGCTTGGGGCTGGTCGCCTTTGGGCTGGAATTCCGAGACCAGGCGGAGAGGACGCATCGCGGCTCCTGCTGCGGGCTGTGCAGTGCATCAAGCCTGGCTGCGGTCGAACTGTCAAGGGGCCGCGGAGAGTCGTCGCCTGGAGGGCCTGGAAGGCCGCTCGGTGGGGCGGGGATGGCCGACCCTGGGCAGGAAGTAAAGTGCAGCCGCGCCATCGTCCGGCTGGTGAAGAACTGCCGCCTGCACGATCTGCTCGGCCCGGCCACCCTCTCCTCCGCGCGTTGTGCTCAAGAAAAATTGGAAATGCCTGTCTCCTTGAGATTCTGGAACAGCTGTTTCACCACTGCGTCAGGATACCACAGCCCCTGGCGAGCCCTGGACGCGGTCCAAGGATAGTGCTCTACCTATGGCTTGGAAAAGAGTGCAGTGCCCCAGATTGCCTTGAGGGCCAAGCATGAAGCCAGAGACGCTCGAAAAGTCGCCCACAACGGGACCCACCGTCTGGGAGGTCAGCCGCTGGCCCCTGGTGGTCTTGACGGGCGCCGCCGTGCTGGGGCTGGGCCTGTGGGCCTCATGGCTGATGTCTCAGCACATGGATTTGATGCTGATACTTCGGCGCCTTTCGCTTCCGCTGTCCCTACCTATCATTCTGGGCTTGAATGGGTTGGAGAACTGGTGGGTCCGGCGCAGCATGAGGCGCAAGATCGCGGAGTCGGCAGGGTTTCAAGGCTTCGACGTCTACCAGTTCCCCTATGACCCAGACACGCCGGTCGTCTGCCTGGATGAGCTGAGCAAGCAATTGGTGGCCGAGGTCAGGGCTCCGATACCGCCAGCACCCGACCGAGCAGCGCGAGTCGACTATCAGTACAAACGCCACGGCGTCGCAAACGTCTTCATGTTCACTGAACCGCTTGCGGGCTGGCGGTCAGTGTCGGTGGGGGACGAGAGTGGACTGGGCGCAGGCCGTGCACAAGTTGCTGTATGTGCGGTATCCAAAGGCTCGCGTGGTCCGACTGGTGCTCGATAACCTCAACACGCACAGCCTGGGGTCGTTGTATGAAACATTCACGCCGGAGGAGGCCCGTCGGCTCGCAAAGCGGTTGGAGCTGCACTACACGGCAGCTGGTTGAATATCGCGGAACTGGAGCTCAGCGTGCTCAGCAGGCAGTGCCTCGACCGAAGGATCGCGACGAAGGAAGAACTTGCCGCGGAAGTGCATTCGTGGCTGGAGGAGCGGAACAATTCTACCGTTGGCGCCGACTGGCAGTTCATGACCGCCGATGCCCGTGTCAAGCTCAAGAGGCTCTACCCAGACCCGAAACTCTCCGCAAGCTGACTTTTCTGACGGCGGCGGAATCTACCATGCCGGATCCACCACAGTAGAGCGGATTCGAAATACCGCGGAGGCGCAGAGAGCGCTGAGGGCCGCCAGCGTAGCGCGTGGCGCTCAACTCCATCACCGAAGCGATCATTGGCGCAGCGATCACGGTCCATCGGGCCCGGATTGCTGGAGTCGGTATACCAAACGTGTCTGGCTCACCAACTTCGTAAGCTTGGACACAAGGTCGATCGTCAGAAATCGCTGCCGATCGTATTCGACGATCTGCATGTAAAAAACGCCTTCCGCCTCGACCTGGACGTCGACAACAAAGTGTTCGTTGAGATCAAGGCCGTGAACCTCAAGCCCGTCCATGAGGCCCATCTATCTTCGGCTCGCCAAGCGCCCGGTCGGTCTGCTCCTGAATTTCAACGTTTTCACCGGAATCCGCAGACTCGTCAACGAATTCCCCAGGTAGTCATCATTGGCCCTCAGCGGTACTCTGCGGCCCACGCGCTGCGCTGGCGCCTCCGCGGTTTCTCAGGCTTCGCAGATGGGTCGTACCAACAATTCCTGTAGGCGACGCGGCGCTAGGGAAAGGGGAGCTCAAGCTCGACCTGCTCGATGCCTTCGGGGACGACGCAGAGCTGTAAGGGGCCTTCGCGCCTCAAGCTGCCGCGGGCCTGGAATGTGTAGCTCCCGGGTAGAAGCTGGATCGAGAACGTTCCGTCCGCGGCGACCTTGACATTGGCCGTGACGTGGAATCCGTGCGTCACCTCGTCGACTCTCACGTAAGCCGGACGCACTGTGTCGAACACGACACGTCCTGCGACCCGCACCGCAGGTTCGAGGCGTCGCTCGAGGCGCCGGGTCTCACCGAGAGAGAGCTCGACCTGCTCGAGCAACCCGGCTCCGTCGCCAGACTGACGAACCCAGAGTCGCTGCGCACCGTCGATGGGACCCGTCAGGCACACGACCTGTGTGTCGCCCCCGACCCGTTCCCCGGCCTGGGCAGTGCGACGGTGGTCGTCACGGAGCTTTGCCTGCAGGTAGCTCCCGGGGGTGCAGCCGGTCACGACGAGCTCGAGCACCGTCGGTGAATGGACGCGGATCACGAGGTCGGCGACGTCTTCGCCGGGTGCGAGGTCGACCACGGCGGTCTCGGCAGTGACCTTCCCGCTGGTGTGGACCACCAGGTAGTGCTCGCCCGCGCGCAGCTCGGGGAAGTGGAACGCGCCGTTTGCGTCCAACGACGCCTGCGGACCGCTGCTTCGTCTCCAGTACGCGACCGCCGTTCCCTTGCTGACGGGCTCACCGAGCTCGTCGACGACCCATCCCGAGATGGAGCCGGCGCGCTCGACCTGGAAGTCGCGATGGTGAACTCCAGGCTCCTCGATCGAAGCGAGAGTGCCCTGCCAGCTCTCCGCTCCCGTGCACTCGACCACGACATCGATCGGCTCGGGGGACGGCTCGAAGGCCCAGGTCGCGTACTCGCCGTGGCGTATGTATCCATTCCGGAGGTATGTCCCCCCGCGTGTGAGACGCACCTCGCCACTCTGGACGGGCGCTCCGTCGGCGCTGAGCACTGTCCCGGTCAGCGAGACGCCACGGTCGAGCCCGATCGCGAGCGGTGCATCGTCGCCGCTGACGAGGATGTCGCATTGATGGACGAGGTACGCGTCCCGCTTCCGAACCTCGAGCCCCCAGGCTCCGGGCATCAAGGCCGGCAGTGTGAACTCGCCCGCGGCGTCGGTCTTCGCTTTGGTCTGCCCAAAGACCACGGGGACCGTTGGATCGGTCAGCAGCGTCGCGTCGATGAAGGCGCCTGCGACCGGGAGGCCGGTGTCGTTGGCGAAGACGCGTCCGCGCAGGGACAACCCCTGGGTCAACACCAGCACCACCCCCACCAAGGTCTCATCCTCGCCAAGGGTGAAGGTGTGCTTCCCCGAGTCGAGCAGACCTTCATAACACGCGAACAACGTCAGCTCCCCAGCGGGCAGCCCGGCCTGCTCGAAGTGACCCAGCGCGTCGGTTTTGAGGTCCCGACCGAACCGTTCGACACGGACATTGACCCGCGCCTCCGCGAGCGGCGACCCGTGCTCATCGAGCACGCGCCCCGAGACGCTCGCGTCGCCCAGAGGCTCGAGCTCCCTGCGGCGCGGGTCATCTTCGCGAGGCGCCGAGGTCGGGGACTCAGGAACAGGTGTGGTCCCGGCTTCCGGAGTGGGGGGTGGTTTGGCAGTCTGGCGCGCGTCGTCGGTCCCTGCAGGCGGAGGCGGAGGAACCGACACGGGCACTGCGGCGGCGTCGGAGTTGGGCCGTTCCGGGGGTGCTTCCGTAACCTGAGGTGGAGGGACAGGGATGGTCGGCGCAGCCCACCACAGGCTGAGCAGGAGCCCCACGACGGCCAGGGCTCCTACGGCAAGACCTTGGCGCGTCGAGCGATGCATCGTGAACTCCTGGCGGACAGCCCTCGTCCAGGGTACGCGGCAAGATTCTGGCCGGCAACCCGAAGCCGTCCTGCTGAAGCTCCGGGTGTGAGGTCGTGCCAGAGATGCGGTCCGCCTTCCACGACATCATCCTCGGCGAGACACAGCACCCGCATGGCCTGATCGCTGACGTGTTGCGCCGGGCCAGGAGGGAAGCGCCCTTGCGCCCGGACGCGCAAGACCTCGCGGCCAACATGCGCGCAGCGCTGGCCGGCGAGTGGACCGGCGATGGGGGAGCGCAGCAGGAATTCGAACAGCTCGTGCATCGCTGGTCTCCGCGTCCTTCGAAGGCGCTCTGGAGTATGCGCCGCCCGGCTGTGGCGTGTCCAGCCTGCGGGGGGAGCAGTCTCGGGGGGAGGGAAGAGGAGGGCCGGCGCTCAGCCGGCACCCTTGATTCGTGCTGAGTGACGTGCGCGCTGCGCTGGGCGTCGCCGCGGCCTGGGGGCTCGGCGCGCGGGCTGACGTGACCTGTCGGGCTCACGGCACGAGGAACACGCCATTGCCCTGGTAGGTGACGGTCGCGACGACCTGGTTCGGTGCGCTCGACGCGCCCATGGTCACCGAGTAGCCCTTGATCTCATTGCCCGCGCGGACCGCGATCGTTGCGACGGTCCCCGCCGTGCCGGAGAAGTTGTCGACCTCGATCCGGTAGGAACCGGCGGCCAGCTCGTCCTCGTGGCACACGAAGTAGTTCTCCGGTCCGGTCCCGACCAGGTCGTCGCGGTCGAGCTCGCCGTACTGCCCGACCGGGTTCCCGTAGTACACCTCGGTGCCCCCGGGCTCGAACACGTGCAGGTCGATGTCTCCTGCGATGCTCCAGGTCAGGGTGACCTGGAAGTAGCCCTGGCCGGCACCCTCGCGCTGGTTGTCGACATCGCTGAGCACCGCGAGCGCGGAGCTGACCAGTGGAGCGCGGCTCTGTGCATGGGCGAGGTAGCTGTCACGGAAGCTGTGGACCGAGGCCGACGCGAAGAAAGCGTCGTCGCTGACTGGATTGCTTCCGTTGGCGGGGAACGCTCCGGGCAGCTGCAGGATGAAGTCACGCTGCAGAGTCTGGTGGGCCAGCCGGGTGCCGAGCCGCGCGCTGCTCTGCGGATAGTTGGTCGGCGAGGCGACCGCGACCACGCCGACCTCGGTCGTCACGTCGCTCGGCAGGCCGCCGATCGCCTGGTCGGCGATGATGTTGCCCTGGGAGTGGGCGATGACCAGGACCTTCTTTCCGCTGTTGATGTCCTGGGCGAGCACGTTCCGGAATTGGATGACCTCGCTCTGCGACGGCGTCGCGCCGATCAGGTCCTCCGCGCGCTGGATGGCCGCCTGACCAAAGTCGGCGACCAGCCCGTAGGCGGCTGCACAGCGCTCGGCGGCGTCGTGCTGCGCCGCGGCGAGCAGCGCGTCGACGAAGACCGGGAGGGCCGGGAGATTGGCGTAGAGAGCGAGAGCGTAGGCGAGGATGGTGCACATCTCCTCGGTGGTCCGGTTGTCGAGCCCGCTACGGTTGTAGAACCAGCGGAACGACGTGTTGTCGGTCAGCGACGAGCCCTGCGCCCGCAGCGCTTGCTTCAGCTCGGACGCGGACAGCATGGCCTCGGTCGGCGTGTTCATCACACCGTTGATGAAGTAGATGGCCGTCTCCTCCCCCGCGACCTCGGGACAATTCACCGATGTTGCGCCCGCCAGAGCCGTCGCCGCCGGCAGCGCGGTCGCGGGGCTGACGGCGCTGTTCGGGTTGCCGATCAGGAACACGCTGCCGCTGTTCTGCATCGCCTCGAGCAGGTCGTCGAAGTCGGCCTGGGTCTGAAGGCTGTCGAGGAAATCGTGCATGATTTGATCCCCGGTCCGGTGGGGATCCGCGCTGGTAGCGATGCTCTGATCGATCTCGGTCGCGAGATCCTGCAGCGCACCGTTCGGCGCAGCGGCGTTATCGAGCACGGGACGGATGTCGAGGCTGACGGTTGAGCTGTCGGCTGCGCCGCCACCACCTCCAGTCCTGCTGTTGCAGCTCGGGAGCAGGAGCGCCAGGCAAAGCGTCGTGTACAGGGACGGACGGAAGAAAGACTGCATCGGAACCTCCGGAGGCTATGGGGGGAGGGCTGGTCCCTCCGCTTCCCGGTCATCTGGAGTACGTCGGCGGGGAGAATTCCGGAAAAGGTCAGGGAATTCCACGGGCCGAACGCCATGAGTCCGCGGCGTAGACTTGCAAAGGTCCATCAGGTCACACGGGTTCGTGGTGATCAGCCAGGTGAAGGCGGCTCTTCAACCAGGCCGCGGTCCGGCGTCCGCGGCGCGACCTCAGGCAAAGCGACTCCCCGCACTCGTCTCAGGGGTGCAGGACAGGCCGTCCCCGAGCGGACTCGACGCGCTGCTGCTGCAACTCGCAGATCAACAGTCCTTGGAGTGCGCCCCTCGTTCATCCCTTACCGAACGCCGCTTGACGAGGCGGTCGATGAAGAAGTCGTAAATGAGCTGAGCCGGGCGCACCGGTGGCTACGGGTGACATGGGGAGCCTTCTACGTCTTCATCCGCGAACCCATGGAGACGTTTCGTGGCGATCGCCAAGAGTTCGGGGGTGCCGGAAAGATACCAATAGGTTTCGGACACATCTTCGTGGCCGAGGTTGGTTGAGAGAGCGTCGATCCGCACGCTCACGTCTGCTCCTTGCTCGTACCAGACGGCAAGGCGACGGCAGGCGAAGGCGTGCCGAAGGGAACGAAGCCAGCGACGTGATCGCCGGCGAAGTGCATCCCAATGAAGTTTGCGGCGGATCGCCTGGAAGGCCGTTTTCGTTCGGGAGTAGCTCACTGGGATCCCTCGGAGCAGGGCGAAGAACGACCTCAGCCGCTTTCCGATGAGCTCGTCCCGCTGCTGCTCGTATTGTTGGAGGGCCTCTGCAGCTCTCGCTGCACGTCCTTCGAACGGTGACCCCTTGGTCGCCTCGGAGGTCTCGCGCAAGCTGCGCTCGACGGCCGCCTGAGCCTTGTCGATGTTGCGGCAGGCGAGTATGGCGTCGGCGCCTCGCCGGGCGAGAGCGCGCGCCGCCTCGCTTCGCTTGAGACTTCACCGCGCAGCGTAGCTGATCTCCAGGCAGATTTTTGCGCGGCCCGGTCTGCACACCCTTGAAACCGGGATGATCCCGGTTGAAGGGGGCAGCGCCGGGCGACGTTGATCACCGCGGCGCAATCGACGGCGACGGGCCTCGCATGGGATGGATCGTCAGCCTCACGACCTGAGCCAGTGGAATTTCGTGTGTCGCCTCGTCGTGGGACTTCTAGAATACACCCTACAACGGAGAGAAAACGGATTCAGGAGTGTCCCATGGACGACGGCAGCAACGATCGCATTTCCGTGCAGGACTGGTGGGACACCCACCACCGGGGGGACCATCCGGACCACCGCTTTTTCCTCACAGGGAGCAGCGGTTCAAAACTCTGGGCAAGGCTCTCGGTTGACGATCACCTCGTTCCAGGTCGGGTCGTCCTGAACATCGGAGTCGGGCTGGGGCGCTGCACGCGCGAGCTGGCCAAGCGAGGTTGTGTCATCCATGCCCTCGATGTTTCGCCCGTTGCATTGGACAAGGTGCGGAAAATCACTGAGAGAGCCTGGCTTGCCAGCGAGCTTGACGAGCTCCCTGCCTCCACTTTCGATGTGGCGATCTCCAACCTCGTCACCCAGCACATCAGCAATGCCGATCTGGAAAAGCAACTGCTCGCCGTATGCAGAAGCTTAAAGCCCAACGGTATCTTCGCCATGCAGTTTGCCTATCGCCTGAACGGCATCTCGGATCATGAGGACCCCGTTACGAATCAGTCGATCAAGTGCGGTGCGGTGTGTCGCTCGCTTTCCGCGATGGTCCGCAAGGTCGAGGCGTCCGGAGGCATCGTCTGCTTTTCCCGACGGATTGGTGTTTTTCCAGAGTTTGGATCCGGCTGGTATGTTCTGCATATCGTCCGACCCGAATTTCCCGTCGCCAGTAGCGTTTCGCATACTCCGGGGCTGCCCCAGTACCTGAGGCGCAAGTTGCAACTGGAGGCCACCCATTGGTGGCGGAGGCTTGTGAGCCTCGTCCCCAAACATCGATGAACAAGACTGCTTTGTGGTGGCTTGATCTTTTTTCGAGGGTGCGGTCTTGGCAGTCGAATGACCCTCGACAGTCGTTTCCGATCGCGAGACCGATCCGAATCCGAATCCGAATCCGAATCCGAATCCGAATCCGAATCCGAATCCGAATCCGAATCCGAATCCGAATCCGAATCCGAATCCGAAACCAAAACCAAAACCGGTCGGACAGGATCCCCGGGGGTTCGGGTCCAACGAGCGATAGCACGATGGTCGAGATCCGAGGCAGTCTGTGACTCGCTCGATCCCGTCGCGAAGCCTTGCCCACAACAGTAGACCGTCCCCCGCAACAGCCATTCCCGCCACTGCCCCACTCAGAGACCTCACGGCAAGCGCCCCACGTTCGACGCCCAAGCCACATCCTGGCGAATTCCCCGCCCCACCCTGACCGCGCGCGCGTTTGATGGTAAGATGCCTACGCATGCTCGAGGGCGACAAGGCCGGGATCGACATGGAAAAGCGACTGAAAATCAGTGGCGCATTGGGATCCTTCCCATCCGCGCTGCGCTGGCTGCTGGACCAACGCCTCCTGTGGGTGATCCTCATCTGCTTATGCATGTTCGGCGTGGCGCAGGCGGGCGAAGACGTCATCTGCGAATTCTGTGGTATGACCAACTGTACCATGGGCTGCAAAGACAGCAGCATCGACGACTTCGGGAACCGGCTGATGCTGATGCCGGGCTTACCGGCAGAGCTCTACTACGGCAGCATCGTCGTCATTCTGCTCGTGTCCTTCGGGCTGTCGGAGTTCCTCGACAAGAACGCCAAGCCCGACAAGAAGTACTGGGTCTTCAACCTGTTCAAGATCGGCTTCATCCGACGGCTCGCCAAGCTGCCCTATATCCAGTTCCTCTTCCAGCTTCCGGTCTTCCTGATCTTCGCCTTCGTGGTGTACTGCGGCCTGTTCGGGAACGACGTGATCAACATCCTGCCGATCGCGACCTGGACGTTGTGGTGGGCGGGTCTGATCTTCCTGATCGTCTTCTTCGGGAAGGCGTGGTGTTTCATGTGTCCTTGGGACTTCGTCGCCTCCCTCGTGCAGCGCCTGCGGTTTTGGGGGGTGCCCAAAGAGACGAACACCCTCGGTTTGACCTGGCCATCGTGGCTCAAGAGTCTCTATCCGGCACTTGTCCTGTTCATTCTGCTGACGTGGCTTGAGTTGGGGGTCAAGGTCACCATCTCGCCGCGCTATACGGCGTATCTGGCGCTGTTGATGGTGGTCCTCGCCGTCATACCGGCCCTGCTTTTCAGTCGTAAGCCCTTCTGCCGTTATGTCTGTTTCGTGGGCAGGATCTCTGGCCTCTATGCCAACTTCGCACCCCTCGAGATCCGCTCGAATTCGATGGATGTGTGTCATTCGTGTGTGGGCAAGGCCTGCTACAACGGCAACGAACTGGGGAACCCGTGTCCCACCGGGCTGGTGATTCCAGCCATCAAGGCGAACACCTACTGCACCATGTGCGGAGAGTGCCTCAAGAGCTGCCCCCACGACAACATCGCGCTGAACATCCGGCCCTTTGGAGCGGACCTCCTCAAGGGCGTCAATGTGCGCCCTGACGAAGCGGCCCTGACGTTGGCGTTGCTCGCCCTGACCACCTTCCATGGCCTGGAGATGACGCCGCTGTGGGAGGCCAGCACAGGCTTCTCTGTGATCGGCTGGCTCAAGTCCATCATGGGCACCGCAAGACTGCCGGCGTTCACGGTCGGTATGGCTGTCTGCCTTGTGGCGCCCATTCTTGTCTACTGGGCGATCGCCAGAATCACCAGCGCCTATGTCGGCGACAAGAACGTGTCCACCAAGAAAGTCTTCGTGTACTACGCCTTCTCGTTGCTGCCGATCGCACTGTGTTATCATGTCGCCCACAACGGGATGCACCTGTTCATGGAGGGGCAGTACATAGTACCGCTGTTGTCGGACCCGATGGGCACAGGCGCCGACCACTTTGGCACAGCCACGGTCCAGATGGGCCCCATCCTCAGCGCCACGACGGTCTGGATCTGCCAAGTCATTCTCATCGTTGTCGGGCATGTGTATGGGATCCTCTTCGCCAAGCGCATCTCGAGAACGCTCTATGCGGATGCGGCGCTTGCACGCCGCTCACTGATCCCGATGTTGGGGGGCATGATCCTCTTCTCCCTGTTCTCGCTCTGGATCATGGGCCTCGACATGAACATGCGCAGCTCGTTGATGTAACTCCTCGTTCATTCGCATCTCTCTGGTTCATTCCCATCTCTCTCGCGGGCGCTTGGATCGATGGCACAACGGTACTGGCAACTGGGCCTGACAGCCATCGTCTGCGCTCTATCTCTCGCGAGCCTGTTTCCGATAGGGCAGAGGATCCGTCTGGGTCTCGATCTGTTGGGCGGCGTCGAGCTGCGCTATCTGGTCGACGTCGACGAGGGCTCCGGGCTGGCTGAGCTGGAGAGGCAGCTGACGCTGGTCAACGAGGAAAACAAGCAGCTGCTGCTCAACCGGATCGAGTTGATCCGGAGGAGCCATACCGAGGCGATCGCCAAGACCCTGACCATTGTCCGGCAGCGCGTCGACCGTTTCGGACTCAAGGCCGTCCATCTGCGGCAGCACGGGCACCAGCAGGTGGTGGTGCAGCTCGCCGGCGTCGACCAGGAAGCCGTGAGGCAGATACGGGCGCTGATCGAGAGACAGGGGGAGCTGGCTCTCCATCTGGTGTCTGGCGCAAGGGAGGGCGCGCGGCCTGATTCGATCGAGCTACCGCTCCAGGGCGGCGCGCAGAGCATCAGCGTCGACGCGAAGCCCTTCGTGACGGGCGACCAGATCGCCTACGCCTACTGGGGCAAGAACGAACAAGGCGAACGGATGGTCGTCGTTGAGTTCGACCCTGACGGGCGCGCGGCATTGGAACGCGCCACCCGCGAGAATGTGGGCGCCCGTATGGCCATCGTGCTCGATGGCGTCGTGCAGAACATCCCCAAGATCAGCCGTCCCATCGAGAGCGGACGGGCCGTTTTGCGCGGCAAGTACACGGACGACCAGGTCGACAGTCTGGTGGCGATGCTCCAGATCGGGAGTCTGCCCGCCAGATTTCAGCTTGAGAGTCAAGACCGGATCGGCCCCACGCTGGGGCGCGAAGCCATCTTCGCGGGAGTCATCGCCGCGCTTGCCGCCCTGGTTCTAGTCGTGCTGTTCCTGCTGGTCTACTCCGGCTGGCTCGGGGTTGTGGCCAGTGCGGCGCTGGTGGTGATCACGCTGATCGTGCTCGCTTTTGCCGCTGCGTTCGGCACGCCGATCACGCTGCCGGGCATGGCGGCTATGATTCTCACCCTCGGCATGGCGGTCGACGCCCACATCCTGCTGGTCGAACGGATACGGGATGAACGACGTGCGGGCAAAGAGCTGGGGGCAGCCATCGCCGTCGCGTACAAGCGGACGACCCGGACCATTCTGGACACCAATCTGACGACCCTCATCACCGCCATGTTTCTGATCGCCTTTGGCAACGGCGCGATTCGGGGGTACGCGATATTGCTGGCCCTCGGCATTGGCGCCACCCTCTTCTCCGTGCTTGTGGTGATGCCCGGGCTCACGAGCCTGATCGAACGGAGAACCCGTGGCCCGGCCCTGACCAAGCGTTGGCTCACGAAGCGTGTCGACTTCTGCAAGGCGTTCCCGAAAGCCACCCTCTTGTCGTTGCTGTGCGTGGCGGTGGCGGGGACAGTCTTCTTCACACGCGGCCGCCGGAACCTGGACGTCGACCTGCGGGGCGGCACCATCTTCCACGTCCGATGTGCGCGCGCCATGACGCGTGGCGAAGTCCGCGACCTGCTCGCCGATCAGGGGCTCTTCGTCACAGGCAGCGCGCTGCAACGGCTCGGTACGATCGGGGAACGTGCCGCAGGGCAAGTAGGCCTCGATTTCACCGTAGAGATCCCTTCGGACCACCCGGGCGAGGCGGAGGCGGCCAGGCAAGCCATCGCGAGGGCGCTGCCGCTGGACGCCTCGGACCCGTTTCTGCGAGAGCTGACGGTGGGGCCTCTGCTGGCCTCGGAGATGCAGCACAAGGCGCTCTACGTCGTCTTGGCTGCGTTGCTGGCGACGGTCCTGTACATCACCGTTCGCTTTGAGTGGCGGTTCGCCATCGCGGCGATCCTGACCTTACTGCATGATGTCGTCATCGTGCTCGGAGCGCTGGCGATCGCGGGCAGGCCGATCAACCTGACGATGGTGGCGGCGATCCTGACGATCATCGGCTACTCCCTGAACGACACGATCGTCGTCTTCGACCGCATCCGCGAGCAGTTGTCTTCTGCCGGGGGCGCGGTCTTGAGTCGCAGCGTAGTGAACGATGCGATCAACGGGACCCTGTCACGCACACTCCACACCTCCTTCACCACGGGCCTGGTCGCGGTCACGATCTATCTCGTGGCGGACGGTCTGTTGCAGAGCTTTGCTTTCGCCATTCTGGTGGGGGTTGGGGTCGGCACGTACTCGTCGGTCTTCGTCGCCACACCGCTGCTGCTGTTGGGGCGCGGCCGCGCCAAGCCGGCGCAGGTTCCCGAGGCGGGGAAATGACTGCCATCTGCCAGCGCTGTCTTGCCGTCGCCGCTCAGCGAAGCGGCCGAAGGTCGACCCGGAGCCTTGGCGCCCTGGTTGCCTCGGTGGGGGATGGGAACCCCCTGTCAAATCAGAGATTGTGAGGTTTGCGGGAGCAAGCAGGGTGCCAGGGCGGAGGGCGAGCGGCAAGACGGTATTGCGGTGCCGAGTTCAGGGGTCTACGATTCCGCAAGGGGTGTCCGAAAGTCGGCCGAAGGCCGGCTCGTCATGGTTGCCGCTATCACTGCGGCCGCCAAGCGAGCGTGGCCGGATCCGATTGCGTGCCCGGATCCGACCGCGACTGCGACTGCGACTGCGACCCCGACCCCGGCTCGCGATGCCCGAGAACCGTCTGCGTGGGCCGAACAAGGAGGCCCGAGGACCGAGAACCGAGGACCGAATTGACGGGTCAGACCTCACGCTGGCGACGCTGGAGGCTCAACACCTCGGATACCTCGATGTCGGCCGAGAGAGGACGCTGAACATAGCCCCCAAGTAGCACTCGCAGAGCAGCCTGGCTCAGACCCGACCCGGCCCACTCCGCCAGAGGCGCCGCTCGCCAAGCTCAACCCGGGGGCGAGGACTCGCGCCACTCAGGTATGATTTCAGGGCGCGAACCCGTTTGGAGTTGCGGCCAAGAAGACTGCGGCAGGCTCGGAAGCCCCAAGCCCCACAGCGACTGCACTGGGCACTCATGCTCGAAGGTGTGAGCCGTGCGCAAAGGCCGGCGGCCGATGGCTGCCGGGCCGAAGAGATCGGGGTGCGCCCCGAAGCCCATGCCAGCATGCCATCCCAACTCGCTCACACCGCACGCCGTCGACAGTGCCGGGGGAATCGTCCAAGTGGCTCGATGCCGACCATAGCCCGCAAGTGGCGTTCGATGCCCCCAGCATCGATGTTCACAGTCTCATCGCGATCGACCATCCACCTCGGCCCTCGGTCTTCACGGTCTTCGGTTCTCACGGATTTCGGTCCTTCGGGTTCGGGTCCGGGGTCGGCTTCGGATCCGGATTCGGTGTCGGATCCGGCCTCGGGGACGGGTTCCGGGTCGGAGTCGGGTCCGTCCGAGCCACCGCATCAACCTGCACAACCCCACCCATCCGAAACCCGCAGACCCCCGTCGATGCTCAGGATCTCATCGACTTTCTTCATCGCCCCGATCGAGCCCGCAACGCTGACTTGCGGACCGCCCCGTGACAGAGAAGATCAGAGCCCTGCGTTCTTGGCTCGCTCTGGCGAACCGCATGCGCAGCCAGGATGCGCCTCGCCGTGCTGGCGTTCGGAGGGCTCCAACCAGCCGCGCGACGGTACTCCTCCGGGCAGCGTGGTCGCACAGTCACTCGGAGGCAGCCCGCGAAGATCCAACAAGCTCAGATCGCGACGGCGGCTGGCGGCTTGGGAGCTCAAGACCTTCTCTTCTTGTTGGGAAGGAAACAAGGCCGCCTGAAACCAGGCCTCGGCCCGGCGGGCACCGTAGCATTCGAATTCGACGTCGGCGCCGCTATAGAAAAACAGTCGCAGCGGGCGCGTTCCGCGCAGCCAGGGCAGAGGTCTCCCCGGCGGAAGGCACTCGATGCCACGCACACTGTCCAGCCGCCAGGAGTGTACGTCCTGGGGACTCAACTGGGCATACCTGCCCGGCATGAGAGGCACAAACACCAGGCGCCCCGGCAGCACTCCCAGCAGACCCGGATGGTCCTGCAGGCTGCCGTACCAGAAGAAGCGCAACGCGCCGTAGGCCTCCACCCCCTTCTGCACACGTGCCCGCAGTAGCATCTGCTGGTAGAGCAGCACGACGCCGAAGGGCAACGCCCCGACCTGCAGAAGCAACGGCAGACCAGACCAGAAGCGCACGCCGAGCAACTCCCCTTCGACCCACAGCTGGCTCGAAGCGAAAAGACACACGGCAAAGACCAGCACGGCCAGCAGCTTCAGCACGACGGGCAGTTGATCTTTGAGCACCGGTCCACGCGATGGCGGCTTCATGCCTGGTCTCCAGCGACAGCGCACCGCTTCGACGTCGCTGGAGCGGCGCGGGTTCAGTCACCGGCCAGGGCCTACATCCGCATCTTCAGCTGGGCAACGATGCTCTCGATGGCAGCCAGCCCGAAGGTGATCTTCTTGAAGAACGACACATTGTGCGGCACGACCACCATACGCTTGTGGTTGACCCAGAGTTTCATCAGCTGCTGGTCGAGGCTGGCGGCCTGATCGAGATTCTCGATCCGGGTCGGGTTGCCCCCTTCGATACCACTGCCCCCGACGGCCGCGCTCTGGAAGAAGATCGCCGCGTCGTAGCGCGCCAGCTCGGCTTCCAGAGAGCTGCCCAGCGTCTCGAAGAACTCATCAGGAGGCCCGGGCCAATAGGCGGCACCGTCGACGGTGCCGCGGTCGCAGAGCAAGATGCGGTCGGGATAGTGCGCTTTCTGCACGTCCTCGAGGTTCTTCTGCAGGCTGACGATCGCACGCTGCACGGCCTTCTTGGACTCGAGGTCGTCGTAGCGGGGGAAACCGCCGGAAAAGAGCAAGGTGGCCGCTTCGGGCACGACCACGACCTCATCGCCCAGCTCGCGCCGAAAGAGGTCTGCGGCGGTGGTCTTGCCACCTCCGGGCCCGCCTGTCAGCACGATGCGGTAGCCATTGCCCGCGCGGGTTGGACTGTCCATGAGACGCCTCCTTGGCACTACTATAGACCAGACGTGCCGCGCCTGCCCAGCGACGATCGGGCACAGTCTGGCAGCTCCCGATCGGAGCGGGCAGAGGTCGAGGTCTGGTGCTATCCTTCAGGTTGCGCGCCGCAGCCGCCCCTCATCGCTGCGCCTGCTGGAAGCCCGGTATGCCCTCGAGTCCCGATCGTGACGTCGAACATCGTTTGGACGATGTCTTCAGCGAAGTCCGCAACCAGCTCCTCCTGGCGGGCGTGATCGGCGTGGCCCTGGCGGGTGTGCTCCTGCTGGGCCTGGGGGGATTGCTCGTCTTTCTGATCACTGCGCGGGGGGTGGGTCTGGTCCCTACGTCGGTGGGTGTGCTCATCACCTTTGCGCTCTGCGCGGCCCTGCCCCTGCACAGGCTCTTCGGCGCGCGACGCGGAGAGCCTGAGCCGCGGGCGTACGGCCACCGCAATCCCCTGCTGCTGTTGTTCGCGATCGTGTTGGCGCCCGTCCTGCTGCGCCGCAACCTGGCCATCCTCTTGCAGGCGGTGCGCGCCCGCACCGCGCCCCACAGCCTGCAGCTGGCAGGCCGCATCCTGGCCGAGGCCGCTGAGCCCGTGCCCGTGCACGCACTGGCCGCCGAAGCAGATTCGCCTGCACAGCTGGAGGGAACGCTCTTCCTGCTACGGGAGACCCGGTTGGTGCGCGTCAACGAAGACGCAGGCACGCTTGTGCGCACGCTCAAAGGAGAGCGGCTGCTCCAGTCAGCTTGAGGCCCTGGACGTCGGGCTTGGAGGAAGCGAGCAGGGTCGGACAGCGTGCTACTGAGCGTTTCCCAGCAGCCCGTCACTCTCAACCAGGCCCTGGCCGGGCTCGAGATGCCGGGGGCGGCCTACCGGGATCTGCAGTGAGCGCACGGGCAGACCTCTGGAGAAGGGACATCTTCTGTACATCGCGGCAACAATGATTGTACCGCGCGGGGCTCCCTGCCCGCACGCCAGCCCCGCACTCCCGCCTCGCAGCGAACCTTCCGGCCACGGCACTCGGCTTGCTTTTGATGGCTTGCCTGTCGGGAGGAAACACCATGGACCGTTCTGCAATCTCCAGCCCCCTGCTGCGCGAGCTGCATCGGCTGCGCGCTCTGCCCTTGTTGCGCCTGCCGCTGTTCCTGGGCCTCTATCTGGGGGCCGCGGGCAGCGCCGTCTGGCTGGCCCCCCAGCTCACGCCCATCGGCTGGCTGGGCATGCTGCCGCTCTACCTGCTGGCGGCCGCCAGCCTGCATGGCATCAGCCTGTTCGCCCACGAGGCCGTACACTCGGTGCTCAGTCGGCGGCGCTGGTGGAACCACCTGCTCGGTGCGGCCTGCGCGTTGCCAGTATTGCAGAACTTCGCCGGCTACCGGGTGCTGCATCTGGCGCATCACGCGCACCTGGGTCAGCCAGGCGACCCCGACCACTATCCCAACCTGACCCAACGCCCGGGACGCCTACGGACGCTGCATTGGACACGGCTGTTGCTGGGCTACCCCATCTATGTGGCAGCGCTGCCGTTCCTGGGCTGGCGGCGCGGAACGTCTCGAGATCGGCTGGCCATCGCCGCCGAAGTGTGTGCCCTCGCCCTCGTAATCACGAGTGTGCTGGTCTGGGGTCCTGGCTTTCAGGTCTTGCTGCACGCCTGGTTGCTGCCGATGCTGTGTGTGCACTTCCTCGTCAACCTGCGTGGCATGAGCCAGCACACGCTGCTCGAGCACGCAAACGACGCCCTGCACGGCTCCCGCAGCATCCGTAGCACCCCGTGGGGCCGCTTCTTTCTGTGCAACGAGAACTACCACCTCGAGCATCACCTGTACCCCGCCGTGCCGTGGTACAACCTCCCCCGCCTGCACCACGCGCTGCTCCCGATGCTCGAGCGGGAGGGTGCGCCCCGCATCCCTTCGTACCTGTCGTTCCTCGCTGAGTTCCTGCGTACCAGGCGCGTGAAGCCCGCACCGGAGCCGGTCCATGCTTGAGCTGCTGGAATCCTCGGGAACCTCCCAGGCAGCGCCCCCTGCGAGCTTGGGCGAGAAGCCCCTGCTGCATGAGATCGCGCTGTGCGGCTTCGGCTTGCTGGTCGCCTGGGGCTTGACCTTCCGGGCCGGCCTGAGCAGCCCGTTGTTGGCCGAGACCCTGGCTGTCTGCCTGGGATGTGGACTGCTGATGGGCGCGGGCGCCCGCTGGCCGCGGCTTTGGCGGGTACGGCTGTTGGCGGCCCTGGGCTTCAGCTGGTGGATGTTCCGGAGTGTGGAACGCATCGTGCCCGCTCTCGGGCTGGCCGAGCAGGATGCACTGCTGCAGGCGGCCGACGAGCTGCTGTTCGGCAGTCTTCCTGCCCTGCGCTTGCAGAGCTGGCGGACGCCCTGGTTGAGCGAGCTTCTCAGCGCCTGCTATCTGAGCTACCAGGTGTTCCTGCACGTCGCCTTGCTGGGCGCGCTGGCCGGCCCGCCAGCGCGGGCGGCCCGGCTCTACCGGCGGGTGTTCTGCGCGGTCACGGTAGGGCTGCTCGGCTACCTGTTGCTGCCCGCCCGCGGCCCAGCCGCCGCGACTCCTGCGCTGTTCGGAAGCGGAGGCGCGGGCCCCCTGAGCGCGCTCAATGCCTGGTTGGTGGCACAGGGCTCGGGGGTCTTCGACGTCTTCCCCAGCCTGCATGTACTGCTCAGTCTGGTGTTGCTGGCCCACGAACGGCGCGAACACCCGACCCGCGCGGCCCTGCTCGCCATCGTCTTGCCGGGCATCGTGCTCTCGACGCTCTACCTGGGCTACCACTACGCCGTCGACCTGCTCGCGGCCGGGTTGTTGTTCGCTGTGTTGCGGGTCTCGCCTGTCTGGGAGGATACGCCATGCTGAAGTTCGCCGTCGTCCGCGAGGATCCGCAGATCGAGCTCGCGTTGGCCTCTGAACCGGGAGTCCGCCGCGTGCTGGTGGTCGCATCTGGAGGCTGCACGGCGCTGAGCCTCAAGCACGCCCTGCCGGGGCTGCAGGTCGATGCCTTCGATGCCAATCCGGACCAGCTGCAGCATGTGCAGGACAAGGCAGAGGCGATCGGTCAGAGCGCCTGGACGCGGCTGAACATCGAAGACCCCGATCCGGCAGGCCTGAGCCAGTGTGGAGCTTTCGAGCGGCTCTTCCGGATTCTGCGCTGCAGCCTGCGCGAGTTGGTTGCCGGCGAGGGCCTGGAGCGCTACTTCGCGCCCGCCTGTCCGGCGCACGAACGCAGGCAGCTGGTGGCGCGCTGGACGGCCAGCCCGTATTGGCCCGCGGTGTTCGAGACGGCCTTCAATGCGAGGCTGCTTGAAGCGCTGTTCGGACCTGAGGCGACCCAGCACGCGGAGCCCGGCTCCTACCCGGCCTATTTCCAACAGGCCTTCGCCCGCGGACTGGCCGCCCATGACGGCAGCACGAACCCGTTCCTGCAGTCGATCTTGCTCGGTTGCTACACGAGCGACGCTGCGCCGGCCTTCCTGCGCAGCGGTACAGGGCTGCGCGTGGGCTTGATCGAAGGCGGGCTCGATCAGGTGCCTGAGCTGGAGAGCTACGACCTGGTGCATCTCTCGAACATCTTCGACTGGTGCGACGACGCACTGGTGGCCCGCTGGGCAGAGCTTCTGCAGGGTCTGCGGCCCGGTGCGCGCCTCAGTATCCGTCAGCTCAACAATCGGCGCGCGCTGGCGGGCTTCTTCGCCTCCAGCTTCTGCTTCGATCCGACAGCCAGCCGAGCCGCCACACGCAGCGAGCGCAGCCTGTTCTACCAGCAGGTCTGGTTGGCACGCAGAACAGGGGAGCCCTGCCATGGCTGAGATCCAACTGTTGGAGCCGCAGCAGCTGCGTCCCCACGTGCCCGCGCTGCGCGCCCTGGAGCGCTCGATCGAGTATCCGCTGGGCGATGGCCAGGCGTTCTGCATCGATCATGGGCCGCGCTACCATACCTTCTTCAGCAGCATGGGTCGCAGTGTATTCGTGCTGGCCTTTCGGCGTGGACGTCTGCTCGGCAGCCTGGCTTGCGTCCTGCGCTCGTGCCGCCAGGGGACGCGCACTTGGCAGAGCCTGTACCTGGCCGATCTGAAGCTGGCCGCCGAGGCACGCGGCCAGGGTTTGGTGCGGCGCATGCTCTGGACGCTGCTCAAGAGGCTGCCCCGGGCACGGCTGACCTCCTGGCGGCTCGCGTACTGCGCCGCCATGCAGGGCGCGCACGGCGATGTACGTCGCAGCTTTCGGGGCGCGCACCTCGGGCGGCTGCTCGAAGAGCTCGGCCAGCTGGAGGTGTTCTTTGTAGCACCCGAGACCCTGGCTCGACTCGACCCGACGGACGCTCCTGGGCCCCTGGCCTCCGAAGGACTCGAGCTGTCGCCCCGGGGGGCTCCCCGCTTGGTATCGACGCGGCAACGCAAAGACCTGCGGCTGACCGCCACGGGCACGGCCTGGCCGCTCTGGCACCTGCCCCGCAGCCCGGCTGCCTGGCGCGGCGGGCTGGCGCATGAGCTGCGTGCCGCCGGCCGCCAGCTGCTGGCCCGAGATCCTGCCAGCCAGGTCTGTTTCGCCCTCGACCGCCGCCTCGACAGCAGCCTCGCCTGGCTGGCTGCCCGAGGCATCACCCCTGGCGCCCAGTGCGTCATCTACGGCCTGCGCCTGCCGTGGGCCGGCCTGCCCACCCCACGCCGTCTGCCCTGGCTGCATCTGGCAACTTCGGAGATCTGACATGCGAGATTCCATCCGAGCCTTGAAAGCCCGCTTGCGTCCCCTCGAGCAGCCCTGGTTCCGCGCGCTCGAAGACGGCCGCCTGAGCCGCTCTGCCTTCCTCGACAGCCAGCTGCAGTTCCGCTTCGCGGTCGATGCTTTCGTGCGGCCGATGCAGGTCCTGGCCGCGCGCAGTACAGATCCGGAGCTGCGGGCCGAGTTGCAGGCCAACATCGCCGACGAGTACGGGTCGGGCGACCCCCAACAGGCCCACAGTGCGACCTTCCGCGCGCTGCTGCGAAGGCTGGGAGCCGACGGAGCCCAGCTGGACTGTGCAGCGGGTCCGGAGGTGCTCGCCTTCAACGCCTGTTTGATGGGGCTGGCCTTGGACGCGCCGCCGCGGCAGGCGCTGGCAGCACTGGGCATCATCGAGGATCTGTTCAGCGGCATCTCCGCCTTCCTGGCCCGCACCATCGTGGCGCGCGGCTGGCTGGCGGAGGCGGACATCGTCCACTACGCGGTGCATCGCGAGCTCGACGTCGCGCACGCCGAAGGTTTCTACCGCTTCCTTGACCTGCCCTGGCGAAAGAGTAGCCAGGAGCGTCAAAGCATCAACACCGGGTTGGAGCGGGGGTCCTACGGCTTTCTGCAGCTGTATCAGGGGTTCCTGGCCCGGATCCGTCACCAGTTTCTGCTGCGGCCCCGCCTGACCGGCGAATTCGACCTCTCGCTGCTCGAAGATACACGCGTAGCGTCTGCGCTGCTCGAGCCCGAATTCTCTCGGCCATCCGGACCCTCGCTACGAACCTGTTGACGATCCACGCTAGCGCGGAGGCCGGGGGAGCCGCAAACCTGCAAACCCGCCGCCTACCAAGAGCTGCTACGCACGGGTTGAGTCAGCGGTCCTGGATGCGCTGGAAACGCAAATCGATCTCCTCAGCCAGCAACAGCCAGAGCGAGTCTTCGAGCTGGCCCGCCGCGGTCGGGCCGGGGAAGCTGCCGGCAGCGCAGCCCTCCTCCAGGCGCTCTGCGCGCAGCTCGGCGATGCGCTCCTGCGCGACCAGCCAAGCTGCATCTCCGGCCTGGAACAGAGCAAAGACTGCCCGGTAGAAGTCTTCGCCGGCTTCCGGACGCGCGGCCTGCAGCCCTTCGGCGATCGACGCAGCCAGCTCTGGCAGCCCCTCTGCCGTGCGTTCTTCACCGCTCAAGATCCTGCCGAGCAGGCAGGCGCTGCGTGCGGCCAGGTCGGTGGGCTGCAAGGAACGCAGATGGGCGTTGGCCTCGGTGAGGGTTTCTCCAACCGGAACGCCGTTCAGCGCCGCCACCTTGAGCGGCATCACCAGGGCGCAGGTCTGCTCTGCCGTCAGGCTCGCCCATCCTCGGGCGTCGATGGCAGCCTGCAGCCAGGCTATTCCCTTCTCGATCGGCCTCTCCAGCTTGAAGTCATCGCTGAGGAAGAAGGCCTCCGCGATAGCCCACAGTACCTGGCAGTGCTCCTGCAGGTTTTCGCCGTCTGCAGCCAGGCATCCGTCCGCCTGCTGCCGCTCGACCAGGAAACCCAACGCCCGCCGTACCAGCCGCTTGTGCGGCCCGAATTTGTGGGTGTGGCCATTGCCCATGAACACCAGGGCGGCCAGGCCGGTCAGCCCTGCGTTCTGTAGTCGACCGGCAGCGGCCTCGGGCGCACAGCCATCCTCGTGGCAGCGCTCGGTCCAACCGGTCACGCTAAAGGAGCCATTCGCTTCCTGATGCCGGGCCAGCCAGGGCAGACTGATCGATTCCAGGGGCTTGACCCCACGCGGCGGTCGCGCAGGCGGAGGCGGCACGGGCATAGGCCGCACGTCCAAGGCCGGTGGCCCATCTCCGGGGGCCAGCGGCTCGACCAGCTCGATGGCGGCGAGCAGCGCGGCCACGGGCTCTTCGGCATCTTCCCAGAACGCTTCCGCCGTGGAGATGGTCAAGACCAGGGTGTGGCGCTTGGTCAGCACGATACACTGCACGAAGTGCATCTGCACACGCGGGTCTCGCATAGGGGTGCCGGTGTAGGCAACCTGCGCCGCGAGCACACCGTCAAAGGCCTGCTGCGAGGTCTCAAGCCAGACCAGCGTCTCCGGGTCGACCACCCCTTTCTCCACAGATGTGACCAGCAGCTCGTGGAGAATCTCTATTGTCATCGCCGTCGGCGGCGGTGGATGCACGCCCACATTCAGGCTGCAGAACGGTTGCTCGTGGACCAGCACGTCGCGGGTCAGCACGTCATCGACCGCCGTCCAGCCCGAGACGGGACGCACCCAGAAGCTCGCGTCGCTGCTGCGGTCGAGCAGCTTGTCTTCATCCTGGGCGGCCGCGTTTGCAGCGATCAGCCAGCCCACACACAGTCCCCATGCCAATGTTCGGCGCATAGATTTCATTCCCTTTGCTACTCTTCGCACGATCGCGACGATGGCACAGCTCCAAGCAAAGCCCGGGCCGCCCTCCTTCCAAGCAGCTCGCGAGCTGCGCCTGGCACGGGTTTGGTGCATACAACCGGCGAGTGGCGCGTCACACCGAGCCTCAGCAGATGCGTGGCAGGGGCGCCCCGGTCAGCATCTCTACCGGCCGCTCGAGCCCCACAGTGGTTCGCAGGACAACGCGCCCCCGACCCGGACGCACTGTACCGATGCGGGTCGCCTCACGCGAGACCGAACAAGCGCGCAGACAAGCCAGAGCATCCTCCACCTGGGCCTCGGGCACCAGGGCCACAAAGCGGCCCTCGTTGGCGACATGCAACACGTCCAGGCCCAGCAGCTCGCAGGCGCCGCGCACCTCCGCGCAGACGCTGATCGCGCGCTCGTCGATGGCCAGCTCAAGCCCGGCGCCTGCTGCGATCTCGACCAGCGCGCTGGCGAGACCTCCGCGGGTGGCATCGCGCAGGCAATGGGGCGTCACGCCTGCAGCCAGCATCGCCAGCACCGGCTCGTGCAGGGGCGCGGCATCGCTGGCCACCGGGTTCTCGAATTCCAGACCTTCACGCACCGCCATGATCGCGATGCCGTGCCGGCCCAGGTCGCCACTGAGCAGCACCGCATCGCCCGCCTCGACACGCTCGGGTCCCAGCCGCAGGTCGTGCTCGCGCAGGCCGATGCCCGCGGTGTTGATGTAGATGCCGTCGCCCTTGCCGTGGTCGACGACTTTGGTGTCCCCGGTCACCACCTCGACACCCGCTTCCACAGCGGCCTCGCGTACCGACGCCAGCACGCGCTGCAGCAGCTCGAAGTCGAGCCCCTCTTCGAGGATCAGGCCCAGGCTCAGGAACTTCGGACGCGCACCGCACATCGCCAGGTCGTTGACTGTGCCCGTCACCGCCAGGCTGCCGATGTTTCCGCCGGGAAATTCCAGGGGCCGCACCACATAGGAGTCGGTCGTGAAGGCCAGGCGCGCGCCTGCCAACGCGAAACTCGCCCCGTCGTGCTGCATGTCGAGGTTGGGAAAACACAGCGCCGGGGCGATCAGCTCGTCCAGCAGGCGCCGCATGCTGCGCCCTCCCCCACCATGGGCCATGGTGATGAAGGCATCGCGTGCGGGCCGTGGACATCCTCCCCAGGCTTCAGCCACGGGACACCTCCCGGTATTGGAAGTAGGCCGCGCAGGCCCCCTCCGAGGAGACCATCGGCGCCCCGAGGGGTCTCTCGGGTGTGCAGCGCACGCCAAAGGCGGGGCATTCCGGCGGCTTGATGGCCCCGGTCAGTACCCGCCCACTCTGGCATTCTCCATCCGCCGCGGGCTCGGGCTGCTCCACGATGCCGAAACGCCGCAACGCATCGAAGCGGCCATACTTCGCGCGCAGGCCCAGGCCGCTGGCCGGAATCTCGCCGATGCCCCGCCAACGCCGGGGCACGACCTCGAACACCTCGCGGATGGCCGCCCGGGCGGGCAGGCTGCCTTCTCTGCGCACGCTGCGGACGTACTGATTTTCTACCTCGGCGCGGCCGTCCCGTAGCTGGGATACGGTCATATGGACGCCTTGCAGAATATCGACGGGCTCAAAGCCGGTCACAACCAGGGGCACGCGGTACTTCGCGGCCAGCGGCAGGTATTCTTCCCAGCCCATCACCGTACAGACATGGCCGGCGGCCAGAAAGCCCTGCACACGGTTGCTGGCTGCGGCCAGGATGGCCTCGATGGCGGGCGGCACGAGCACGTGCGAGACCAGCAGCGAGAGGTTCTGCAAGCCGTCGGCGGCGGCCTTCTGCACAGCCAGCGCGTGGGCAGGGGCCGTGGTCTCGAAGCCGACCGCGAAGAACACGACCTGACGCTCGGGATGCTGCCGCGCCAGGGCCACGGCTTGTAGGGGAGAATAGACGATGCGCACGTCGGCTCCCTGAGCTTTCGCGCTGAGCAACGAGCCCTGCGTGCCGGGCACCCGCAGCATGTCACCAAAGGAGCAAAAGATGACCTCGGGGCGCAGCGCGAGCTCGCGGGCGCAGTCGATGATCTGCAGACTGGTGACGCAGACAGGACAGCCGGGCCCGTGGATCAGCTCGATGTTCGCAGGCAACAGCCGGTCGAGCCCGTACTTGACGATGGTGTGTGTCTGGCCGCCACAGACCTCCATCAGGGTGAAAGGGCCTCCGGACAGTTGCCCCAGAGCCCGCGCCCAACCTTCCACGGTCGCTTGCTGGCGGTACTCGTCGACGTACTTCAAGGTTCTCCCAACTCTTCCTCGACCTCGAGGCTATCGAGAGCCTCGAAGACCCGCTGCGCCTCGGCTGGATCCAGGCGGCTGATGGCAAAGCCCACGTGCACCAGCACATAGTCTCCCACCTGCGCCTCGGGTACGCAGGCCAGGCTCACTTCGCGCACCAGGCCCCCGAAGCTGACGCGCCCGGGGCGCAACAACGGGTCATCGTCGGAGACGCTCAGGATCTGTCCGGGGACAGCCAGGCACATAGCTCCTCCTGTTGTGCAGCCCAGAGCTGCCCCATCGCGAGGCCTCCGTCACCAGGCGGCAGCGATTGCGGCCAATAGGGTTCGAAGCCCGCGGCCCGCAAGCGGACGACCGCGCCCTCCAGCAGGCTACGATTCTGGAAACATCCGCCGCTGAGCACAACCTGGCGATGGCCCAGCTGCTGGGCTACTTGCAGTAGAACATCTACTAGACCCACCTGCAACGCGGACGCCAGCTCGGGCGTGGGGCGCCCGCTCTGCAGGTCGGCCAGCAGCCCGCGCAGGGCAGGCTCGAAGTCGATCTGCCAGGGATGCTCTGCGCGCCGCAGGATCCAACCGCTTGCAGGTTGCGGATCCGCCCCCTCGGCCAGGGCCTCGAGCAGGCAGGCCGCCTGGCCTTCGTAGCTCGATCGCTGGCAGACACCGAGCAGGGCGGCCCAGCCGTCAAACAGCCGGCCCACGCTGCTGCAACGTGGGCTGTTGAGACCGCGCTCCATCGCTCTGTGCAACACCTGCAGCTCGCCACTCAAGAAGGTGGGCGCCGCGGCCTGCAGCTCGGCGCCGCGCAAGCCCGCCTGCCACAGTAGGCCCAGCGCCGCCCGCCGCGGCTCGCGCACGGCGAGCTCGCCTCCGGGCAGCGGGAAGCTGCGTAGATGGGCGCAACGCCTTACGCCCTGGGTGCTCAGCTCGAGGAACTCCCCACCCCACAGGCTCCCGTCACGGCCGAAGCCGCTGCCGTCCCAGGCCACCCCCAGGAGCGGAGGTTGCAGGCCATGCTCGGCCATCACGCTCGCCACGTGGGCCAGGTGGTGCTGTACCGCGTGCAGCGGCAAACCTGAGGCGCGCGCGTGCTGTTCGGCCAGCCGGGTGCTGGCATAGTCGGGATGCAGATCACAGACCAGGCGACGCGGCGCGATGCCGCTCAAGCGTGGCAGCTCTGCGACGGTGCGCGCCAGAAGATCAAGGCTGCGGCGGCTCCCCAACTCTCCCAGCTCTTGACTGCAGACCACCCGCGTGCCGGCTGCAACGGCCACGCAGCTCTTGAGCTGTGCCCCGAAGGCCAGGGCGGGCTCGAGCTCAGCCGCCAAGCTATGCGGCGCAGGCGCATAGCCGCGGCCCCGCCGTAGCACCTGCGGCGCGCCCGCCACCACGCGCACCACGGCGTCGTCCAGCGGACGTAGGATCGGGCGGTCGTGCTCGAGGAAGAGATCGGCGATCCCTGCCAGCCGTTCGTGCGCCGCATCGTTCTCGATGCACAGGGGCTCGCCCGACAGGTTGCCGCTGGTCGCCACCAGCGGAAACCCGATCCCGCGCGCCAGCAGGTGCAGCAAGGGGAAGGCCGGCAGCATCACCCCCAGCTCGGAGCGCCCCGGCGCGACGTTGGCAGCCAGACCGTTACGAGGCAGGCTGCGCAGCAGACAGATCGGCGCGGCCGGCCCTTCGAGCAGCTGGCGCTCGGCAGCTGCGGCATGGGCCACACGACCGACCTGCTCCGGTCCCTCGATCAGCAGCGCCAGCGGTTTGTGCGGCCGCCTCTTGCGCTCCCGCAGGCGTGCGACGGCCGCGGCATCGCGCGCATCGACCATCAGCAAGAAACCTCCGAGGCCCTTGACGGCCAGCACCCTGCCTGCGCAGAGCGCGGCCAGGCTTGCCTGCAAAGCATCCCCGCGCGTGGCTCGCCGCCTCGAGCTCGGATCCCAGAGGCTGATCTGCGGTCCACAAGCCGGGCAGGCGTTCGGCTGGGCATGGAAGCGGCGGTCGCCCGGGTCGTCGTATTCTGCCTGGCAGGCGGCACACATGGAGAAGCCCGCCATGCTGGTCGCGGGCCGGTCCCAGGGGAGCCCCACCAGGATCGAGTAACGCGGCCCGCAGGCCGTGCAGTTGGTGAATGGGTAGTGGAAGCGTCGGTCGCTGGGGTCGAAGACCTCCGCCAGGCAGGGAGCACAGCTGGCAAGGTCGGGGAGCATATCGAGCGCTCCGCCGCTCCCTGCATCGCTAGCAAGGATCGCAAAGTCCTGCTGCCCGGTCGCGCAAAGGTCCTGGCGCTGGCAGTCGACGATGCGGCTGTGACGAGGCCGTTGCGTGTGCAGAAAGCGCTCGAAGCCGGCCAGGTCCCCCGCCGCGCCTTCAACCTCGATCAGCACGCCCGCCGCCGTATTCCGCACCCAACCCGCCAGCCCCAAGCGCTGCGCCAGCCTGTAGATGAACGGACGGAAGCCGAGTCCCTGCACGGTGCCAGAGACCAGCAAACGCCGACGAGCGCGCGTCATACGTCCGGCTCGAGCTCGACCTCACGCAGCAAGATGCTCGCCGCATTGTCGCTCTGTATGTCGAGGTTCTCGGTAATCCGCAGCACAGCCCCCTCGGCCACGGTTCCTGGAGCCTCGCGGTCGAAGTGCTCGCGGAAGTGTGAGGCCGACATGTGGCACAGCGCGCCCAGCTCGACCTCGATGGTCTTCACCGCGCCGGCCCCTTCCTCGAGCACCAGGGTCTCCAGCTTGTTCAGCAGCCCACGGATCAGACTCAGCTCATGCATGCTTCTTCCACCCATCCTCTCAATTCGGCACAGATGGCGGCGGCCAGTTGGGGCAGAGCCTTCTCGACCGGTTCAGACAGAGACCTGCCGAGCTCGTATTGTTGCCCTTCCAGACCGAGAACGACCAGGCGTGAGGGCAGGCGGCCCAACGCACGTGCCAACTCGATGGCCTCGTGCACTCCCAGGCTGTGGGAAGACCGCCGCAGCTCGACGCCCTGCAAGCTGCCTCCTCGGGCATCCCAGCGCCGCAGGCTGCCCGGAGCAGCACCCGCTGCCAGGGCATCAACCAGCAGGCACGAGGAGCTGCTCGCGAGCAGCTCGATCAAGCCGCTGGGCTCACCGCTGTGCTCGACAACCCGCACCCCCGCGGGCAGCTGCCCCTCGAGCAGAGCCAGCACCCGCGGTCCCAACGCGTCATCGCCGCGCAGGCGGTTGCCGACAGCCAACAGCAGGATCTCTGTCATGCCCGCTCCTCATGCTCGATGTTGAGCTTCAGGAAATGGGTCGCGCAGGAGATGCAGGGATCGTAGTTGCGGATCGCCTGTTCGCAGCGCCGCCGCATGTCCTCCTCGGGAAGCTCGAGCAAGGCAGGCACCAAGGTCTCGAGGTCGCGCTCGATCGACCACTGATTCTGTGAGGTCGGAGGGATGATGCGCGCTTTGTTGAGTGTGCCATCCTCGGCCAGCTCGTAGCTGTGGTAGAGGATGCCTCGCGGCGCCTCGGTGCAACCGCTACCGCTTCCTGCCCGCATCTTCACGGGCAGACAGGCCTGTCCGTTGGGGTCAAAGTCTTCGATGATGCGCAGGGCCTCGTCGACAGCATACAGGGTCTCGAGCGACCGCACGACGATCGACTGGAAGGGGTTGTGGCAACCGCCCGCGAGCCCGACCTCCTCCGCCAACGCCTGCACCGCTGGCGGAAGTCGGTCGAAGTTCAGGTTGAAACGCGCCATCGGCCCCACGAAGTAGGGCAGCTCGTGGCCATCCTCGAGCAACGAGGCATACAACGCGTTCGAGTGGCGCACATGGCGCTCAGCGAAGTGTTGCTCATACGCGCTGATCGGGATGTCGAGGCCGCGGTTGCTGACCAGCCGACCTTCGCAGAAGGGATATTCGTCCGGGTGGCGCAGGGCGACATAGGTGTAGTCGCGGCTGAAGTCCGGAAACTCAAAGCCCGCCACCCAACGCACGGCCGCCTCAGCCATGCTGCGGGCTTCGAGCAGCTGGGCGTGCAGGGCTCGCATCGCATCCCGACGAGGCAAGCGGTAGAACCCCCCCAGCTTGACATTGATCGGGTGGATTTCACGGCCACCGAGCAGCGTGACGATGGCGTTGCCCGCCTTCTTCAGTGCCAGCCCCTGGGTGACGATCTCTGGATGTGCCTTCGCCAGCGGCACCACACTCTCGCAGCCCAAGAAGTCGGGAGCGTGCAGCATGAAGACATGCAGGGTGTGGCTCTCGATCCATTCACCGCAATACAGCAGCCGGCGCAGAGCCCTGAGTTGCCCACCCACCTCAAGACCCAGGGCAGCCTCGACAGCGTGCAGTGCGCTCATCTGGTAGGCGACCGGGCAGATTCCACAAATGCGCGCGGTGATGTCGGCGACCTCGCTGCAAGCGCGGCCGCGCAGGAAGGCCTCGAAGAAACGCGGCGGCTCGAAGATCTCCAGGCGGGCCTCGAGTACCTTTCCGTCCTGCACACGCACGTTCAGCCGGCCCTCACCTTCGACCCGCGCCAGGTAGTCGACCTTGATCGTGCGGTTGCGGGCCTTGTCAGCCATCGCTCGGCTCCTCATGCAGGTCGCGGGCGGCTTGGACGAAGCTGGGGGCCCCACTGTTGAAACTCAGGTAGACACGTTCGAGGTCTGCATTCGTCGCGCCCAGCTCGCGCCAACGGTCGCTGAGGGACGCTGTGTTGGCGGTCTCTGCCGGACCGAAGCAGCCGTAGCAGCCGCGCGTGTAGTGGGGGCAGATCGCCTCGCAGCCGGCTTGCGTGACAGGGCCCAGGCAGGGCGTACCCGATGCGACCATCACACAGACATTGCCGTTGAGCTTGCACTCGACACACACGCTGTGGCGAGGAATGCGTGGACGTTTGCGGTGCAGCAACGCCACGATCAACGAGAGCAGCTGCCGCTTGTTGATCGGGCAGCCGCGCAGCTCGAAGTCGACCTTGACGTGGTCAGCGATGGCCGTGGATGTCGCCAGCGTATCGATGTAGTCGGGACAGGCGTAGACCTGGGAGACAAAGCTGGCGACATCCTTGAAGTTCCGCAAGGCTTGGATGCCGCCCGCGGTGGCGCAGGCGCCGATGGTCACCAACATCCCCGACTGGCGCCGCACCTCGTGGATGCGCTCGCGGTCATGGGGGGTGGTGATCGAGCCTTCGACCAGGCTCAGGTCGTAGGGGCCCTCGAGGATGGCGCTCGAGGCCTCGGGGAAGTTCGCGATCTCGACGGCCTCAGCGACCGCCAGTAGCTCGTCTTCGCAGTCGAGCAAGCTGAGTTGGCAGCCATCGCAGGAAGCGAATTTGAAGACGGCCAACCGCACTTTGGCGCTCATCTCAAACCTCCCGTAGGCCCAGCAACCGGGCGATGGTGTCATAGCGGAAGACCGGCCCGTCTTTGCAGACGAAGTGCGGCCCGAATTGGCAGTGCCCGCAGAAGCCGACCGCGCATTGCATGTTGCGCTCCATCGACAGGTACAGGGATTCGTGCGGCACGCCCCGCTTGAGGAATCCCTCGACCGCAAACCGCATCATGATTTCGGGACCGCAGAGCAAGCCCACGGTCTTCTCCGGCTCGAAGGAGATTCTCGGGAACAGGCTTGTGACCGTGCCGAGGTTCCACGAGGTGCGGGTGCGCGCACGGTCGACGCTGACATGGACCTCGATGGAGCCCAGGCCCCATTCGCGCAGTTGCTCAGCAAACAGCACTTCGGCAGGGGAACGCGCGCCGTAGAGCAGAATTGCCTTGCGGCAGCAGCCCGGGTCCGCCAGCAGGCTGTAGATCACCGGGCGCAAGGGGGCCAGGCCGATCCCGCCAGCGACGATGACCAAGTCGCGGTCGCGTGCACGCTCGAGCGGCCAGGCGCTGCCGAAGGGACCGCGCACGCCGAGCAGATCGCCCGCTTTGAGACGCGCGATGGCCTCAGTCACGCGGCCGACGGCGCGCACGGTGTGCGTCAAGGTTGCAGGCCTCTGCGGGGGCCCGCTGATCGAGATCGGCACCTCACCCTGGCCGAAGACATACAGCATGTTGAACTGGCCGGGCAGGAACGGGACGGGCTCGGGCAGGTCGAGGTCGAAGGAGACGGTGTCGGCCAGGTCATGCCGCAGCTGGCTGACGGGGTAGAAGCGTGTGATCAGAGGGTCGGCGAGCTCAGGCATTCTCGGGGTCCTCACAGAGCTTGACGGGTGCCATAGAGATCGAGCATCTGCAGCCGCACGCCCATCAGCCGCTCGACGATCATCGCGGAGATCCTGCGCATCAGCAGGTAACCCAGACGTGGATCTTGTTCGCACTTCTCACGCAGGCAGCGGGCGTCGAGCGATGTGGCCCGCACGGTGTCGAGGGCTCGGGCATCGAAGCGCCATCTGTACGGCTCAAACATCCACGACCAGCCGAGCACCTCGCCGGCGCAGACCGTCTGGATGCCCATCGCCCCGCGGCTCGGGTCGTGGATCTCGACGGCTACCTTGCCCGTCCGCACGATGAAGAAACGGTCAGCAGGCTCGCCCTGGCGGAAGACAAACGCGTCCTCTTTGAACACGACGTTGGCCGCGCAACCCGCCACGGTCAGCACGGTCCCCTCGTCGACTCCGGCGAAGAAGGCGTGCTCCCGCAACAATCGCTCAATCCCTTCCATGGCTGGACTCCTTCAAATTACGGGCCTCAGCGGTGATGTCTATGCCGACCGGACACCAGCTGATGCAGCGTCCGCAGCCGACGCAGCCTGAGCTGCCGAACTGCTCATGCCAGCTCGACAGCTTATGCGTGATCCATTGCCGGTAGCGAGACGCTGTAGAGCTGCGGACCGGACCGCCATGGAGGTTGGAGTACTCCAGGCCGAAACAGGAATCCCAACTGCGTACCCGTTCACTGTGCTGGCCGGTGAGGTCCATCACGTCTTCGACCCCTGTGCAGAAGCAGGTAGGACAGACCATCGTGCAGTTGGCGCAGCTCAAGCAACGCTCGGCGACCTGCCGCCAGATCGGGTGCTCGGGGTTGTCACGGAGCAAAGCGGCAGTGTCTTCGGGCAGCGAGCGCTGCTGACCGCTGGCGACATCTTGCATCAGCGCTGCCCGACGGGTCTTGAGGTCGTCGGACGCCGGGCTGTGGGGGACATCTGCCAGCAGCGCGCTCCCGGCAGGACTGGCCGCTTCCGCCAGAAGTTGGAGCGTACCATCGACCATCAGCTCGGTGAGAGCCAGATCGAACCCGCGTCGCGCCTGCGGTCCAGTGTTCTGGCTGGCGCAGAAGCAGGTCGCCACCGCGCGGGAGCAGTGTACAGCCACCACCAGCACATCCTGACGGCGAGCGGCATAGTGTTCGTCGCGGTAGCTATCGGAGAGGAAGACCCGGTCCTGAATGGCCACGGCCTCGAGCTCGCAGGAGCGCGCTCCCAGCAGGGCCCAACGTTGTTTTTCTGGCACGCTGGCCTGCACCTGCAACCCGTCGCCCTCACGGGAGATCTTCCAGACACTCTGGCGCGGGGGCAAGAACAGGCGCTTGAAGGACTGGGGCCCCACCGTGTGCGCGAAACTGCGCGGGTCGTCGGTCTGCTCGAGACGGTAGGAGCCCGGCTGTTGGTGATCGATCCAGCCCCGGGGCAGGTCTGCAGCGGACTCCACCTCGGCGTACAGGATGGCTCCATCGACCCGGACAGGCCCGAGTACACGGTAGCCACGGCGCCGCAAGGCATCGATCAGAACCTGCAGGGCGCCTTCGTGCAACAAACACAGACCGGATGGGGCTGCCTGGGTCGGCTGGGACGGGGGTCCATGCATCGGTACCTCCTGACCAGGGGTATGCCTGGCTTGGTGCAACTGACGGGCCGTTCTGGTGGAAGGCTGCTAGGAGCGGTACCGCATGCAAGCAGGTTCGCATCAGTGGCAACATCGTAACCACCCCGACAGGGGAGCTACACAATGGTAACAGAGTGGACCGCGAGGGTCGGGGGTCTGCGACAAACCAGAGACATTTTGACAAATCTCAGCCCGTTGCATCGAAACGTGCCGGCGCGCAGTGTAATGCCTCTTACGCTGTGGCACACAGGCCCAACCCAGGATGTTGAGAGTGCTGCGGCAGGCATGGCATCAAGTGGGGCTACGCGCCGGATCAAAACAACGCTCCAAGCCTCGCCGCGAGCGCCCATCCATTGCCGAGGGAGCTGGCATTCTCGACGGACGATGCGGGACCACGACTCGACACGCCACCAGGATGTTCCTACCATCTGTATGATGAGAATTGTGTGAATGGCGTCGTGGACCAAACGGCATGACCTCCCGTCGTCATCGCACAACCTGCGGAAGAAACTCGAAGGCCTTGGCTCCCATCACCAAGACTCCGCGGGCGGGCTGTAGATTCTCGAGCAGCCTTTCCGCGCTGATGTGGAGCGAAAACGTAAGAACAAAACCTTGATTTCGTCGAGCCCTGCAGAGCGGTGAAATGCCCATGCGTTTGATAGACCTGATCGCCCCCAGATCTCTTTGCGTCCCCTTGCCAGTCGCAGACCGCCGCGAAGCGTTCACTGCCCTGGTTGACGACGTCAGCGAGTCCGAAGAGCAGACGAAGATGCTTGTCGATCTCCTCGAACGTCGCGAAGATCAGGCATCGACCCTCATCTGTCCAGACCTTGCCTTTCCTCACGCCCGCGTCCCGGACTGGACGGAGTTTCACCTGGCCGTCGGCGTGATCCCCGAGGGGATCCCTTTCGGCTCTGGCACGGCGCGGGTGCTATTCCTCCTGCTGACCTCAGCAAACAAGAACAACCTCATCCTGCAGGTACGTGCCGCCCTCGCGAAGGCCTTCTTTGCCGACCCAACGTTATTGCCCAACCTGATCGCCGCAGACACCGGCAAGCGGGCCCGGCAGCTGCTCGCTCCCATCACCGTCGAGGCGAAGAAGCCGCTCACCGCCAGCGACATCATGATTGCACCGGCTCCCAGCGTTCCAGTCTCTGCCAGTATCCACCAGGTGCTCGGCAGCCTGCGTGAGAACAACCTGACCGAGTTGGCCGTAGTCGGCGCCGACGATGAGCTTCTGGGGAGCGTTGGCATCGACGAGATCACGGGATTGGGTATCCCCGAGTACTTTGATCTGATGGGGGATCTCTCGTTCATCCCAGACTACGAGCCCTTTGTCGAGGTTTTCCAAGTCGAGCACAGCGAGACCATAGAAGCGTTGTACACCCGCGAAGTCTCGATCGTCCCTCCTGACGCCCATGTCGTCTCGCTTGCGCAGCTCTTCAAGAAAAACAAGGTACGTTACATCTACGTGGTCGACGAAGCTCGGCTGGTGGGTATCTGCACCAGACGTCAGCTCCTCCGCTCGGTCCTCATGCCATGAACTCTTCGGAGCAAGAAGATCTTGGAATTTTGGCTCGGCATCAGCGTCTTCGTCGTGAGCTACGCCCTGATCGTCAGCGAACGGGTCCCCAAAACCGCAGCCGCACTCGGTGGCGCCAGTTTGATGCTCTTGCTGGGGCTGATTGATCAGGACCGTGCCTTTTACGGCAGGTTCACCGGAGACGGTTCCCACCACTTTGGCGGGGTGGATTTGAACGTCTTGGTGCTGCTCGGTTCGATGATGGTCCTGGTCAAGCTCCTGGCTGAGACGGGAGTCTTCAAGTGGCTCGCCATCCATGTGATTCTGCTGACTCGGGCGTCTCCGGTTGGAATCCTGTTGGCGCTGAGCCTCTTGACCGCGATCCTCTCGGCTCTGTTGGACAACGTCACCACCGTGCTGCTCACCGTGCCCCTGGCAGTGCTCGTCGCCGAACAGCTCAAGATCGATGGCCGGCCGATGGTTCTGGCCCAGATCCTGGCGTCCAACATCGGAGGAACGGCGACTCTTATCGGCGACCCCCCCAACCTTCTGATCGGCTCAGCCGCCGAGTTGGGCTTCAACGATTTCGTCGTCAATCTCGCCCCCATCGTGCTGATCACGCTGGCGATCTTCCTCGGTTCGTTGTGGTTGATTTTCCGCAAGCGCTTGAAGGCGCCGATGGATCTCAGGGCCCGGCTCATGGCGATGGATCCAAAACGGGCCATCACCGACCGGCGGCGGCTGATCAAGGGGTTGATCGTGCTTGTGTTGACGCTGGTGGGGTTCATGACAGCGAGCCTGTTGCAGCGCGAACCAGCGACGATTGCACTGCTCGGAGCCGTGGTGTTGGTCGCCCTTGATGGCCGCAAAGATCTCGAAATGATCATTCAGGCTATCGAGTTCGACACGCTGTTGTTCTTCTTCGGGCTCTTTGTCCTGGTCGGGGGGCTAGAAGAGGTCGGCGCCATCGGCAGCCTGGCTCGAACTGTCCTGGGAATGACCGGGGGAAATCTGTTTGGCACCTCGCTCGTCTTGGTATGGTTCTCCGGGATCGCCTCGGGAATCGTCGACAACATCCCTCTGGTCGCGACCGTCATCCCGCTGGTGAAGAGCATCCAGGCAGACCTGGTCCTGCCTGCGGGTATGGACCCCGAACAAGCACTGCGCATCCTGTGGTGGTCGCTCTCGTTGGGGGCTTGTCTGGGGGGCAACGGCACCTTGGTAGGGGCGTCAGCCAACGTGGTCGCCGTGGGGATCGCACGGCGGGCTGGGCTGAAGCTGTCCTTCCTCAGTTTCTTACGCTGGGGAATCCCTTGCACGCTCATGTCCTTGCTGCTCAGCACGGCCTACATCATCTTGCGCTTTCTGTAGCAACACGGATTCCGCTTGACTGCAAGGGCGCGCCACACGCAGGCCGTCAAGCTGCTACTGCGTCGGCACCAGATCGATCGAACCGATTCCGCGCAGGACGTACATCGCCCGCATCATGTCCGCAACCGTGATGGTGCCATCCCGGTCGATGTCGAGGAACGACTCGGTGGTGGTCGCAGGAATCTGCCCAGACCGTGCAGTCCCGTAGATCAGGCGCACATCGAGGAAATTGAAATTTCCGTCGCGGTTGACGTCGCCGAACGGCGCGCTGCCGGTCACGACTGGAGCGCCGGCGAAGGCCGTGTCGTAGCCATCACGGCGGCCGTCGCCGTTCGAGTCGGGATCATTGGGATCGAGTTGATTCGCAATCTCTACCGCGTCGGGAATCAAGTCGCCATCGGTGTCCGTCGGGTCGGCGGGTTCGGTGTCATCGAGCGGCCCAAAGCCAAAGGCCAATTCGACCCCGTCTTCAGTACCATCGCCGTCGCTGTCTTTCACCAGCGGATCCAGACCGTTCATCAACTCGAAAGCATCGGCCAGGCCGTCACGGTCAGTATCCTTGAAGCCTTCCAGGCTGGTCGACTCTTCGAAGTCGTCGTCTTCGGTGTTGATCAGGGTTTCATCGGCTGCGGTCACGGCGGCAGAGGTCCCGACAGCGCCGTTGAGACCGAGCTTGCCGTGCTCATAGACCAATGTGAAGTCGCCACCGCTGCCTGCCGGCAGGCTGGCAAAGCTCCACGTGCCCGTGCCGGCACCGAGGTCTACCGAGAGGTTGCCCGCATTGGCGCTCTGCATCACCAGGCTTCCGCCCCCACTGGCCGTGAACGCGAGCGCAATCTCTAAGTTGCTCGCGTCCGATGGACCCGCGTTGAGCAGGCTCACGCCGATGTCAAGCTGCTCGCCCGTGCCCGAGGGGAAGGGATCTTGCGACTCGCTGAAGGCCAGCTGCAGATCGACCTCGCGCAGGATGGTTGTGTCTTCGAAGTCATAGTCCATTCCGCCCAGGCCGATATCGCCGATATCACGGCTGACCTGCAGGCCGTCGGTGGCCGTGGCCAGCGCCAGGACGGTATTGTTTCCCCCAGAGTTCTGGGCTTCGAGGGAGACCACGTCACCGTCGGCCGCGTTGGAGGCCACGGTGATGGTCACGGTCATCGTCTCCACGTCGAACATGGGCGCTTCCACATCCCAGGTGCCGACACCCGCCGTGTCGAAACCCGTGAATGTGCCATCAGTGACGACGGCCCCGTCAAGACTGACTCCTTCAGGCATCACCAGCGTGACCTCGATCGAAGCCGGCTCCCCTCCGATATCGATGATGTCGACGATGGCAGACACTCCCGACTGGGCTAGAACGCTCATGTCTCCCAAGTCGCCATACCCCGAGGCCCCCTGCACATCCAGGGTGTAGATGAGGTTGCCGGAGCCATCGCCGGCCACGACAGGCTCTGTGTTCTCGTCGATCATCAACATCACTTGAGCACAGGCCGGAACGCAAAACAAAGCCAGCCAACCAATACCGAGCCATCGGCGCACCATGACGCACTCCTCTACTCTTATGGCTAGAACCCTTCCACGCATTCGGCGACGTGGTGCGCCGGTAACGGTGGGAAACGGGTTGCATGTATAGACGACTCCCTGAGTATGGCGCAAGAGCGGCGGATTGCCAAGGCCACACGATGGGCGGGCCGACTCCTTCGAGCCGTCTCGCCCGCGCGTTGCACGGTACGCTGTGGTGGTTTAGACTTGCACTGGAAGCTACTGTAGACAAGCGTCGTCAAAAGAGGAACATGTGGAGTTGGGATACAGGGTTCTACACGCGATCCGCCAGATCGTCGGTCATGTCTCTGAACACTCGCGGGTCTTGTCCCGAGAAGCGGGCTTGACCGTGCCACAGCTGCTGTGTCTGAAAGCGATCGGCGAGCTGCCTGGTGCCGAGATCACTGTCGCCCGCGTCAGCCACGAGGTGCATCTCTCGCCGCCGACGGTTTCACGCATCATCGACCGGCTCGAGCGCGCCGGCATGGTCAGCCGCGAACGCTGCTCGAAGGATCGGCGCCGGGTCTGTCTCTCTCTGACCAGCGTGGGCTGTGCCCGTTTCAAGAGTCTGCCGACCCCCCTGCAACAGACCTTTCTCGCACGCCTGGGGGCTCTAGATCCGGTCCAGATCCGCACACTGTTCGAGAGTCTTGAGAAGGTGATCGAGTTGATGGACGCGGGCGAGCTCGAACCCGCCCCCGCGCTGGACACAGAAGGACCCTGAAAGACGGTTCAGGCAGCGCTTCCTGCGAGACTGTGCGCTGCGGCATCAACTTCTACCCGCTGCTGGGTGATCAGGAAGCCTGAAGCACTCGAGCGCAGGCTGCGACGCAACGCGCGACCCCAGCGAGTGGTGGGTTTGAGGCGTTTGGCCGACGAAGGAACGCCGTAGAATCCTATCCGGGAGCCATCGACGAAGCGTGCGTTCAGCTGATGCTCTTCCATCCAACGAGCGACCAGGCGTGAGGTGATTCGCGGACCACTGAAGTACAGCTCGCGAGAGGCGACTTGCAGGCTGACCTTGCCGGACAACGCATCCTTCGAGAGCTCGATCAAGCGCAGCAACTCCGGCGCGAGCTCGGTGTAGATGTCCAGGCAGAGAGCCTCGGCGAGCTCGTCGATGTCTTCGGCGAGCGTCTGCAGCAGCAGGACCGAATCACGCATCTTGTGCAGGCGGTCCACCAAAGCTGTGAGAGTTGCGGCGACTCCGGGAATGGCACCGCAGGCGACGACAATGTTGGCATGCCGGTGCTCCAAAGTGCGCAACCGGGCGAGGACACGACGCCGGGTCTTGGGGATGACCAGGCTCTGAGGGGCGAGTTGTATGATCGGCGAACCAATCAGGGGAGTTTTGAAACCAAGGATAGGCTCTACCTCCTGGAGTCTCGGGGGAACTGAGGACTGCGACATGGGGGTTCTCTCCCGCGGAGAGGGCTCACCTCATTCTAAATCCGAATATTTAGCGCAGCAAGAAAATTCGTCTGAATCGGCCTGCAATGCGGCTTCGCGAACATGTCCTGCAGAGTATTCCAGCGACGCACATCTGGTTACGGGCCCATGCGCGATGTTTCCCACCATCTCCCCAGGCTGCCGATTGTCGATCAGGAGCGATCCTGGTAGGCTGACGCCCTCAAACCACGACCTTGGCGCTCCGAGAGGGGCAACAAAGGAGGACCGGGCGATGGATTCCCAGGGCATGTTCAAATTGTTGGCCTACGCTTCGCTAGCCGACGGCACACTCGCCGATTCTGAACGCGCGCAGCTGCAGAGTTTCGCCGGCTGGCTCAAGATCGATGCGGCCCAGGCCGAGGCGTTGATCGAGGAAGCCGGAAAGATGGCGACCTTCGAGCTGCCCGAAGGCGCCGACCCCTACGACGCCTTTCTCGACATCCTCGATGTGGTGACCGCAGACCGTGAGCTGGACGAGGCCGAGGGCACTTTGCTGCGGCAGGTCGGAGAGAAGTGCGGGCTGAGCAACGAAGACATCGAGCAGCGCATCGCTGAAGCACTCAAACGCAGCGACTGAGAGGCTCAGCGCACGCGGGTGCGTTGGTTGAGCTCATCGTAGACGTCTGCGAGCTCGTCGGCCGCATCCGAGCAATGCGGGTTCGCCAGTAACGCCGTCACGCAGTGGCGCAGGTCATGGGCGTACCAGAGCGGTTTGCTCGCGAGCACGTACACGTCCACGAAGGTGAGAAACCTCTCACACAACACTCCGTGCGCCTCGGCAGTAGCGGTCTTGCAGGTATCGATCAGGGCCTGCCGCACCATCTTGTTCCCGACCGCCTTGCCAAAGGTCTTGTCAAATCCCCACAAGAAGCCCGCCCCCACGATCGGTGTGAAGTCGACCGCTGGCTCGAGTGAGGCCAGGCGGACCAGGTTTGCGATCAGTTTGGCCGTCGGCCTCTCCAGCGTCACTTTGTTGGTCCGGATCAGGTCACGCAACCTGTTGAAGATCAGCAGTTTCTGGCCCCGAGGTTTGCAATGGAACTCTTCGGCAGTCAACTCCTCAAGCGCGACCAACAGCTCGAACAGGCGGGACCCCGTCAATAGGGTCGAGAAGGGCAGATCGGTGCGGAAGGCTCCACGCAACGCCTGGCGGAACTCTCGCGCAGTGCGCATGCGGAAGCGCCGGTCTTCTTTCGTACAGCGCTGGATCAGCTCGTCGAGCGCAGGTGGCACGGCATCGCTGTCTGCAGACAGAGGTCTATAGTCATCCAGTTCGGGCAGCTCCCCCGCCAGGGTCTCGTACAGGGTCAAGCCCAGCGAGTAGAGATCAGTGGAGATGTCGACCGCGTCCCCATCCTGCTGCTCGGGAGACATGTAGCCCTCGGTGCCGAGGATATACTCCGACTCCACGGCCTGGTCGAGCGTCTCGGGATTGACCGCGATGCCAAAGTCGACCAGGTAGGCAGAAGACTGGTCAGGCGTGATGATGATGTTCTCAGGCTTGACGTCTCGATGGATGATGCCCAGACCGTGCGCATGTTCGAGCGCCGATGCGATCTGCTCGAACCATCGGCACACCTCGCGCACATAGGGCAGGCTGTCATTCTCGATCAAGTCGCGCAGAGGCAGGCCGCCGATAAACTCAAACACGATCCGCATCGATTGCTCGGCGAACAGCACGTCGTAGATCGCGGGAATGTTCGGATGGCAGAGGCGTGCCAGGGTGCGGGCTTCCTGCTCGAAGGCCTCACGTTCTTCCTTATCCTCGGTCATATGGATGGTCTTGACGGCCACGAAGCGCTCGAGAAAGAGATCCCGCTCCTTCGAGACCTTGCCAAATCCACCCTTGCCGTGATTGGAGTCGACGATCTGATAGCGCCGACTCGTGCGCCTCTCGCGTGTCATCTCCATCCCCTCGCGGCCCGCTCCCAGAGCATACCACCCTCCGCAAGCGATAGGCGCAGAATGCCTGGCGATTCTCTGCAACCCGGCCTGGTAGTGCGCTTCACGGGATCGGGTCTGAGCACCGGGCGGTCTCGCGCCCGGAACAGAACGTGGTAGAAAGCGCCCAGGAACCAATTTCCAACCCAAGGCAGACTCCAAGATGCGCTTGGGCCCTCCACGCAGCGAGGTTTGCGCCGGCCAGTTGGACATTTCCATGACATAATTATTGAGAGCACCACAAATAATTATGAACGAAATCGTCCGCGTTCCGGCTAGCCTGGGTGGACAGCCCGTGACTCCTGCAACCTTCGTCTTGCAGGACAGCCCTTTCAAGCCAGAGAAGAGCACCTTGTGGAGCAAAACATGGCACGTTACACGTGGATCCTGCTGGCCTGCTGCTCGCTGATCCAGGCACAGAGCATCTCGGTGGAACCCTACCTGCAGAGTCTCTCGTCCAACGAGGTCACCATCTGCTGGCAGACCAACGTGAGCTCTGCAGGCAACGTGCGCTTCGGCGACGCCCCAGGCAATCTCAACCAACAGGTCCAGGGCTTGAGCAGCAAATACCACTTCGTCACGGTGACCGGCCTGCAGCCCGCGACCCGCTACTACTATGCCGTCGATGACGGGGCGACCATCTTGCAGGGCAACGACAACCAGACCTGGTTCGAGACCGCTCCATTGGCTGGGAGTCGGGGTCCGATCCGCATCTGGGCCGCCGGCGACGTCGGCGAAGGCAACGCCGGGCAGATCGACGTGATGGATGCGATGCTCGAGTTCAGCCGCGGCCGCAAGGTCGACCTGTTCCTCGGCCTGGGAGACCTGGCATACAACAGCGGCACCGAATCGGAGTTCCGCGACAACTTCTTCGCGCCCTACGCCGGCGTGCTCAAGACCGTGCCCTGCTTCCCCTGCATCGGCAACCACGAGACCAATGGCAGCCAGACCAACTGGGGCATGGGCAGCCAATACTCCTACTACAACTACTTCGCGTTGCCGACCACCAACTCGGGCACCGAGGCCTACTACAGCTTCGACTGGGGAAACGTGCACTTCGTGGTTCTCGACTCGCAGATCTCGAGCCGCTCGCCCACCGGAGCGATGGCGACCTGGCTGCAGGCCGATCTGGCCGGAACCAATGCCGAGTGGGTGATCGCGGCGTTCCACCATCCTCCCTACACCAAGGGCAGCCACAACTCGGACAGCGAGTCGCGGCACATCGACATGCGCGAGAACCTGCTGCCGATCCTCGAGACCTACGGTGTCGACCTGGTGCTCGGCGGACACTCCCACGTCTATGAGCGCACCATGCTGGTCTCGGGCGCCTACAACACGCCGACCACCACCGGGGGCGGCAGCTTCCTGATCGACAGCGGCGACGGTTCCTGGGCAGGCAACGGGGTCTACTCGAAGCCGGCCGGCCTGAGCACCAGCGATGGAGCCGTCTACGTCGTGGCCGGCAACGGCTGCAAAGTCAGCGGCACTTCGTCTGGTTATCCCCACGTGCTCAGCAGCCACTCCGAGCAGGAGCTGGGATCGTGCATCATCGACGTGCTCGGCGCACAATTGACACTGCGCCACGTCCGGGACGACGGCACGATCAGTGACATGTTCACGATCCGCAAGGGCAGCGACACCGAGGCTCCCCAGCCCTTCGGCGTGCAGCATCTGAGCGACACCAGCGTACAGGTCGAGTTCAGCGAGCCGGTCGGCGCGAGCGGTGCCCTGGCCGCGCACTACAGCATTCCCGGCGTGCAGGTGCTCAGCGCGACGCTGGCCAGCGACCAGACCACGGTCACGCTCAACACCTCGAGCCATCCCGTCGGTGCCAGCTACCAGCTGACGGTCAGCGGGGTGAGCGACCTGAGCGGGAACACGGTCGGCTCGGCAAGCATCGCATACCGTGGCGTGCCCGGTCCTGTGCAGGTGATCGTCGAGGGCGATAGCTGGAAGTACTTCCCCGGCACCGCAGACCCGGGCGCATGGACCGACCCTCTCTACAACGACAGCGCCTGGACGACCGGTCCCAGCGGCTTTGGCTACGGGGACGGCGACGATGCTACGCTGCTCAACATGCAGAACAGCTACACGACAGTCTTCACGCGCCTCAGCTTCGACATTCCCGACGTCAGCACGCTGCACGAGCTGCGGCTCGATATCGACTTCGACGACGGTTTCGCTGCGTTTCTGAACGGCGTCAAGGTGGCGAGCAAGAACGCGCGCCCGATCATCACCTACCAGACCACGGCTTCGGCGAGCCACGAGGCGGGCAGCGTCGAGAGCTATCAGCTGCCCGTGGGGTCGGCGGTCAGCGGCAGCAATGTGCTGGCCATCGTCGGCATCAACCGCGACCTCGGCAGCAGCGACCTGACGCTGATTCCTGAGCTGGTGCGGGTCGGTGGGGACGTACCGCCGGCCGGGAATACGGGCAACACCGGTAATTCGGGCAACACCGGCAACACCGGCAACACCGGCAACACCGGCAACACCGGGTCAGGCAACGTAGGCAGCGGCACCAGCGGCGGGAGCACGAGCAGCGGCGGGAGCACGAGCAGCGGCGGAGGCAGTGGCTCTTCGACCTGCAGTCTGCAAGCCAGGGACGGGACAGCGGTCGGCGGTCTCGTGCTGCTCGGGCTGATGCTGGTGCTGATGCTGGGCCGCAGCGGCCGTGGCTCCCGCCTGGCCACGAGGGCCGGCCTCACTCAGCGCTAGACCTCGCACTCTCCATCGACGAGGCGATCGTGCGTGTAGTCCTCTCTCTGCAGCACGAATCATTGCGACAGAAGATTGCCACGGCGGGCTTCCTGCACGCCCGCCGCCATCAACTGCCGAAAGAGCGCATGGCCTCCATCTTCGACGGGCTGCGATCGCCTGACAAGAAGCTCGAGGACCATGTACTCCATCCGGAAACTGCTGGGCCGAGATTAGGAAACCAGGCTGCCAGTGTTGGTGCTGGCGCTACAATAGAGACTGAATCAGTCAGATTTGGAAAGAGAAGGAAGTCTCTACCATGGCCAAAATTGCCTACAAGATCGAGCTCAAGGCCTGGATCCCCCACCACCGCGTGGTCGACCCGGAAGAACCGGCCCGCGCCTCGGACTGGCTCGATTCCTATACCGACGTGGTCGGCACGATCATCAAGAACCTGCCGATGTTCCCGCTCGTGTCTCCACCGCGGCCGGAGTACGAGTTCCAGTCCCGCTACCACGGCGACAACCACAAGGGTTACGATGGCAGCCATCGGGTCATCAACACCGTGACGTTTTCCTTCGATGGCAGCACCATCACGGGCTTCTCCAAGAGCGGAAACTGTGGCGCCACCCATCGCTACTGGTCCTGGCAGCTCTGGATTGCGTTTGCCGGGCGCAAATGGGGCAAGAAGACCAAGAGCGGCAAAGCGAGCAAGACCGCCACGCCCAACGTGACCGCCAGAAAGACCGGGGCGCGCTCCTTCACGATGAGCTTTGCCGCGTCCAACCCACTGATCATGGGACCCGCGCCGGACATCGACTCCACGCTCAACGGCGTGTTCGACGCCAGCGGCGCCCTGCATCTGTCCTACCAGACAGACCTCTTCCCCAGCCACGGTGTCCGCGTCTACAAGGGCGGCACCGTCGCCAAGACCCGGGTCATCAACGACGCCTCCAGCGTCAACGCGCTCGGTGTGGTTGGGGCAGCGAACGTTGGCTACCGCCTCAGCCGGCAGAGCAACGTCGGCCGCTTCAGCGTCTGAGACAACCTCTTGCAGACAGTCGACGGAGGCCGCTCTTGAAGGTCGTGATCCCCGGCGGTACGGGCCAGGTTGGCGGAGTGCTGGCCCGGTCACTGCGCGCGAGGGGACACCGCGTGGTCGTCCTCAGCCGGCGCACCGGGGCGGGACCCGATCTGGTCCAGTGGGACGGGCGCAGCCAGGGGAGCTGGGCGGCAGAGCTGGACGGCGCGGACGCCGTCATCAATCTCGCGGGGCGCAGTGTCAACTGCCGTTACAGCGAGCAGAACCTGCAGCAGATGATGGCCTCCCGCGTCGACTCGACCCGCGCAGTCGGCGAGGCGATCGCCGCGGCCGACAAGCCGCCACCGGTCTGGCTGCAGATGAGCACCGCCACCATCTACGCCCACCGCCTGGACGCGCCTCACGACGAGGCGACCGGGATCATCGGCGGGGATGAGCCGGATGTCCCCGGGTATTGGGGCTTCAGCGTTGAGATCGCCAAGGCCTGGGAACAGGCGCAGGCTTCGGCCGACACTCCGGAAACCCGAAAGGTGGCTCTGCGCACCGCGATGGTGATGAGCCCGGAGCGCGGCGGCGTGTTCGACACGCTTCTCGGCCTGACACGCTGGTGGCTCGGCGGCGCGATCGCCGGGGGGCGGCAGTATGTCTCCTGGATCCACGACCTGGATTTCGTGCGGGCGGTGCTGTTCCTGCTCGAAGGCAGCCTGGAGGGCCCCGTGAACCTGGCTGCGCCCCACCCCCTGCCGCAGCGGGTCTTCATGGCGGCGCTGCGCAAGGCGTGGGGGACGAGGATCGGCTTGCCCGCCAGCAAGTGGATGGTCGAGATCGGCGCTTTCTTCCTGCGCACCGACACCGAGCTGCTGCTCAAGAGCCGGCGGGTCATCCCCGGCCGCCTGCAGGAGGCCGGCTTCCACTTCGAGCATCCGGAATGGGGCGAAGCGGCCCGCGACCTGGTGTTGCGCTGGCGGGAACGGCGGTCTTAGCGAGCGGCCGGATTTCCGGGCCATGCAGCTCGCTCGCTGTGCCAGCGCGACCAGACATCGGGGTGGCGCCACCACGGGCCGTCGCGGCGCGGATCGGGCGCATCTTTGGTAGCTACGGGCGGCAGCTCAAGCACTGGATGGAGGGCAAGGCTCAAGGTGAGCTCCAGGAAAGGTCACGCTAGGAGCCTGGTTGAGGCCCGGCAGCCCTGTCAGCAGCGCGCCCGCTCGTTGGACTGATCGTGCGCCGGACCCAGCCACCATGCAGGTGTGTTCTCAGTCGTCTGCACAGCCGTTCTCGGGAGCGACCTCGTCTATCAGGATCTCTTCTGCGTCCTCCCCAGCATCTGGTGCATCGCCGTCCGCCTCTGACATCTGGCAGGCCTCGGCGATGGCTTCCTCGACCTCGTCGACTTCGTCTGCAGACAATCCGCAGCGGAACAGAAGAGCAGCACTGAGGCCGGGAGCCAATTTCGCAGCAGAGCTGCCGAGCAGGTGTTCGGCGGCTCTCTTCAACGGCCCTGCGCTGGTGGCCAGGGTCTCGCCTTGAAAGCGACCGAAGTTGCCCTCGGATCGATCGTCCCTGGAGCGCCGGGCTCCAGTCAGGCTTCGATGGGAGGCGCCTCCCGAGCGCCAGACACGCTCCACGAGAAGGTAGCAGTCCTCGTCTTGGCAACCTGAGCAGGAAAACAGGCTGAGCCGCATACACGGCAGGGCGAAGGCGGGCGTCAGGCGCGCGATCCCCTCGGACAAACGCCGCCTCCGCAGGGAGTCCTTGAGCATGCTACTCTGGCCGAGGACCGCGTCCATCAAGACGGTCTGAATGTGACGGAGCTTGCAGGCCTCACAGAAGGGATGCTGCAGGCCCCCTTGGGCGAGATACAAGACCACAAGGCCCACGATCAAGATTTCGAGCACCCAGAAGACGTAGCTCGCCGTCGGTCCGCCGAGACGCGGCTCGAACCCAACCGAGACGATGCCATGCGCAGGATCTACCTCGACGCCGTGGATCGTGAAAGCCGAAGCCAGCCGCAGGTAGCCCTTGAACGAACCGTCGTAGCGGTAGGAGGCATCGACGCTCATGCCGCGTTGCTGGCGAGCAAGCTTGTTCTCGGCCAGGACCGCCACGAACTCTTCGTCGCTCAGCGGGCCATGCCCGTCCGCCCGCGCGATGTCGTTGAAGGCCTCGTGCTGGGTCGCCCTGAAGTGCTCGGCATCAAAGACGTGGACCAGGATGGTTCCGGAGGCTCCACAGACAAAGCCGAGCAACATGGCGAAGTCGACGTTTCGACAGCCGGTCTGCACGGTCACCTGACGGATCAGGTAGCCGCAGCCGAGGGCCGGTACCACGATCAAAGGGTAGAGAATCGAGTCGTCGAGCAGGAAGATGGCACCCGCGAGCAGCGGCGCGAGGAAGCAGGCGGTCAGGATCCCAGCGAAGAAGCCGCCGATGCTGATGCGCTTGCTGGGGCGGTAGTAGGCTCGTGGCATGCCCAGGACCAGGACGCGGGGCTCACGTCGCAGTATAGACACCGACGGCCGGTCAAGCTTGTGCCAGAACGGAAAAAGCGGAGGTTGCCAACCGGCTCGCGCACGGGGCGACACGCCGTATGCCCGAGGAGGTCTGGGTGGCGGAGCGACCCTTCCGAATCCGCCTGCCGGGCTCTTGAGGGAGAGCGTTTCTTGGCGACTCCTTGTCCGCAGCTACTGCATTGCGTGGTCTCGGCATGTATATTGTTGGTGTATGTATACATACTGGCGCGGTTGCTGTTTCTTGGGCCGCGAAGAGGCGAGCGGAAGACTCAAGCGAGGCGAAAAATGAGGAGGATCTGGCCATCCAACAAAATGCAGACATTTGTTTGCATTTTCTGTATCGAAGGGCACAATGCGGTCGAACCTTGCTGAGCTCTTGTGGGAAGAGAATTAGCTATGAGGAACCCAGGAACCCAGGATTCGCTGCATGTTGGTGCATGAAGACCTCACGCACCAGATCATTGGGGCAGCCATTCAAGTTCAGGGGTCCAGGCTTCCTGGAGTCGGTATACGAGAACGCCCTTGCGATCGAGCTCGCCAAGCGAGCCATAGATTTCGAGCGTCAGGTTGAAATAGCTGTGCTCTACGATGGCCAGGAAGTCGGCCATCATCGATTGGATATGCTTGTCGCCGACCTTGTTGTCGTTGAGCTCAAGGCGATCAAGCAACTGCAGGATGTCCACTTCGTTGTCGTCCGAGTGTACTTGCGCGCCACCCGACGAGAACACGGGCTGCTGCTCAACTTTTCCAGTGACAAGCTTATTCCCAAGCGGGTTCTCGCACGGTGCGGTTTTCGGAATCCTGGGTTCCTGGGTTCCTCATAGATCTCTTCCCCATTGAACGCTCGGCTGAGAGAAGGCCCCGTTCAGCGAAGAGACTCAAGCACCTCCAACCGCCCTTCGCCGGTTCCGGATCGGACCTGCACTCGGGCCACGCAACACCGTTTCGCCGCTGAGCCCTCCGCCCTGGTACCCTGCTTGCTCTCGCAAACCTCATGACCTCTGATTTGACCGGGCGTTCCCAGCCCGCATCGATGCAACCAGGGCGCCAGAGCTCCGGGTCGACCCTTCGGGCCGCTTCGCTGCTCGGCGACGGCAAGACTACTGCATTGCGGGCTCGATCGGGGCGGTGAACAAAGTCGCTGAGATTCGAGGGCATCGACGAGGTGTGCGGGGTTCGGGTGGGTGAGGTTGTGCATGTCGATGCGGTGGCGAGGAAGGACACGAATCCGACCCAGCTTCCGCATCCGATGCCGGTTCCGAGCCCGAACCCGAACCCGAACCCGATCAACCGAAAACCGTGGGGACCGAAGACCGTGAAGTCCGAGGGCCGAGGTGGTCGGTCGATCGCTATGAGACTATGAACCTCGATGCCGGGGGCATCGAATGCCACTTGCGGGCTATGGTCGGCATCGAGCCACTTGGACGACTGCCCCCGCACTGTCGGCGGCGTGCGGCCTGAGCGAGTTGGGATGGCATGCTGTCATGGGTTTCGGGGCGCACCCCGATTGGGCCCGGCAATCATCGGCCGCCGGTCTTTGCGCACGGCTCACACCTTCGGGTCCGAATGCGCAGTGCAGTCGCTATGGGGCATGGGGCTTCCGAGCCTACCACAGTCTTCTTGGCCGCAACTCAAGACGGGTTCGCACCCTGAAGTCATGCCTGAGTGGCGCGAGTACTCGCCCCCGGGTTGAGCTTGGCGAGCGCCGTCAAAGCTGTAGCTGCTGGAGGTCACGGTCCCGCCGGTGAGGAGCAAGACGTCGCCATTGGGGCTGGTGTCCTGCCCCCCCGCCGTTGAACACCATCGTGTGGCTGAACGGGTTTTGGAGGTCGAGGGGCAGCGTGTCATCCCCATCGAGGCCATGGACAATGATCTGGCTGCCGCCGACCGCGCTGACAGGGACCGTGATCGTATCCGTACCGTCGCCCGAGGCATTGGGAACTACCATCGACGTCTCGAGGGCCGCCCGGACCGGCGGCCGTAAGCCGAGGTCAAGGCTGGAAGCAAAGCCCCATGAAACATTTTTTTTGGAATTGCAGTAGCCGATCGAAGCCCAAAAACCCTGGAAAGGATGGCCACTGCTTCAAAAAGGGGACAGCCATGGACTTCTTGGACGCCATCAGCGACGCTCTCGCTACCCTGACCGACACGGCGCCCGCCGCCTCCCCCGCTCCGGCAGCGCCTCAGCCCAAGCCCCCATCGTCCGAGAAGCCCACCTCCAACCAGCCGCAGTCCCCTGCTGCCACAAGTCCCGAGGTCTCGCCTCCGCCCCAGGCCTCGCAGTCCTCGCGGCCCGCGACGACGCCCCCGCCCCCCCCGGGGAAGACGGTCGTCTTCGGCCGCAACGCCCAGACCCCCGTTCACACGCCACCCCGTAAGCAGACGGTGGTCTTCGGCAGGGACGCCTCCGCGACAGCGAGTGTCCCCGTGCATTCGGTGAGGGTGGAGCCCGGTAGGCCGATCATGCTCGCGTCCGGCAAGTCGTGGAATATCGTGGTCCCCCGCACGTCCTCCGCCACGGCAGCGACCAACTACAGGAAGCTCCTGGTCGAGGAAGCCGACCGCCGCGTCGGCAGCGAGATCATCAGCAAGGCCGTGTGGGACAAAACCCGCCAGACCTGCAAGAACTACACCACCTGCCTCGACTTCGCCAACCAGGTCAAGGTCGCGACC